>CAWENM010000003.1:0-404008 GCA_963810465.1 uncultured Acidobacteriota bacterium | reverse complement strand
GCCACCCGCTGCTGCTGGCCCCCGGACAGCTCATTCGGGTACGACTTCGCCTTGTCGGGGAGATGGATCAAGTCGAGCAGCTCAGCCACGCGCTCGCCCCGAGCGGCTCCCTCCTCCTTGCGCACCCTCAGGCCGAAGGCGATGTTCTCGGCAACGGTCATATTCGGGAAGAGCGCATAGGACTGGAACACCATGCCGATGTTGCGCTCGTTCGGCTTGGCGTAGGTGACGTCCTCCCCGGCCAGCCTTATGGTGCCCGACGTCGGTGGCTCGAACCCGGCCACCATGCGCAGCGTGGTCGTCTTGCCACACCCGGACGGCCCCAGGAAGCTGACGAATTCCCCCGGCTCCACCTCGAGGTTGAAAGACTCGACGGCGACCACCCCGTTGAACTCTTTGCGCACGCCCTGGAGGCTGAGAAACCCACTCATCGGCGCTTCCGCGATCTGGAGATGAGTGCGATCATCCCCATGGCCGCCCAGGTGATGGCAAAGGCGACGATCGCCATCGCCGACGGTTCGTAGACCTTGCTCCGGGTCAGATTGGCCATGTAAGGCCCGAAGGTCTGTTGCGCCAAGAAGAGGGCGATCGTGAGCTCCCCGATCACTATGGCAAAGGTGAGCAAGGCGCCGGAGAGCACGGCAACCCGGAGGTTGGGGAAGATGACCCTGCGGAGGATCGTCGGCCACCCCGCGCCCAGGCTCTGGGCGGCCTCGGTGAGCGAGCGCACGTCCATGGCCCTGAGCCCGTTGTCCACAGAGCGGAACATATATGGGAATGAAAGGGTCGCATAGGCACAGACGAGGAGCACGCGCGAGCTGTCGTAAGTGGCCGTGAGCAGCAACGGAGGCCGGCCGTAGAGACGGAGCAGAGAGAAGACGAGCACGACGGCCGGGATCACGAAGGGAAGGAGGGTGATGAACTCGACCACCGGGCGGAGCTTGGGGAGCTTCAGGGTCACCCAATAGGCGGTGGGGACGATGATGAGCAGGCTGAGGAAGATGGCCGCGATCGCGTTGATCACCGACTCGGTGAACGAGGGCCAGAAATTGGCGTCGTCGAAGAGCCGTCGATATGCCTCGAAACCGAGAGTTCCCTCGGTCGCCCGAAGCGACCACCAAAACGTCGCCCCCAGCGGCACGAGAAAGTAGAGCCCAGCGATCAAGAGGATCACCCACGCCCAGAACCGGCTTGCCTTGGCCAGGGTCGGCGGAGCTTCGGCCTCGATTCCGACCGGGAGCGGCGTCGTGGAAATGGTCATCCCAGCCACCTCTCCGAGCGGCGCTGTAGGACCGAATAGATCACGATGCAGAGCGCCATGATGAACACCATGCCCATCGCCACGGCATAGCCAAGACCCGGATTGTTGAGGACGTCTCCGGAGATCTGCTGACCGATGAGAAGGGTGGCCAGCGGGATCGAACCCCCGGTGAGGGCGTACGCCGTGGCGTGGGCACCGAATGCGTTGCCAAACAGCAGGATCATGGTGCCGAGAATCGAGGGGAGCAGGACCGGAAATGCCACACGGCGCCAGTATTGACCAGGGGTGGCGCCGAGGTTCTCGGCGGCTTCTCGCCAGTCCTGTTTCAGCCCGTCGATCGCAGGGAGGATGATCAAGACCATCAGGGGAAACTGGAAATAGAGGTAGACGACTGCCAACCCCCAGAAGCTGTACAGGCTGAAGCCGGTGTCGTAGAGATCGACGCCCAACCACTCGAACAAGGCCGTGATCACGCCCACCCGGCCCAGCGTGAAGACGAAGGCAGCAGCCAGTGGGACGCCGGCAAAGTTGGAGGCGACACCGGAGAAGGTGCTCAAACCGGAACGGGTCGAACGCCCCAGACCGCCCATGGATACCGCCCAGGCGAGGAGGAAACCGAACACTCCGCCGACGAGTGCCGTGAGCAAGCTGAGCCGGATCGACATGCCATAGGCTGCAAGAACGTTGGCGTCGGTCAGCGCCCGGTAGTTGTCCAGGGTCAGCGTCCCGTCGGGGCTTTCCAAACTGCGGTAAGCGAGGACGATCGCCGGCGCGATCAGGAACATTCCGGAGAAGAGAAAGAACGGGAGGACTCCCAACCAGCTCCCGAAACGGGTCAGTGGGGGGCGCCTGGCGCCCCCCACTGCCGTCGTCGATTGCGTCCGATCAGCCTCCGCTTGGGCTTGGCTCAACGGTCACACCAACCACGCTGGGAACCTTCGACGATGACCGCCTGTGCGGCGGCTATCTCGTCGATCGAGGGGAAGAAGGCGCCCTCGGTGCTGGGCAGCTGCTCAGCGACTTCGGGGGGAATTGTGCCCGCCGCGGACATGGCCTCGAACCTGATTCGGATACGACTTGGCCTTGTCTGGGAGATGGATCAAGTCGAGCAGCTCCGCCACTCGCTCGCCCCGGGCGGCTCCCTCCTCTTTGCGCACCCTCAGGCCGAAGGCGATGTTGTCGGCAACGGTCATGTTCGGGAAGAGCGCATAGGACTGGAACACCATGCCGATGTTGCGCTCGTTCGGCTTGGCGTAGGTGACGTCCTCCCCGGCCAGCCTTATGGTGCCGGACGTCGGTGGCTCGAATCCCGGCCACCATGCGCAACGTGGTCGTCTTGCCGCACCCGGATGGCCCCAGGAAGCTGACGAACTCACCCGGCTCGACCTCGAGGTTGAAAGACTCGACGGCGACCACCCCGTTGAACTCCTTGCGCACGCCCTGGAGGCTGAGAAACCCACTCATCGGCGCTTCCGCGATCTGGAGATGAGTGCGATCATCCCCATCGCCGCCCAGGTTATGGCAAAGGCGACGATCGCCATCGCCGACGGTTCGTAGACCTTGCTCCGAGTCAGGTTGGCCATGTAGGGCCCGAAGGTCTGTTGCGCCAAGAACAGAGCGATAGTGAGCTCCCCGATCACGATGGCAAAGGTCAGCAGGGCGCCAGAGAGCACGGCGACCCGGAGGTTGGGGAAGATGACCCTGCGGAGGATCGTCGGCCACCCCGCGCCCAGGCTCTGGGCGGCCTCGGTGAGCGAGCGCACATCCATGGCCCTGAGCCCGTTGTCCACAGAGCGGAACATATATGGGAATGAAAGGGTCGCATAGGCACAGACGAGGAGCACACGCGAGCTGTCGTAGGTGGCCGTGAGCAGCAACGGAGGCCGGCCGTAGAGACGGAGCAGAGAGAAGACCAGCACGACGGCCGGGATCACGAAGGGAAGGAGGGTGATGAACTCGACCACCGGGCGGAGCTTGGGGAGCTTCAGGGTCACCCAGTAGGCGGTGGGGACGATGATGAGCAGGCTGAGGAAGATGGCCGCGATCGCGTTGATCACCGACTCGGTGAACGAGGGCCAGAAATTGGCGTCGTCGAAGAGCCGTCGATATGCCTCGAAACCGAGAGTTCCCTCGGTCGCCCGAAGCGACCACCAAAACGTCGCCCCCAGCGGCACGAGAAAGTAGAGCCCAGCGATGATGAGGATCACCCACGCCCAGAACCGGCTTGCCTTGGCCAGGGTCGGCGGAGCTTCGGCCTCGATTCCGACCGGGAGCGGCGTGGTGGAAATGGTCATCCCAGCCACCTCTCCGAGCGGCGCTGTAGGACCGAATAGATCACGATGCAGAGCGCCATGATGAACACCATGCCCATCGCCACGGCATAGCCAAGGCCAGGATTGTTGAGGACGTCTCCGGAGATCTGCTGACCGATGAGCAGGGTGGCCAGTGGGATCGAACCGCCGGTAAGGGCGTACGCCGTGGCGTGGGCACCGAATGCGTTGCCAAACAGCAGGATCATGGTGCCGAGGATCGAGGGGAGCAGGACCGGAAATGCCACACGGCGCCAGTATTGACCAGGGGTGGCGCCGAGGTTCTCGGCGGCTTCTCGCCAGTCCTGTTTCAGCCCGTCGATCGCAGGGAGGATGATCAAGACCATCAGGGGAAACTGGAAATAGAGATAGACAACTGCCAGCCCCCAGAAGCTGTACAGACTGAAGCCGGTGTCGTAGAGATCGACGCCCAACCACTCGAACAAGGCCGTGATCACGCCTACCCGGCCCAGCGTGAAGACGAAGGCGGCAGCCAGCGGGACGCCGGCGAAGTTGGAGGCGACACCAGAGAAGGTGCTCAAACCGGAACGGGTCGAACGCCCCAGACCGCCCATGGATACCGCCCAGGCGAGGAGGAAACCGAACACTCCGCCGACGAGCGCTGTGAGCAAGCTGAGCCGGATCGACATGCCATAGGCTGCAAGAACGTTGGCGTCGGTCAGCGCCCGGTAGTTGTCCAGGGTCAGCGTCCCGTCGGGGCTCTCCAAACTGCGGTAAGCGAGGACGATCGCCGGAGCGATCAGGAACATTCCGGAGAAGAGAAAGAACGGGAGGACTCCCAACCAGCTCCCGAAACGGGTCAGTGGGGGGCGCCTGGCGCCCCCCACTACCTTCGTCGATTGCGTCCGATCAGCCTCCGCTTGGGCTTGGCTCAACGGTCACACCAACCACGCTCGGCCAACCTTCGACGATGACCGCCTGCGCGGCGGCTATCTCGTCGATCGAGGGGAAGAAGGCGCCCTCGGTGCTGGGCAGCTGCTCAGCGACTTCGGGGGGAATAGTGCCCGCCGCGGACATGGCCTCGAACCTGATCGGGTGGCAGTAGCCCGCCGCCCAACCAAGTTGGCCTGCATCCGAGTACAGGTACTCCATCCACAGCTTGGCGGCGTTGGGATGTGGCGCATAGGCGCTGATCGCCTGCACATAGACACCTGCCATACGGCCCTCTACTGGCACCACGGTCTCGATGTCCGGGTTCCCGGCCAACGTGACATCGTTGGCAATGGAGTTGTAGGACCAGTCGATCAGAATCGGGGTCTCCCCGATTCCCACCGTGCGCGAGTCGCCATCGATTGGCACGAAGTTGCCCGCATCGTTCAACTGGGCGAAGAAGTCGAGCCCGGCTTGGGCCGCCTCTTCCCCGGTTGCTCCCGTGGCGAGCCCTGCGGCCCACACTGACAGCATCGCGGCGTTCGAGGTGAGCGGGTCGCCCGACAACGCCACCTGCCCGTTGTAGGCAGGGTCGAGGAGGTCGGCGTATTCCGCCGGCGCAGAGGCCACTTCGGCGGTGTTGACCTCTAGGGAGAGCACGCCGTAGTAGTCGCCATACCAGTAACCCTCGGGATCCTTGGCGCCCTCTGGGATCTCATCCCACGTCGACACCATGTAGGGCTGGATCTGGCCGGCTTCCTTGGCCTGAGGCCCGAAGGCGAGACCGACGTCGACCACATCGGGTGCCTGTGGCCCCGGGTTCTCCTTGTTGGCCTCGATCGCCTCCAATTCCTCGGCGGATCCGGCACCTGGATCGAGCTCGTTGACTTCCAGGCCATATTCCGCCTTGAAGCCCTCGATGACGGCCCCGTAGCCGCACCAGTCGTGAGGCAGGGCAATCGTGGTCAGTGTGCCCTCCTCCTGGGCAGCCGCAATGAGCTCCTCCATCCCGCCGGCGGCCGCCACCGTCGTCTCCGTGCTCCCGGCCGTCGTCTCGGTGGCGCCCGCCGTTGTGTCGGTCGCCCCGGCTGTCGTCTCGGTGGCGCCAGCCGTGGTGGTGGTGTCCGTATCGCCTCCACACGCAGCCAGCAGTGCCGCCATGACGACACCGATGATCAGATATCTCTTCATCATTCTCCCTTGGTTCATAAGACCGCCGGCGGATCGTACCCCTGCACCCGGCCCGCCCGCATAGATTCCGGGGCACACAGAGGAGCTCAGGATGGCCGGCAGGGAAACATCGGATGAAAGCTGGGTCGCCGCCTCCGTCTCGCTCGGGCGTTCGAGGCAGGCTTAGCGAGCCAGGAGCGAAGGACGGTCGACTTCGATCTCACTGTCAAGGGCGGGACGGTCATCTCGCCTCACGGGCGGCACTTGTCCGACCTGCGAGTGTCTCGAGGGCGAATCGCGGCAGTGGGAGATGTCCCGGCGTCAGGAACCGTCGTTGATGCGTCAGGGCTGATCGTTCTCCCCGGGATGGTCGACACCCATGTCCATCTGATGGAGCCCGGGCCGACTGAACGAGAGGACTTCCCCCACGGCACAAGGGCCGCGGCAGCGAGGGGTGTCACCACCATCGTCGAACACACTCACGCTCGCCCCGTGCGCACGCCGGAAGACCTCGCAGAGAAGATCGAGCACCTTCGAGGACGATCCAATGTCGACTTTGGCCTCGCGGCGCATCTCTGGCCGGAAGACATCCCGGACATGGCGGCGATGTGGGAGGCCGGTATCTCGTTCTTCAAGATCTTCACGTGCACGACACACGGCGTCCCCGGCCTCGATTCATCAATGGCGGGCCGGGCGCTCGAGATGCTCGCCTCGCTCGGTGCGAGTGCATTGGTCCATTGCGAAGACGAGGCTTTGACGGCCCTCGCCGAGAAGAAGTTCATGGAGCAGGGTCGAGATGATCCTGGGGTGCTCACCGAATGGAGGTCCCGCGAGGCCGAGCGGACCGCCATCGCCACCATCGTCGACCTGGCGGCCGCCCACGGTTCCCGTGTCACGATCGCCCACGTCTCCGACGCAGCCGCCGCCGGCCTCGTCTCCGTGGCCCGCCGGCGAGGCGCCGATGTGGCCGCGGAAGCATGCCCTCAATACTTCGCCCTCGAGGAGACCGAGGTCATCGAGCAGGGCGCCCTGCGCAAATTCACGCCACCGGCGCGGATCCGGGGTGACGACGACCGAGACCTCATGTGGTCCACGCTGAAGTCAGGCGGCTTCTCCCATATCTCCACCGATCACGCCCCGTCCACCCTTGCCCAAAAGGCGAGCGGTGACATTTGGACTGCGCCATTCGGGTTGCCAGGGCTCGACACCACCTTGCCCTTCCTCCTCGATGCTGCGCTTCGAGGGTTGATCGAGCTCGAGGACATCGCCCGGCTCTATTCGTCGGCGCCCGCCCTGCGGTATGGCTTGAAAGGGAAGGGGTCGCTGGAGCCTGGTTCCGATGCCGATTTCGTCCTTGTCGACCCCACCGGGCAATGGCGTGTCGAGGATGAGGACATACTGTCAAAAGCCGGGTGGAGCCCCTACACGGGCCGGATCTTCCGGGGATCTGTCGTGGCCACGTACCTGCGTGGCACGGCGATCGCGGGGACCGGGCGTCCTCGAGATGAGAGAACCGGCGAGTTCATCCCCGGTCCCGGGTCCGTCATCAGCTGATTCGGGGCGACGGCTTACGATTCCCGAATGGAATCACAGCATTCTCCCGCTCCCGGATTGATCTCGAGCCAGCCCATCTACAAGGGCCGGGTCGTCGATCTCTCCCTCGACAGCGTGGTGCTCCCCAACGGGAATCAGACCGACCTCGAGATGATCCGACACCCTGGTGCGGCCGTCGTGTTGCCAGTCGAGAGAGGTGAGGATGGGGTCGACTACGCCCTGCTCGTCCGCCAGTACCGGTATGCCGCAGACGGTTGGCTCCTGGAGGTCCCGGGGGGCAAGCTGGACGGTTCCGAAGATCCAGAGGTCTGCGCAAGACGCGAACTGGCGGAGGAAATCGGGCAGGAGGCCACGCAGTTGATAGGTCTCGGCTCGATCTTGACCACACCGGGGTTCACCGATGAGCGGATCTGGCTCTATCTCGCCCGTGAGCTGACGGCGATCCCGGGTGGCTCAGCGCTCGAAGCCGACGAGGTACTGGAACTCGAGCGCATTCCGCTTTCCGATGCCGTTTCCAGGGCGATCAATGGCGACATCGTCGACGCCAAGACCGTGGCCGCCCTGCTCAGGGCGGCGGCCATGCTCGGGATCTGAGCTCAGCTCAGTCTCTCCACCACCCACACGATGCCCTGGACCAGTCTCCACCCCAGATAGGCAACCGTGAGGGCGATCATCAGCTTGAAGCTGAACGGTGCCCGGACCTCCTCCGGTGACTGATCTGCATCGGTCTCGGGGAGGAAGTCATCGCTCATCTGCGCTCCCCGGCACGGGAGAAGATGTGCAAGGGGTTGCCGGTGAAATCGGCCTCATCTCTGAGACGGTTCTCCAGGAAGCGCAGATAGTCGTCACCGAGGGTTCCGCCCGAGATGAACACCACGAAGGTCGGCGGAGCGGTTCCGGCTTGAACCACATAATGGATCTTGGGGCGGCGACCTTTGCGGACGGGGGGTGGATGTGCAGCCGCCCATTTCCGCACCGCCCGATTGAGCTGACCGGTGGCGAGACGCGTGACCCGGCCGTCCAGGACGGCCTCGATGGCCCCGGGCAGCCGCTGGATCCGGGCGCCGGTCTGTGCCGACATGCGGAGAACTGGTGCCCAGCCGACGAAACCGAAGCGATCCGGCAATGAGCGCTCGGTGAGCTCCCTCTGTTCGTCGTCGATGGCATCCCATTTATTGAGGATGATGACCAGGCCTACTCCCGCCTGAACGACTTCACTGGCGATGCGCTGGTCCTGATGAGTGACACCGTCGGTGGCGTCGATCAGGAGTAGGGCGATGTCTGCCCCCTCGAGCGCTTCGCGGGCACGGAGAACGGCGTAGAAGTCGGCGTCCTCGTGGATCTGAGGTTTGCGACGGATCCCGGCCGTGTCGATCAGCCGGTAACGGCTCCCGTCAAGCTCGACGTCTACGTCGATCGGGTCACGCGTGGTCCCGGGTGTCTCGGAGACAATGACCCGTCGCTCACCGACCAGTTTGTTCAGCAGTGTCGACTTGCCGACGTTGGGTCGGCCGACAATGGCCACGCGGGGAACCTCGTCGTTCGGCTCGACATCGGCCGGCTCAGGAAGCGAGGCAACCACCCGATCGAGGAGCTCCCCCACTCCCCTGCCGTGGTAGGCGCTGATTGGATTGGGCTCCCCGAGGCCGAGACCCCAAAGACGATCGATGTTGCCTTCCATGGCCTCGTTGTCGAGCTTGTTGGCGGCGAGCACCACCGGGATCTGAGCCGACCTGAGCACCGAGATGACCCCGGTGTCGTCATCGGTGAGCTCCGCAGTCCCGTCCACGACGAAGATGACGGCGTCCGCGCCGGATACCGCCGCCTCGGCTTGCTCCTTGATCGACACTCCGATCTGATCTGACGGCTTTATCTCCCAGCCGCCGGTATCGACCAGGACGAAATCGCGGCCCGACCAATCGCCGTCGAACTCACGACGGTCGCGAGTGACACCGGGCAGTTCCTCGACCACCGCCGACCGGGACCCGATGATCCGGTTGACCAGGGTGGACTTGCCCACGTTGGGCCGACCCACGACGACGACGATGGGAAGTCTGCTCACTGCCGTCGATCAGGCGCTGACGACGTCGAGGGCCTCGGTGGCGGTCCACTCGCGGTCCCCCTGCAGCCAGCCATCCCTTCCCGGGTGACGGGCGGTCACGCCTGCCTCGACCAGGTTCTGGAGTGTGGTGACGAACGAGCGGAGCTGAGGCGGCAAGGGGAAGTATTCCTGCTCCTCTATCGCCGACCACAACTCGAAGCCCGACACAGGGGCGAGACGATCGATCACCTCCTGTACGAGGTGGTCCGGCGCCGAGGCACCGGCAGTAAGCCCGACCACAGACACTCCATCGAGCCACGAATCATCGATGTCATCTGCGGAGTCGATGCGATAGGCGTTCACACCGTGATCGCGGGCCACCCTGACCAGAGCCTGGGTGTTGGATGAATTGTGCGATCCCACCACGAGCACGAGGTCACACTCTCCAGAGAGCTGTTTCACCGCCTCCTGGCGGTTGGTGGTGGCATAACAAAGGTCGGACTTTCGTGACATCTGCAGTTCGGGGAAGCGGATCCGGGCATCGTCCATCACGGCCATCCACTCGTGCACACCGAGTGTGGTCTGGGCCAGAAGAGCGACCTTGGCTGGGTCGGCCGGTGTGTACTGACCGAGCCCGGTCTCAGGCTCGACCAGCCGGATCGATGATGGGGCCTCCGCCACCGTCCCTACAGCCTCGTCGTGGCCCTCATGGCCCACGTAGATGATGTCGAAGCCGTCCCGTGCCATCCGCTTCACCTCGTGGTGGACCTTGGTTACCAGCGGGCAGACGGCGTCGATGACCACCGCGGCTCGGGTCCCGGCACCGGCGACCACCTCCGGCGCCGAGCCATGCGCAGAGAGCATCACAGGCGCCCCTTCGGGCACGTCTTCGATGTCGTCGACAAAAATGACGCCGACGCCTTCGAAGGCCTTCACCACCCACTCGTTGTGGACGATCTCGTGGTAGCAGTACACGGGACCCTCGAAGATGCGGGTCATCCATGTCAGGGCCTTGATCGCCATGTCCACGCCGGCGCAAAACCCCCTTGGCTCAGCCACGAGGACCCGTTCGATGCTCATGTGTCAATGGTAGGTGGGGCCAGGCTCCAACCGTCCTCGGTCCCCGGAGACGTCAGCGGGCCGACTCGCGGGCCAATCCGACAATGGTGTCGACCACCTCGTCGACCGTCATGTCCGACGTGTCGATGATCACCGCCCCGTCGGGCACGATCAAAGGTGAAGCATCACGCGTGGAATCCCTCTCGTCCCTCGCTCTCAGCTCAGCAAGGACACCGGCTTGATCCGTGCCTGTCTGATCGGCTCGTCGCTGTGCCCTGACTTCTGGACGCGCATCGAGATAGACCTTCACGGTGGCCTCGGGGAAGACCACCGACCCGATGTCGCGGCCCTCGACGACCGCACGATTGTCATGCCGGGCCACCCAGTCCCTTTGGTACACCACGAGGAGCCCTCGCACCTCGGGGTGGGTGGACACCCGCGAGGACGCTTCGGTCGAGGCCTCGCTTCGAATCTCTCGGGAGACGTCCTCACCATCGAGCAGCATCTTCCCCTCGTCCTGATCGAGACTGATACCGGCGACCACGTTCGCCACACCCTCATGATCCGATAGGTCGACACCAGCTCGCATGGCGGCAAGGCCGGCTGCTCGGTAGAACGCCCCGGTGTCGAGACGGGGGACGCCCAGACGTGAAGCCACCTCCCTGCTCACCGTGCTCTTCCCGGTTCCCGCCGGGCCGTCGAGGGTCACGATGAGGTCGATCACGGGCGGGGAGCATATCTGGCGGGCGGAGAGGGACCCGATCCCCGAGGGTGTCCTTATGGGGGTATTCGGACAATGGGGGCTTGTGGGACCGGGTCGGTCCTCTCCGTCGAGCGCAACCTAGCGCGACGCGCGCCCGGCGCGCCGTCTTCACGCAATCGTTTGGGTGATGCCGGCGAGCATTTTCCAGAAGGATGGCCACGTCTTGGCCACGACGTCGGGATCGGCGATCTCGATCCCGGGAACCCGCAGACCGGCAATGGCGAAGGACATCGCCACCCTGTGGTCACCATGTGACTGCACCCGGGCCGGGCGCTGGATGCCGGGAGTGATATGGAGCTCGTCACCGTCGACCGCCACATCGGCTCCGAGACGGGTCATCTCGGTCGCCAAAGCCGCCAGCCGGTCCGATTCCTTGAGCCTCAGCGATCCGAGGCCGCGGAGCCGGCTCGGGCCATCGGCGAAGAGGGCGGCCACCGCCACCGCCAACGAGCCGTCCGGCGATCCGGAGAGATCGACATCGACCGGATGCAGCCCATCGGCAGTGCCTTCGACAGTGGTCTCGTTGCCGGTCTGTCTCACCACACACCCCATCTGTTCGAGCACTCGGGCGATCTCGAGATCGGGTTGAAGTGATTTGGATCCGAGCCCCTCGATGGTCACGCGGCCACCGGTGATGGCGGCAGCGACCATCGGGTACACGGCCGCGGACGCATCGGGCTCGATGACGACATCGGTCCCTCTGTACCCCCCCGACTCGACCCGATACTCCTCCCCGACCGACTCCACGACGGCGTCGAACACCTCCATCATCGCGACGGTGATCTCGAGATAGCGCTGTGAGCCCTCGAGGCCGTCCGGAACGACCACCAACTCATCTTGTGCCAGCGGAGCGACCAGAAGCAGGGCGCTGGCGAACTGGCTGGTCTCATGGGAGGCGACCGTCACCGACCCTCCCGGTATTGCTCCGGCTCCACCGATGGTCACTGGAAGGTGGCCGTCGACTGAGGTCGCCTCGACCCCAAGAGCGTTGAGAGCATCGACGAGCCCGCCCATGGGCCGCTCAGGTAGACGATCCCGGCCCACAACGGTGGTGGTGCCTTCAACGAGTGAGGCGACGGCAATCGCCGACCGTGCCGTGAGACCGGATGCGCCGGCATCCACCGGGATGTTCGATGCCAGAAGGTGGCCGGCCGATCCGCTCACCCGCCACCCATCGCTCGAATCGGCAATCTCCACCCCGAGGAGTCCCAAGGCGTCGCGGGCGGCCCGGGTGTCCTCGGCCTCGAGCGGCCCCCGCAAGAGCGACTCACCCTCGGCCAGAGCAGAGATCACCAAAGCCCTGATCGTCTGCGATTTGGATCCAGGGGGGCGCACCGAGGCGTCGATTGGCCCAGCGGCCGGCTCGATTGCCCGGAAGGCGGTCACGGGCGTTCCTCGGTGCCCGAGGCGAGGAGATCCCGTATCTCGGGCGCGGACAACCTCCGAGACTGCCCTGGCTTGAGGGACCGGTCGGCGATGGGCCCGATCGCCGTCCTGACCAGAGACATCACCTCGTACCCCAAGAACTCGAACATGCGGCGCACCTCGCGGTTGCGACCCTCGCCCATGGCCAATTCGACCAGTGTCTCCGCTTCCTGCCGACCCACGATCTGGGCCGATACCGCCCGAGCCGGGCCGTCCTCGAGGTCGATACCCTCCGTCAGACGTCTGATCTCGCCTTTGCCGGGGCGCCCCTTGACCAGAGCGACATATTTCTTGACGATCCCGTATCGAGGATGGGTGACCCGGTTGGCCAGATCACCGTCGTTTGTGAGAAGGATCAGACCCTCGGACTCATAGTCGAGACGGCCAACCGGGTAGAGCCGACGCCCGGCAGCCACCAGATCGACCACCGTCCGCCTTCCTTGTGGGTCCGACGCCGAGGAGATCACCCCGACCGGCTTGTAGAGGAGATAGGTCTCCAGATCCGGGTTGATCGGGATGGGGACGCCATCGATGGTCACCTTTTGTTCGGTCACGTCGACCCTGTCACCGAGCACCGCCTCGATGCCGTCGATAGCGACCCTCCCCTGGCGGATCGACTCCTCCGCGGCGCGACGTGACATGAGCCCTGCTACTGCGATTGCTTTCTGGACGCGGATCGGATCCGCCATCGCTCACGCCGTCCCGGGGCGAAGGGTCTCCTCTAGGGATTCGACGGTGTCGGCCGGAGGAATGTGATCCGCAAGCGGCGGCAGCCCGGCCATTGACTCGAGACCCATCTTCTCCAGGAAGAGATCAGTGGTGACATATACCGCGGGGTTGCCCGGAATGTTGAGACGCTCTCTTTCCTCGACCAGGCCAAGTCGCTCCAAGGTTCTCACCGCAGAATCGGAGTCCACACCCCTGATCTCGTTGATCTGACTTCGGGCAACCGGTTGGCGATAGGCGATGACGGACAGGGTCTCGAGGGCAGCAGGCGACAGTTTGCGGGCCGTGGCCGATGTCGAGAAACGCTCGAGGAATGGATAGGCGTCCGGGTGGGTGTAGAGCCTCCACCCACCTGCTACGTGACGCAGTATCAGACCGCTCTCTCGGCCCTCCAGTTCCCGGCCCAGCTCGTCGAGCAGCTCTTCGACTCTCGTCTTGGGCAGCTCCAGAACCTCGGCCAATTCGCCGATTGGCACTGGCGCCTCGGTGACGAAGAGCACGGCCTCTACGGCTGCCATCTCCCTCATGACGCCCACTCCGAATTGAGATCCACGGCTCCAGTGCCCCGATCACGGACCACGATCTCAGACAACCAATCCTCCTGCGAGACCTCGATGAGGCCCCAGCGGGCCAACTCCAACAGAGCCAGGAAATACGCAGCTACCTCGACAGCGCGGGTGCATTCAGCGGTCAGCTCCTCGAAGGTGGACATCGTCTCATCGGTCACCCGTGCCCTGATCTCCTGGATCGCCGCCTCAACAGAGGGGAGGTCGAGGTCCAGATGGTCGAGGTCGGGCTCGGCTCCTTCCCGGGCAAAGACCCTGAAGGCCAGAGCGGCCAGACCATCGACGTCGATCGGCACGACCAGCTCCGAGGGTCGAGGAGCGATTTGTTGATCGAGCCCACCCGTCCGTGGAACGAACCGGTTCGCCTCCTGAAGCCTTCGCTGCAGCACAGCCGCAACGTCCTTGAATGTCACACATACGAGGAGACGCGAGAGGAGCCGATCACGCTCCTCGATGAGAGCGAGCTCCTCGTCCAGATCGAAGACGCCCCTGGTTGGGAGGAGCGACTGGGCTTTGAGCTGGATCAGCGTCGCCGCGATGAGCAGGAACTCCGAGGTCACCTCGAGGTCCAGGTCCTTCATGTCGTCGATGAAGGTCAGGTACTCCCCCACCACTCCGGTGAGACCCACAGCTGTGACCTCAACCTGGTGCTTTGTGATGAGCTGGAGCAGGAGATCCAGGGGCCCCTCGAAGACTGTGGTCTTGACGTGAAAGGTCATCAGCCGCCTCAGGTTATTCGGCCCCGGGTTTGGCGCCGGTCTTTGGCGGTTGGTCGGCGAGCTGCAGCAGGTTCCAGGTGGCGGCCGGGATATCGAGTGGCCGTCCGCCGTGGTGGTGACGAGTGAAGTCGACGATCACGTCCTCGCATCCCAGACTCTCCAACTCCCAGGCCGCTGTCTCGCCGTGGTCCCGATAGAGACGCCAGCGTGTGGTCAAAGGAAGTCCGAGCCGGATTGCAATCGTTGCAACGGTCCGACCGATGACACCAAGGCGAGCGTGTCTCTTGCCTACGTCGTGGAGCAGGGCGGCCCGGATGACGTCGATCTCGCCTTCTCCCGCGATTGCGACGAGAGCGGCATGGAATCCGTGACGCTGGTCCGGATCTGGCTGTGAGAAGAACACCCAGGCCTGGCCACCGTCCAGCCAACTCTCCACGGCAGCGCGTTCGGCCGCGTCCAATGGGGTGGAGAACAGGACGTCGACGAATCGACGGGTCAGATGTCCCAGCGAGCCCGACACGGTTCTAGTGACCGGCCGCCTTGGCCTTGCATTCGACGCAACGCACCGACTCGGGCCGCGCCTCGAGACGCGCTGCGGGTATCGCTTTGCCGCAGTCCTCACATATCCCGTACGTACCGGCGTCGATCTTGCCGAGAGCCTGATCTACGTTGGCCAGTTGAGCCTTCAGCGAATCGACCACACCAAGGACCTCGGTGCGCTCGGCGGTCACGGCCGCAGCATCGGCGAAGCTCCCGCCGAAGTCGATGTCGGCACGGAGATCGCCTGTTTCGGCCGCCCCGAGCTCGTCCAGTTGGTGGACGAGATGGGCTCGCTCCTTGTGCAGGGCCTTCTCGGCACCGGCGATGTCCAACGTGGTCATTTGCTCCTCGGGTGGGCCTGGACGTAGATCTCCACGAGATGGGTAGGACTTACCTTCGTGTAGATCTGGGTTGTCGAAATCGTAGCGTGACCGAGGATCTCTTGTACCGTCCGCAGGTCCGCCCCCGCCTCCACCATGTGTGTCGCCGCCGAATGTCTGAGCACGTGAGGTGAGACTTTCTCCGCCTGTATGCCTGCCTTTCTGGCGTTGTTCCGGACGACGTCGAAGATGCCCTGACGGCTGAGACGCCGGCCTCTCAGATTGAGAAAGAGCGGATCTCCCCGCTGGGACCTCTTCATGAGATTCAGCCGGTCAGGGAGCCATCGGGAGATCGCTGTCACCGCCTTGCCTCCGATCGGCACGAGTCTCTGCTTTGCGCCCTTGCCCGTGACAATGACGACCTTGTCCTCGAGGTCGACATGTCCGAGGTCCACTCCCACGGCCTCGGAGACCCGCGCCCCGGTGGCGTACAGGAACTCGAGCAACGCGGCGTCACGGCGACCCTTGACCGTGGCGATGTCCGGTGCCTCGACCAGATGGATGGTCTCGTCGATTGTGAGGGCTTTGGGAAATGGCTCAGGACGACGTGGCGATTCGAGAAGGAGGGTGGGATCAGTCTGCCGAAGACCCTCCATCACCAGGAAGCGATGTAAACCCCGTATCGCGGCGAGTTTTCGCCCGACTGTGGAAGACGCCAGGTTCATAGTGCGTAGATGAGAAACGTAACTCTCCACAGAGGTCTGGTCCGGCTCCGCCCCCGCCAGGAATTCGAGATACTGGCTGAGATCTCGTCTGTAGGCGTCGATGGTGTTGATAGAGAGGCCGCGCTCCACGTCGAGGGCGAGAAGGTACTCCTCGACCCCTTCCGGCAATGTGGGGCTCAAACCGAGGCGAGTGCCTCTGGTGCCGGCACATAAGCGACGCCCAAGCTCTCCGCTACGGCAGGGTGGCACACCGATTTGCCGACTACGTTGAGCCCGGCCACCAACTCCGGGTGTCGGTCGACGGCCCCGGAAACACCGTCGTTGGCCAGGGTGACCGCGTATCTCAGCGTCGCGTTCGTCAATGCGTACGTGGAGGTGTGGGGAACTGCCCCCGGAATGTTGCCGACCGCGTAATGGACCACGTCGTGAACCAGGTAGACCGGGTCGGTGTGGGTTGTCTCGCGGGAAGTGGCGAAGCACCCGCCTTGATCGATGGCGACGTCGACGAGCACCGAGCCCCGTTTCATGGCCCGGACCATGTCTTCGGTGACCAACTTGGGAGCGGACGCCCCCGGCACCAGGACAGTGCCGATGACGAGGTCGGCGTCGAGCACCTCCTCTTCCAGGGTCAGCCGGTTCGAGTGCAAGGTCCTGACCCGCCCCAGATAGAGCGAATCCAGGATCCGCAGCTTGCCGATATCGGTGTCGAGCACGACCACGTCGGCCTGCATCCCCACGGCGATGACCGCTGCATTGGAGCCGGCAATCCCACCGCCTATCACGACGACCTTGCCTGACCTGACGCCGGTGACTCCGCCCAGGAGCACGCCCCTTCCCCCTTCCGCCTTCCCGAGGAAGTAGGCGCCCACCTGTGTGGCCATGCGTCCGGCGATCTCGGACATGGGGGCGAGGAGGGGCAGCGAGCGATCCGGCAGCTGCACGGTCTCGTAGGCGATGGCAATGACGTCCCGGGCCAACAGGCCGGCGGCCATATGCGGATAGGCCGCCAGGTGGAGATAGGTGAACAGGATCTGACCAGGTCGGAACATCTCGATCTCGGAGTCCTGAGGTTCCTTGACCTTGAGGATCATCTCGGCCCCTCCGAAAACCTCCCCGGCGTTGGGAACGATGGTGGCCCCCTGGGCCTCGAACTCATCGTCGACGATGGAAGATCCTTCGCCGGCGCCCTTCTCGATGAGAACGGTATGGCCGCGCTCGGTCAGCTCGCGGGTGCCGACCGGGGTGATGGCCACGCGGTGCTCTTCGGTCTTGACTTCCTTGGGGACACCGACGATCAAGACACGTCCTCCCTGACGTATGGCACCATTGCAGGCAGGCTATCGGCCCAAAGCAGGCCGTGCCTCACTCGATAGTCAGGTCCACCGGCTCGGGAAGCACAACCATCTGATCACCACGCGCCGCCGCGGCCCGAACCAGCCCGACGAACAGTGGGTGAGGCGCGTCGGGACGGGAACGGAACTCGGGATGGGCCTGAGTTCCGACGAAGTAGGGGTGGTCGACGAGCTCGATGTACTCGACGAGGTTGTCGTCTGGCGAGACGCCGGACAATCTCATCCCCGCCTTCTCCAAGTCCTTGCGGTAGCGGTTGTTGACCTCCCACCGGTGTCGGTGCCTCTCGTAAACCAACTCCTGGCCGTACAGCTCCCGGGTCTTCGAGCCCTCGGCGAGCTTGGCGGCATAGAGACCGAGACGCATCGTCCCCCCCTTGTCCTCGACGTCCTCCTGGCTGGCCATCAGGTCGATCACGGGGTGGGGTGTCGTGGAATCGAACTCGGTGCTGTTGGCATCGGTCAGACCGAGGACATTGCGCCCGAACTCGATCACCGAGCACTGCAGGCCTAAACAGAGACCGAGTAATGGCACCCGATTCTCCCGCGCGTACCGAATGGCCTGGACTTTGCCTTCGACACCCCGGTACCCGAAGCCACCGGGGATGACGATGCCGTCGAGGTCCTCGAGGTAGGAGTCCGAAAGCAGCCCGGTCAACTCGTCGCTCGGGACCCAGACCAGATCGAGTCCCAGACCCTGGCCCGCGGCTGCATGACGCAGGGCCTCGGCGACGGAGAGATATGCGTCAGGCAAGCCGACGTACTTTCCGACTATCCCGATCCTCACCGTCTCAGTGGCAGACAGGGCCTTGTCCACCATCGAGCGCCAGCTGTCGAGGTTCGGCGGGCCGGTAACCAGGCCAAGCCGATCACAGACGACTGCATCGAGCCCGCCGTCGTGGAGAATGAGCGGCACCTCATAGATATCTCGCGCATCAGGCGCCGCTATGACCGCCCGAGGCTGGACGTCGCAGAAGAGGCTGATCTTCTTCCTGACACCTTCATCGATCTCCCGGTCCGACCGGACGATGATCACATCCGGGGTGATCCCCTTGCTCCGCAGCTCGGCAACGGAATGCTGGGTCGGCTTGGTCTTCAGCTCTTCCGAGGTGGCGATGTACGGCACGAGGGTGACGTGGACGAACATGACGTTCTCCCGCCCGACGTCGTTCCCGAATTGGCGGATTGCCTCCAGGAAGGGAAGGCTCTCGATGTCACCGACGGTTCCCCCGACCTCGGTGATCACGACATCTACGTCCTGTTCGCCGACCCGCCGTATGCGGTCCTTGATCTCATTGGTGATGTGCGGGATCACCTGCACCGTGTCCCCCAGATAGTCCCCTCGACGCTCTTTCTGGATGACGGACAGATAGACCGAGCCGGAGGTGACATTCGAGGTCCGCCTCAGGTTCTCTCCGGTGAACCTCTCGTAGTGACCGAGGTCCAGATCTGTCTCTCCCCCGTCGTCGGTCACGAACACCTCGCCGTGCTGGAACGGGTTCATGGTTCCCGGGTCGACGTTGATGTACGGGTCGAGCTTTTGATTCACGACGCGGAGACCCCGGGACTTGAGCAGACGCCCGAGGGAGGAGGCTGCAATCCCTTTGCCCAGACTGGAGACGACACCGCCCGTGACGAACACGAACTTGGTGGGAGTCGGCGGGCCGTCGGCTTCCTCAGAGGGGTGCTGGGTGGTGGTTTCTGAGGTGAAAAGTGGCCCGTCCATGACGGGATGCCAATGTAGCACCGATCAGGCTCCGGGCCAGCATCATCGGGAGCGGGCGTCCTCGAGAAGCTCGGCTGCCGCCTCGCGGCCGTGATCGCTCTCGGGAAGACCGGCCAGCATCCGGGATAGCTCGGTCAGCCGATCTTCCCCATCGACCCTTCTCACGGATGCTTTGGGCCCGTCACGCTCGATGACGAAGTGGTCCTCGGCATGGGCCGCGACCTGTGGAAGATGGGTGACGCAGAGCACCTGGCAGGACCGGGCCAGGTCGGCGAGCTTGCGCCCGAGGGCGAGAGCGGTTGCCCCTCCGACACCGGCGTCGATCTCGTCGAAAACCATGGTCCCGGCGCCCTCGGCACGCGTGGCCAGTCGTAGGGCGAGCATCAATCGAGACAACTCCCCTCCGGAGGCGACGTCCTGGATGCGCCCTGAGACGAGCCGGTCGTCTGAGGCGAACAAGATCTCGAGCCTGTCGATGCCGGTGGGTCCGGGCTCGACGGTCTCGGCCGTGATGGTGACCGCCGCCGCCGGAAGTCCTAGGGCGCCGAGATGAATACGAGCATCCTCCTCGATCCCCCGGGCCACCTGACCGCGGACGGCGCTCAGATCGGCACCGATCTGGCCCAGCTCGGCTTCGCAGCGTTGCAAAAGCTCGTCGATGGTTGCTGCCTTCTCGATCAGCTGCTCGAGCTCCGAAGCCCGGTGGGAGGCATCGGCGCCGAACTCGAGGATGTCGTCCAGAGTTCGGCCGTACTTTCGCTTCAGCTCGCCGAGAGAGGTGAGCCGCTGCTCGACGACCTCTTGGGCCGCCGGGTCCTCGAACGCGCCATCGGCCGCCGAACGCAAGTCCCGAAGCAGGTCGTGGGCGACCGCGTCCAGACCGTCTGCCGCCGTCATCGAACCTGCCATATCCGGGTCCAAGACAGCCAGCTTTCTCACTCTGGATACGACTTCACCTGAGCTCTCGACGAGCCGCTCCAACTCATCGTTTGCAGCTGCCAGGTTCTCCCGAAGCGCCTCCGCGTTCTTCAGCCTCGCCGCCATCGCCTCGAAGCGGAGGTCGTCCCCCGCCACGAGCCCGGCGGCGGCGATCTCGTTCGCCTGATAGCGAAGGAGGTCCAGCTCCCGCTCCAGGGCCGGTCGATCTCCCCCGAGGCGCCGCTGGTCCTCGACCGCGGATCGATATCGGGCCCAGGCGTCGTTGTAGCGGTCGCGCGTCTTCAGTCTCGGCCCGTCGAGCATGTCGTCTACGAGACCGAGGACGGTCTGACTCCGCTGCAGGAGGAGCCGGTCGTGTTGGCCGACTATCTCGAGTAAGCCGCCGATTCGCTCCTCGAGGACGGCCGAAGCGGCCAGGGTCCCGTCGATGTAAGCCCGGCTCCTGGCCTCCCGCGGGACCACACGCGTGACACCGATCTCGCCATCGACCCCACCGAAGAGACCCTCGGCAACGGCCTCGTCACCGAAGGGGCCCACCGCACTCACCTTCGCCTTCTCTCCGGTCAGAAGTCGTAGTGCGCCGAGGAGCATGGTCTTACCTGCCCCGGTCTCACCGGTGATGACACTGAAGCCCGGCCCCGGGTCGATGGAAGCATCCTCGAGGACGCCGAGGTTGCCCACCCGCAGGTGGTGGATCATCGGTCGAGACCGAACTTATCGGTGATCAGCCTGGAGAACGGTCTTGGGCGGAACCTGGCGAACCGCACGGGTCGCTCACCCTGCTCGATCTCGACAGTCCGCCCTGCGCCGAGATGGCCCATATCGATCTTGTCCACGCTGACCTTCACCGGGCGGTCCTTGCCCACGACGATCGACAGCCGACTGCTCGCCGGGATGACCAGTGTGCGGTCAAAGAGGGAGTGGGCGGCAACCGGGGTGAGAATCAGAGCACTGAGCACCGGGTCGACGAGGGGGCCTCGGGCCGAGAACGAGTAGGCGGTCGACCCGGTTGGCGTGGCCACGATGAGCCCATCTGCGCGATAGGTCAGGAAATGCTCGTCGTCGACAGCGACATCGAGGTGAATGAGGCGCTGACTGTCCACCTTCTCCACTACGACGTCGTTGACGCCGGTGGCCGAGACTCCGTCCACTGTCGCCTTGACCGTCATCCGTTCCGACACCTCATAGTCGCCACCGAGCAGACGTGTGATCACTTCTTCCAGGTCGTCGGGCTCGGCCTCTGCCAGGAAGCCCATGGTGCCGAGGTTGAAGCCGAGAACGGGAACATCGTTGGCGAGGGCTCGTTGAGCAGCGGCGAGGACAGTCCCGTCGCCTCCGACCGCCAGGACGAGGTCTGGTCCCTCCCCATCGTCCTCGACCACCTTGCCCCCTGCCGAGGCAATAGCCATCCTCAGCTTCTCGGCGAAGACACGTGCATTCTCTGGCCCATGTCGTACCTCGAGGGCGAACTTCATTCGGGCACCTCCAGGGCGATCCCTTCATCACCTTTTCGTAGCCAGAGTAGGTACTCGACGTTGCCGTCACGTCCTTCGATCGGTGACCGGATGATGCCGCAGGCTCCCAATCCGGCTACCTCGAGGCATTTGATCACGTCGCGAACGGCCCGTTCCCGCACCTCGCGGTCGCGGACTACCCCGCCGTGGCCCACGTTGCCTTTGCCCGCCTCGAATTGAGGTTTCACCAGCATGATGAGGTCCGCCCCATTGGCGGCCGCCTCTTCGAGCTTGGCGGCGATGGCGCACAGCGAGATGAAGGAGACGTCGGCGACGATGACCGGATACGGGACGTCGAGTCGGCTCAGATCGACCGTGCGGAAGTTGGTTCGCTCCAATGGCGTGACTCTCGGGTCCTTCCGGAGACGCTCATGGAGCTGGGCGCGCCCGACATCGAGGGCGGTGACTGATCGCGCGCCTCGATCCAGAGCCACTTCGGTGAAGCCGCCGGTCGAGGCCCCGACATCGAGGACGACTTTGTTCGTCAGGTCGACCGGGAAGGCATCGAGAGCGGCGATCAACTTGAATGCTCCGCGAGATACCCACTTTCTCTCGTCGGTGACCAACGAGATCGGGGTGTCGGCGGAGACGAGAGAAGCCGGCCTGGGAGTGGGCATACCGCCCACCAGAACCTTCGACTCGGTGATCAGGCGCTGTGCCTCGCTGCGACTTTCGGCGAGCTCACGTCGGACGATCTCGGCATCGAGACGCCTTCTGGTCAGGACTACTCCGATTCCTCGAGCAGCGAGCTGAGAAGGTTGGCCAGCTCGGCGGCGGGCTCGGGCACGTCGGCCGGGTCGAGCTCTTCCAGACGGGCGAGAGCTGCTTCCAACTTCTCGATCTGCTCCGGGTTGATGTCCATCACCGGATTATCGCCCAATCGGGGTGGTGACCACCAGATCTTCGTTTCTCATGCAGTGCCCTCATCGAGGCGAAGGACTGCCAGAAGCACCCTCATCAGGAGTATCACCGCCAGGGCGAGGCCAATCCAGCCGAGTACCTCATACAGGTCGATACCGATGGCCGCAAACGCTGGTCCACCTTCGGTCCTCAGCAACAAGACCGAGACAAGGCCTACCCCAATGCTGAGAAGCGACAGCACGATGCGATTGACCAGACGCTCGAGCACGCGGACCTCGTGGGCATCGGTGAAGAGTCTCAGCCGGGTCGTGAGACGGCCGTGCTCGAGGAGTGTCGCGATCCGATCCATGTGACGCGGGGCGCGACTGAGCAATGGGCCGAGTTGAGCCCACTCCTGCTGCACCAACTCGGCTACCGATCCCGGCAGCATTCGCTCTCGAAACTCGGCGCCCCCGACGTCAGCTATGACGTCGATCAGCGGGTAACCGGGCGACAATTGCTCGACTGTCCCGGCGAGGGTCGCCAAAGCACGAAACATCGTCGTTGTCGACCGGGGAAGCTTCATGCGAAGCTTGTTCGTCAGCGCGAGCAGATCGGTTAGAGCGTCCGGGGAAGGGAGACCGGAGCTGACATCGGCGGCGAGAAACTGGGCGAGAGCCCTTTCGATCTCATCCGGATCCCGGGTCGGGCTGACGGCGCCGATCGACACCATGGCCTCGTGGAGCAACGAAGGCTGCTGCAGCTTGATGGCGACCAACATCTGAAACACCGATGCTCGCTCGAAGGTGTCCAGGCGCCCTGCAATGCCGAAATCGATGAGACCAAGGTCGCCGTTGTCGAGCACCAGGACATTGCCGGGATGAGGGTCGCCATGGAACCTCTCGCCTTTCAGCATTGCTTGGACCTGAGAGATGCAGAGTGCGTCGGCGAGCACCCGCCCGCGGGCCGGCTCCATCCCGGCGGTCATGGCCGACAGTGGGGCTCCGGCCAGTCGCTCCATCACCAGCATTCGCTCTGAGGTCAAGGAGGTGATGATCCGGGGGGCGACAACCCGAGGTTGACGAGCGATCGCCGCCCCCGCTTCGATGGCATGACGGGCCTCGACGTGGAAATCCAGCTCTCCATGAATGACGTCCGAGAACTCATCGACAAGGGAGGTGACCTGATAGAGGGCTCCCCAGGACGTGCGTCGCTCCGCGGTTCTGGCCAGCCAGCGGGCAATGGCCAGATCTCGCTCCACCTGCTCTCTGAGACCGGGCCGCCTCACCTTCACCACCACGGCACTTCCATCGAGGAGCCGTGCTGCGTGTGCCTGGGCAATAGAGGCCGACCCCAAGGGAGTCCAGTCCACCTCGAGGAACACCTCTTCGATCCCTCGACCGGTTTCCTCTCGTATCACCTGTGCCACTTGATCCTCGGGCAGGGGTGCGGCCGAGCCGTGAAGACGACTCAGTTCTGCCATCGCCGCCGGAGGGAGCAGATCCGGTCGCGTCGCCAGCAGCTGACCCAGCTTGATGAAAACTCCCCCCGATTCCTCGAGAGCGACGCGAACCCGACGGGCTAGCTCCTCGGGGCTGCGAGTCGAGACCTCTCCTCGGCGCAGGCCAACCAATGGGGCGAGGCCGTTGCGAGCGATTATTCGAGTCACGTGCCAGCCGCGGCGGATGATCCCGGCTCGACGACGCAGGGCCCTGAAGGGATGGGGAACATGCAGTCCGCGCCGGGATTTGGGCCGGGCGAAGAGAAGCTCCAGGACGACTATCGCCCCCATGGTGCCGATCAATGCGAAGGGCAGGGAAAGGGCGAAGAGCTGACCTCCGTCGAGGTCCTCAGGCTGCGCGAAGTCGCGGGCCAGGAGCAGGATGGCCACGGTCATGCCGAAAACGACTCCCACGAAGATGGCCAGGAGGGTTCTTCGCCACGTCAACTCACGGGCTCCGACCAGGCCACGGGCCACCCATGCGAAGAGAAGCACGAAACCCACGGTCAACAAGAAATCGCCCATGCGCGAAGGCTACGGGACGCGGGCTGGAGTCGTCTCTCCTCCCATTTCAAGCACGAGGTCGACCGCCGCCGCCAAGTCGGGGACGACATAGTCCGCGTCTAGAGCCTCGTCCGGACTGGTCACACCGGTGAGGACGAGGATGGACGTCCAATCGGGCTCGGCTTCGGCCAGGGCGACGTCGGTGTCGACCCGGTCACCGATCACCCACGCCGCGCCGACACCCCTCGCCCGAAGCAGCGACCTCATAGGGCGGTGTGGCTTCCCCGCGATTTCGGGGCTGACCCCGGTGGTCGCATGCACCGCCGCCACCATCGCTCCCCCGCCGGGGAGGAGGCCACCTGCAACCGGATAGGTCGGGTCGGTGTTGGTGGCGATGAACCGCGCCCCGGCACGAACCGCGTCCGCTGCCCTGGTCAATCGCGAGTAGCTGAAATCCCAGTCGAGCCCGACCAGAACGGCTCTTGCCTCCGTCGGGTCGTCTGTCACCCCTATCCCCACTTGGGCGAGGGCCGTGGTTATCCCATCAGAGCCCAGCACCATCACCGGTTGCTCCTCTTTGCCAAGCATTCCCACTGCCGCCTCGGAGGAGGTGATGACGGAGCCTGGAGCGATGGGTACACCGGTCATGGCCGTAATCCGTTCGGCGACGGTCACCGGGGTCTTGGTGCTGTTGTTGGTGGCGAAATACAGGTCGACCCCCGCCGTGACCAGACGTTGCAGGGCAATGTCCGAGCCCGGGAGGAGCTCATCGCCGCGATATACGACGCCGTCGATGTCGCATATGACGGTCATGGCGCGGTGAAGAACCGCTCCAGGACCCGTTCGTAGAGCAAGGCCGTGCGCTCGACCGACGCCGCCGACACCCTCTCGTCGTGGCCATGGAAAAGCGAGAGCATCTCGGAGAACTCCATGCGCTCGTCAAAGAGACCCACGCCGTAGCAGACGGTTCCCCTCGTTCTCCAGAAACGGGCATCGGTCGCCACCGTCATCAGGGTCGGCGCCAGATTCCGATGACCGTCCAGATCCTCGACGGCGTCCCCTATCGCATCCCACAGAGCATTGCCGACTGGTGAGACAGTTGGCTCGCTGTCCATCACGGGGACTATCTCGATGTGACCGGATGCGCTCCCCATCGCCTTTCGGAGATGGGCATCGACGAAATCACGGTCCATTCCAGGGAGACCTCGTATGTCCACCTGGGCATGGGCCCTGTCCGCGATGACGTTGGTCTTGGTCCCTGCCTCGATCAAATTGGGCGAGATGGTGAGATGGGTAGCGGCATGGATGTAACGGGCCAGCGCCGGGTCGCCGCCTGCGATCCGATCGATCTCGTCGTCCAACCGGTCGATATCGGTCAGACGCCGGACCGATTCGGCGTCGAGACCCAATTCGTCGACAAAACCGAGCCATTCCTCGGTCACCGAGGCCGGGGAGGGAGTGCTGATGACCCCTTCCAGGGCCAGGACCATCTTCTCCACGGCGTTGTCTGCGCCATATGGGACGGAGCCGTGTCCCGGTGTGCCAACTGCTTCGAGAAACGACCAATAGGCACCCTTTTCCCCGATCGAGACCGGCACGGTCCGCTGGCCTCCCACCGTCAAAGCCGGGTAGGCGACCTCCGTGAGCAGATAGTCGACGGACACCAGGCTCCAATGCTCCTCGACGAGGTACTTTGCCCCGAGCCGCCCACCCGCCTCCTCATCGGCTACGGCGGCGAACAGGAGGTCACCGCTGGGCTTCTTGTCCCCGGTCAGGTAGGGGCGGACCGCGGTAGCCATCGCCGCCGTCACATTGAGCATGTCAACCGCTCCACGGCCGTAGACGAATCCATCGTCGATCCGGGCTTCGAATGGATCCCTCGACCACCCCGCCGGATCAACCGGTACGACGTCGAGATGCGGGACCAAAGCGAGCGACGGAGCCTCGGGATCATTCCCGGGAACCCGGTACACCAGCGACTGCCTCCCCCGGACCGGCTCGAAGACCTCGCCTTCGACTCCGAAGAAATCGATCAGCGTCCGCACCGAGCGCATCTCATTTCCGCTTTCGGGTGAGCCATCGTTCACGCATTGGTTGCGAATCAGCTCCTGAAGAAGCGAGACCGGGCTCATCGAATTCAGCTTATGACCCGGGTCGATGGCCGAGCACGTCGATCAGCTCGTGCATCGTCGGAGTCAGCGGATAGTCGCCGGCCCTCTGGAGAGGGACCCACTCCGCCCGCTCTGCGTCATCGCCTGCGGCCAATTCTCCGCCCACGACGGAGCCGAGGAAGTCGATCAGAACGATGTGGCCATGCTCGGAGATGTGCTCGCCCACCCAGATCACCTCACCGATCTCCACTTCCAGACCCGTCTCCTCGGCCACCTCGCGAACCGCCGCGTCCCTCAGCGTCTCTCCGAGGTCGACCTTTCCTCCTGGAACGGCCCAGAGGCCTTTCGACGGCTCATGACCCCGCTCAACCAGGAGAATCCGACCATCTTCGACCAGGACCACACCCACACCCACGAGCGGGCGGTCACCGTTCGTCATTGTGGTGCATGACGATGGACCGGGCCGCGAAGCCTCCAGCTTCGAAGAAATTCTTGGCCAGGCGATGGCCGGGGAGAACATGGGCGTCGAACTTCGATATCCCGCGCTCCCGCAGTAGATCCATCACCATTTCACGCATCTCCTCGCCGAGAGCGACCTCCCTTGCGCCCGGCTCGACGTAGATGAGGCGGATCGAGCCGACCTTCTCCCCTTTGGCCTGGGGCAGGATCTCCTCGACCCTGGCCGCGGCGAAGCCAAATGGATACGTGTCCAGCTCCCCTATCACCACAAGTCCGTCGGGGTCCGCGAGGAGACGCTCGAAGGAGCGGTCGACCGGCTCGGCGAGACCGTCGGACAGGGGCCACATCGGGTGAAGAGCGGTCATCTCTTCTTCCAGGCCCCGGTAGAGCCCCACAAGTGAGGGCACATCCTCCAGACCGGCTCTACGGGCGGTGACAGTTACCGCCTCCACGAACGCACCCCGCGCACGGCTCGCTGCCAGCCCCACACCGTCACCAGCCTCATCGCCTCCATGACGATCCCGCTTCCCATCTTCGAGGTGCCCCTGGTGCGGTCACGAAAACTGATCGGGACCTCGACGACGCGCAACCCTGTCTCGTGGGCCCGCATCGCCATCTCCACCTGGAAGGCGTACCCCGACGCCTGCGCCTCCCGATAAGGGAGGGCCCTCAGCGCTTCGGCCCGGAAGGCGCGGAATCCGGCGGTCGCGTCACGAGTAGGGATCCCGAGCATGATCCGGGCGTAGAGATTGCCTCCCTTGGATATGAGGCGGCGACTCACCGGCCAATCCGGCGTGCTTCCGCCGGGCACATACCGCGATCCGATGGCGAGATCTGCCCCTTCGTCGATCGCCTGCACCAGACGGGGGAGGTCGGCCGGGTCGTGAGAGAAGTCGGCATCCATCTCGATGACGATCTCTGCGCCCTCCGCCAATGCCTTGTCGAAACCGGCCGCGTACGCCGGACCGAGCCCCTCTTTGTTCGGGCGGTGAAGCACCGAGATCAGGGGATCCTCGGTGGCGAGACGGTCGGCGAGCTCACCGGTCCCGTCAGGGGACGAGTCGTCCACCACGAGCAGGCGGTAACCGTGCAAGGTGACTGCCTTCGAGATGTCGGGGAGGTTCTCGCTCTCGTTGTACGTGGGGATGGCGACCGTTACCCGGTCAGGCGGCACAGTCCACGCACAGCATCTTCTTGCGATTCGCCAGCTGGCTCGTCCTCTTCACCATGAAGCAATTCTGGCAAACGAACTCGTCCGACCTCTGCAGCTGGGCGTCGACGTTCATGGTCAGCTCCTCGCGTCGGATGGCGCGCAGCTCCTCGGCTTCGTCGACGAGCAGGGCCTCCCCGGCCTCTTCATCGAGCAGCTGCAGCTCCTCGCTCTCCAGCTCTTCGAGTGCCTCGGTCGTCTCTTCGTCCTGCTCCTCTGTTGCTTCGTCGTCAGAAGAGTCGTAGTCGGCTTCCTCAGACTCATCTTCTTCTTCGAAAGCCTCGTCTTCGAACTCGGGCTCGAGATCGACTTCGTCCTCGAGATCTTCGTCGAGCTCGGGTATGGCGTCCTCGTCCAGCTCTTCCTCTGGCGGGTCCTCGAGCTCGTCTTCGAGCACTTCGGTTATCTCTTCGACTTTTTCTTTAGCCATCGTCCACTCGGCTTTCAGCCCCTCGGCGGCGCGGGAGTATAAGGCGACATCGTCTCAGATCTTGAGACTGACCGCGGCCGGGATAACACGGCCTTTCACGGCTGTATTCCCCACAAGATCGCCGTCGCATTCGACCGGCCACGGCGGGTCGGTTTCGATGCTGAACTCGGCCGCCGAGAGCCTTCGCACCGCAGGATCGCTCAAGTGAGTCCCCTTGATCACCTTCGGCACCAGGGCGGGAGCATATGTCTTGCGGCAGTTGATTATCTGGACGTCCAGGGCCCCGTCGACCAGCATCGCCTTGGGGGCGACGTTCCAGCCGCCCGCGAAGAACTGGGCATTGGCCAGGATCACCGCGAGGGCTTCCGATTCGATGGTCCGCCGCTCGGTGGTGATCTTGACTGTTGCCCTCGGAAACCCGGGCAGACGGGCCGCGAAAGCAAGCGGGTATCGAGCGGCGCCAAGACGACGGCTGAGAGACTCTGCCGTCTGGGCGGCAGCGGCCCCGACGCCGGTCTGGGCGACGTTGACGAAATAGCGGAGACCCCAGATGCCTTCCAGGGTCCCCACATCGATGTCATAGGTGTCGTCACCGGTCAAATGCAGCGCAGCCCCGGCCACGTCCTGAGGCAATCCGAAGGTGCGCAGTAGATCGCAACCCGTGCCCACGGGCAACACCCCGATCACCGGCGGAGTGGGCAGCCCGAGCGGCATCAAGGCATTCACGGCGAGATTGACGGTGCCATCCCCCCCAGCCATGGCGAAGTGAGTGGCTCCGGACCTTGCCGCATCTTCCAGCAAAACCCTCGCCTGATCCCGCGAATCGGGGACCTGCAGGTCGAAGTCGAGGCCGAGCTGTCGGAGCAGGTCGCGGATCAGCGCGGGCTCGTACGCCTTCCGCCCCGCAGCCCGATTCACATAGACGTGCCACTTGGGCAACTAGCCAACTCCCTGAGCAGCCACAACCCCACGATCGATGGCCTTGACAGCGGCCACGGCCTCATCACGAAGACCTGGGGCGCTGTCTCGAAGCTGACGCACCAGGTCGACTAGCTGGCGTGAGACTCGAACGAAATCCCCGGGCGCCATGCCCTTGTTGGTCAGGTCGTCGAAGTCGGCACCCGACGCCCACTGGTGGGCCGGAATACCGAACCCGGGGTCGGGCCGTCGTGTCGGGGTGAGCCGAAGTGCCCGCTCCCGGTCGACCAGGTCCTTCCACAGGAGCTCCAATTGGTCCCAACGTTCAGCGAGCACCGCGGTGGGCCATTCGGCCAGCGAAACCGTGTCGGTTCTCGGCTCATAGACGAACACGGAGGTGAGAGCGGCGATTTCGGCGGGTTCCAAGCCGTGGAACAGACCTTGCTCGAGGGCTTCGGTGAGAAGAAGGTCCGATTCGTTGTAGATCCCCCTGAGCCGCTGACCTCGCTCGGACAATGTCCACCCTTCCAGATAGTCCATGTCCTCCAATAACCGGCGGATCCCGTTGAACTCCTCTACGAGACCGTGGCCCGAGCTCCTGCGGGCGGATCGATATTGCTCCAGCCGGCGCCGTATCCGCACCGCACGGCGGGCGGCTGCGAGATGCCGGGCCGCATCCGGGCAGGCGGCGACGGGGTGGTCGATTATCGGGTGCTTCCGGATCTCCTTGCTCGACTCGCGTGGTGGCACCCGGCGCAATGTGCGGAGGAGGTCCTGGACGTATCGCCGGTCTTTGGGGCGCACTGGAAGGGGGATTTCCAGCTCGGCGACGATCGAGGATCCGTCGACCACGTCGCGATACCCGATGGTCGAGACCCGGCCCGATGTGGCTAGGACCAGATATCGGGCGCCACCGTCCTTGCGGGCGAGTCGTTTCAGGATCACATAGCGCCCGTCGCGGGCGCCGCCTGGCACGTCGACGACCTGACCGGCGCCGAGTATCGACGAGATCCGGTCGTTGTGGCCCTCTGGCTGAGCAGACTCGACGAGCGCCATGTACTCCTCGACGTCACCTCTCTCGCATCGAGCCGTTGCCTCTTCCTTCTCGAGGGAGTGCTCCAGCGCTTCGATTGTTGTCTCGGCGGCGTGCTTGTCGCCTTCGCGTTGGAAGGCGGCGAAGGAAGCCTCCAGAAGCTCCTCGGCTTGCTCCTGGCCGTAATTGGCCACGAGGTTCGCCGTCATGTTGTAGGTGGGGCGGAAACTCGAACGGAGTGGATGCGAGCCGGTGGCGGCCACCTCGGTGACCGAGCCGAAGCGGACGAAGGGCGAGTGGAGGACCACGCCATATCCCTCGACGTCGATTCCCCGGCGCCCGGCCCGCCCCGTCAGCTGGGTGTAATCACCCGGTCGCATCAGCTCGTGGGTCTCGCCATTGAACTTGGAGAGGGTCTCGAGCACCACGGTCCGCGCCGGCATGTTGATGCCCAATGCGAGCGTCTCGGTGGCGAACACGACCTTCAGTAACCCCGCCTCGAACAGCTCCTCCACGGTCTCCTTGAATGCGGGGACCAGACCGGCGTGATGAGGGGCAACTCCGGCTTCGAGACTGGCGATCCAGCGGTCGTATCCGAGGACTGCGAGGTCTTCCTCCCCGAGATGGGCGGTCCGGGTCTCGGCAATCTCTCGTATAGATGCCCGCTGCGCGGCGTCGGTCAAGCGGACGCCGGCATCGACCAGACGATGAGCAGCGGCGTCGCAGCCGGCCCTGCTGAAGATGAAGAATATGGCGGGAAGCATCTGCTCCTCGGCGAGGCGTTCCACGGTCTCGATCCGATTCGGGCTTTTGAAGCGCCGGCGCCGACCTCGCTCCAGGCCCAGCATGTGCTCGATCCGAGGGTTGGGCCGCCTTCTCCCCTCACGCTCGACGAAGGTAGGTAGGAGGTGGAGGGTCTGTGCCCCCATTCGATCCCGGACCATGTACATCGACTCCAGGGGCACCGGCCGATGGTCGGTGGCGATGAGCCGGGTGGGCCCCCGTCGCTCACCGACCCACGCCGCGAACTCCTGGTTGTTGGAGACGGTCGCCGACAAGCAGACCAGTTGCTGATGCTGCGGGGCGTGGATGATGACCTCCTCCCAAACCGCACCACGGGTCCTGTCCTGGAGGTAGTGCACCTCGTCCAGGATCACGAGACCGACCTTGTCGAGTCGGGTCCCCTCGGCATAGATCATGTTGCGGAGAACCTCTGTCGTCATGACGACGATTTCGGCGTCCCCGTTGATGACGTTGTCCCCCGTCAGCAGGCCGACCCTCTCCGGCCCGTACCCCGCCACGAAATCGGAGTATTTCTGATTGGACAAGGCCTTGATCGGAGTGGTGTAGAAGGATCGCTCCCCCCGCGAGAGGGCCAGATGGATCGCGGCCTCGGCCACCAACGTCTTGCCTGCCCCGGTGGGCGCCGTGACCACGACCGAATGACCCTCGAACACCGCCTCGGCGGCCTCCACCTGAAAGTCGTCGGCACGGAACGGGAGCTGTGCCCAAAATTCGTCGAGCGGACTCATTTCTCCCCCTGTAGGGGGGAGAAATGCCGTAGGCGGGGAGGGGGGATCATTTCCTGAGAACCAGACGTACCAGCCAGTAGGTGGCCTCGTACATCAGGTAGAGCGGGACCGAGAGGACCAGGAGACTGAACGCATCGCCGCTTGGCGTTATGAGCGCCGCGCCGATGACGATTATCAGGATGGCCCACCGTCGCCCCCGGGCGAGTTGCTTGGAGGTGATGATCCCGGCGGCCGCTGCTGCGAACAGGAACACCGGGAAGAGAAACGCCAGCCCGAACGCGAGCAGAAAGCGAAGAGTGAATGAGTAATAGTCGCCGAGCCGAAGGTTGGTCTCCACATCGGGGAAGATGTCGAGGAGGAAGTCGAGGCCACGGGGCAGGGTCAGATAGCCGAAGACCACACCTCCGACGAAGAGGACGACGAGGGCGCTCACAATCGGCCATGCCCAGTTGCGCTCCTTCGAGGTCAGCGCTGGTTGGATAAAGGCCCATAGCTGATACAGGACCACCGGGCTGGCCAGGATCACCCCTCCGAAGAGCCCGATCCGCATCAAGACGCCCCATTGCTCGGTGGCGGCGAGTGTCTGCAGCTCGTTTTCCGGGGCCGCGGCGTGGAACGGAGCCTCGAGAATGACGCGCAGCTGATCGGAAAAGATCAGGGCAATGGCGCCCCCGATCAGCACCGCGATGAAGATCTTGACGACACGCCACCGCAGCTCCTCGAGATGGGCAAGGATGGATTGGGGCTTGTCCTCGATCACGGCTGGGGGCCTTCTTCGGCTGCCTTCTTCTCGATCTCTTCGAGGTCGGCCATGGCGTCCGCCGGGGTGGGGCCGGAGATCGGCTTCGGCCCCTCCCAATCGAGCCGGCTCACTCCTGTCTCCTCGATTCCCTTGCGGACCTCATCGGAGGACTTCTTCAGCTCGTCGAGTGGGGCCTTCAGGTCCTCGCCGACCTGCTTGATGTCAGCTACCTCGGCCTCGAGCCCCCGTCGCAGGTCACGGGCCGCCGACCTCAGCTCCGCAGTCCACTCCCCCAGCTTCTTGGCCAGCTCGGGCAGCCGGGTCGGGCCCAGCACCACCAATGCGAGCAAGAGAATGATGATGATCTCGCCACCCTGGAGCATTCGGTTGAGGGTAACGGCTACCTCTCCATGGGACGCTCCCCACGAGAAAGGGTGGCGATCCCGAGGATCGCCACCCTTTGTGTGTCGAGAGCACCCTGCCCTTGGTGCCCATCGAAGAGATCAGCGTGTGTCAGCCGGCCAGGAGGCGGAATGGATCCGATTCCGCCTCGAGGGCAGCCACGAACGCATCGATCTCTCTTTCGGTGATCGGATCAGGGTTGATGACCTCGAAGGCGACCCCCGTTGCCAACAAAACACTGACAACCCGTGAATTGGCCGGTCTGCGCTGAGGTTCGGTGCAGGTCGGGCAATTGAAGCGGTAGTCACCTTCCCGGCCACCGGGACGCAGCTCCAGCGCTACATCGTCAGGTGTGAGGTGGATGTCACCGCATCGGGCGCACGTTGTCTTGATGGTCGTCATCCCTGGTCTCCGGTCTCCCATTTCAAGAGGGGTGATCGGCAGAACAGGCAAGAATCTGTAGCGCGCCGCCCTAGGTCTCGCGACCCTTATCGGTACCGGGCCTGCAGGGTTTCGGCGATGGCCGCAAGACGTTCTCGGACTTCGTCCCCCTCCAGCAGACGGGCCGCAGGGCCGAGACGCAGCAGGAGACGGGCGGGAATCTCGGCATCCGGAGACGTGAAGCGGATCTCGATCCCGGTCTTGGTCTCTTTGAGGACATCCACCGGGTAGTAGTCGAGGACCCACCGGGCCTCCGGCGACAGCTTGATACGGGCCGCGATGTCGTCATCGGACGGCGTATACCCGATCCCGGGATCGGTCAGATCCTTGGGGCGGTCGAAATCCTCATCCAGGACCTCCATATGGCGGATTCGGTCCACTCTGAAGACGCGCTCCCCATCGACCATTCGGCAGTGGCCCCGGACGTACCAGTTGCCCAGCGTCGTGACCACCGCCCAAGGCTCGATGTCCCGCACCGTTTCTTCCTCGTGGGTCAGAGATCGATAGGTGATCCGGACAACCCGTCGTTCGGTAGCCGCCGACTTGAGGGCGGCCAGATTCTCCGAATCCCCCGACACATCGACGTCGATTGCGGAGCCGGCGTCGGGCAAGAGCGCCCTGGTCAGCTTGTCGACCGCCTTGCCCAGGTCCGGCGAGCCCTGTCCCGAGCCGAGGATCGCCATGCCGGCGGCGATCAGCCCCAGCGCTTCCATCGAGGTGAGCCGTGGCGCCCGTGCGAAGTAGTCGGCGGCATCGATGATGACCTCGTCACCGTCGATGTACGCCTCCATCAGATCGCCCGGCGTGTATCCGGGGAGCCCACAAAAGAACACCGTGTTGAGATCCCGGGTCAGCTCGGCTTCGGTGTAGCCGAATCGCTCGAGGATCTCACTCACCTTCGCCCCATCCTTGGCCAGCACGTACGGGATGAGGGCGAGGATCCGGGACAAACGGGTCGCCGTGCGATCGCTGGTCATCCCGCCGCCTGGACTGCTGCCTCGACCCGTGCCAACACTTCCTGTCTCAACTGCTCCGGGGCGAGGACCTCCGCATCAGGCCCGAAACCAAGCACCCAGCCGATGAAGGCGTCCCTGTTGGCGACCGGCAGCTCGACCTCCAGGGCGCCATCGCTGGGAGCCTCGACTCCCAGGTGACGTGCCGCCCACCAGGCCACATCGGGGTCGAACCTCACCGTCGCCTCGACTGTCTCATCGGTCCCCGCCTCCCAGGGGTGCGTGCTCATGGCTCGCTTCACCTGAAATCCCTTCGGCCGCGAAAAAGCCCCCGCCTGCTTCCCGACCTCCAAAGCTGAGATGCGATCGACTCTGTAGACCCGTTCGCCATCGGAGGTTTGGCCGATCAGGTACCAATGCCCACGTCGATGGGCGATGCCGTAGGGGTCGAGCAGCCGTCTGGTGGCCGCGTAGTCAAACTCCAGCCTTCGCTGTTCGCTGACGGCCAGGAAGAGGTCCCCGAGCATGGAAGCCTCTGCACCGAGGTCGGCGGCGAGGGGCTCGATGCCTGCGCCAACCTCAACCCCTCCCAGTTTGAGCAGGCCGGCCAACCCTGCATTGGTGCCCCCGAGACGGACCATCCGCGCCGCAACGGAAAGGGCGACACGCTCGCGCTCGGTGAGCCGCGGATCCGGTATCGCGTACTCGTCCGGGTCGACTGTGTACCCGAAGTCGATCTCCCATTTGTCGGTCGCCTTCAACTCGAGTGGCACGCCCATCCTCTTCAGCAGGTCCTTGTCGCGTTCGAACATGCGGTGGAACGCCTCGTCCCTCTGCTCCCCATAGCCGGCCACCGTCTGGCGGACCTGATCTGCCGTTACCGGGTAGGGCGAGTCGAGGAGGTAGATGAGGAGATTGATGACCCTCTCGACGACGTTCTGCATAAGCGGATTGTGGTCGACCCGACCACAATCCGCTGCACTTGGTACTTGGTACCTAGTACGAAAGCTGATCGAGGCTCAAAGGCTCTCGATCAGCTTTTCCACTCGCTCGTCGTGTGCCTTGAACGGGTCCTTGCACATCACGGTTCGTTGTGCCTGATCGTTCAGCTTGAGATGGACCCAGTCCACCGTGAAGTCCCGTTTGCGCGCCTTGGCCGCCTTGATGAAGGCACCCCGGAGGCGGGCCCTGGTCGTCTGCGGGGGCTGACGCACTGCCAGGGCGACTTTCTCGTCTGTGACCACCCGGTCCACGAGACCCTTGCCTTCGAGGAGGTAATAGAGCCCACGCTTGCGATCCACGTCGTGATAGCTCAGATCCATCATCGACATCCGCGGATCGGACATGGGAATGCCCCTCCGATCGGCGTAGCGCTCGAGGAGACGATGCTTGATCACCCAGTCGACCTCGCGGTCGAGGGTCATCGGGTCCTTCTCCAGCCCTGTGAGCAGGTGCTCCCAACGATCGATGGCCCCTTGCACTTCTGGTGGGAACCCCGGGCTGCGGGCAAATCTCATGGCCCGGTCGAGATACTCCCACTGGATGTCGAGGGCCGACAGCTCCCGCCCATTGGCGAGCTTGATCTTGCGTCTGCAGGTGACATCGTGCGACACCTCCCTGATGGCGCGGATCGGGTTCTCCAGGGACAGGTCGCGGAACACCACGTCGCGCTCGATCATCTGAAGGAGGGCGACCATGGTCCCAACCTTGACGAACGTGGCGTACTCGGACATGTTCGAGTCACCGGCGATGACGTGGAGTCGGCGATAGCGCTCGGCATCGGCGTGTGGCTCGTCCCGGGTGTTGATGATCGGGCGGGACCGAGTAGTTGCCGAGGAGACTCCCTCCCAGATGTGATCGGCCCTCTGGGCGATCGAATACGCAGTGCCCCGGGGGGTCTGCGTCAGCTTTCCGGCGCCCAGGAAGATCTGCCGCGTCACCAGGAACGGTATGAGGACGTCGACGGTCCGGTGAAAGTCCTTGTGACGGCTGACCAGATAGTTCTCGTGACATCCGTAGGAGTTACCCGCGCTGTCGGTGTTGTTCTTGAAGACGTAGATCTCACCGCGGATCCCTTCTTCCTCGAGACGCTCCTCGGCCCCGCGGACCAGGCCCTCGAGGATCCGCTCCCCCGCCTTGTCATGCGCGACGACGTCTTCGAGATTGTCACACTCGGGTGTGGCGAACTCAGGATGTGAGCCGACATCGAGGTAGAGACGGGCACCGTTCTCGAGGAACACGTTCGACGACCGGCCCCAGGAGACCACACGTCGGAACAAGTATCGGGCCACCTCATCGGGGCTAAGCCGCCGTTGCCCGCGCAGCGTGCAGGTGACTCCGTACTCGTTTTCCAGCCCGAAGATGCGTCGGTCCACGTAGGCAGGCTATCCCGGGTGAGTGCTTGCCGTTAGAGCAATCTCGTGGCGTGTGCAATAAACCACTGTCACGGTGGGCAATCGCACACAAGAGATGCACACAGGATCCCTTGTGTAACCGACCACCTTCACGGTGGGTAACTGCACACGGGATGGATCAGCGGGCGGGTAGCTCGGCCCCGGTGAGCCGACGAAACGCCCTGCGGCCATTCGAATAATCGAGGACTGCAGCTTCCCAGCCCTCCATCTCCCGGCCTTCGGCCTGCCGGAATGCCTCTGTCCCGATCTCGAGTGCACGTTCCAGAGTCAGATCGTCCTCCCAGAGATCCTGAAGGGCCTCCACGAGTTGTTCCGCCTTGCCCCCGATGGCCACGAACTTCCTCTCGTCATAGAGCGTGCCGTCATAGGTGACCCGGAAAAGCCGATGCTCGTCGCCCTCCTCGCTGATCTCGACAATGAGGACTTCCACCTCGAATGGCTTCGGCTCGCGGGTGAAGATCACTCCCAGCGTCTGGGCAAACGCGGTGGCCAGGCCCATAGCGGTCACGTCTTCCCTCGAGTACAGATATCCCATCAAATCGGCCTGGCGGATCCCCGCCTTTCGCAGCGTCTCGAACTCGTTGTATCGGCCGACACCGGCGAAGGCGATCCGGTCATAGACCTCGCTGATCTTGTGCAAAGCGGTCGACGGGTTCTCGGCCAGGAGGAGGACGCCCCCGGCGTAATCGACGGCGATGATGGAGCGGCCCCGGGCGATGCCTTTGCGGGCGAACTCGGCCTTGTCACGTACCTGTTGCTCGGGAGGGACGTAGAACGGGATGGTCATAGGATCTGGTCCACGGCCTGTTCGGCGAGGGGGGCGATGACCGAATCGGGTAGCTCTTCCACTCCGTCCGCCCCGATGCGCAAAACGGTCGGATAGATGCCACGTCTCAGGTCAGGGCCACCGGTGGCGGTGTCCTCCTGCGAGGCGGCGACCAGGGCCCTCACCGCCATGTCTGATGCCTCGTCAGCGCTCAGATCCTCCCGATACACGGTCCGGAGATACGACTTGGCCAATCTCGAGCCCGATCCGGTGCTGCCGAAATCGACTTCTTCATATCGGCCACCCACCGCGTCGTAGCTATAGAGCCTCCCCCGCTGCTCCCGCTCGTCGTAGCCGGCAAACATCGGGACGACGATCAGGCCCTGGAAGGCCATGGGAAGCTGGCCTCTCACGAGACGGGCGAGAAACGACGCCTGGCCCTCCAAGGAGAGTCGGACCCCTTCGATCTTCTCGTAATGTTCCAACTCGACCTGGAACAGCCTCACCATCTCGATAGCGATCCCGGCGACGCCGGCTATGGCAACCGCCGAGTACTTGTCAGCCTGGAACACCTTGCGGATCCGGCGATGGGCGACCAGGTTCCCTTCGGTGGCACGCCGATCACCTGCCATCACCACGCCGCCCTCGTGGCGCAGGGCGAGCACAGTCGTGCCTTCCGGGGCGACCGGTGCCTTCTCTCCGTGAGGGATGTTCAGAGTGGGCTTGGCGCCGAGGGAATCGAGCAGGTCCGTGAAGCTGGATCCGGGGCTCGGCACTTCCATCGGCAACGGGCCGACGGATCCGATCACTCCCCGCCCTTCTGGACGTAGTTCTTCACGAACTCCTCGGCGTTCTCCTCGAGTACCTCGTCGATCTCATCGAGTAAGTCGTCTAGGGCCTCCAGGTCGGCGTCGCTCTCGACCCGTTCTGCCGGCTGGTCCTCGGACTTCTCGCTGTCTTGATCCCTGGACCGGGATCGTTCTCTGTCGGACATCTGGTTTTTATCCTCCTAGGCGACGCAAAAGGTCGGCCGCATCTTCGGCTTCGTCGATCATGGCCCCGATCAGATCGGCGCCACCTCGAAGTGGCTCCATCATAGGAACCCGTTTGAGATGCGATTCGCCGGTGTCGAACACGAGGGAATCCCAGTTGGCCGCCACCAGCGAGCTGGAAAATCGGGACACGCACCGGCCCCGGAAATAGGCACGGGTGCGGTTCGGCGGATTGACGGCGGCGGCCTCGATCTGGTCGTCGTCGAATAGACGGCGCATCGCCCCGCGGCCGGTGAGACGGTGGTACAGGCCCTTCTCCAGGTCCACGTCGTGATACTGGAGGTCGAGGGCGCGCAGCTTCGGATCCTCCCAGGAGACGCCATCACGATCGATGTATCCCTCGAAGAGCCGCTGCTTGGCGACCCAATCGAGGGTATCGGCGAGGCGGCCCGGATCGGTGGCCAGGAGGTCGAGTGTCCGCTCCCATTCGTGGATCACCTGCTCCCAAACCGGGTCGTCCAGCTCTTTCTCCACGTATTTGGTCAGCCATTCCAGATAGCGGCCCTGCAGCTCCAGGGCGGTGGCGGTCCCCCCGCCCTCGAGCTCGAGGGGCTTGCCCAAACCGGTGTCATGACTCACCCGCCAACACGATTCCACGGGGTCTTGGAGGTCGAGCGGGTCGGGCAATGCCCCGTCCTCCAGCGCCGAGAGCATCAAAGCCGTGGCGCCGAGCTTGAGGAAGTTCTGGTACTCGGAGAGATTGGCGTCGCCGATGATGACGTGGAGTCTCCGGTATTTCGACGGATCGCCGTGCGGCTCGTCACGGGTGTTGATTATCGGACGTTTCAGCGTCGTCTCCAGACCGACCTCTTCTTCGAAGAAGTCGGCACGCTGGGTCAACTGGAATCCGACGGCGGGACGGTCGTTCTCCGAGCCCACCTTTCCGGCGCCAGTGAAGATCTGCCGCGTCACGAGGAACGTGGTGGCGAATCGAATGACATCGCCGAATGGGGTCTCCCGGGAAAGCAGATAGTTCTCGTGGGCCCCGTAGGAGTTTCCCTTCCCATCCGAGTTGTTCTTGTAGAGGGAGACCTTCTTCCCGGCCACCTCGGTGGCGGCGCGGGAAGCAGATCGCATCACGACTTCTCCCACCTTGTCGTAGAGGGCCGCCTCCAGCGGGTCGTAGCACTCGGGTGCCGAATACTCGGGGTGGGCGTGGTCGACGTAGAGCCGGGCGCCGTTGGCGAGTACCGAGTTGACCACCGCGCCCTCGGGGTCCACCACACCGAACGTGTCATGGCCGAAACCTCTGGCGTCGCGCCCCGGGGACTCTTCCTCATAGGACCACTGGACTTTGACGCGATCGCCCGGGTAGCTGTTGACCACGAGCGAGGAAGCGACCGCCGGATTGAAACCGATATCCCCTCTGACCACGATGCCGTACTCGGTCTCGGTGCCGAGCACCTTGTGGATGGCCATCAGAGGTATTGACCCGCTGAGACCTTCTCGATCAGTCGACTCTCGTCATCGCCGTCGACCAGCGTCCGGACGTGGACGATCCGCTCCCCCTTCTTGCCGGACACTCTGGCCCAGTCGTCGGGGTTGGTCGTGTTGGGCAGGTCTTCCTGCTCCCGGAACTCCTGTTTGATGGCGGCGGTGAGATCAGAGAGCCGCACACCGGGCTCGCCACCGGCGATCTGGCGTTTGATGGCATCCTTCTTGGCCCGCCTCACGATGTTCTCGATCATCGCTCCCGAGGCGAAGTCCTTGAAGAAGAGCACCTCGCGGTCGCCTGAGGCATAGGTGACCTCGAGGAAGCGGTTCTCGTCCGACTCGGCGTACATGGCATCGACTGTTTCCTCGATGTAGGCAGCGATGAGCTTCGTCTTGTCACCGTCGTGCTCCTTCAAGGCGACGGGATCGAGAGGCGTCTCCTCGCTGATGTAGATCCGGAAGATCTCTCGGGCGGCGGAGGTGTCCGGCCGATTGATCCTGATCTTCACGTCGAGGCGGCCCGGTCGGAGGATTGCCGGGTCGATCAGGTCTTCCCGGTTGGAAGCGCCGATGACCACCACGTTCTTCAGAGACTCCACCCCGTCGAGCTCGGACAGCAGCTGGGGCACGATGGTCGACTCGACGTCCGAGCTGATGCCGGTGCCTCTGGTGCGGAAGAGGGAGTCCATCTCGTCGAAGAAGACGATGACGGGCACGCCTTCGTCCGACTTCTCCTTAGCCCTCTGGAAGATGAGGCGGATCTGGCGCTCGGTCTCGCCGACCCACTTGTTGAGGAGCTCGGGGCCTTTGATGTTCAAGAAATAGGAGCGGACGTCAGGGCTCCCGGTGCGCTCCGAGACCTTCTTGGCGAGGCTGTTGGCCACGGCCTTGGCGATGAGAGTCTTGCCGCAGCCCGGAGGGCCGTAGAGGAGGATGCCCTTGGGCGGGTCGAGCTCGTACTCGCGAAATAGATCCTTGTGCATGTAGGGCAGCTCGACCGTGTCCCGGATCTGTTCGATCTGATCGGCCAGACCGCCAACGTCCTCGTAGGTGATGTCCGGAACCTCTTCCAGGACCAGCTCTTCGACCTCGGGCCGCTCCATCTTCTCCAGGATGAGACCTGTCTTGGTGTCGATCCGGACGTAGTCGCCGGGTCTCAGCTTGACGTCGGCCATCGTCTCCGACCGCTGCAGGACTCTCTCCTCGTCGGCGTGGGCGAAGACCACGACCCGCCCATCGGTGAGAACCTCACGAACCCTCAGCACGTCGCCGGCCGGCTCGAAATGACGGATATCGATGATGTTGAAGGCCTCGTTGAGAAGGACCTCCTGGCCGACCTGAAGTTTCTTCACCTCGACGTTCGGTTGGGCGGCTACCCGTAGCTTTCTGCTCCCGGTCATGATGTCCAGCGTCCCGTCGTCGTTGACCTGGAGAACGGTGCCGAAGTTGTTCGGGGGCGAGGTCAACTTCTCGACCTCCTCCCTCAGCACACCGAGTTGCTCCCTGGCCTCTTCGAGGACGGCGGAGAGCTTGTCGTTCTGTGTCATGGCACGGTCGAGACGCTCCCGCATGCGGCTGAGCTCGTTCTCGAGGTCCTCTACCCGGGCCGGGGCATCACGGACACGACGGCGCAGGACGGCGATCTCCTCTTCGAGGGCAGCGACAACACTCCGCAACTGAGTGGCGTCGTCCGCTCTCCGTCCTTCGTCCACGGGCTACCTCCTGGCCTTGGTCGCCTTGTTTAGCAGTATACGAATCGGTCTCTGTAGTTCCCCGGGTTCTCAAAACCCGGCTACTCCCCGATGATGCCACCTAACGCCGACAAAGAAGAGGGTCGGCGCGACCGCCCGCCGACTTGAGGGTTGTGACCGCTCAGCCCTCCCTCGATGGTGGCATGGCGGTCTTCCGCATGAAGATGAGGAAGCCGGTGTGCCCGATCATTCGATGCTCGGGCCGAACCGATCTGCCTGCGACATTCCAGTCGCGAACCAGGATCTCCTTGACCTCGATCTCCGTGAAGACCCCCGTTTCTCGTGCGGTCTCGACTGTGGTCTGCACCTGGGGAACCGTTGGGAGATAAGCGGCGAGCAGCCCACCGGTCGGCTGGTGTTGGGCGGCGGATGGTCACGACGTGCCACGGCTCGGGCAGATCGAGGACGATGCGAGCCGGCGCGACGGACTCGACCTCGTCGGCGACATCCCCCACCCGCATCTCGACATTCTCAGGCAGGCGGCCGTACCACTTCTCCACAGCTTTCCTGGCATGTGCTGCGTGGTCATCCCTCAACTCCACACTGATCACCTTCCCGGTCGGCCCGACCGCGCGACTCAGGCCGAGTGTCAGCGCTCCCGACCCGCTCCCGGCCTCGAGCACGGTCATGCCGGGCGCGATATCGGCGTAGACGAGGATCGGGCCGAGGTCTTTGGGATAGACGACCTGGGCGCTCCTCTTCATCTTGAGCGTGAAGTCGGCCAGGCGGGGGCGGAGGAGCAGGAGTTGGGCCCCGGTCGACGAAACGATCCAGCTGCCGTCGTCCCTCCCAATGATGTCGTCATGGGCGACCGCCCCCTCGTGGTATTGGAATGTCCGCCCGGGGGTCAATTCAAGGAGGAATCGACGCCCTTTGGAGTCGATCAAGAGGGCGGGATCGCCCGCCTCCAGCTTCATGTGAGCAGAGCGAACACCGTGAAGCCCAGCCCCAGGACCATGGAGACGACCACTATCCAGATGACGACCTTGACGAATTGCTTATTCTGCATGCGGAGAACTCGATTGACTCTCGATTGATTGGCGGCAACGGTATACACATGGATTGGCTGTTACGTCTCATTGGCATCAGGGACATCCGCGCCGCGAGCATCGACCGCACGCTGCGCGGCATCCGGACCGGTGATCAACGCGAGCTCTACACCGGGCTCGGCCTGGCTGCTCTCCTCTACGTGAGAAACACCAGACCCCGTCGCCGGCTCATCTTCAGCAAAAAGCTGCCAGAGGGTTCGGCCCTCGTCATCCACCATCGGCGCAGCGGCGACCCCAAAATCGAGGTGATCAAGCCGCCGCGCCCGCCTCAGACCCGGTAGACCTCCACCAGGGTTCGGTTTCTCGACCCGCGGCGGCGGCCGAAGATGAAGGCGGCGAGGATGAGGAGGGCGATGACGACGCCGGCGGCCACGGCGGTGTCACGAGCAGAGTCCTTGGTCTGGTTGACCGCCGACGCGATCTCATTCGCCTTGGCCTCTATGTCCTGTCTAGTAATCGTCACGTTCTTGCAACCTCCAAGCCACCAATCCTGCTCCACCCGCCGCGACCAATGCGGTCAGGAATTTCGCCAGCACTACCCACCAAGCTCCCGACGGGAGCCACATCTTCAGCGCGTTGTAGAGGGCGAGCATCAGAAAGAAGGCGCCGAGGCCTAGCACCAGGGCGCCGCCCAGCCCCATTCCGGCGTGCCTTCCCAGTCTCTTCGCCGGCTCGAGAGTCTCTTGCCGCAGGTACTCCCGAGACATGTCGATCAACTCGGTTGTGAGCTGCGGGATCTCGCGCGGGTCGGCCATCGTCGGCAAGGCTAACAAGGGCTGGACACACCCGAAGAGACCGGTATGGTGCAAGCCCAGTGAATTTCTTCCGATCGCTGACCTCATTGGGCCCGAGGTACATGGCCCTATGGGTCGGCCAGGCGGTGAGTCATTTCGGGACCTATGTCGCCTGGGTCACCCTGCCTTTCCTGGTTCTCGACATCCAGCGACAGACTGGCAGCGAATCCACGCTCGATTTCGCCATCACCTACGCGCTGGAGACGGCCCCCACGTTGCTCCTTGGGTTGATCGTCGGGGTGCTGATCGACCGCTGGCAACTCCGACCGATCATGATCGCTACCGACCTGTTGAGGGCATCAGCCTTCTTCTATCTCGCCGCTTCCTACGGCTCATATGGCGTAGGAACTGTGTTCGTTGTCGCTTTCTTGGTCGGGTCGTTCACGACATTTTTCGATGGAGCCCTGTTCGCCCTTATCCCATCCCTTGTGCCGAGACGCCGGCTTGCCGACGCCAACTCGTTCGTGGCGGCGAGCCAACAGCTCAACTTCGCGGTGGGCGCACTCGCGGGAGGGCTATTTGCCTCCGCCTCCGGCGGACCCGCCCTTGGTCTGTACGTCAACGGGCTCAGCTTTGTGGTCTCGGCGGTTTTCCTGGGCTGGGTGGGACGTGTGGCGCATCATCGCAGCGCCGACGACACCCGCTTGCCGTTCGTCACGGAGGCGATGGAGGGGCTGCGCTACATCTGGAAAGAGCCGAGACTTCGGGTCACCACGATCGCTGCCGCCGTCCCCAACTTCGTGATGGGCTTCATCGAAGCCACGGTGGTCCTCTTGTTCTCTGTGATCCTGGGTGCGAACAGCAACGCCCAGATCGGCATCCTGGTCGCAGCGATGGGTGTTGGCGGGATCATCGGAGCCTTGATTGCGCCCCAGGTGATCAGGACGACGGGTCTGGGCCGAACCATGACGGTTGGCATGATCCTGACGGGCTTGCTCCTGTTCGCAGTGATGTTCACCACATACGGTCTCGTTCCTCTCGCCCTCAATGTGGGATGGATGATCGGTGTCTCCCTGATCAACGTGCCGCTCGCCACAATCCGTCAGCACTATGCCGATGACAACATGCTGGGGAGAGTCACCACGGTGAGCAGAGCGATCGGATGGGCCACGCTGCCTCTAGGCGCTCTGATCGGTGGCTGGCTGGGCGAGTCGGAGGACAGGCTCCCACTGGTGGCCCGACTATTCCCCACGCTCCTGATCGCCACCGCTTTATGGTTGATCACCACAGTGGTTTGGAAAGACACGTTCGGCCCCAATTTCGAAGGGCGGCACAGCCGGCATGAGGAATCGCCGGCCGAGGCGGCATGAGCGAGACGGCCGTGACCCATTTGACGCCCGAGGAGCTCGAGCTCGGCCTGCCTGGCGTCCTCTCCAGCCCCCAGGACGACGGCGTCATCGAGATGCTCGTCGTCCGCCCCGAGGAGAACGAGCGCCTCACGCCGGACAGCGTGGGTGTGAGCGCCTTGCTCGGCATCGATGGCGACCACTGGTCGAAGGGCATGTATGGGGAAATGCCGGACATCCAGATCGCGATAATCAACCGCCGGCTCCTGGATCTGGTCTCGGGCGGACGGGAGCGCTGGGCTCTGGCCGGGGACAACATCGTCGCCGATCTAGACCTGAGCGAAACCAATCTGGTGCCGGGTCAAAAGTTGAGGACTGGCACGGTCGTTCTCGAGATCACAGACACACCACACGAGGGATGTAAGAAGTTCGCCTCGCGGTTCGGCCCGGCCGCACTCAGATTCGTCAACGTCGGACCGGCCAAAGAGCTCAGGCTGCGCGGGGTATACGCGCGCGTGTTGCAGGACGGGATGATCTCAGTCGGCGACCGCATTCAGAAGCTCTGAGTCCGGGGCCCTGTGATGGCCCAGGATCGAATCACGAGCTCGGTCCTCGCTGCCGCTCTGATCCTGTCTGTCTCCTGCACCCGGCCCAACGAGGTCACGCCTACGCCGCTCACCGCAGATTCCACGACGACCACGTCCTCCACGCCCACAACCATCACGAACACGTCATCAACCACAACCGCTGCCGAGGCCGTCGCTCCCCGTGTGTTGGTCTTCTCTGAGACAGCCGGGTTCCGACACGATTCCATCCCGGCAGGCATTGCGGCTATCAGGTCGCTCGGCGACGAACAAGCCTTCGACGTCACGGCTAGCGAGGACTCCTCGGTGTTCGAAAGCACGGAATTGACGAACTACGACGTAGTCGTGTTCCTCAGCACAACGGGTGACATCCTCGCCAAACCCGAGGAGGCTGCGTTCGAGGGGTTTGTTCGATCCGGAGGAGGATTCGTCGGAATCCACTCGGCCACCGACACCGAGTACGACTGGGCGTGGTACGCAGGATTGATAGGTGCCTATTTCGCCGATCATCCGGCAGTTCAGCCGGCCACCGTTCGGTCCACAGAATCCGGTCATCCAGCAGGTGACGGCCTCCCCTTGTCGTTCGTGAGAACCGACGAGTGGTACAACTTTCGCTCTGTCCCCGGCCCGGACGTCGTCGTGTTGGCAATGCTCGACGAAGCCACCTACCAGGGCGGCACCATGGGCCCTGATCATCCGATCGCATGGGCTCAGGAATACGACGGGGGACGATCCTTCTACACGGCTGGTGGTCACACGATTGAGAGCTACTCGGAGCCAGTCTTTCGCGATCACATCGCCACGGGCATTCTCTGGGCCGCCGGCTCGGGATCCAACCGCTAGGTGGTCCTCACGGGCTCGAAGCAGATTGGACCCTGATCGTCTCCACGTCACCGGCGATCTCCAGCTGCCATCGATGTCCTGCGAACTCCCACTCAGCGGCTTGTTCGGTGCCCGCCAAATCGGCGTGAGCCAGGCCAAACATCCCGGATTCCTCGACGAACGTGTCGAGACATTCCTGTGAGCCAGGATGAAGGAGATAACAGAGGTGCACATAGAGGCTCGACACCGCCTCGTTGTGCAGACTGGTCTTGGCCATAAGGGCGTAGACCGAGCCGTCGCTCGGGTCATAGGCGCCGGCAAGGACCGCTGATCCGTCGAAATTGTGCAGGAAGCTGTCGAGCGGACCGGTTTCCGGTGATGTCATGACGCCGCCGGCAATGAGCGGTGGGTCCGGCACGGCGTTCCAACCGGCGGTGAGATCGTCCAGGGCTATTCCCAGGGATTCCGGCGCGGGGCCCGAGGGAGTCGAGGCAACCGAGGCGCGGTGTGCGGTGACGCTCCCGGCGGCATCGCCATTGCCGCTGAACATGAACCCGACCACAAGCACGAGCACCGCTCCGGCGGCGGCCGCGCGATAGATGGTCGGGATCCGGGCAAAGGCAACCCGCCAGCCTGCGCCTGGCTCGTCATCCCGGTTCCCGTCTTCGGACTCGTCGGGAAGGGCGAGGTCGACTGTCGGCTCCCACTCCTCGGCTGGAGCCTCGAGGATCTCGGTCTTCACGATGTCGTATTCGCTTTGTGAGATCTTGCCTTCGTCCAGCATCCGGGCCAGATCTCTCAGATCTTCGAGTCGGCTGCTCACGCTGCTCCCTTGGCGGCGACCCACATTCATCGGCAGCGACGGGCGAAATCAGTAGGCGAATCGGACTAGTCCGCGACCCGGTGGTCCGGAATGACGCGGCTGCGATGGTTGGTAATGGCGGGTGACCGACTACTAATGAACACCGTGGGGAGAAGAGCGGCGTTCCTGGGACTGGCGGTGTTCCTGGCCATGGTCCTGTTCGCATCGATGACTCTGTCCAGCGGCCTCCATGGGTGCCGGGACATCATGTCCCGGGTGGTGTGCGAACCGGGAGCGACCTTGGTGGTTCCCCCGAGCTGAGCGGCGATCGAATGGACCGTGGGTTGCCGTGACGTCAACCCGATGCACACAGGACTGGTCTGATGGTGGGTGTGTCGGAGAGAGGACTCGAACCTCCACGGGGAGTAATACCCCACCAGGCCCTCAACGCTGGGCGCGTCCATCCAACACCGTCGCCACTCCGACCGGAGACGGGATGTGTCGGAGAGAGGACTCGAACCTCCACGGGGAGTAATACCCCACCAGGCCCTCAACGCTGGGCGCGTCCATCCAACACCGTCGCCACTCCGACCGGAGACGGGATGTGTCGGAGAGAGGACTCGAACCTCCACGGGGAGTAATACCCCACCAGGCCCTCAACGCTGGGCGCGTCCATCCAACACCGTCGCCACTCCGACCGGAGACGGGATGTGTCGGAGAGAGGACTCGAACCTCCACGGGGAGTAATACCCCACCAGGCCCTCAACCTGGCGCGTCTACCAATTCCGCCACTCCGACTGAAGCCGGGCGAGTCTACGCCGGTCAGCTGTTCAAGAGGAAGGTCAGCACGAAGGTGCTGATCCCGAAAAGGACCCCGACAATCACGGTGAGTCGATCGAGGTTCCGCTCGACGACGGTGCTGCCACCGAGGCTGGAGGTCGACATCCCGCCACCAAACACATCCGATAGACCGCCGCCCTTGCCCGAATGGAGAAGGACGAGCGCTACTACAGCCAGCGAGAGAATGATGTGGATGACGATCGCGATTGCTTCAAAGACAGCCATAACTTGCCTGACGAGTTTGAGGGATCACACGGTCAACCGTGCGCCCGGATTGTACCAGCGCCCGTCCGCTTCACCTATCCGGCTTGGCGAGCTACCGCATCGGCCGCTGCCCTGGCTGCCTCAGGGTCTCCCAGATAGCGGCTGGACACAGGTGCGAAGGAGTCGTTCAGTTCGTAGAGCAGCGGGACGCCGGTCGGAATATTGAGGTCGACGATGTCCTCGTCGCTGACCCCGTCGAGATGTTTCACCAGAGCCCGGATCGAATTGCCATGGGCCACTACCAGGGGCTCCCTGCCCGCCAGGAGGTCAGGCACGATCGTGTCGTGCCAGTAGGGAAGCATCCGGACAACCACGTCCTTCAGGCACTCAGTGGCTGGGAGGAGATCCGGCGGTAGGTCCTTGTAGCGAGGGTCGTGGCCGGGATGGCGCTCGTCAGCAGGGTCCAACGCTGGAGGTGGCACGTCATAGCTGCGACGCCAGAGCTGGACCTGCTCGGCACCGTGCTGGTCGGCGGTCTCTTTCTTGTTGAGACCTTGCAACGCTCCGTAGTGGCGCTCGTTGAGACGCCAGGACCGACGCACGGGCAGGTATTGCCGTCCCATCTCGTCGAGAGTCAGCTCCGCCGTCTTGATCGCCCGCACCAGGACGGAGGTATGGAGGATGTCGGGATCGAGCCCTTCGTTCACGATGAGCCGGCCCGCCTCACGGGCCTCCTTCTCGCCGAGATCGGTCAGACCGACATCGGTCCAGCCTGTGAAGAGGTTCTCGAGGTTCCAGGTCGACTGCCCGTGCCGAAGGAGGATGAGCCGATGGGTCATACCCAGTACCGGACGATGGCGGCGAAACTGTCCGGGTCGAGCGATGCGCCGCCGACGAGGGCGCCGTCGACCTCCGACTTGGCCATGAAGTCCTTGATGTTGCCTGCGTTCACCGACCCTCCGTAGAGAATCCGAACGCTGTCGGCAGCTTCTGGGGAAACCTTGTCGGCGACACTCTCCCTGATGAGGCTTGCCATCGTGCCGGCATCGTCGGGCAAGGCTGTGCGGCCCGTGCCGATGGCCCAAATGGGCTCGTAGGCGATTGCCGACAAGGCCAGGGCGTCCGGGTCGAGGCGGGCCAGGGAGCCAACGACCTGAGAGACGACGACACTCTCCGCCTCGCCCGCCTCACGCTGTTCCAGGGTCTCGCCGACGCAAACGATCGGGTGCATGCCGGCAGTGGCCACCGCTCTGGCCTTCTTCGCGACCATCTCGTCGGTCTCACCAAAACCCTGACGGCGCTCCGAGTGGCCCACGATCACATGGCTCACCGACAACTTGGCCAGCATCACGGGTGAGATCTCGCCCGTGAACGCCCCCGATTCCTCCCAATGGACATTCTGCGCGCCCAGGCCGAACCACAGCCGGTCGGCCTCGATCACCGTCTGGACAGATCGGAGAGAGGTGAAGGGCGGCGCCACGACGACCTCCACACGGTCGTAATCCCTCACCTCGAGGCGGTATGAGAGTTTCTGGACCATCTGGATCGCCTCGAGATGGGTGGCGTTCATCTTCCAGTTCCCGACGATCAGACTCTTACGCTCGCTCAGGAACACCACCTTCGTTCATTCTGTGAAGGTTTGGGTACTCAGAGTGTCGGTAAACACTCACAGAACGGTTCAGACCCATCTCTTCAGCACCTCTACCCCGGGGAGGATTCTGCCCTCGAGGAGCTCCAACCCCGCACCCCCACCCGTCGACACGTGAGAGATCTCGGACTCGAGGCCGAGGGCACGGACCGCGGCTACCGAGTCGCCGCCTCCGACGGCGGTGTATGCAGTCGCCTCGGCCACCGCACGGGCGATTGCTTCGGTGCCGGACTTGAAGGGCTCCCATTCGAACACACCCATCGGTCCGTTCCAGAACACGGTCTCCGCAGTGCGGATCACCGACGCGAAGAGCTGGTTCGTCTCCCTTCCTACGTCGAGGCCCATCCAACCGGGTGGCATTTCCTTGACATAAGTCACCTTGTGCTCGGCGTTCTCTGCGAACTCGCTCGCGATGACCACGTCTACCGGGAGTATCAACCTCTCCGCGTGAGGCCCATCGAGGATCCGCTTCACAGCCTCGATCTGATCATCTTCCACCAGCGAGGTGCCCACTTCATCTCCCTTGGCCTTCAGGATGGTGAAACACATCGCCCCACCTATCAGCATCACGTCGACCTTGGGGAGCAGGTTTTCGATCACTCCGAGCTTGTCCGAGACCTTGGCGCCCCCCAGGACGACGACGTAGGGCACCTTCGGATCGACGAGGAAGTGCTCCAACGCGTCGAGCTCGCCCACGAGGAGCGGTCCGGCGACCGACTTGACCAACTCGGCCACTCCGACCGTGGAGGCATGCGCCCGATGCACCGAACCAAAGGCGTCCTGGACGAAGAGATCGACCCCTCCGGCGAAACCGGCAGCCGTGGCCGGGTCGTTCTTCGTCTCCCCCGGGTCGAAGCGTGTGTTCTCGAGCACGGTGATCTGGCCGCCGCTTTCGAACCCGACCTCCTTTTCGGTGAGCCCGGCCATCGCATCGGCGACGGGTCGAAGCGAGAGTGCAGGATCGGCCCCATCGGGTCGACCGAGATGCGAGCAGACCCTGACCCGTGCGCCGGAATCGACGAGCCGTTCAAGGGTGGGCAGGGCTGCCCTGATCCGGAAGTCATCCGCGATCACACCGTCCTCCATCGGGACATTGAGGTCGGATCGCACCAGCACATTGAGACCATCGACGCCCACTTCGTCGAGAGTCAGGTATTCGGGCATTCGGTGTCAGTCCTCGGTGACGGCCAGTTTCTCCAGCACTCTGCCCAGCTTGAGCGCGTCGTGCTCGGGCCAGTCTGCCGTCTCATCGGCCAGATCTGCAAAGACGACACGCCACCCGTGACGGGCGGCATCTTCAGTCTCGATCACCACACGTTCGTGGCCCTCCGGTATTGCAAGTGGCCCATCGTGGGCCACGACGATCCCCGGGCCGGTGACCCCGACGTGCTTGGCAAGCGCTTCGAGATGCTCGGCGCCGCTCACGCCGAAAGTCTCAGCATCCTGGGTGACCAGGTTGAGGACGAACACCCGCTGGGCCGCCGCTCCCATGATGGCTGGGGCCAGCATGTTGACCTTGAGCGCGGAGAGGATCGACGTGTAGAGACTTCCAGGTCCGATCACGATCTGGTCGGCGGCGGCGACCGCGGCCAGGGCGCGCTGGGTGGTCACGACATCCCTCGGTTCGATGTGAAGCTCAGTTAGCTCGCCGGAAGTATGCGAGATGGTCTTTTGCCCGACCACCTCCATGCCATCGATGGTTGCCGAGAGCGTGATGGGCTGGTCTGCCACCGGGATCACCGAGCCCAGGGTCCCCAGCATCCGCTCCGCAGTGGAGACAGCCGACTCGAAGTCACCGAACAGGTCGGCCAGACCAGCCAGGATCAAGTTGCCCAGTGAGTGCTCCGCCACATCGCCCCCGGTGAAACGGTGAGCGAACAGCTCCGACCAAAGAGAAGGCTCAGGTGTCAGCGCCAAGAGACAGCGGCGCACGTCACCGGGTGGCGGGATCCCCAGACCACTCAGTCTCCCGGACGAGCCTCCGTCGTCTCCCACCGCGACCAGAGCCGAAATCTCCCCGGCGTAGCACTGGATGGCCTCGAGTGCCGCCGCCTGGCCGTGGCCGCCGCCCAAGGCCGTCACAATCGGGCCCTCAGGATCGAGGAGCAAGGGGGCTAATGCCGTCTCGGTCTGGGTCTGTGGTTTCAACGTTCGATGTCGCGGTGGCGGACTGTTGCAGTGATCCCGTGCTGAGCCAGCCGGCGACCCAGCTCCTCCGCAATTGCCACGGAGCGATGGTGCCCGCCGGTGCACCCGATGCCCACCGACAGGTATGACTTGCCCTCCGCCTCGAAATGCGGGATGAGAAAGGCCAGCATCTCATCGGCGCGATCGACGAATTCCTTGGCGGCGTCCTCGCTCATCACATACTCGGCGACGCGCTCGTCGGTGCCTCGCAACGGCCTCAGCTCCGATACCCAATGGGGGTTGGGGAGGAACCTGACGTCGAATAGCAGGTCGATGTCGCGTGGTGTCCCGTTCTTGAAGCCGAAGGAACGTATCGACACTCGCATCGGGCGGGCCATTTCCTCCTCACTGAACTGGGCGGTGAGACGATCCCGCAGCTCGTGGATGTTGAGCGACGAGGTGTCGACGATGACGTCCGCCTCTTCCCGGAGGTCGGCGAGGAGCTCCCTTTCCGCAGCGATCGACTCCGAGATCGTGGAGTGACCGAGGGGATGGGGACGCTTGTTCTCCTCATAGCGGGAAACGATGACGTCGTCCTCCGCATCGAGGAACACGACCCGGGTCAGGACCCCCTCCCGGCTCAGCTCTTTGACTGCCCCTCGCAGCTCCTCGATGGGCAAGCCCCCCCTGGAATCAATCACAACCGCCAGATGCTTGTGCCGCTCCGGGATGTCGTGGGATTGGGCCGCCGGAACCAACAACCGGGGAGGGAGATTGTCGATGACCGTGTAGCCCAGGTCCTCGAGGACCTTGGCAGCCGACGAGCGACCGGCGCCCGACATGCCGGTGACGACGAGAACCTGAGGGTGATCGGTTGCGGGACGCTCCATCGGTGCTCTCGATCAGTTGTGCAGTGCAGCGTACAGATCGTCGGCCACGTTCCTCGGCACCACCTCGGCCAAGGAATCCGCCTGTACCTCCCTCAGTTTCTTCAACGAACCGAAACGCTTCAAGAGGTCCTTCTTCCGCTTCGGGCCGATCCCGGGGACCTCGTCGAGGATCGAGTCGACCATCGACTTCGAACGGAGCTGGCGGTGATAGGTGATGGCGAAGCGATGGGCCTCGTCACGGACCTGCTGCAGGAGATACAGCGCTTCGGCATCCCGGGGAATCCGCACCGGCTCGGGCTGCCCGGGCAGATACACTTCCTCCATCCGCTTGGCGAGACCGATGGCCGGAATGTCGATCTCGAGCTCGTCGAGGACCTTCACGGCGCGCCCCAGCTGGCCCGCTCCCCCGTCCACCAACACCAGTGAAGGCGGATAGGAGAACCTGCCCTGCTCTGTGACGTTCCGTTCCCTCTCCGCCAGGAACGCGCGGAAGCGGCGGCGAATCGTCTCCTCCATGGCGGCGAAGTCGTCCTGGCCTTGGATGGTGCGGATCTTGAACCTTCGGTAATCCGAACGCTTGGGCAGACCGTCCTCGAGCACGACCATCGACGACACGGTGTTGGTCCCTTGCAATGTCGAGATGTCGAACGCCTCGATGCGGAGGGGTGGCTCGGGAAGGTCGAGGACCTCCTGGAGGGAGCGAAGGGCCTTCGCCCTCGCGTTGTGGTCCTGACTGCGCTTGAGCCGGTGCCGGGCAAACGCCTCGGCGGCGTTGGTCGCGGTTGTCTCCATGAGACGTCGCTTCGAGCCCCTGGTCGGCACTCTCAGACTCACTCTCGTTCCACGACGCTCGGCCAGCCATTCCTGGAGCAAATCCTTCTCGGCGGGCTCGATCTCGACCAAGACCTGGCGGGGCGGGTCGTCTTCGCCGTAGAGCTGTCTGATGACACGCCCCATGAGCTCGGCATCGGTCAGTTCCTCGACACGATCGACGACGGTGCCCAATCGGCCAACGAGCCGGCCCTTTCTGACGTGGAGGATCTGAAATGCCGACTCGAGGTCGTCTCCATGGAATGCGATCAGGTCGAAGTCCTCGGGACGGTCCGAAACCACGTCCTGTCGGAGAAGGGCTCGACGCACGTCTTCGATCCGGTCGCGGTGCCGGGCGGCGAGCTCGAACTCCTGTCGCTCCGACGCTTCCCACATCCGGACCTGGAGATCGGTCAGCACCAGGTCGGTGTCCCCCCGGAGGAAGGCAGCGAGCCCGTCGACCATCTGCTGGTAGTCCTCGGGGATGACCGCATCGATGCAGGGGCCAGAGCATTTCTCGATGTGATAGAGGAGACAAGGTCGTCCCTGGGCCTGCTGACGGCTGAAGAGCGAGTCCGTGCAGGTGCGGACCGGGAAGGTTCGGAGGAGCTGGTCGAGGGTCTTGCGGATGGCGTAGGTGTGGGCGTACGGCCCGAAATACTCGTTGCCCTTTCGCTTGGCACCGCGCATGACCCTGGCACGGGGCCATTCGTCGCTCCGGGTGATGGCCAGGTAGGGATAGGACTTGTCGTCGACCAGCTTGATGTTGAAACGGGGACGATGCCTCTTGATGAGTGAGAACTCGAGCATCAACGCGGCGACTTCGGACTCGGTGATGATCCACTCGACCGATTGGGCGTTGTCGACCATGGCCTGGGTGCGAGGGTGGAGCCCGACGCCGAAGTAAGACGGCACGCGGCCGCGCAGACTCTCGGCCTTGCCGACGTAGATCACTTTCCCGTGCTTGTCACGGAAGATGTAGGCGCCGGGTTGGTCCGGTATCTCCGATGGTTTTGGTCGGTCGAACACGCCTCCTCAGGGTAGGAGGCGCCAACGGCAAGCCAGCAGTCTCGGGATGCCCTCCTGGTCGTCCAGTTCGTGGTGGGGAGCCTCGACGAATCGCTCCAAATACCAACCCGCGGCTGCCGCCGACTCGAGGATTCTGGCTGTACTCCGATGATGGAACAGCATTTGCCCCTCGCCCGCCGGTTCCAATGTGGTCCCCGAGGAGAAGTAGTCGCCCGGCCGCCACAAAGTCTCACCATCGGAATCGGTGATCGGCGTCGCGCCGGGCGCAGTCCGGAAAGGGTGATTGATCACCAGTGCGAAGACACCGCCTGGTCGGACCGCCCGTGCGGCTTCCGCAAAGAACCGTTCTTCGTCCTCGATGTGCTCGAGGGCCAAGACACAAAATGCGCCGTCATAGGAATCGTCGCGGAGGAAGCCGAGATCGGGTAGCCGTCCGATGACGACTGGTCCCGAATCAGCGGCTCGTCGGGCAAGGGCGGGGGTCAGGTCGACGCCATGGGCGGCCGCCCCGGATTCCTTCAGAGCCCGCATGACGCGCCCTTCGCCACATCCAAGGTCGAGATAAGTCCGCCCAGCCTCAGGCTGGAGGATGTCGAGGAGCATCGGGTTCACCACCGCGTTGTAGGCGGGGTCGTCTTCGATCTCGACGACCCACCAATCGGACAGATCAGACCACGACATCAGTGAATTGTGCCCCTTCGGGCAGCAACGTCAGTCGCTGAGGACTTCCTTGAACCAGGGAAGTGTCCGCCCGAGTCCCTCGCGCAGCGAGATCTGGGCCTTCCAGCCGAGAACCCTCTCCGCCTTGGTGGTATCGGGCCGCCGAACCATGGGGTCGTCGGTCGGTCGGGGATGGAACTCGATTCCCGGGTGATTGCCGACTACGTCCTGGACAGTCTCGGCGAGCTCCACCATGGTCACTTCTTCGGGGTTTCCGATGTTGACCGGTCCGGTCTCGTCGGAGAGGAGCAGCCTGAGGATGCCCTCCACCTCGTCGTCGACATAGCAAAGGGACCGAGTTTGTGACCCATCGCCGAACACCGGCAGTGGACGGTTCTGCAACGCCGCCTTGAAGAATGCGGGGACCGCCCGACCGTCGTCGGCGCGCATGCGCGGGCCATAGGTGTTGAAGATCCGGACGATCCTGGTCTCCACACCATGTTCCCGGTTGTAGGCGAGGGTCAGAGCCTCGGCAAAGCGCTTGGCCTCGTCGTAGACCCCCCTGGGCCCGATCGGGTTGACGTTGCCCCAATACGTCTCGGGTTGCGGGTTGACCAGAGGATCACCGTAAACCTCCGAAGTTGAAGCGAGGAAGAATCTGGCCCCTTTGTCGTAGGCAAGACCGAGGCCCTTGTGGGTCCCGAAGGCGCCAACCTTGAGTGTGTGGATCGGCCATTTGAGATAGTCGACCGGTGAGGCGGGCGAGGCGAAGTTCAACACGTAGTCGACCTCCCCAGGAACATGGAGATAGTCGGTGACGTCATAGTCGATGAGGCGGAACTTCTTGTCCCCCAACAGATGAGCCACGTTCTGGGCGTTCCCGGTTATCAAGTTGTCGATGCAGGTGACCTGGGCACCGGAGTACACCAGCCAGGTGCACACATGCGATCCGAGGAACCCTGCACCCCCCATGACCACGGCGTGCTTTCCCTCTAGCTCCCTGAAGCCACCAAACGCCGAACGGCGCATGTCGAACACTTCTAAACCCTCCAAAGCGGTATCAGGCTATATCGGCAGGGTCGACGGAGGGGTAAAGCTTCGATGTGGATCTGGTTGATGGAAAACTTGAAGCTGTGACTGCGCGAGGCGTATTCCTCAGGTGGGCCGTCGCGAGCTCGGTGGTCGCCGCGATGTTGATTGTTTCGCAGGCCGCAGCCGTCGGCGGCCCCGAAGGTCTGCTTCAGGTTGGTGAGTCCAGCTCGTTGCGCCCGCTGATCGAGGAGCAGCTTGGTCTCGTTCCACTAGCTCCCGGTGCCGGACACGACGGACAGATCTACTACGCCATCGGGCTGGATCTGAATGGCGACCAGGTCGGCCCCCTGCTCGATCATGCCGCCTACCGGTATCGACGGATTCTCTTTCCCCTACTGGCTTCAGGATTCGGTTTGCTCGAGGGTCATGCCCTTCTTTACGGGATGATTGCACTCACTGTCGCCGCGACCGGTCTGGCCGCCGGTTGCGTGGCTGCCACCGCAGTCCGCACCGGCTTGCGCCCGTGGATTGCATTGACCGTCATCCTTAATCCCGGGGTGTGGCTCTCGGTTCGCTTGCTCGCATCGGACACCCTTGCGTTGGCGCTTATGTGTCTCGGCCTTACGTTGCTGGCGGCACGAAGGAGCGGAGCCGAGATTCCCTTCGCGCTTTCGGTCCTCGCCAAAGACGTCTATCTCGTGACTCCGGCTGGGCTTGCTCTCAGCCGGGATCGTCGTCGCTGGGCCTTGCTGGCGTTGCCGCTAGTGGCCCTGCTGGCCTGGATGACATGGCTCAATGTGACCATGGGCCAGGGATTTGCTGCCCGAGACAATCTCGCATTGCCGTTCATGGGGCTGGTCAACGCCTCATCGAACTGGCCGTCGCTCTCTGGCCAGGACTGGTTCTACCTCCTGTTCGCTCTAGTCAGCGTGGTCGCCGGCATCGCTTTCGCCCTGATCAGGCGGGGCTGGCTGATGCGGCCGATTCTGGGATGGTCAGGGCTGGCGCTCATCTCCTCGAATTGGGTTTGGGACTTCGGCAACAATGCTGCGCGGGTGTTCGCTCCGCTGATGGTCCTCATCGCCCTTGGTTGGGGAAGGCTCCCTGCCGAGCTTCAGGCCGATGAGCCCATCGGAGACCTGCCCGACTCCATTGGCCGCTAATCCGCAATGATCCGCTGCGCCTCGGGGCTGGACAGAGGTTCGCCGGCTGGCTCAGCCTCACGTATCCGAAGGCCACGTTATCCAAGGCTTGTAGGACGCGGATGCTCCTGAGCGGTCCGCAGCCCGGTGATCGTCCGCGCCATGTAGGCGGTGTAGGAATCTGTCCCCAGCCTGTTGAAATGGGCAAGATCTGCAAACAACGACCTGTCCCACTTTTGATTGAAGGTGTCCACTACAGGCACCCCCCAGTCGTCCTCGTTTCGAAGAACGGACGCGATGTACCGCTCGTAATCGATTGTTCCATTGTCTCCGGGATAGCGACCGGGCTCGATAAGGACGATCGCGTCGATTCCGCGTTCATTCAACGTGTCGATCATCCGGCCCACGGCGGCAGCCTCGTCTCCAGGCATCTCGCTCGGCCCGGTCGGTAGGTCGAGAGGGGTGGCGTCGTCGATCGATCTCTCGTAGTACCCGGTTTGGTGACCCAGGTCGGTCAGGAAAGCCCGCGCTGTCTCATCCGCCATTCTCCTGTCCCATTCGGACAGGAGGCCAGCCTGCCTGAGAAGCGCCAACGGCGCATCATCCCCTGAATCGAGTGCCAATCGCAGGCCTGGGAGCAGCGGATCACCTTCTGCGCCCCGACCCCCCGACCATGCCGTCAAACCGATCACCACGAGTTTGGGTTCGACAGTCTCCAAGACGACTTCATTGAGCCACCACTCGTTCGAGAACGGGGTCGAAAACGGTATCCCGGAGTTGAAGGCGCTGCCCACTCCCGACGCGTCGGCAAACTCGGTCGGCTCGACCGCCGCTTCGGTGATGCTCGAGCCAAGGAACACGACATCGGCCTCTGGTAGCTCCCGCAAGAGCTCGTACTTGACACCTGTCTCGACGGTGGGCCAATCGGTCCGGACGGGCAACCTATCTCCAACGGCGCGCAATCCACCCTCTGCCACTGCGAGCACGAGGATCAGCCCGATGGTCACCCAGGCGAGTTTGTTATTGAATTTCATTTCAGAACTGGAAGTAGATGAAGGGAACGGCGGTGACGGAAGCGAACAACAAGGCCGTGACCATTGCCCCGCCATAGGCGATGCCCCTGACCAACGACGGAGCGTCGCCCACAGGGTTGATCCGTCCCTTGAGGTCGGCCTTGTCGATGAGGATCGTGAGCAATCCCATCAAACCAACCACCAGTGGGGCCGCGACTAATTGGGACCCCGCCAAGGGACCGAAGAGGGCCTGGACGACATCCCACGCTTGGGCCAGATTCGGCGCCCTGAACGGTATCCAGGTGAGGGTCACGATCCCGAAGACCAATAAGACGGGCAACGAGAATGACCCGGTCGCTCCCTTGCGGTCCCGGGAAATCCAACGTTCGATCACGAGGTATGCACCGTGCAATGCGCCCCAAACGACGAAGCCCCATGCCGCCCCATGCCACAGCCCCCCGAGAAGCATCGTTATCGCGAGATTCCGATAGGTCTCCCAACGCGTGCCACGGCTCCCGCCGAGGGGGACGTACAGGTAGTCGCGCAGCCACGTTGACAAGGAGATGTGCCAGCGACGCCAGAATTCACTAAAGCCCTTGGAGAGATACGGCGCCTTGAAGTTCTCCATCAGGTCGACGTTGAACAGACGAGCGGTACCCCGGGCGATATCGGTATAACCGCCGAAATCCCCGTAGATCTGGAGAGAGAAGGCAATGACCCCGACGGCCACGGTGACACTCCCGTAGGTGCCTGGTTTCGCAAATACCTCATTGACCAGTGGGGCCACCCCATCGGCGATCACCACCTTGCGGAAGAGGCCCCGGAGAATGAGGAGAGCCGAACCTGCCCAGTCGATTTGGCGCATCGACGTGGGCAGGCTCCGCAGCTGCGGCAGCAGGTGCTTCGCCCTTTCGATCGGCCCGGCGACCAGCTGAGGGAAGAAGGACACGAATAGGGCGAACTGGATCAGGCTGGGCTCAGGCTCGAGATCTCGTCGGTAAACGTCGATCACGTAAGACAACGTTTGGAATGTGTAGAACGAGATTCCGACGGGGAGGAGGATCCGCAACATCGGGAGATTTGGCTCCAGACCCAGCGAGGTCAGGAGGTTGGCCGCTGAATCGGTAAAGAAGTTCCAATACTTGAAAAACGCGAGCATCCCGAGATTGCCGAGGAGGCTGATCCACAGCCATCGTCGCCTCCGTGCCCCGTCCGGCATGGCCCCGAGTCGCTTGGCCACGAACCAGTCGACAACCGTGGAGAGCATGATCAAGGCGAGGAACCTGACGTCCCACCAGCCGTAGAAGACATATGAGGCGATCAGAAGGAGCGGGACTCTCCAACGCTGGGGAAACGCCCAATACAAACCCACGACCGTGGGAAGGAAGAGGGCGAACGCGAGCGAGTTGAAGAACATCCGGGCTTCTTCATCGGCAGGTTTGAGTCAGCCCCCAACCAGTTCCCGGAGGAATTTTCCGGTGTAGCTCTCCCCCACCTGGGCGACCTCCTCGGGAGTGCCGATGGCGAGCACACGTCCCCCGCCGCTGCCCCCCTCCGGACCCAGGTCGATGACATGGTCGACAGACTTGATGACGTCGAGGTTGTGCTCGATCACGACCACGGTGTTGCCGGCATCGACCAGACGTTGCAGGACCTGGAGCAGCTTTCGGATGTCCTCGAAGTGAAGCCCGGTCGTCGGCTCGTCCAGGATGTAGAAGGTCCGCCCCGTCGAGCGCCGTCCCAGCTCAGAGGAGAGTTTGATCCGCTGTGCCTCGCCACCGGACAGTGTCGTCGCCGGCTGACCCAGCCTGACGTAACCCAGACCGACGTCGTACAACGTCTGCAAGACGCGGACGATCTTGGGCTGGTTCTCGAAAAACCCGAGTGCCTCCTCCACCGACATCTCGAGCACATCTGAGATGTCGTGCCCCTTCCACAGGATCTCCAACGTCTCCCGGTTGTAACGCCGGCCTCCGCACACCTCACACGGCACATACACGTCGGGCAGAAAGTGCATCTCGATCTTGATCGTGCCGTCGCCGGCACATGCCTCACATCGGCCGCCCTTGACGTTGAACGAGAAGCGTCCCGGTTTGTAACCACGCGCCCTCGCCTCAGGGGTCTGGGCGAAGAGAGATCTGATCTGATCGAAGAGCTTGGTATAGGTGGCCGGGTTGGACCGCGGAGTGCGCCCTATCGGGGACTGATCGATGTCGATCACCTTGTCGATATGCTCGATGCCCTCGATCTTCTTGTGCCGGCCCGGCACCACTCTGGCTCGATTCACCCGGTTGGCCAGTACCTTCCACAGGATCTCCTCGATCAGGGTCGATTTCCCCGACCCGGAGACGCCGGTGACCGCGGTGAACATCCCGAGCGGGAAGGCGACGTCGATCCCCTGGAGGTTGTTCTCGGTGGCGCCACGGATCGTGATCTCCTCACCGTTTCCCTGCCTGCGGATGAAGGGGACCGGGATCTGACGACGCCCGGCCAAATAGTCCCCGGTGATGGAGTCAGGCTCGGCGGTGATGTTGGCGAGCGTGCCCTCCGCAACGACATGACCACCGTGCTCCCCCGCTCCCGGGCCGATGTCGACGATGTGGTCGGCCACCCGGATGGTGTCCTCGTCGTGCTCGACCACGATCAGGGTGTTGCCGAGGTCTCGAAGCCGAAGCAGGGTCTCGATCAGTCGTTGATTGTCCCGCTGGTGAAGCCCGATTGAGGGCTCGTCGAGGATGTAGAGGACGCCGACGAGACCGGAGCCGATCTGGGTGGCCAGCCTGATTCGTTGGGCCTCTCCCCCGGCCAGGGTCGCGGCCGATCGGCTGAGTGACAGATAGTCGAGCCCCACATCGAGCAGGAACTGGATCCTCGCCTTGACTTCCTTGAGCACGCGCTCGGCGATGGCCCGCTCCCGGTCGCTGAGCTCGAGATCCTCGAAGAAATCCTTCGCCTGGCCAAGAGCGAGATCTGAGACCGCGGCGATGTTTCGATCGGCGATGGTGACCGCAAGAGAGATCGGATTGAGCCGGCCACCGCCACACGCCTCACAGGGGACCTCGGCCATGTACTCCTGGTAGTACTCACGGGCCGATTCACTCTCGGCCGACTCGTGGCGACGGTTGAGGAAGGGGATGGCTCCTTCGAAAGTGGCCTGCCACTGGCGCTTGCGTCCGAAGCGGTTGGTGTACTTGATGGTGATCTTGTCCTCACCGGTGCCGTAGAGGATCTTCTGCTGGATGTCTTCGGGTAGGTCCTGCCAAGCAGTGTCCATGGAGAAGCCGAACACCTCGCCGAGGCCGGTGAGCAGACGGTGGTAGTACCGCATGCGGTTCGAGGACCACATCGGGATCACGCCCTCACCGAGCGACAAGCCCGGGTCTGCGATCACCAGCTCCGCATCGACCTGATACCTGGTGCCGATCCCTGAGCACACGGTGCATGCCCCGTACGGGCTGTTGAAGGAGAAGTTGCGGGGCTGCAGATCCTCGAACGAAAGACCGCATTTCGGGCAGGAGAGGTGCTGAGAGAACGTCAGCGTCGGCCCGTCGACGATCTCGATGTCAGCTGTTCCATCGGTGAGGGTGAGCGCTGTCTCCAGCGACTGGGTCAGTCTCTGCTCCATCCCGTCCTTACGGACCAGACGATCGACCACGACCTCGATCGTGTGCTGGTGGTAACGATCGAGCTTTATCTCCTCGGTGAGCTCTCTGACCTCGCCATCCACCCTTGCCCGGGCAAAACCCTCTTTGGCCAGGTCGGCGAGGAGGCTCTCGTACTCGCCCTTCCGCCCTCTGACCACCGGGGCGAGAACCTGGAATCTGGTGCCCTCGGGCAACTCCAGGATACGGTCGACGATCTGTTGCGGAGTCTGACGCTCGACCGGAGTGCCGTCTTTGGGGCAGTGGGCAATACCGATCCGGGCATAGAGGAGACGCAGATAGTCGTGCACCTCGGTGACCGTCCCCACGGTCGACCGGGGGTTGCGTGAGGCGGTCTTCTGGTCGATCGAGATCGCCGGTGACAGCCCGTCGATGAAGTCGACGTCGGGTTTGTCCATCTGCCCCAGGAACTGTCGAGCGTATGCCGACAACGACTCGACATAGCGGCGCTGTCCCTCGGCATAGATGGTGTCGAAGGCCAGCGATGACTTGCCCGACCCGGAGAGACCGGTGAAGACGATGAGTTGGTTGCGGGGCAGCTCGACCGTGAGGTTCTTCAGGTTGTGCTCACGGGCGCCCCTGATGAGTATCGAGTCGGTGGACACGCTCCGCCCAGGTAGCCGTTGGTTACGTCGGTTAGTTACGACAGTGTAATCCAGATCAGCGGCGAACACCTGTTCGTTTCAGGCGGATTGGGCAGCCTTCGATCGAGTCCGGTTCGCCCGGTCCGCGAATACGAGGAGCACGAACGAGGTGATCACGGGCGCGATTGCCCGGGTGATGTCGAAGTAGCTCCTCCACACCTGCTCGGTGAGCAGGACGCCAAGGATCGCGAAGGGCAGGAAAGCCCATCCCACGAGGTCATCGGATACGACCACCCGCCGGACGTAGACGAACAAGAGGATCATGAGACCCACTCCCACCACGAGATCCTCGATGCTTCCGCCGATCCAGTAGTTGGTTAGGGCTTGGTAGAAGCCGACGAAGGGGAGCCCGATCTCTTGGATCTCGCCGGCTCCCCCATCTGAGCTGATCTGCAATCTCAGATACAGGGCCCATAGGGCGACGGCAGCTGTCGGAACGAGCAGGGTCCATAGGGCACGGGCCCGCTCACCACGGATCCGCCACCACCACCAGGCGGATCCCGCCGCCACCAACAGCATCACCTCACGAGACAGAGCGGCCACCACCAGGAGGCCCACCCCCCACCAGAACCTGTCCTTCGAGAACAGGGCCACGGCACCAAACGCCGCCGCCGCCGCCACGATCCCGGCACCACCAATGTTCAACTCACTGATCAGCCCGATGTTGAGCAGAAAGGCCAGACCCCACCATGAGGACAATCCCATCTCCACGGCGAGAACCGCTACCGCCCAGGTGCCCAGGCCCATCGCTATCACATTGACCACGAGCAGGCCCCAGACCACCCCCTCCGGCGAGAACAGGCCTAACCCGCCCGCCAGAAGCGGATAGAACATCCTCTGACTCCGATACAAAGGACGGTCCAACACCACCGCATTCACCTCAGGCTCCAACACCCAAGGATCATTCCCCTGCACAAAGAAGTACTTGCCGTCGTGACCTTGGCCGGATCGAAGGAATACTTCACCGATCCGTTCCTCGGCATACTGGCGGGTCGGCTCAGCGTCTTCGCCGAAGCCCGCGAAGATCGTTGCGTCCCATCCGACCTGCGAGAGAATCCAGACCACGCCCAGGGTCGCGAGGGCCATGGCGAGCAGGCCGATCCCGATCGGCCGGAGGCGTCTGCCCGGCGCCGGGTTGTCGACCTGGCTCACTCGGTCGTCCTGGAGGCCGTACCTCGGGACGCCACGACCATCAAGATGAAAACCGTGATCAGGGGAGCTATGCCCCGGGTGATGTCGAAGTAGCTCCTCCACACTTGCTGTGTCAAGAGAATGCCCACGAGGGTGAAGCCGACGAATGCCCACGAGACCAGGTCGTGGCGGATCACGGCCCGGTATGCGAACAGGATCAGAATCAACAGCATGGCGATGCCGATCACCAGGTCCAGCGTGTTACCGATCCAGTAGTTGGTTAGGGCTTGGTAGAAGCCGACGAAGGGGAGCCCGATCTCTTGGATCTCGCCGGCTCCCCCATCTGAGCTGATCTGCAATCTCAGATACAGGGCCCATAGGGCGACGGCAGCTGTCGGAACGAGCAGGGTCCATAGGGCACGGGCCCGCTCACCACGGATCCGCCACCACCACCAGGCGGATCCCGCCGCCACCAGCAGCATCACCTCACGAGACAGAGCGGCCACCACCAGGAGGCCCACCCCCCACCAGAACCTGTCCTTCGAGAACAGGGCCACGGCACCAAACGCCGCCGCCGCCGCCACGATCCCGGCACCACCAATGTTCAACTCACTGATCAGCCCGATGTTGAGCAGAAAGGCCAGACCCCACCATGAGGACAATCCCATCTCCACGGCGAGAACCGCTACCGCCCAGGTGCCCAGGCCCATCGCTATCACATTGACCACGAGCAGGCCCCAGACCACCCCCTCCGGCGAGAACAGGCCTAACCCGCCCGCCAGAAGCGGATAGAACATCCTCTGACTCCGATACAAAGGACGGTCCAACACCACCGCATTCACCTCAGGCTCCAACACCCAAGGATCATTCCCCTGCACAAAGAAGAAGCGACCGTCGTGACCCAGGTCGCCTCGCACGATCACTTCTCCGAGTCGTTCCTCTGCGTAAGCACGGATCTCCGTGGCGTCTTCGCCGAATGCCGCGAAATGAGTCGCATCCCAATCGACCCGGGACAAATCGCTGGACACGTAGACGCAGGCGAGAACAACGGCAACCAGACCGACTACGAGCGGTTTGACGGCTCTTCGGCGCGTCGTCTCGATCGGAGTCCCTGTCATGGAACCTGGGCGACGGCGAGCCAGCTGAGACCGGAGCCGATTCCGGCTGAATCCAGCCGCTTCGCCAGCGGAACCATGAGATCGAAAACGCGAGCGCTGGCCGGCGAGATCCCACCGCTCCCCAGCCCGTTCTGCAGGCGCCAGCCAACGACCCCGAGACGGTTGAAAGGCTCGAGCATCACCAGCTGCAATCCCGCGGCTCGCACCAGCTCCTCCACGTCCTCTTGGTCGAAGCGGCGGACATGACCAGCATCGCGGTCGGTCTCACCAAATAGGCGAGGATCTGCCGGCACCTGGATCAATACTTTCCCCCCCGACTCGATGCCGGCGGCGACATTTGCCAGAAGGCCCTTCGGTTCAGCGGCGCGCTGCAGCCCGTCGAACAAAATGGCCGTATCGAATCCATCCAGCTCCGTTGTCTGGACCTGAAAATCGTGGAGGCGGACGTCGACGTTTTCGAGATGGCCAAATCTCCGACGCAAGGTCTCGACATGGACGGGGTCGGTGTCGGTCACGAGCAGCGTCTCCCGATCGATCAAGTGGGAGGTCGAATGCCCGGGCCCGGCGTTCACCTCGATGACCCGCTGTCCGAGATGATCCCCGAATCGCTCCAACGACCATTTGCGGAAGCGGGTGGCGCGGCCCAGCGATTGCCTTGTCACCACGGACGCCTCGTCGGTTGCCTTTGTGTCGAGGAATCTGAACTTGAAGATGAGCCAAAGCGCTTCCACACCATCGCGCCATCCGATGTTCTTGCCCTCGGCGTAGGTACGTCCGTGATAGCTGATCGGGACTTCGTATATCCGGGCACCCCATTGCGCCAGCCGGGCGGTCAACTCGGGCTCGAGTCCGAAACGGTCCGATGTGAGACGGAGTCGCTTCAGCACGTCACCCCGGACGGCCTTGTAGCAGGTCTCCATATCGGTGAGGTTCAGGTCGTTTGCCATGTTGGAGCACATCGTCAGGACCCGATTGCCGAGGGCGTGCCAGAAGAAGAGGACCCTTCGCACCTCGCTGGAGGCGAAGCGCGAGCCGAAGACAGCGTCGGCCTTTCCGTCTAGGAGCGGGCGGATGACCTTCGGATATTCCTCGGGGTCATACTCGAGGTCGGCATCCTGGATGATCCCGATGTCCCCGGTCATGTTGTCAATCGCCGTTCGGATGGCCTTCCCCTTGCCCATGTTGACCGGCTGCGCGATGACCTTGATCCTGTCGTCGCGTGTGGCCAACTCACGGAGTATCTCTAGAGAGTTGTCACCCGAGCAATCATCGACACAAACCAATTCGATGTCACAGTCAACCGGCGAAGCCAGGACGCGTTCGACGATCGTGCGCAAGGTGCGCGACTCGTTGTAGACGGGCATTAGGACTGAAAGAGTGGGCATGGGCAGAAGGCTCCCCGAAAATATCGGCATTGTCGAACGTCGCCGAAGTATGAATGTACAAACCCACACATCAACATCGGTGCTGCCCCGCCATAGTCCGTCAAGTATCCCTGGTGGTAGGCCGATGACCTGGGACGATTGTCGGGCCGCGCTCACGACCGGCCACGACGAGGAGATTCCTTCTAGATATGAGCGTCAAGGACATACTCGACATTCCGGCGGTGTACTTGCTTTGGCAGGCTCCATTCGTTGCCCAGAAGATGGCACCAGTAGCGAGCTCGAATTCGTTTCGCCGGGCTCGCTCCGTTCTCGATGTCGGTTGTGGACCGGGCACCAACACTCGCTCGTTCAATGGAGTACCCGAGTATCTCGGTGTTGACCTCGACGAGCGTTACATCGCGTACGCCAGAAAGCGCCACGGCCGAGAGTTTCGAGTCGCGGATGTGACATCGGACATCCCGAGTTCCTCCAAGTTCGACCTCATCTTGATGAACAGCCTCATGCATCACCTCGACGACGCGGGCGTCGCTCACCTTTTAGGGTCTTTGCCCAGGCTCCTAGCCGACGGCGGGGAGATCCACATTCTGGACCTCGTCCTTGCCGAAAGAGGGTTGCCTCGAAAACTCGCTCTCGCCGACCAGGGCGAGTTTCCACGATCCATCCCGGAGTGGCGGAGCCTCGTTGGCAACACACTCGAGATCCGCGATATCTCGCCCTTCAACCTCACATTCGGCGGAATCGACCTCTGGGAGATGGTCCATATCTCGGCTGGCTGACTGATCACATGTCAACTCGCCCGACGGGCAGGGGATCCGAGCACCATTCTCCAGTCACTTGTGTCGCGATGGCCTGGCCACAGCCACCGCAGACGACCCAAATGGCAACATTCGGGCAAATCGAACAGCTAACGCTGCCTCCATGCGGAACCAGCGGTAGGCGAGCTCTGAGAGAAACGATCGACGGCCGGCTTCAACCGAGGCGTTCCCAAAGTCGACTCCGGCCATCTCCAGCCAACGCATCACTAGTTTCGGTGGGATGAGGCCGGCAAACATGTAGCCGATCTGTTCGACTCTGAATCCCGACGACTCGAGGCGAGCTCGAAGCTGCCTCGCCGAATAGCGTCGAAAATGAGCATTGGTCACATCGTGGCTGGACCAGAGCCAGCCGTACGCCGGCACCGTCAGAATCAATAACCCGTCGCGGGATATGCAAGACGCGACCTTGGCCAGGGCCGACCTGTCATCTTCAATGTGCTCGAGGACGTCAAGCATGACCACGATGTCGTAGATCTCATCGATTTTCAGGTCGAGAAGATCTCCAAGCACGATCCGATCGTTGATTGGTGAATCAGGTCGGAGAGCGAGAGGATCGATCTCGATACCGCGTACTGCCGCTGCCCCAGCGTCCGACAGGTACTCCATCGTCACGCCGGAGCCACACCCGATATCGAGCACGGAGCATCGGGTGAGATCGACTCGGTTCGATATGAGTTGACCAACCAGCCGGCGCCGAATCTTCCACCAGAAGTGGTGCAGCTCGAGGTCGGGATAGAGGCGGACATAGGTCTCATCCATCGTTGACACCAAACGTCCGTTCGATGACATAGATAGGGCGAGCCTTCACTTCCTCATAAATGCGACCTACATACTCACCCAGCACTCCCAGCATTAGGAGCACGGTTCCCCCGAAACCGATCTGCAGCAATGCAAGCGCCGTGAACCCTTGAGGTGCCGCTCCGGTCCCGATTCGAACGACCAGGGCGTAAGCCCCGAAGACCAGCCCTCCCAGCAAACCAAACAGGCCTAGGGCGGTTGCGATGCGGAGGGGTACAACCGAGAAGGCGAGTATCCCGTCAAGTGCGAGTCCGACCAGATCGGCGAAGGAGTACTTGCTGGCTCCGCCGGCCCGGTCGCTGCGTTCGACGGGAATTCCGACCTGCTTGAACCCGACCCAGGCTCTCAGCCCACGCAGATATCGTTGCCGTTCGGGAAGACTCGACATCACGGCGGCGACATCTCGGGACACGAGGGCGAAGTCGCCTGCGTCTATTGGAATGTCAACGCTCGACATGCTCGATAGCAGCCGGTAGTGCAGCGCGTAGGCCGCCCGCATCAAAAACGACTCCTTCCGCTGGATGCGTTGGGCATAGACGACGTCCGCTCCGCCTCGGTATTCCTCAATGAATTTGCTCAGGACTGTGGGATCGTCCTGAAGATCCCCATCGATCACGAACACAGCATCTCCACGCGCATGGTCCATACCCGCTGTGACCGCAGCCTGATGGCCGAAATTGCGAGAAAGCCCAATCACTCCCAGTCGGGGAAACTCATCTCGAAGGATCAGAAGCTTTCGCAGAGTCGAGTCACGGCTCCCATCATTCACACACAACACCTCATGCTGATCGGGGATGGACAGTCCCGAAAGCACGTCGAACACGGTACGAACCGTCGTTTCGACCACGTCCTCTTCATTGAACAGCGGAATAACCACGGAAACGGTCGGGTACGGTCGCAGCGACTGACCGGTACGTCGAGTAGTGGGCTCAGTTGGCACTGTCCGGATCCTCATATACGTCGAACCATCCAAAAGAGGATCGGTCGGGGTATTTCGTTTCAACGATTTCGACGAACATCTGCGGCAACGGAGACGAGAAGTCAGGTGAATTATTCACCACCACGGCGGCCAGCTGCCTGTCAAGAACTGCAGTGTCTAGCTCACCGATGCGCCAGGATTCGGCAAGGAAATCGAACAACACTGGCGTAGGATTCGCGGTCCCTGACAAGAAGTAGATCTCTGGGGAATCAGGCCCGGCGTATATCGAACGCGGTGCGTAAGGCTCGAGGTGATTCACTAATGCCGAATAGAACCCATGCTTCGCCGGAATATCGATGCCTCCGCGGTCGACGTCGAGTGCGACCAGCTCCACCGGTTCAGCCAGCGGCGTCGACGCGTACAGATAACCCTGCTCGAGTCTGATCGCAACGATCGAGGCGGTCAACAGGAGAATGGCCACAAGGACCCTTGATGCGTTGGGACCAACGATCCAAACTCCAAGAGCTGTGACGATCCATGGAACAAGATATATCGCGTAGATCGCATTGCTCACCGGATACTGAATGAATGTGAACGCCGCCAACATCAATGCACACAGAAGATGCTCCGTGGTCAGCCGGCTGTGCCATCCGCTCGCGGCCATCCCCGCCGAAATGGCCACTGGGGCCAGCATGATGAGTATCAACGCCAGCGTCCACCACCACTGCCAGCCAGTTGAAGCGACGACGATGATCAGGACAACCCATGCGCCCAACACGAGCCTCGGGTTGATTCGTCGGCAGGCCCAATAGGTCAGGAAGCCCACCGCAGCGAGCAGAAGCAAAGGAAGCAACGGTATCGACCTGCTCCAAGCCGCCGAGTCGAATCGCAGTTGAGGTAGTCGAAACCAACCCGAGACCAAGGCATAGCCGTTTCCGGACAGCATGTATGGAAGCGCAAAGATCCCTACGGGCACGACGACGGCAAGGGAGAATATGGTGACTGCGCTGAGCGGTACTCCCTGACCACCAGGCATCCTCGGGACTGATTCCTTGCGAAATCCGACGAACGCCGCTAACGCCAGTGGAACAAAGAGCAATGCAATTGCATGAAGCGACGGAGCCCCGGCGAGGAGCACTCCGAACAAGAGCACGATCAGGGCGCCCAAGGCGACAAAGAATTTGCGTCTGGGTGAATCGGGACTGATCAGCATTATGAGAAAAAGGGCGACCGCCGCGGCAGCAAATGCTCCGGTCGATTTCACCAGGAAACTCAGGCCAGTGAGCAGGCCGGCGGCTCCCAAGACCAACGGGTTCCTGGTGTCGAGCCACCGCAGGACCAACCAGCCGGTCGCTAGGCCCAATGCGGCGTTCCACCATGAGGGCATCGAAGCCGGATAGACCGCGAACCCGACCAGCATCGCGGCAACCCCAACTGATGCCGCCACCACGATCGGCTGAACGCGACGCACGATCCCGAAGGATGCCAGGCCAGCAGTAGCGGCCATAGCGATGTTGGCGACGCGGAGGCTGCGCACGCTCTCGCCAAGGAGGCTAAACGCCCCAGCGTGGGCATATGCCTGCAGCCCACCATAGGTGTCGTGGAAATCGACATGGGGAACTTCGCCGCCCAAGACCCTCGTAGCCGCCTGACCGAGTGTTCCTTCGTCGTGAGGGATCCAGCCCCTGAAGGCCAATCTGGCGAGAACCATCAGCCCCACAACCAGCAAGGCCCAGGCCAACAACGGATTGTCCAGGAGGCGACGTCCGGTGAGCTGAGGCGAAGCGAAGGTGGGTGGTTCGACCGTTCTCAACGACAACATTTGCTTTCTGGCGGAATGCCTACCGCGGGCAAGGCCAACTCCGACGGATCAACCCGCCTCGGCGACCTCGCGAAGCTCGCGTCGGAGTTCGTTGACCTCGTCGCGCAAGCGCGCGGCGTACTCGAAACGGAGTTCTTTGGCTGCCTCATGCATCTCGTCCTCCAGGCTCATGATGAGCCTGGTCAGATCGTCGCCCTCGAGGTCGATGGGCCGACGCGGCTCGACCTCGCGTCTTCTTCTATCGCCTTTCGGGGCCTCAGACTGAACCAATTCCAGTATGTCTGAAACCCGTTTTCTCACCGTCTGTGGATCGATTCCGTGCTCTTTGTTCCACTCCGACTGGGCGCGCCGCCGCCGGTTGGTCTCATTGATCGCCCGCTTCATGGATTCCGTCACGTTGTCGGCGTACATGACGACCTGACCGTCCACATTTCGAGCCGCCCGGCCGATGATCTGGATCAACGAGGTCTCTGACCGGAGGAAGCCCTCCTTGTCGGCATCGAGGATCGCTACCAGAGAGACTTCGGGCAGGTCGAGACCCTCACGGAGCAGGTTGATCCCGACCAGGACGTCGAAGTCTCCTAACCGAAGCTCCCGCATGATCTGCACCCGTTCCAGGGTGTCGATCTCCGAATGCATGTACCGGGCCCTAACCCCCATCTCCAGCAGATAGTCGGTCAGGTCTTCGGCCATCTTCTTGGTCAGGGTGGTGACGAGAACCCTCTGCTCCCGGATGGCGCGTTCCCTGATCTCGTGGAGCAGGTCGTCGATCTGGCCCTTGGTGGGTCGGATCATCACCTCCGGGTCGATGAGACCGGTGGGCCGGATGATCTGCTCCACGACCTGGGTCGAGCGGGAGATCTCGAAGGCGGACGGTGTGGCGGAGAGGAATACGATCTGGTTTGCCTTCTCCAGCCATTCGTCGAATCGGAGCGGCCGATTGTCCTTGGCCGAGGGAAGACGGAAGCCATGCTCGACGAGGACCTCCTTCCGGGAGTGATCGCCCTCGTACTGGCCACCGATCTGGGGCACGGTCACATGTGACTCGTCGATGATGGTCAGGTAGTTCTTGGGGAAGTAGTCAAGCAGGGTGTAGGGAGCGTCCCCTGTGGCACGTCCATCGAGATGACGTGAGTAGTTCTCGATCCCGGAGCAGAACCCCACCTCACGCATCATCTCCAAGTCGTAATTGGTCCGCATCCGGAGACGCTGCGCCTCCAGCATCTTGCCTTTGCCCTCCAATTCGGCGAGACGATCCGTCAGCTCCACTTCGATCGAGCTGATCGCCTTCAGCATGCGTTCTCGCTCCGTCACGTAGTGGGTGGCGGGGAAGACGAACAACTCCGACAGCTCTTCGACAACTTCCCCGGTGACAGGATTGAGCCTGATGATGCGCTCCACCTCGTCCCCCCAAAACTGAACCCTGACGATGGTCTCCTCGTAGGAGGGGAACACCTCGAGCGTGTCGCCCTTCACCCGGAATTTTCCGCGGATGAGGTTGACCTCGTTGCGCTCGTACTGGATGTTCACCAGACGCTGAATCGCATCCTTCATGGGGTACTCGACCCCCTGAATCAGTCGCAGCAATTGCCCCATGTACTGCTCCGGGGAGCCCAAGCCATATATGGCCGACACCGAGGCCACGATGATGACGTCGTCCCGGACCAGCAGACCCGCCGTCGCCGAGTGACGGAGGCGGTCTATCTCATCGTTGATCGTGGCGTCCTTCTCGATATAGGTGTCTGTCTGAGGCAAGTAGGCCTCGGGCTGGTAATAGTCGTAATACGACACGAAGTACTCCACCCTGTTCTGAGGGAAGAACTGCCTGAACTCATTGGCGAGCTGAGCGGCGAGAGCCTTGTTGGGTGCAAGAACCAGCGTCGGTCGCTGCACCTGCTCGATCGTCCAGGCGATGGTGGCCGACTTGCCCGAGCCGGTGATTCCGAGGAGGGTCTGATAGGGGTCGCCGCGGTTTATCCCCTCGGCCAGGGCCGCGATCGCCTGAGGCTGGTCACCAGCCGGCGCAAAATCGGAGACGATCTTGAATTCGGGCACTGCCGGAGGCTACCGGTGACCTGGGACAAGATCCGTCCGCTAACCCCGCAGTAGGTAGTCGCCGAGCAGCGCCGCCGCTTTCTCCAGATGGTTGATTGCGCCGTGATTCGGCACCACGACGTCGGCGGCCGCGAGCCAGTCGTCTCTGCCCGGTTGAGCCGCCATTCGACGCCGGACATCTGCTTCTTTCATCCCCCGCTGCACGGCCCGACGCAGACGCGTCTCATCGTCAGCATCCACCACGATCATCGGCCAGCCCATCGAGGTCTCGAGCAACGGCATTTCGACGACCACAACACCGGAATATTCCTTCAAATCGGCCTCGATCCGGCCGAAGATCAAGGGATGAGTGATCGCTTCGAGCACCTCGAGCTCTTCCGAGTCGTCGAAAACGATCCGGGCCAGCGCTTGGCGGTCTATCTGGCCTTCGAGGACGACGTCCGGCCAGCGCTCGGCGACGGGGGTCAGGCCTTCGCCAGCAAGAACGAGGTGACCGACGGCGTCCGCGTCGACGGTACGAATGCCCCGCTCCGCCAGTAGCCGACGAACCTCACTTTTCCCGGACCCGATCCCGCCCGTGATCAGCCAGCGCCCGTCCGAGGAACTCATCACCACCGACGGTAGCCTTGCCTCTATGACGGTCTCCGTCCCGGCTCCTTGGGAATTCCGCCTCCATCGGAGTGTCACCATCGGGCAATTCGTCGTCCTGATCTACGCCGTAGTGTTCGATCTGATCTCGGCAGTGGGCTCCCCGGACGGTGCCTCTCTCCTGGCGATGGCCCTCGGAACGATCTACGTGATTGGCACCGCTGCAGTCCCCGAAAGCTGGTATCGCCGGCGGTTTGGAGCCGAGGCGATCACCCTGATGGGTGCTTTCCTCACCATCACCGCCATCACCCTCACCGGAGGTCCCAACAGCCCGTACATATTGCTGTCGATGGGACCGCCGATCCTTGCCACGATCTATGGCGGTCTCCGCACCGGTTTGATGACCGGCTTCCTCTCGGTGGCGCTCCTGTTCCTGGTGACCATCTCACAAGGAGACTCGGACACGGCAATCGCTGATGCATTGCCCATCATTGGCCTCTATGTCGCCTTTGTCCTATTGGTGACAGTGATCCGGCGTCTCTTGGAGGATGCTCATCGTCAGGCCGGTGAGCTGGCCGAGGCAACGGAATCGGCTACGCAAAAGCTGGAGAACCTGGAGGAGATCCATGGGGTCCTGATCCGCCTGTCTGAAGACATCTCCGCCGGGCGTCTCAATGCCGTCGAGGTGGCAGCCGACACGCTGGAGGCCATTCTCGCTCGAATTCCGGGGTCTTCCGGGCGTCTCATTCTCGACGATGAGGAAGGCCCGGTGGTCCTCGCCTCTCGTGGCGTCCCTCCCGAGAGCCCGCACTCCTATGAGGTACCGCTGTCGACGGCCGACGCGTCCGTGGGCAGTCTGGAGCTCCTGACGCCACAATCACTCTCGAGACCCGACCTGATCGACATAGAGGCGTTCGTTCAGCCTGTGAGCATCGCTTTCGCCAACCTCCAGCTGCTTCAGAACATCGTCGGTTCGGCCGTGGCCGAAGAGCGGATTCGCCTCGCCCGAGAGATGCACGACGACATCGGCCCTTCGCTGGCCTCGCTGGGGTTGGCGTTGGATATGGCCGCTATGCAGCAGGCGGAGCACGCCGAGCTGTCCGCGGATCTCAAGGTATTGCGCACCAATGTGACCAAATTGGTCGAGGATGTGCGCGAATCTGTAGCCGATCTGCGCACTGCCCCCGGCCCGACTCTCACCGCCCGGCTCCTTCAGTCGACATCTGGTTTGAATGGAGTCCCTCAAGTGATAGTCGACCTCGAGGAGCGACGCCCCCCACGGCCAGCGGTCATCGCCGATCTGACCTCGATCATCACCGAGGCCACCCGAAACGCCCACAATCACTCGGGGGGATCGCAGATAGTGGTGTCGGGAAGGATCGACCGTTCATTTGGTGTCTGCTCCGTGATCGATGACGGAACAGGGTTCGACCCAACCTACGAGCCCGATGGCCATTTCGGCCTAACTGGCATGCGAGAACGTGCCGACAAGATAGGGGCAAAGATCAGCTTTCAACCGACTCCAGGAGGAGGAACAACCGTGACTGTGGAATGGGGCAACCGATGATTCGTGTGATGATTGCCGACGACCATCAACTGTTCGCAGAAGGGCTGAGCCAGGCGCTCAACATCCTTCCCGATACGCGGGTGGTTGGAGTGGTGGAGTCCGGGCCGGCGCTCGAGGAAGCCCTCCTGAGCCAGCCTGCTGAAGTGTCCATCGTGGATATCGAGATGCCAGGTGGTGACGGAATCGACACCATCTCCGAGCTCGGCAGACGGACAAGCGCCATCGTCGTGTCGATGCACGCTTCGGACGAACAGAAAGAACGCGCCCAGGAGGCCGGCGCCAAAGGGTTCTTCTCCAAAGGCGTTCCCTTGGTGACCCTGGCGGCGGCGATCCGAGCGGTGGCCGACGGCCAGGATCTGATCTCTCTCGACGACACGGCCCGTGACGAGCTCCTGGAGACCTACGGCCAGGCCCGTCTCGACCCCGGAGCGGCTTCGCTGACGGAGCGGGAGAAGGAGATCCTTCAGCTGCTAGCCGTCGGTGTCTCGGCCACCGACGAGTTGGCCGACCGTCTCTACATCTCCCAGAAGACCGTCAAGAACCACCTCGCCTCCATCTTTCAGAAGCTGGCCGTTAGCGATCGCACCCAGGCCGCCATCGAGGCGATACGTCTGGGCATTGCCCGACCCAGTTAGCCGATGAGACACGAGCGAAATAGTCATATGGGCCTTGCGGCCCATGAGCGCTTTCCGGCTTGAGGCCCTACGCTGATGCGGGTGAGCAAGGGAGAAGAAATGTACGCCAGGTTGATGAGGATTTCTCACCAAGGAGAACGGTGCTTCTCTAGTTGAGTACTCGCTCCTCGTCCTCCTCATAGCCATCGTGGCTCTCGCCGCTGTGGCGTACTTCGGGAGATGAGCTCAGCAGCACATACTCTGACATCAACTCGAATCTGGTGGACGCGGGGTCGTGAATTGATAGTTCCCTGGGACCTATAGGTCTCGGGGTAGGTAGGGCTACCTTGCCCGATTGCAAGTCAAGGCAACAACCCAAGGAGGGGTTTCATGTTTGCTCTGTGGACCAAATTGACAGGCTGGATTCAGGAAGAGAAGGGTGCCTCGATGGTTGAGTACGCCCTCCTCGTTGTCCTGATCGCCATCGTTGCTCTCGTCGCCGTGCAGCTCGCCGGTACTGAGGTCTCCTCGACCTTCAGCGAGATCGGCTCCGGCCTGGCCGGCTGAGCACAGACTCAGATCGAGGAGAAAGGGCCCGCATATTGCGGGCCCTTTCTTCATTTCCGCTCAAGTTTTTGGCGGGTTGCACCGATATATCAAGTGCAAGTCAAAGAAACGCAGACCCAAGGAGGGGCTTCATGCTTGCTTTGTGGAACAAAGTAGTGAGCTGGGTGCAGGATGAGAAGGGTGCCTCGATGGTTGAGTACGCCCTGCTCGTTGTCCTGATCGCCATCGTCGCTCTCGTCGCCGTGCAGCTCGCCGGTACATGAGGTCTCCTCGACCTTCAGCGAGATCGGCTCCGGCCTGGCCGGCTGAGCACAGCTCAGATCAAGGAGAAAGGACCGTCAGGACTTCAATGTTGAAGGACCCGCTTCTGTTTGCGGGCCTCTCTTCTATTTGCGGGCGCCATAGGCCGATCGACTCATTGCCCGGATGTCAGGGCTGACCGTACCGTCACCTGCAAGAAGACACGACCAACGACCAGGGAGGCATCGTGTCGACGGTATGGGTCAAGACATGGAGCACGGTCGCCGAGCAGAAGGGCGCCTCGATGGTGGAATACGCACTGCTCGTGGTCCTAATTGCCATCGTTGCCATACTGGCGATCAGGCTCGCCGGCAATCAGGTCTCATCGGCGTTCAGCGAAATCGGCTCCGGCCTGGCTGGCTGATTTCCTCGCTCACGGCCGCATGACGACGTACAAACCGTCGTCATAGGTCGTCGACCAGCCCGCCGACTCCAGTTCCCCGAGCAGCTTCTCATCTGCCTTGAGCAGCACTTGCTCGATCCCGTCGCGTTCGAAGACTGGCTCCCAATCTCGCTCGAGATCTCGTCACCTCGACGTACTCGAGCATCCGATCTCCGTAGAGCTCGGCTCGGTCGTCGATGTAGACCAGACGCTCCGGGCCCTGTGACCAGATCAGGTAGCCGCCCGCACTGTCGTCGTGAAAGGTCGGCACATCATCCAGCTCCTCGGCGGCGACGACCGGGAAGCGCTCCTCGTCGATCGAGGAATCCGAAATGATGAACCACGGGCGTGACCAACACCAGCAAGCCGAACACCACCGCAGCGGGCACGAGGGAAGCGCTGTCTCGCCCCAACGGCGAGACCGGCCAGCGCCGTGCCCATCAGAGGGACCAGTGCGATCCAGGAGGGCGGAACGGCCCTGGTAGCACTGAAGGCCAGAAGAAGAAAGGGCACCAGGATGATGAGATGTTTCGGTGTCACCTTTCCCCGAAAGGCACCGATAACGATCAGCGCCACACCGATCAGAAACGGGGCGAACACCACGGACAACAACTCTGGGCGCCTCCACTCGGAGAGCAGCGCAAGCGCCGGCCCCGCCTCCGAGAAGTCGAGGAGGAACTCGAGAACCCCCAGACCGTGAGCGGTGAGGAAGGTGCTCAGACCGGCAACGATCGCCGTTGGAAGCCCCTTCCAGTCTCTCTCGACGATGATGGTCAGCCCGATGTAGGCCAACCCGATGGCGAAGCTCCCGTGCACTGAGGCCCAGATCCAGAACAGGAAGGGAATGGTCCATCGTGTCGCGGGGCGATCCCATGCGACTATGACCAGAGCGAACAGCGCCAGCGAGAACAACACCGGTCTTGGCACCAGGAACGAGATCATCAGCAGCGTGGTGAGGGCAACGATGATCGCCGTCGACCACTCGCTCCTCGATCGTCGATAGGCCATGATCCCGATGCCGAGAAATGTGATAGAGCTGAGAACGAGCATCATCGGGGGCACGAAACCGAGACCCCAGTTCGACTCACCCCAGCTGTAGAGCAGCTCGGCCAGCCAGCTCTGTGTTAGCCACCTCTCCCCCAGCATGGTGAATGAGAACGGATCGGCGACCAGGACCTCCCCAGCCGTCGCCTGCAGCTCCCCCGCCCTGATGTGCCACAGGAAGGAGTTATCCCGGATCGGAGCCCAGGCGTCGATGACCAGTGCCACCCATGGCACCAGCAAGACGAGATGGGCCAGGGAGAAGCGCCGCTGCGTCGACCCTGGCGCCGCCAGGGCCATCAGTTGTTGGCGAAGGCGCCGCCGATAGAGATCGCGGCCGGACCGAGAAGGACGATGAACAACGCCGGGAAAATGCAGAACACCAGGGGGAACACCAGCTTGACGGGGGCGGCGAAAGCCTTCTCCTGAGCCCGCTGACGGCGCTTGACCCTCATTTCGTCGGCCTGCACCCTGAGCACCCGCGCGATTGTCACACCGAAAGCCTCGGCCTGGATCATGGCCAGGATGAAGGAGCGAAGCTCGTCGAGATCGGTCCGATCCAACAAATGACGCATCGCATCGCGACGGCTGACGCCGACCCGGGTCTCCTGGAGCATCCGGAAGAACTCCTCGGAGAGCGGCCCAGGAACCGTTGCCACCACACGGGACAGCGCCGAGTCGAACCCGAGTCCGGCCTCCACGGAGATGACCAGGAGATCGAGGACATCGGGAAGGGCCCTCAGCATGCTCTTTGTTCGGTCGTCGACCTTGCGCTGGAGCCAGGCGTCCGGACCGAAGAATCCGAGCACGATGGGCAGGGCGAAGAGGACGATGCGCTGCATGCTGTCACTGCCGTAATCCGTCAAGAAGAAGGCTGCGAACAGACCGGCAATGGTCGTCAGCAGCTTGATGACGATGAACGAGGGGGCGTCGAGATTGCCCGGATTTCCGGCGAGGACGATCTTGTGCTGCTTCTTCTCCAGGTAACCGACCGGTGTGAAGCGTCGGAGGAACCCTGAGATCTTGAGCACGATCGGCCCGATGGTCCGCTGGGCGAGGGGTTTGGCCAGATCGTCGTCGCGAACGGAGCCTGCCGTCGCGCGACCGTAGACGGCGAGCCTGTTGTTCATGTCCTCGCGAGCGTGGGTCACACCGAGACCGACCCAAACGATGACGAAGAAGACCAGCGCCGAGACCGTGACCACGGCAAGTAGCTGACCGTCTAGTGCTGTGATGTTCATACTTCGATGTTCACAATCTTTCGGAGCCAGAGGATTCCACCGGCCATGAGGATTATTCCGGCGACTATGGCGATACGCCCCATCGTCGCATCGAGCAAAGGCTGCAGATAGTCACGGTTGTTGACGTAGAGGAAGCCGGCAAGGGCAAAAGGCAGAGAGCCGAGCACGATGGCCGAGATCCGGCCTTCTGCGGTCAGGGCCTTGATCTCACCCTTGAGCCGGTTTCGGGCCATCATCGTGTCCGCCACCGTCTGCAGCACCTCGGCCAGGTTGCCGCCGACCTCACGCTGGATCTCGATGGCCATGGTGGCCCACTCGAAGTCCTTGGACTGGGTGCGGACGACGATTCCCTCGAGTGCCTCTGGCACCGACCGTCCGAGGCGAGCCTCGACTACCGCCCGGCTGAACTCACGGGCCGTCGGGTCGGGCGCCTCGGACGCCACCGCCTCGATTGCCTGAAGAAGCGAATACCCGGCCCTCAATGACGTCGAGAGCAGGGTCAACGTGTCAGGGAGCTGCTTCTCGAACTCTCGAGCGCTCGCGACTGCCGGCGTACTTCATCAGCATGAAAAAGACCAGAAGAAGGACCCCGAAGGTGATCAACCCGGCCAATGGCGACCTGAAGATGGCCAGGAAGACTCCACCGACCGCGGAGAGCCCGAACATGGCGAGGATGGCTTCTCCCGGTGTCATCGGGATGTTGGCCTGCTCCAGGGCCGCATTGACCCCGGAGAGCAACCCGCGCTTGCGCACCTCCTCCTCGGCAGCCTGGCTGAACCTGTTGAGAATGGGAAGCCTCTGCAGGAACGGCTTCTTTTCTGTCTCGCCAGTACGCGAACGCCGACCATAGGCCTGGAGACGCTTGGCGAAACGCCCGCCGCCCTGATCGTCGTCACGACCGAACAGGATGACGATGAAGAGAAATGCTGTGAGCCCGATCCCGGCGGCAGCGATCAGCGCCAGGTTGGTGATACTCATCGGGGAGTTGCTCTCGACAACACTGCCGGTGATGGGCACCGGCACGGTGGTCGTCGTTGGCGCAACTGTGGTGGTCGTGGCATACCCGGAGACCGGAACCGAAACCGTCGACGTCAAGCCGCCTGGATAGCTCACTGCGAACTCGGCCTCCCCGGGCGCAGCCACAGGTGAGACGAATCGGGCAACCAGAGTGTTGCTGATCTCACGGCTGATCTGGCTGTACAGCCCGGACAACTGCGCTGGATCGGGGGTCGAGAGGAAGAGACCACCACCGGCGGTGGCGACGGCGGCGACCGCATCGGGGTTGAAGTCGGGCGACTCGAGTGCCACACCGAAGACACGCGCATCACCGGCCTCGACAGCGGCGATCGCCTCCTCGGGAGTGGCGGTCGAGATGGTGTCTTCGCCATCGCTGAGGACGATCATGTTGTTCAGCTGGTTCTCGGGGGTGCCGTCGAACAGCGACATCCCGAGTATGACCCCATCGTTGAACGCTGTCTCACCGTCGGCGACCAGAGCGTTGATCTTCTCATGGAGAACATCGACGTTGGCGGTGAACCCGGTCTGGACAACGGCCGTGTCGGCGAAGCTGACGATGGCGATCGTGTCCTCTGGGCGCTTTTGGTCGATGAAGCTGTTGGCGGCTGACTTGGCGGCATCCATCGGCGCGCCCAGCATCGAGCCACTGGTGTCGATCACCAGGACGACGCCAACGGGAACGCTCGACTCACCGAGTGGCGCCACTTCCACGTCGGAAACGGGCTGACCGTCGACCGTGATCGAAAGCTGGGCGGGGTCCGGAGCCTCTGGGAGGTTGCGGAACTCGACAACCATTTGCGTCTGGCCGCCTTCGGCGTAACGCGAGCCGTTGATGTCGACGATCTCGACTTCGGGGGCGGCGGTTTGGGCGACGGCGGCGGTGCTCAATCCGAGGACGAGCACAGCTACCAGGGCAGAAAGACGTCTCAAGCTATCTCCTCGCAAACGGCTCGGGATCGAACAGGTCGGCGGGGAGTCTGATGCCCTGGTTCTCGAGATCCTGAGAGAATGAGGGACGGATGCCAGTTGCCTTGAGACGGCCCTTGTAGACGCCATCCTCGTCCACACCCATGCCGTAGTCGAAGAGGAAGATGTCCTGGAGCGTGATGATGTCGCCCTCCATGCCCTCGACCTCGGTGACATGGGTGACGCGTCGCGTTCCATCCTTGAGCCGGGACACGTGGACGATCAGGTCCACGGCGGCGGATATCTGCTCACGGATGGCTCGCACCGGGAGATCGAAACCTGCCATCAAGACCATGGTCTCGATACGGGAGAGAGTGTCTCTCGGACCGTTCGAGTGAACTGTGGTCAAGGAGCCGTCGTGGCCTGTGTTCATGGCCTGGAGCATGTCCAACGCCTCTGCGCCACGAACCTCACCGACGACGATCCTGTCAGGGCGCATACGCAAGGTGTTCCTGACCAGGTCGCGGATGGCGACGGCGCCCTTGCCCTCGATGTTGGCCGGGCGTGACTCGAGAGTGAGCACATGCTCCTGATGGAGCTGGAGCTCGGCCGCATCCTCCACAGTGACGATGCGCTCATCGCCAGGGATGTACGAAGACATGACGTTGAGGGTGGTGGTCTTGCCGGAACCGGTACCACCGGAGATCAGCAGGTTGAGCCGGCCCCGGACACACGCCCGGGTGAAATCGGCCACGCGCTGCGTGATGGTGCCGAAGTTGATGAGATCGGCTTCCTGGTAGGGGTCGACCGCGAACTTTCGAATGGTCAGGAAAGGCCCGCCGATGGCCAGAGGGTGAATGACGGCATTGACACGGGAGCCGTCAGGGAGGCGGGCGTCGACCATCGGCGTGGCCTCGTCGACGCGACGGCCGATCTGACCGACGATCTTGTCGATGATGCGGCGCAGATGCACCTCGTCGACGAACTTGACATCGGAGAGGACGATCTTGCCCCTCTTCTCGTAGTAGATGTCATATGGGCCATTGGCCATGACTTCGGTGATGTCCGGATCGTTGAGCAGCGGGTCGATCGGGCCGTACCCGAGGACATCGGATGCGATCTCATTGAGCAGGGCGCGACGATCGGCGGAAGTGAGCGGGAGGCCCTGCTCCTGGTCCACTGCCCATTCCAGCATCTCGAGGACGCGTAGGCGGAGCTCGGCGTCCGACATCTGACGGTCGTACAGGGTCGGGCCCAGCTCTTCGACGACCTTGAAATGCAGACGACCGCGCAGTTCGCCAAGGGCGTCCGAGCGGTTGCTGCTGACGTCTTGTGTCTCTGTCTGCCTTGCGGCTGCGACTCGTTCAGAAAGCGATGGCACTTCTATCTACCTTCCACTATTTCCTGCCGAAGAGCCCGCTCTTGGGCGTGCTCTCGGGGATCTTTCCGGCGATCAATTCGGCGACGCTCTCGAAACCCTTGGCGACCTTGCCCTTGGGATCGGCTTCGACGATGGGGCGCCCCTCGTTGACCGAGGTCGGGACCGCGGCGTCCGAGGGGACGGCGGCCGAGATCTCCATCTTCAGGGCGCTTTCGATTTCCTTGTTGTCCAACTTGGCCTTCGAGTTGTTCCTGTTCATGACAAGCTGGACGTTCTGGGTCGAAAACTTGAGGAGACGCAGGGTCTCCAGGGCGAGCTTGGCGTTCTTCACTGAGGGGAGGTCCATATCCACCACCATCAGGACGTGATCCGCCTTCTCGATCAGAGAGAGAATCAGCTCGTCGAGCATCGAGGCGGTGTCGACGACCACGTAGTCGTAACTCTCCTGGAGCAGGTCGAGCATCTGCATGAGGCCGGCGGTGGTGATGTCGTCGGCGAAGGCCGGCTCGAGCGGGGCGGCGAGGACCTTCAGGCCGGTGGGGTGCTCGGTGAGAAGGGAGTCGAGCATCTCGACATCGAGATGATGGAGCTCGTGGGCCGCATTGACCATGGTGAATCTCGGCTCTAGCTGCAACAGCAGGCAGACATCGCCGAACTGCAGGTCGGCGTCGACCAGGACCACCTTCTTGTCCGGGATCCTGTTGAGGAGGAGGGCCACATTGGTGGCGACCACGGTCTTGCCGCTCCCACCCTTGGCTGACGTGACAGTGACGATGGCGCCTTTCTCGGTGCGAACCGGCTCAGTCGGCGGCTTGGCAGCACTGCGCCGCTTGAGCACATCGTGACCGAACTGCTCGATCGCAGCCTCGATCTTGGTCTCGTCGAGAGGCGCTTCGATCACATCGGACACGCCGGCTCGCATCGCACCCCGGAGCAGATCGGACGTGACCTTCTCCGCCACCATCATCAGGATCAGGGCGGGGTCTTGGTTGTGCAGGCTCCGGATCTGCTCGAGAGACTCGTCGTTGGAGAACGACGGGCCGAGCAGGAGCATCCTCAGTTCACCGGACTCCGCGGTGTGACTCGCTTCCTCTATGGAGCGAGCAACCGGGAGCCGGCCCTCGAAGAGCTCCTTGGCCGAGGAGACGAAGTCATCGTCCTTGTCCACGACCAACAAGTTGTGCTCAGCCATCGTCATCGTCGAACCTCTGTCAGCTTCCGAAGATGTCGTCCAGCAGATTTCCGCCGAACAAGTTGAGAGTTGTCACACCGGTGGTCTCGACTTCGACAAAGTCGCCAGGCACCAGCGTCAGCCAGATCGAGCCGTTCTCGGTCGCATAGGCGATCCGCTCGGCCTGCTCGGGCGTCACCTCGAGGGTGAAGGTGGTGTCGTTGCCGAGCTCCTCCTCCACTGGCTCCCCTTCGGGTGTCGTGTCGCCGGTGGTCTCCGGGTCGACTTCGACCGTCTCGGGAGCATCCTCCTCGGGGCGGATGTCACGACCAGTCGCCATGACGGGGAGACCCTGGAGGACAAACCGCGTGTAGGTGACAGCGGCAGGCGCCTGCTCGGTGGCAGGAGCGCCTTCTACCGGAGCGACAGGCTCGGCGATGCCACCCAGCTCATCAGGGAGCAGGTTCTCAGGGATGTCGATGGTGAGGATCATGTTGACCCGGTCACCGGGCTCGACGAACCCGTTGATGCCCTTGATGTTGTCGGTCGCGATCGTCATGGCCTGCTTGCCGGATGGGATCTCCTCGGCGAGCGGGACCACATTCACCGTGATCGAAGCCCACTGTGACTCGTTGAGGATCGACCCGGCAGCGATCGGCCCGGCAGCGACACGATCGGTGAGCACCTGATTCAGCTGCTCGGGGGTCGTGATGGCGCCCACAGGGACGTCCTCGGCCTGGTCCTCGCTGAGTGTGATCAGCACGCCGCCACTGTTGAAGTCGGAGAGGAGGATCGCTCCATCCGTGCCTTCTGCAATGGCTTCGCCGGCCCGGTAGACCTCGACGATCTCCTGGCCTTCGACAATTTCGTTCTCGACGTTCTGGAGATAGTTCCAGACCGCCCAAGCTGCTAGCCCGGCCAGTACCAAGGCCACTAGCAACACGATGGCTCTCCTACCCATTGAGTCCCCTTCGTATGTCCCCAGGGAATGCCGCCGAACCGTGTCGGGGGCATGCCTCGAGGCATGCTACCGACGGGCAAGCGCCATCCCGGTGCTTCAAATCCGATTCCACAGGACAGATTCGGACCGTTTCGGAAGAGTCTTGAGCGTTTCCCCACACTTTCCATAGTTCTGTCGCCCCATATGCGGGCACTGTGGAAGTCTGAGATCCCCCTCCCCGGCTATGCCGGTACTCCCCCCTTTGGGGGAGAAAGGGTCACCTACGGCCGATGCCGCGCTCCTTCAACTCCTGCAGGATGGCCTCGAGCGAGGCATCGACGGGCATAGGTGGCCGCTCCTCCTCGGAAGGTCCGAACTCGCGCTCGAACTCTTTCTGGGGCCGGCGGCGGCCCTTCTTCTGCTCTTCCATCTGAGCCTCCCTCTCCTTCCAATCGGGAGAGGCCTGCTTGATGGACAGCGAGATGCGTCGACGCTCGTCTTCCTTCTCGGTGATCTTCACCTTGACTTGTTGGCCGATGGAGAGCTCGAGCTCCGGGGACTCGACGCGGTGGCTGGCGATCTCGGATACGTGTACCAACCCCTCGACCCCATCGGCGACCGAGACGAAGGCGCCGAACGGCACTGTCTTGGTCACCATCCCGTCGATCACGTCGCCCACTTCGTGCTCACGGGCGAAGACATCCCATGGGTCGTCGCTCGTCTGGCGAATGGACAGGGAGATCCGCTCCCGATCGCGATCGACCTCGAGAACCTTGACCTGGACTTTGTCGCCGACCTTGACCAGCTCGCCGGGATGATTGACGTGCTGCCAAGAGAGCTCGGAGACATGGACCAGTCCGTCCATCCCGCCGAGGTCGACGAATGCCCCGAAATTGACGACTGAGGAGACGACTCCGTCGCGGACCTCACCCTCGCCGAGTCCGTCGAGGAAGGCGTTGCGCTCCTCTGCCTGGGCCTCTTCCAGATAGGCGCGGCGGGAGAGGACGACATTGTTTCGGGCCCGGTCGAGCTCGATCACTTTGGCGGTGATGCTCTCGCCGATGAAAGGGTCGAGATCGCGGACACGTCGCATGTCGACCAAAGATGCCGGAAGGAACCCGCGAAGGCCGATGTCGACGATGAGACCGCCCTTGACGACCTCGATGACCGTCCCGTCGACGGTTCCGCCTTCCTTGGCGACTTCCTGGATCCTGCCCCAAGCGCGCTCGTACATGGCTCGCTTCTTGGAGAGGATCAGCCGGCCCTCGTCGTCCTCCTTGTTGAGCACGACGGCTTCGACCCGCTCCCCCACGTTGACCGCGTCATTGGGGTCGACGTTGTTTCGAATGGAGAGCTCGCGTGTCGGAATCAGCCCTTCGGACTTGTAACCGATGTCGATCATGGCCCCGTCGGCATCGACGCTGACGACGGTGCCCTCGACGATGTCGCCCTCCTTGAACTCGAGAACCGTTGCCTCGATGGCGCGCTCGAAATCGTCGCCGATGTCATCGGGAAGGTCGCTCAGATCTGGGGCGACGAGGGCCTCGCGGCCGGATACTTCGACTTCTGCGGGAGCCTCGGTGGGCTCCTCCACGTCGACGGAAATCTGCGTCTCCGGCTCGGTGGTCTCGGGCGCCTCCACGCTCTCCGTCTCGGGAGCGCTCGCGGGCGCGTTTTGTGGCTCGCTGGTCATGTGTGAGTGGTTACCTCCGAAAGGAACTCTGCAAACGCTGGGTCCACAGGCGTGGTGAGTGTACGCAGGTTTGTCCACAACCGCCAACGGATAAGCCCGTGGCGGGATCTTTCAGCTCTTCACCGATGCCAGATCGGGGCCGGTGGCCACATCGACGTCGAGCGGCACATCGAGGGCGACCACGCCCTCCATCGTCCCCACTACCAGCTTCTCCGCGACCTCCAGCTCATCGAGTGGGCTCTCCAAAATGAGCTCGTCATGGATCTGGAGGATCAATGTGGAGGCCAGCCCCTCGGATCGCAGACTGGCGTCGAGATCGATCATCGCCTTCTTGATTATGTCGGCGGCAGTGCCTTGGACAGGGGCGTTCAGGGCCATGCGCTCACCCATCTGACGAATGCGGAAGTTGTCCGACTTGAGCTCAGGCAGATAGCGCCGTCGCCCAAAGAGCGTCGTGGTGTAGCCCTGGTTCCGGGCCTGGGTGACCATCGCCGACATGAACTCCTTGACCTGCACGAACTGTGAGAAGTAGGCATCCATGTGCTGTTGCGCCTCGTCCCGTGAGATGCCGAGACGGTCGGCCAGTCCAAATGCCTCCATCCCATAGAGCAGGCCAAAGTTGATCATCTTGGCCGTGCGGCGCTGATTGGCGGTCACGTCGGGCTCGGTAAGCCCCCAAACCCGAGCCGCGGTGGCGGTGTGGATGTCGGAGCCGGAACGGAAAGCCTCCACCAGGAAGGGGTCCCCGCTCATGTGAGCCAGGACCCTCAACTCGATCTGGGAGTAGTCGGCCACCAGGAACTCCGCGCCTTCCCCGGCGATGAAGGCACGGCGAATGGTGCGGCCCGACTCGGAACGTATCGGGATGTTCTGCAGATTGGGACGATCGGAAGACAAGCGCCCGGTCGTCGCCGCCATCTGATTGAACCGGGTCCTGATTCGACCGTCGGGGTCGACCAATGGCAGATACCCGTCGACATACGTGCCCCGTAACTTCTCGTACTCCCGGTACTCGAGGAGGGCCTCAACCACAGGATGATCCAGCTTCTTCAAGACGGAGGCGTCGGTGGATGGCTTGCCCGTGGAGGTCTTCTTGATCACCGGGAGCGCCAACTTCTCGAAGAGGACATAGCGGAGCTGGTCGGTCGAGTTGACGTTGAACTGCTCCCCCGCCAGCTCCTGGATCCGGGCGTCGAGGGCGGTGAGTTTCTCCCTCAAGTCGGCGCCCATATTCTCGAGATAGGCGCGGTCCACCGCGATGCCGGCGTGCTCCATTCGGGCGAGGACCGGGATCAAGGGGAGCTCGAACTCCTCGAAGAGCTCGCCTTCCTCGCGGTCGGACAACTCGGAGCGCATGACTTCGACCAGCCGCCGAACGCCTTCGATCCTGCGGCCCTCGGTCTCGAGATCGGGCCCGCTGTCGAACGGCAAGGTTCCCAGAGCCGCGCCGTCGTCATCCGGCGAGACCAGCTCGAGTCCGAGCAGACGGTCCGCCAGCTCCTCGAGGTCATAAGTGCGTTGTGACGGGTTGACGATGTAGGCGGCAAGTGCGGTGTCCATCGCCAGCCGGTCCACGTCGCGGTCCATCTCGAGCAACACCCGCACAAGGTCCTTCACATCGTGACCGGCAAGGGCCGCCTGCCCGTTCTCGAGGGCGTCGAGAAGTGGGCCGGCCGAATCGAAAGGCACCACGGCCGCCTCCCCGGGACCCCTGGAAACGGCAAGCCCGAAGGGCTCGCCGCCATCGTTCACCAATCCCGCGATGAGGACGGGCTCCTTCGCCATGGCGGCGACCTGATCGGGCATGGTGACAAGGAACGACTCGACTTCCACGAGCTCTGACTGCGTGGCGGCCGAGGGAAGGGCTTGTTCCAGGTCGTTCCACATGGAGTGAAACTCGAGACTGTCGAACAGATCTTTGACCTGATTCCGATCCCACTCCTTGGTGCGAAGGCCCTCGATCTCGACCCCCAGATCCATGTCGTCGATGAGGCGCATGAGCTCCCTGTTGAGGAAGACCTGCTCACGATGTGCGGACAGGTTTTCCCTGAGCTTCGGTGTCAGGTCGGTCACGGCCAGGAACAAGTTGTCCAGGTCACCGTGGTCGGCGATCAGTCGTGAGGCCGTCTTCTCCCCCACTCCGGGCACGCCGGGCAGATTGTCCGACGTGTCGCCTCTCAGGGCCGCGTACTCGACGTACTGGTCGGGTCTGATGCCGTACTTCTCCTCGACATACGCATCGTCCGCCAGGACGATGTCGCTGATGCCGCGGCGTGTGTAGACCACCTTCACAGCCCCTTCGATCAGCTGAAATGCGTCGCGGTCACCTGTGACGATGAGGACCTCCCATCCGGCGGCTACCCCATTCCTGGCGAGAGTGGCGATGATGTCGTCCGCCTCGAAACCCTCCGCCCTGAGCTGGGTGATGTTGAGCGTCTGCAGCACTTCGTCCATCAGTGGCAGCTGGCTGCGGAAGTGATCCGGCGCCTTCTCTCGTTGCGCCTTGTACTCCGGATAAGACTCGGTTCGAAAGGTCTGACGGGACACGTCCCAGGCGACAGCGATGCCATCAGGGTGGTAGTCCTTGAGCAGCCTGATCAGCATCCGGGTAAATCCGAACACTGCATTCGTCACCTGGCCGCCCTTGGTCGCCAGGTCCTCGGGGAGGGCGTAGAAGGCCCGATAAGCGACGGAGTTACCGTCGATCAGGGCAAGTGTGGGCACGAGGCTGACGGTAGCGGCGTGCCCGATCAGTCGGGCAGACGGGTGAGCAGTCGATCCCTGGTCTTGATCAGCTTGGCTCGACGAACCCGGAGATAGAAGGCGGTCCTCTCGAACCGACGGACATCGCCTGCCGTTCGCCCCGCCTCTTCACGATCGATGTAGTTGCCCACGACCGCATCACGCTGGGCGTCCTCGTCGATCGAGCGATGATTGGAGAGCTCAGCGTTCACCAACCGCAACTCCCGGTTGAGGGAGTCGATCTGATCATTGAGCCGAAACAGCCGGCGGTGGACGCGCTTCACGACATGCGCAGGGTATCCCCCTATTCGGCGATATCGACAACGTCGATTCTGTCCTAGGTGGCTTGTACCTTCGAAGAAAGGGTTCACGTCATGAGGTCGGAAGAGGAATACCGCCGAGCTATCCAACTGATCGACATCGGGATCAACGACTGCGAGATCGGCCGTCGTCTCGGGATTCCCCGCGGCACGATTCGAGACTGGCGGGTCGGCGTGGCTTCGGGTAGCGGTGGCCGCACCAAATTTTGGTCCGGCAGACGCCAAGCCACCTGCTTTCGATGCATCGGCGGATGGGTCGACGAGGAGGCGTATGCATATCTCCTCGGGGCCTACTTGGGCGACGGCTGCCTCTGCCTCGTGCCTCGGGACGTCTATCGCTTGCGGATCGTGTGTGACCTCAAGTACCCGACATCATCGACGAGATCGCCGGCTCAATCGTCGTCACCCGAGCCACCGAGCAAGTGGGGTTCATCTCGAAGAAGGGATGCGTCGAGGTCTACTCCGACTGGAAACACTGGCTTTGCCTCTTCCCGCAACATGGCCCTGGCCGCAAACACAATCGTCACATCGAGCTCGAACGGTGGCAGGACGTGATCATTGCTGGTCATCCCAAGGCCCTGGTCCGTGGTCTGATCCATTCTGACGGCAACCGGCACGTCAACGAAGTGATCCGGAAGCTCCGATCCGGTCCCCGGCGTTATCGCTATCCGCGCTACATGTTCACCAATGTTTCCACCGACATCCTGGGGATCTTCACCGACGCCCTAGATCTGCTCGGAGTCATTGGACGCAGACCACCCCGCGTGACATTTCGATCGCCCGCCGTGAAGATGTGGCCTATATGGACACCTTTATCGGTCCCAAGCATTGACCGGTAAAATGTGGTCACGCCGGAGTGTTGGAACTGGTAGACAATATGGTCTCAAACACCATTGGGGGAAACCCCGTGCGGGTTCGAATCCCGCCTCCGGCACACGTGGCTGATGTCTACGCCCGAGCGGGTCACTCTACGGAACCGCATCCACCGACGCTCGACCGTCACCCACCGTCACCGTATCCCCCGGTTCGACCCCCCGCCGGAGTAATGCCAGCCCGATACGGTCTGCTGCCGAGCTGAGCACCCCCACCTGCTCGCCATCCTTGGTGACCTCGGTGCCCACCTCCGGCGCCGAACCGTCGAAGCGCAGGATGCGGAGATGGTGGTTGACCCGTCCTCCCCGACTGTCGAGACGGGCTACCAACTCCTGACCGAGAAAGCACCCCTTGTTGAATGAGATCGTCTCCGCGACGAGACCGGTCTCCTGAGGGATGGTGGCGTCGGTGACATCCACGCCCATCAGTGGCTCCCCGGCTTCAATGCGCAGCAGACTCGTAATCCTCGACTTCCATCACGGAAGGTCCGGCCTCTCCCCCACCACCAGCGTCCGCTCGAGGTTCGACCAGGACACGTCGGCCATCAATTCGCCACGATCGCCAGTCCACCGCCCGGGATCCGCCCCGAACGGCGCAACGACGAGCCACCGCTCGAGGGTCGACGGAGCGATCTCGACATCGACCCGGATCCGATAACGGCCCAGCTTGGCTGCCAGATCCTCGCCCTGGTCGGCATCCACCACCAAGCCCACCTCATCGTCTCCTCGGAGAACCCAGAGGATGTGGTCGAGCTTGCCCTGCGGCGTGAGCAGCAGCGATCGTCGGACCGACCCGGGCTCCATGTCGCCGATCTCCTGACTGATCAAATCATTGAGGAAACGGATCGCATCGGCGCCTCCGAACCAAACCAGCTCGGGTGCCGACGGGGCCAGATGCGGCTCGGTGAGGCTCATTCAGATCGTCGCCAGGTCACGGAGGAACGGTATCGAGAGCAGAACGTCAGAGAACCAGCTCGACAAGGTGCCCACGTTTCCAGTCAACATGAGAACGCCGAACAGGGTCAACAACACTCCCGAAGCGATGTTGATCGGACGCAGGTAGGGCTTGAGCCGCCCGAACAGCTTGAACAGCCCGAGGCCGCTCAGGAGGAAGGGCACTCCGAGTCCAAGGGAATAGGCGAGAAGGAGCAGCATGCCCTGGCCGAGAGTCTCCTGGAGCGAGGCTGTGGCGAGGATCACGGTGAGGACCGGTCCGATGCAAGGCGTCCAGGCGAATCCGAAGGCCAGCCCCATGACAGGGGGACCCCACGACCCGAGCCGACTGGGGCGGACATCGAGCCTGCGCTCCCTCCCAACTGTGGCGAGCGGACCTCGATCGGACACCGCCATGGCCACCATGAGCACTCCGAAGACGATCACGGTCAGCCCGGCCAGCCGGGTGAATGTCGTCAGGTTCTGCACCAGCCAGGTGCGGAGACCGGTAGCGATTGCGCCAAGGGCGACGAACACGACAGTGAAGCCTGCGATGAAGAGGAGGATTACCCGGGTCATCCGGGCCGTGGACACATCGCCCTCCTCCAGCTGGCTCGCCGAGTAGCCAGACATCATCGATAGATAGCCGGGCAGAAGGGGCAGGACGCACGGAGATACGAACGAGATGATCCCCGCCCCGAAAGCGATCAGGATCTGGACGATGTAGGCGGCCGAGTCGACGCTGTCGAACACTTTGGTTCCCCGGTGAATTAGCCGAAGTGTGGGGATGATCGCACGCGTGCCCCTCTACTCTCGACTCGTGGCACCGTGGCTGCGACGCGTTCTGGGCCCGTTGCTCCCGGTGGAGAGGTTCACCTCGGGCGATCGCCGAATCGTGTTCATCATCTGGACAGCCGGAGTCATCCAAGGCTTCGCCCAGTCCCAGGCCGCGGCAACGCTTCCGTTCACACGCGCCGGTCTAGGGCTCACCGAGGGTGAGATGAGCCTTCTGCTCGGCCTCGCCCGACTCGCCGCCTTCGCCGCCCTCCCTCTGGGGTGGCTCGGAGACCACAAAGGGCGGAGGCGCCCTTTCCTGTGGTCCCTCACCCTGGTGATTGTCGGGGGCACCCTGGCCGGTCTCGTCTTCGAGGCGTGGCAGTTCGGGACCGCCCAGGCGATCCTGCGCACCGGGACTGCCGGGATGGGAGGCCTGGCCATCGTCCTTCTCGCCGAGCAGGTCTCACCTCACATCCGCGCTTATGCGATTTCCTTCTATGGGGCAGCGGTGTCCTTCGGCGGAGGCTTGGCGTTGATGACCCTCCCACTGGCCGACGGAGGTGGTCAGAGCTGGCGGATTCCGCATCTGATGATCGCCCTCGGTTTCCTCGTGCTCCCGTTCCTGATTCGCAACGTGCCGGAGAGCCACATCTTTCTCGAAGATCACGAGGACAGGCACTGGCGAGAACTGGCCACCGGGGAATGGGCACGTCGCTTCTGGATAGTGGTGATCATCGCCTTCCTCGTCTCCGCCTTCTCGGCGGTCGCCCTCGCGTTCTCCACCACACGCATGATCGAATATCTCGGGCTCAGCACCGGCTCGACGGTTCTGATCGCCCTCCTCGGCGGGACCCTCGGCGGGCTCGGCTTCTTCGTCGGCGGGCACCTGGCCGACAGCTTGGGCCGTCGAAGGACGACGGTGGTGAGTCTCCTCCTTGCTGTCGGAGGTGGTCTCGTCATCTACTGGTCCACCTCGGTCCCGCTGATAGTCGTGGCCGTCATGGTGTCGTCGTTCGGCACATTCGCATTCGTCCCGGCCGGAGGCTCTCATCGGGCCGAGCTGTTCCCCACGGGGCTCAGGGCCAGCGCCAACACCGCGGCGACGAACTTCGGCTTGGTCGGGTCCGGGCTCGGGCTGATCCTTGGGATCTTCACCATCGATCGATTCGGCCTCTCCCAGACGGTCACGATCCTCGGTGTCGGGATGGTGATCGCCGCCTTGCTCACCCTGCTCCTCCCCGAGACACGAGGTCAGGACCTGAGAGCCATCCGCACCGCTCGCCTGTAGCCGAAGACGAACACCAACCCACGGGCGGCCAGCATCGCCGCGATCCCCCACCAGATCCCGTCGAGCGATTCGCCCAGCGGTGTGAACGAGATGAGGGTCACCAAGACGACAGAGCCGAGTGCGGTTGAGGCGATGATCGTGCCGAATGCCAGGAGGCCGAAGAAGATGCCGTCCGCCACGAACAACGGCGCGCCAATCGGCATCATCCAGCCTGCAACCGCTGCTGCGGACACTGCCAGGGCTGCCACGGTCGGATCACCGACCAGACCGGCGATTGCGGGACCTCCGAGCACGAATGCGCCCATCAGCAGTACGCCCGTGAACACTCCCCAAAGCAACAGTCGCCGAGCCAGATCGTCCACGCTCCTCGTATCTCTGCCGCCAACGGCCTCGGCAACCATTGCCTGACCCGCGATGGCGAAGGCGTCCGCAACCATGGCCGCGAGTAGCCAGACCTGCATCACGACCTGATGGGCAGCGATGTCCGCCGGTCCGAGCCTGGTCGCGGTCGCGGCGGCGAAGGTCAGGCCGAGAAGGAGAAACCCGGTCCGGATCGACACCAGGACTCCGCTCCGAGCCAGGGCCAGGATCGTAGGAAGCGCCTTCTTGAGCCCGACGGGCCGGTCGGCCATACCCCGCGAGCGGACCAGTTGCAGGAACCACAGTGCCCCAGCCCATTGGGCGATCACGGTGCCCAGGGCTGCCCCCTCGAGCCCCAACCCGACCACGAAGATGAGGATCGGGTCGATCACCAGGTTGATGACGTTGATCCCGACCGCGACGCGGAGTGGGGTCCGTGTGTCCTGATACCCGCGAAAGGCGCCGTGCCCGGCTGTCACCAGGAGCACGGCGGGCGTCGCTATCCCCCGGATCCGCAGGTAGGCGACGGCGGGACCCGCTACTTCCTCACTAGCGCCCATCAGACCGACGAACCAGGGAGCCAGGAGCTCGACCACGACTGCCGCGAGGAGACCAAGGAGCACGGCGAGCACGAAGGCGTCGCCGACCCACCGGCGTGCCTCCGCCTGGTTCCCACGACCGAGTGCCTGCGCCACTAGCGGCGTTGTCGCATACGCGAGGAAGTTGAACCCGAAGAAGACGAATCCGAGGATTGCGGTGTCGACGCCCAGTGCTGCCAGCTCGTCGACCCCAACCCGCGCCACAAACGCGGTGTCGATGAGGGTCAGGAGCGGGTCTATCGCCAGGGTCCCCAACGCGGGGATGGCAAGCCGGAGAATGGCTCGATCGGCGATTCGGGCGCCGGTCACCCTCTTGGCGTCTTGTGGGCGAAGAAGAACCGATCAGGGAACTCGCAGAGATCGAAGAGCTCACATTGCCCGCACAAGGGTCGCCTGGCGTCACAGACATCACGTCCGAACTGGATGATCCTCATCGAAAGACCGGACCATTCGGTCTTCGGGTACAGCGCCATGAGGTCTCGTTCGATCTTCACAGGATCGCCATGGTCGGTGAGACCTAGCCGGTGGGCGACTCTCCTCACATGGGTGTCGACTGCGATCGCCGGCACATCCCATGCCTCTGCGAGCAGGACGCTTGCGGTCTTGCGACCAACTCCGGGGAGCTTGACCAACTCATCGAGATCTCTCGGCACCTCACCGTCGAACATCTCCTCGATTGCCTGGGCCAGCTTGATGATCGACTTGGTCTTCTGACGGAAGAAGCCAGTTGAATAGACGATCCTCTCCACGTCCTCGGGATCGGCCTCTGCGAGATCGGTGATCGTTGGGAAGGCCGCGAAGAGAACGGGCGCCACCTTGTTCACGTTCTCGTCTGTGGTCTGCGCAGAGAGGACGGTGACAACCAGCAGCTGGAACGGTGACTCGTAGTCGAGGGCAGTCCCGATGGTTGGATAACGACGCCGGAGACGGTTGAGGACCGCGCGAGCCTTGCCCTTCTCAGCCCGTGACGGCACCGACCCATCGGCTCTGCTCAGAGGCATGTGCCGGCATCGTATTGACCAGGGCGCCGCCCGACAGACACACGGGCGTGACCGGCACCGGTCCTACCCTGCCCGCGCTCATGTTCAGGTCGAATCGAAGCCGGGCGATCCTTGCATTGCTGGTGGCGTCGTTTGTCTTCGGCGCGACCTTCGTGGTGGTGAAGTCGGCGGTTTCCGAGGTCCCGCCTCTGACGTTCGTGGCGTGGCGTTTCCTCCTCGGCGCACTCCTCCTCTCCATATTCGCTTTTCCACGCGGACGCAGGATCTGGTGGCATGGCACCCTGGCCGGGCTCGCTCTTTTCGGCGGATATGCCTTCCAGACCGTGGGATTGACCGAGACCAGCGCCAGCAACTCGGCGCTGATCACCGGCCTCTACGTGGTGATCACGCCTTTCCTCGCGGCATTGTTCGCCAGACGCCCACCGAGTTGGTGGAGCGTGGGTGCGGCCGCCCTGTCCTTTGGCGGCCTGATCCTGATCACCGGGGCGGATGGCCTCAGCTTCGAGCGTGGCGATCTCTTCACCCTCGCCTGCGCGTTTTCCTTCTCCATGCATATCGTGGTCCTGTCCCGTCTCGCCCGTTATCACCCCGTGGTCCCCTTCACCGCGGTGCAACTCGCAGTCACCTCGGCGCTGGCATTTCCTGCCGCTCTCTTGATCGAAGGGCCGGTCCTGCCACCGAGCTCGGTATGGGGCGCCCTGCTGATCACAGGCATAGGGGCCAGCGCTGGATGCTTCGTTCTTCAGATCTGGGCTCAGACCGTCGTCGGTGCAACCACCGCAGCCGTCGTGCTGGCCGCCGAGCCGGCCTTCGCGGTCGCCACGGCATGGGTCGTGTTGGGTGAGAGGCTCACAGTGGCGGGATGGGCCGGCGCCGCCCTCATCATCATCGCGATCTTCATCGTGGTGACGAAGCAGACCGACCGGGCCTCAATCGAGGCCGAAGCGGTGACACCGGCTCATTGACTCACCTGGTAGTCGTCGGAGCGGAGACGTCGGGCCAGCTTCATCAGTAAGCGGATCCCCAGCACCGACAGGAACAACCCGATTGTCAGGACGATCCCGAACTCGGCGGCCGTGGTGTACGGGTTGCTGCAGGCTTCGATGCCCTGTGGGCAGAGTCCCCAGCCTGTGCCCCCGTCCAGCAAGTCGATGAGAACGAGGATCGGTATCAATGCAATGCCGATTGCCGTTGCAGAGAGTATGAACACACCGAGACGCACCAGGAAGACGGACATTGCCCTTAAAACGGTAACCGGGTGCGCCCAGTTTCCAGGCATACAATCGCCGGCCCGTGACGTCGTACCACCAAGAGGAGTTCACCGCCGAGGAGAAGGCCGTCCTCAATCGGTTTTTCACCAATCTCGACCTGCCGGTGTTCGGGTTGATCAATCTCCCGGAGGTGGTCAAGGGAGCACTCTTCGCCCGGTATTCGAGGTCGGCGAAGTCGCTGCGACGGCTCTTCCTCGACGAGTTCGTGGCCGATCCCGATTCCGGGATCGACGCCATGGCCCGGGGTCTCGACGATGACCCGTTGGTGGCAACTCGCAAAGCGGAACAGTTGTATCAACGGGTCTTCTTCGACTACGGAGACGACTCAGTCGCCCAACTCGGCGGCGCCCACCTCGCATGCGAACAGGCCTCGAACCTCCTGACCAAGGTCCTGGAGTGGGGCCGTCTCGCCGCCTATCTGGAGCAATCGACCCGCTATATCCGCTACGACGCGCGTCTTGGGGACCGCTACAGGTACTTCGTCCCTCCTGAGATCACCACGTCATCTCATGCGGGGCGATATCTCGGCCACATGGAGCATGTCTTCGACACCTATTCGAGCATGGTGGCCAGGACGACGGCCCATTTCGAAGTGTTGCATCCCCGGGGAGAGGACGACTCGGTGGGAATTTGGAATGCGACGATCCGGGCCAAGGCGTGCGACACGGTACGGGGCCTGCTTCCGGTGTCGACACAATCCAACGTCGGCATCTACGGCACCGGGCAGGCTTACGAGATGTCCCTGGTCAGGATGCGGGCCAACCCGTTGCGCGAGGTGCAGCAGTACGGGGAGATGATGCTCGGTGAGCTACGGAAGATCATCCCGTCGTTCCTCACGCGGGTCGATCTGGACGACCGTGGGGTGCGCTGGTCCCGATATCTGGAAGACGTCCGCTCAGGGCTCGAGCAGCGAGCATCCGGGCTTCAGTCGCCCTCTGACCACGGACCATCCGTGACTCTGGTCGACTGGGACCCCGATGCGGAGCTCAAGATCGCCGCGGCTGCCCTCTACGCCGTCTCGGAGTTGCCCGATGCTGAGCTTCTCCAAATAGCCACTTCGATGACCCAGTCAGAGAGGGCAAGCATCATTGCCTCTCTCGTCGGGGATCGGGCGAATCGGAGACATCGGCCGGGGCGGGCCATGGAGCGAACCACCTACCGGTTCGATGTCACCTGTGACATCGGGGCGTTCCGCGACCTTCAACGTCATCGTCTGATGACGCTGGAATGGCAGCGGTACACGACCCGACTCGGTTATGACCTTCCGGCAGAAGTCGAGGAACTGGGCCTCGCCGACGAATGGCATCGACTGATGGCTCAGTCTCTCGAATTCTACGAAGTGCTGCGGACGGACCTTGGCGCCGATGTGGCCCAATACGTGGTGCCATTTGCCTTCAACGTGCGCTTCGTCATGGAGATGAACCCCAGGCAGGCCTTCCATCTCATCGAGCTGCGCAGCCAGGCGGCCGGGCATCCGGCCTACCGCCGGGTTGCCCATGAGATGCACCGCGCCATCGATGAGGTGGCCGGTCACCATTTGATCGCCGAGGCAATGAGCTACGTCGACTACAGCGACGTCGACCTGGAACGGCTCGAGAGTGAGCGCAAAGCCGAGAGCCGGCGCCGCTTGGCCAGCCAGTCCTAGTACCAAGTACCAAGTACCAAGTACCGTTCCTCGCATGGCCCAATTCGATGTCGACGCCATGCTGGTGCGTTATCAGGAGCGCGCCGCTGCCGTCAAGGAGCGCCCCCTCCCTCCAGTTGCGGGCGACGAGCGAAGACTGTTCGTGGAGCGGGCGGAAGCCGACTACACCGACTACGCCCTGATCGGGACCGCCAGCTGGAGCGTGGAGGACGGCGAGCTCGTCCTTCGCATTCCACTCGGTGGGTCCGGCTAGCCCAGCTCGCCACATGCTCGAGAAACGTCTCGTCCTCGTCTCGGGCAAGGGAGGGGTCGGCAAGTCCGCGGTGAGCGCCGGTCTCGCCCTCCTCGCCCAGCGCCGGGGTCTACGGGTCCTGGCCATGGAGATGGGCTCCCCTGGTGGTCTCTCGGCACATTTCGGCACCGGCCCTCTCGAATTCGAGCCGAGAGAGCTGAGGCCAGGGCTTCATGCCATGCAGATGGTCCGCTCCGACGCCCTTCTCGAGTACCTCGCCCTTCAGCTGAACATCAAGGGTCTCAACAGGTTCGGCCCCCTGGCCAGGGCGTTCGATGCACTGGCCACCACAGCCCCTGGGATCAGGGAGATCATCACCGTCGGCAAGGCGATCTGGGAGGTTCGGGAGGATCGATGGGACATTGTCATCGCCGATGCCCCGCCGACCGGCCAGATCGGGTCCTTCCTCCGGGCACCCGTCACGATCTCCGAGCTGGTTCCTTCCGGGCGGATCCGGGTCCAGGCCGAGATCATGCGGGAGATCCTTCGCGATCAGACGGTCACAGGGCTCGTCCTCGTCACCCTCCCTGAGGAGCTACCCACCACCGAGACCGAAGAGTCCATCACCTGGCTGGCCAAGGAAGAGGTCGTGGCGGCCCCGACCGTGATGGGGAACCGCATCCTCGACGAGTTGACCGACCCGGAGACGCCGCCGGGGCCGGTGGGAGAGGCGGCACAGCTCCATCGGGCCCTGTGGTCAGAGCAGCAGGTCTGGCTGGAGAGGCTGCCTCCCGACCACCTGCTTCCCTACCTCCACGGCCTCTTCACACCCGGTGAGGTGGCGGCTCGTATGGCCGACGAGTTCGAGCAGATCACGTGACGCGCACCCTGCTCATCACCGGCGCCGGAGGCGTCGGCAAGACCACCGTCGCCGCCGCCCTCGGAGTCAGGGCAGCCCGAAGCGGTCTGCGCACCCTCGTGGTAACCGTCGACCCTGCTCGCCGGCTGGCAACGGCATTAGGAGTCGAAGACCTGGGAAATGAGCCCCAGCCGCACTCGGACGAGCCCAATCTCTGGGCAGCCATGCTCGACTCCACCGCCTCCTGGCGGGCGGTGGCGATGCGGCACGCCGACCCCGAGGTGGCAACCCGCCTGGCCGACAACGATTTCTTCCGGGCGGCATCGGAGCATTTTCCGGCCTCGCAGTCGTACGCCGCGGCCGATCAGGCTGCCACCTTCGTGCAAGCGATGGCTTGGGATCTCGTCATCGTGGACACACCGCCGTCGGGTGGAGGAATCGACTTCTTCGCCGCCCCGGCCCAGATGGCCGATCTCGTCGGAGGACGGCTTCTCCGATGGCTGACGGGGGGTCCGCTCCCCGGGCGCCGGGCCTTCTACAACCTCGCCGCCAAGCCGGTGCTCCGGATCGCCGACTCGGTGCTCGGCTCCGACCTGTTGGAGCGCGTTGCCGAGTTCCTGCTCGACTTGAGGACCACCTACGACGGCGTGGCGCAGCGGGGTCGCGAGATCGAGCGCGTCCTCAGCTCGGCGTCGATCTTCGTGGTGACTTCCTCCGACCCGGCCCCGGTACGCGAGGCCATCAAGTTCTATCGCGACCTGCCCGGCCTGGCGACCAGCCCCGCCGCGGTCGTCTTCAATCGAATCCTGCCGGACGAGTGGGCGGATGCGACCGCGCCACCCGGGACCTCGCTGGCCTTGGAACAGAATCTGGCCCGGTGGAGCGCGGAGACAGTGCGCCAACGCGACTCCCGCGAGGAGTTCTCCTCGAGATACGGAGCGCACATAGCCACCATCCCCTGGTCACCGACCCCTCCGACCGATCTGGACGGGCTCGCACGGCTGCTCGACGAATCGAGTGAGTTGCCATGGGCCGAGGTAGGCATATCCTGAAGGCATGGCTAACTCAGCCGCATTCTTCGACCTCGACCGGACCCTGATCTCCGGCGCGTCCGCCTTCCCCCTCGGCGTGGAAGCATGGCGCCAGGGCATCGCCTCCAACCCCGATATCGGCCGCTGGGCGGTATCGGCGTTGAGTTTCCGTCTGTTAGGCGACAAGGGTGACGCCACCGACGATGTCAAGGGCGACTTCTTGAGTGGGATCGCCGGTGCGTCGGTCCAGGCTCTCGAGATGGTCGGTGCCGCCGTCCTGCCCAAACTGGTCGCCCGGGTCCGCCCCGAGTCACGAAAGCTCATCAACCTGCACCACGAGGCGGGGAGGGATACCTGGATCGTCTCTGCCGCCCCTCACGAGATCGTTGAGCCTCTGGCCCGTTCGTTGGGGATGACCGGAGCCATCGGCACGAGGGGAAAGGTGGTCGCCGGCCACTACACCGGAGAGCTCGATGGGCCATTTGTGTACGGCGCAGGCAAAGTCGACGCCATCGAGAAGATCGCAGCCGACTTCGGGTATGACCTGGAACGCAGCTACGCCTACTCCGACTCGATCTCCGACCTGCCCATGATGGAATTGGTAGGCCACCCTGTGGCGGTCAATCCGGACTCCGAGCTCGATTCGGTCTCCCATGAGCGAGGCTGGCCGGTCGTGATCTTCGCCCGAAAGACGAAGAGGGCAATTGCGCTCAGCGCCCTTGGAAGTCTCGGTGTGGCGGCCGCGGTTGGCGCGTATGCCCTGGGACGAAAGCACGGACGCTCGTCTGCCCTGGCCCAGATGGCCCAGCGGGAGATCTGGCGCCTGCGGTCCTAGAGAATCGCGCTCGGCCCCAACAGTTCCTTCAACTCGGCGAACAGCGCTGTCCGTGGCTCGACGCGGTGCGCATCGCTGAGCTTGAGCACCTTCATCCCTTGTTCGCTGGTCATATTCAGGTACACCGGGGCGGGGCCCGGGTGATTGGAGAGGATTGTCTTTAGCCGCGCCACCATCTCGGGAGTGAGACTCGATGCAGGCGTCTTGAGACGCACCGTCGCGTCGTCACGGATCTCGAGCTCTTTGATCTCCCGGGCCATGACCTTCACTTCGTCGCCGCGGTGATCGAGATGCCCGTTGACTATCACCACCGCATCCTCGATGACAGCGTGCCCGTAGTCGTTGACGGTGCGGGGGAAAGCGACGACTTCGACCGATCCCTCGAGGTCTTCGAGTTGGAAGAAGATCATCGGATCCCCATTTCTGGTCCATCGGCGGGTGATGCCGGCCACCAGCCCGCCCACTGTCACGCTCGTCTTGTCCGCCAGCTCATCGAGCTGACTGATGGTCGTGGTCGTCGCCGCCGCCAGGGACTGGCCGACCGAGAGAAGTGGATGATCGGAGACGTACAGACCGAGCATCTCCTTCTCGAAGGCGAGCTTGATCTTCTGCGGCCAGATCAAGTCGGGCACCTCGATACGACCGTGTGAGACCTCCCCCGGCTCGCCCGCGAACAGGCTGAACTGGCCCATGTCCTCGTTGCGCCGGCGCTCCAGGGTTGCGTCGAGGATCTGCTCGAACACCACGGTCAAGCCTTTTCTCGGGTAGCCCATGGCATCGAAGGCTCCGGCTTTGATCAGGGACTCGACCGTGCGTTTGTTGAGGGCCGACACATCGACCCGATCGACGAAGTCATGGAAGGAGTCGAATGGGCCCTCGGCCCGCGCCTCGACGACCTTCTCCACCACGCCCTCACCAACATTGCGGACCGCCGACAGCCCGAAGCGGATCCGGCTGTCCTTCACCGTGAAGTCGGAGTCTGACTCATTGACATCGGGCACGAGCACCTCGATCCGCATCTGCCTGCACTCGTTGAGATAGATGGCGGTCCGGTCCTTGTCCTTCTTGGTGGCCGTGAGCAGGGCGGCGAGGTACTCGGCGGGGTGATGCGCCTTCAGGAATGCGGTCTGATAGGCAACGAGGCCGTAGCCGCTCGAATGAGATTTGTTGAACCCGTACCCCGAGAAGTGCTCGATGAGCCCGAAGATCTCACGACCCACCTTCTCGTCGTGGCCCTGGGCGACACTGCCGGCGACGAACTTCTCCTCCTCGGCCTTCATCACCGCCTTGATCTTCTTGCCCATGGCCCGGCGCAGGTTGTCGGCGTCGACCATCGAGTAGCCGGCCATCTCCTGGGCGACCGACATGACTTGCTCCTGGTACACCATGATCTGGTAGGTGTCGGCCAGCTTGTCGGTGAGTGCGGGATGCAGCTCCTCGATGGGGGCCCGCCCGTTCTTGCGGTCGGCGTAGAGGTTGTGCATGTTGGCCCCCATCGGGCCCGGGCGATAGAGGGCCACGAGAGCGATGACGTCGTCGAACGAATCTGGCTTCAGTGAGCGGATCAGCGACCGCATCGCGTTGCCCTCGAGCTGGAAGACACCGATGGTGTTGCCGGACTGGAGCAACTCGAAGGTCTTGGCGTCGTCGAGTTGGACACCGTCGATGTCGACCCGTTCCCCTGTGCCCTCCTCGACCAGCTCCAGACAACGCTCGATGATCGACAGGTTGCGCAACCCGAGGAAGTCCATCTTGAGCAAGCCCAATGACTCGACGCCGTACATCTCGTACTGCGTCACCACCTCGGCGCCCTCGCCCTTCTGCTGGATGGGGACCACGTTGATCAATGGCTCCGGGGCGATGACCACGGCGGCGGCGTGGATCGAGTCCTGCCGGCGCAAACCCTCCAGCCCGCGGGCTGCATCGACCGTCTCCCGCACCGCCGGGTCGGCCTCATAGAGGTCCCGAAGACCCTGGGCGTTGGCATACCAGTCCTTGGCCGTCGAATCGGCATCGGATGGAGGAGGTGTCATCACCTGCTCGAGGGTTGCCTCGCGGCCGAGAATGGCGGCAGGCATCGCCTTCGCGACTCGATCGCCCACACCGTACGGATGGCCGAGAACCCTGGCCGCATCCCGCAGCGCCTGCTTGCCCTTGATCGTGGAGAAGGTGACGATCTGGGCGACCCGATCGGGCCCGTACTTCTGGGCGGCGTATTTGATCATGTCCGCCCGGTAGCGCTCGTCGAAGTCCATGTCGATATCGGGCATCTGCCGGCGACCGGGGTTGAGGAAGCGCTCGAAGATGAGACCGTAGGCGAGGGGGTCGATGTCGGTGATTCGCAGGCAATACGACACGATCGACCCCGCCGCCGACCCCCGACCGGGGCCTACGCGGATGCCGCTCTCCCGGGCATGGCGGATCAGGTCCCACACGATGAGGAAGTAGGCGGGGAAGCCCATCTCCTCGATGATCTTCAACTCGTGCTCGACGCGGTCCCAGACTTCGGAGGCGGCATCATGGCCGTAGCGGTCTCTCGCTCCCTGGTCGACCAGCCTCCGGAGATAGCTCACCTCCGTCTCGTCCGAAGGAACAGGGAAGCTGGGCAGGAGGATCCTCCCGAAGTCGAGGTCGACATCGACCCGCTCCGCGATCGAGAGGGTGTTGTCACAAGCCCCGGGGAAGGTGTCGGCCGGGAAGAGGCGCTGCATCTCCTCCGCCGTCTTCAGATAATGCTCATTCCCTTCGAATCGCAGTCGGCTCGTCTCAGCCCGGAGCGAGCCGGTCTGAATGCACAGCAGCACATCATGGGCATCGTGCTCGGCGCGATGGGTGTAATGAGCGTCGTTGGTGGCGAGCAGGGGCGCCCCGGTCCGGGATGAGATCTCGATGAGGTCGGGCATGATCGCTCGCTGGGCGGCCAGCCCATGGTCCTGGACCTCGATGAAGAAGTTGTCCTTCCCGAAGATGTCCTGGAACCTCCCCGCGGAGGCCATTGCGGCGTCGAAGTCCCGCATCTGGCCCTTGTTCCCCTCCTCGCTCATCGAATCGGGAGCGAGGAGCTGCGCCACCATCCCGCCGAGACAGCCTGAGGTGGCGATGATCCCTTCAGAGTGCTCGGCCAGCAGCTCGAAGTCCATCCGCGGCTTGTAGTAATAGCCCTCGAGAAACGCTCGCGAGGAGAGCTGGAGGAGGTTGCGATATCCGACTTCGTTCTCGGCGAGCAGGTTCATGTGGAAGCGCCGATTCGCGTTGCCAACCGGCCGGTCGAATCTGGAGCCCTCGGTCAGGTACGCCTCGATGCCAACGATGGGCTTGATGCCGGCAGCCTTCGCCTCCTTCACGAAGTCGACGACTCCGTACAGGACGCCATGGTCGGTGATGGCAATCGCCGGTTGCCCATCGGCCGCCGCTGCCGCCACCACGTCCTTGATCCGGGCCGCACCGTCGAGCATCGAATACTCGGTGTGGACGTGGAGGTGTGCGAATGACACGGCTGTCATTCAAGGTAGCACAAGGCAACGACCCTCCGGGTCGCTCCCTCGTGCTGTTTTAGGTTCCAGTTTTCACGTCGCTCCCCAGACGCCTCGAAATCATGACTGCCGTCAGCATGATCATCAGACTCACCCCATGGGCGATCGAGAAGCCGTCCGCCAGGGCGGTCGCTGTTGGACCAGCCAGATCCGTCGCGGCCCCCGCCAGAGCCTCCCGAACCGTAGAGATGTCGCCTACCGAGGCCGCCACCGTTGCCAGGATCACTCCCCCGGCCAGGCCTGCCCCAACCGACATCCCGACGGTACGCAGGAAGGCATGGGCTGACGTTGCCCGGCCTGCCAGGTTGTCGGCAACCGCAAGACGCACCATCTGAAACGCGGAGTTGGTCACCGCACCCACAGACATTCCCATTGCGAAGTAGCAGGCATAGACGACCGGTAGCGGGGCCGAGAAGGAGACAGCGGCCCAAGCAGCGGCGATGGCGGGAACTCCCCCGATCGCTGCCACCCGGAGCACAGCCCGCTCACTCACCCGATCGGTGATGCGACCGGAGATGTTGGCGGCCGTGGTCCACCCAAGGGTGAGCCACAAGACCGACCAGGCTGCCGCGGCCGCCGTGCCGCCCCGGGCGCCACGGACATAGACGGGCAGATACGACGACAGACCGATCATGGCAACCAACGTCAGCGACACCGTCAGCGCGAGCTGGCGATAGGGGTATGCCCCCACAAACCGGGGGTCGAGCAAACTCGATCGGCCCCGGGCCATCCTTCGCCACAACACCACCCCCGCCAGCACCGCGACCGCGGCGAAGATGGCCGAGAACATCGAGAAGTTCGACACTGCTGCCAAGAGAGCTCCGAAGGTCACTACCAACAACCCGACCGCCACCCAGTCGACTCGAAGGGGGGCGGGATCGACCGGGCCGGGCAGGGTTCCCCAGCCCGCGACCAGAGCCACGGCAGAGATGGGCACCATCAGCAAGAAGATCCATCGCCAGGAGCCCACCTGGAGCAAAGCCGCCGCGATGGCAGGACCGGCGATGCCCAGTACGCCCCACACATTCGAATTGGCGGCAAACGCTCTGCCGACGAGATGGCTCGGATAGACCAGGGCCACGGCGCCCACTCCGACCGAGATGATTGCCCCGCCCGCGGCGCCCTGGAGAACACGTGTGGCGACCAGCATCGGCATCGATCCCGCAGCGGCGGCAGCGAGCGAGGAAGCGGCGAAGGCGAATGTCGCCCACCTGAACACGGTGGACGTCCCGACGGAATCGATGAACGATCCGGCGATAGCGGTCATCACACCCGAGGCCAGCAGAAAGGCAGTGATGACCCACGGCAGGAGATGCACCTGGCCGAGCTCGGCGGTGAGGTCGGGGAGGGCGGCGGTGACGGCCAGACCCTCGAAGGCAACGATGGCAACGGTCGTGAAGATGGCGACCGACGCCGGCAGCAACTCGCGGGAGAGGATCGACTTGGGGACCGTCATTGCCGTTCCCAGGATGGCAACCTCGACCGGGACAGCATGGATTCCGTCAGATGGCGACGGCCAGTGCGGCCAGCGCTGCGATGGCGAAGCCGACCCAGGCCCGCATCGCCTCCGCATTGGGGCCTCTGATCCGGCTCCAGATCTCGCCTATCACAAACCCGGCGATGAGCCCGCCCAGGTGAGCCTGCCACGAGATGTTCCTGAATACGAAAGGGATGGCTGCGTTGATGACGAGGAGGAAGATCAGCTGGCTGAGCAATGCCCTCCCCTGCATCGTGTTTCTCCGGTGCAGCGCCCAGCTCAGCCAGATGCCGAACAGACCGAAGATGGCGCCGGAGGCACCGATAGCAATGTCGTTGATATCTCCCAGGTAATAGGCAAAGACCCCACCGACCCCGGCCGAGGCCAGAAAAAGACTGATGAAAGGCCATGTTCCCACCCCACGCTCGATTTGGGGACCGAGCGCCCACAGCGCCCACATGTTGAACAGGATGTGGGTGATAGACCCGTGGAGCAGGACCACGGTGAAGATCCGCCACCACTCACCTTCCTCGACAAGGACGTTTATCTGGGCAAAGCGGGGCACCAGTCCTTCCACGATGCCGAAGGCGTCGAGCAGGTAGAAGATCACCGCCACGGCGATGAAGGTCACGGTGGCCGGTGCGCCCGACGTCGCAGTCGTTCGGCTTCGGGATCCGGTGGGGATCACCTTTTGCGTCCCCTCCTCTCTCATGCACTCAGGACAGCGCTGCCCGACCGAGGCGTCGGTCGAGCACGAAGAACAGATGGGCCGGCCACAGTGGTTGCAGCTGAGCAGGGTGCTCCGATCAGGGTGCCGATAGCAGACCGGCGTTGTGGTGTGATCCTGGGTCACGGCCGGAACGGTATCGCCGTCATGGGCTTACCCCTCCTCCGCGGAACGGACGAAATCGAGGACTTCGGTCAGATCGGATGGCACTGGCGACGTGAAGGTGAGCTCCTCCTCGGTGACGGGATGATGCAGACTCACCTGCTGGGCATGGAGGAAGATTCGTGGGCTTTCGACGGCCTTGTTCATGCTCGAGTAGGCCTTGTCGCCGACGATCGGGTGATCGATGGCGGTCATGTGGACCCTGATCTGGTGGGTGCGGCCCGTCGCCAGTGCCACTTCGAGCAAAGACACATCCGCCGGGGTGAACTCCTCGACGACCTCGTAATGGGTGACTGCAGGTTTCCCACCAGGGACGACAGCTCGCCTCGTCGGCCGGTCCGGATCACGGCCGATCGGGGCGTCGATGGTTCCAGTGGGGGTGGCAAAGGTGCCATGAACGAGCGTCGTGTAGAGCCTTCGTATCCGTCGTCGTGCCATGTCAGAGTTGAGCCGCTCGAAGGATGCAGCCGTTCGACCAACGAGCAGGACGCCGGATGTGTCCCGGTCGAGCCGATGGATCAGGCCCCAGCGCCCCACTGCCCCCACACCCTCGAGCTCCGGATATCGATAAAGCAAGCCGGCCGCCAGAGTGGAGCGCTCGTGACCGGAACCAGGGTGGACGACGAGGCCGGCGGGCTTATCGACCACGATCATGTCTGGATCCTCGTAGATCACCCCGAAATCGACCGGCTCGGCCACGAGCCCAATGGCGACCTCAGGCGCAGGGGACACGACCACCGCCCCGGTGCGAACCCGGTCGCTGGGCCGGGCCGGAGCGCCGTCGAGAAGCACGCCCGCATCGAGCAGGGCTCGGGCCTGGGCACGACTCAAGTGGAGCAGGTCGGCCAGTACTTTGTCGACCCGTTGCCCTTCGAGGCGCTCGGGTACCTCTAGGTCGAGCGTGTCAGCCACGCGTGTATCAGTAGCAGCCCGACCGCGATCGTGATCGACATGTCGGCCACGTTGAAAGTCGGGATCCACCAGAGATCGATCCAGTCGATGACCCTCCCATCGAGCAGACCGGGCCCGCGAAACACCCTGTCGACGAGATTCCCCAGCGCGCCACCGATGATCAGGCCGTAGGCGGCCGTCTCCATCCACGGGCGCTCCAGCCGGAGAGACCAGAGGAGCGCCGCACTGACAGTGATGGCCGCGATGCCGAAGAACGGGCCGGCGTTCTCGAACATCGAGAAGGCAGCGCCAGGGTTCTCGGTATAGGTGAGCACCAGGAAGTTGGGGATGATCACTATGTCGCTGTCGACGAGCTCGATCGATGCCCATCGCTTGGTGATCACGTCGAGGAGAACGACGAACGCGGCCAACCCGACCCCTAGGGCGTACCGGCGGATCAAGCCTTGCGTGCGCAGTCGACGCAGAGCGTCACGTAGGGAAGGACGTCGAGTCTGGCCAGGGGAATCGACTTGCCACAGCTCTCGCATATGCCGTATGTGCCCTGTTCTATCTTCTCCAACGCCCGCTCGACTTTGCTGAGTAGATCGAGTGTGTTCTGCTCGATCGAGAGCTCCTTGGCGTACTCCAGCTTCGTCGAGCTGGCTTCGGCATTGCCGGGGTCGGGACTGCGGTCGGACGAGCTCTCTGAGAGTCGCGCCTCTTCCAATTCTTGCTCGTAATCGTCGACGAGCCCCTGAAGCCGCGCCTGCTCCTCTTCCAGTCTCGACCGGAATTTGTCTACGGTTGACTTGGCGAGCTGTCTGGCCACGGGAAACCCCTGCTAAAGGGCGGAAACCCTACCAACGCACGACCGCTATCGGGCGGGTTTCGCCGAAGGGTGCAACTCGAGGCCGCGCCCTAGCATCTCCGACTCCCATGACGACTGACGCGCAGGACAAGCGAGCCGGTACCGGTTTCACCCGGGTTGAGCCCGCGGTGGACATTCCCGCCATGGAAATGGGCATCCTCGAACTGTGGCGCAGGACCAAGGCCTTCGAGGAATCGGTTCAGCGACGCCCCGCCGACAACGAGTACATCTTCTACGACGGGCCACCGTTCCCCACAGGGAGCCCGCACTACGGCAACCTCTTGGCCGGCGTGATCAAGGACATGGTGCCCCGATATTGGACCATGCGCGGCTACCGCGTCGAGAGGCGGTTCGGCTGGGACACCCACGGGCTTCCGATCGAGATCGAGGTCGAGAAGCGCCTGGGAATCTCCGGTCCCAAGGCGATCGCCGAATACGGTGTCGACCGGTTCAATGAAGCCGCCCGGAGCGTTGTCCAGGCCAATACGGAGAACTGGGAGGTTCTCACCGAGCGGATCGGCCGCTGGGTCGACTTCGAGAACGACTACAAGACCCTGGACCCCGAGTACATGGAGACCGTCTGGTGGGTGTTCAAACAGCTCTGGGACAAGGGTCTGGTCTACAAGGACTTCAAGGTCCTCCCCTACTCCTGGGGGGCGGCGACACCGCTCTCTAATTTCGAGGCGAACAAGGACTATCGCGATGTGGAGGATCCGTCCATCACCGTGAGGCTCGAGGTGCTCCAAGATGGCGGCCCGGTGAAGGCCGGCGACTTCCTCCTCATCTGGACGACCACGCCGTGGACCCTTCCCGGCAACCTGGCGGTAGCGGTCGGCGAGGACATCGTCTATTCCCGCATCAGCGGCGATGAACAAGATTGGGGCGATGAGCACTATTGGATCGCCGCTGCGCGCGCTGCGACCGTGTTCGGCGACGACCCCAATGTGGTCGGCGAAGCCAAGGGGTCCGAGCTGCTCGGTGTCCCCTATCGGCCGCCATTCGATCACTTCATCGGGGAGGGTGAGTCGGGGGCATTCCGCATCGTCTCTTCACCGGAGGTGACCGTCGAGGAGGGGACGGGGTTGGTTCACATGGCCCCTGCCTACGGCGAGGCCGACTTCTACGCGCTCAAGGCGGCCGGGATCGAATCCCTGGTCGATCCGGTCGACGCCGAGGGAAACTTCACAGAGCAGGTTGCCGAGGTCGCCGGTCTGAACGTCAAGGTGGCCGATGACACGCTCATCGAGCTCTTGAGGGACTCGGGCAACCTCGTGCATTCCGACCGTATGACACACTCGTACCCTTTCTGCGAGCGGACCGGCACCCCATTGATCTACAAGGCGATTCCCACCTGGTTCATCCGGGTCGAGGAGATCAGGGACCGCATGGTGGAGATCAATGACACCATCCACTGGGTCCCGGACTACGTGGGAAGCCGTCGTTTCGGGAACTGGGTGGCGAATGCACGTGATTGGGCGGTCAGCCGTAACCGGTACTGGGGCTCATGCATCCCGGTCTGGGAATGCACCGGGTGTGACGAAGCGGTCGCCGTCGGATCCCTCGACGAGTTGGAGAGTCTCTCCGGCCAACGGCCCGCCGACCTCCACAAACACGTCGTCGATGAGATCGGGTGGGCCTGCTCGTCCTGCGGAGGATCGATGATCAGGGTCCCCGAGGTCCTCGACGGCTGGTTCGAATCGGGCTCGATGCCCTACGGGATGCTCCACTACCCGTTCGAGAATGCCGAGCGATTCGAGGCCGCCTTCCCCGCCAAGTTCATCGCAGAGGGGCTCGACCAGACCCGGGGCTGGTTCTACACGCTCATCGTCCTCTCCACCGCTCTGTTCGACGCCCCTGCGTTCGAGAACTGCGTGGTCAACGGGCTGATCCTGGCCGAGGACGGGCGAAAGATGTCCAAGAGCCTTAAGAACTATCCGGACCCATCGGGGATCTTCGATCACATGGGCGCCGATGCGTTGCGCGCCTTCCTCATCAACTCGCCGGTGCTCCGAGCCGAGCCCCTCCGCTTCAGCAGCGATGGGGTCGCAGAGGTAGTCCGCACGGTCCTGCTGCCAATGTGGAACACCTACAGCTTCTTCACCACCTACGCCGAGGCCGACGGCATCACCGTTGCCGATCTCGAGATGGCTCCGCCTCCCGATGAGCGGCCGGAGCTGGATCGATGGATCCTGTCCGTCCTGCAGAGCCTCGTCTCCGAGGTCAACACCCAAATGGAGGGCTACTACCTCTACAACGTCGTGCCACCCACTCTGGGGTTCATCGATCACCTCACCAACTGGTACGTCCGCCGCTCCCGACGTCGGTTTTGGCGGGCCCGAGGTGAGTCGGGTGAAGGCGATGCCGACAAGTTGGCTGCCTTCGCCACCCTGTACGAAGTGCTGACCACCTTCATCGAGGTGCTCGCCCCGGTCCTGCCATTTATCACCGAGCACCTCTATCAGGACCTGGTCGCACGTCATAACCCGGATGCGGTGACAAGCGTCCATCACCGCGATTTCCCCGAAGCAGAGACCGCCCTCATCGACCAGGACCTGGAATCGGCGATGGGGGTGGTCAGGGAGGTGGTTCGCCTGGGCCGGAACCTTCGCAAGAGAGAGGGTCTCCGCGTCCGTCAGCCCTTGATGCGGCTGACGGTGCTCGCCCGTGATCCCATCGTTGCCCGGGCAGTGGAGACGCACTCTGAGGTGATTGCAGACGAGCTCAATGTGAGGGAGGTGATCACCTCATCTGACGAGGGGGCGCTGGTCCACCTGTCGGCCAAGGCCAACTTCCGAATCCTCGGGCCGCTGTTCGGGTCGGCGATGCCCGAGGCAGCCGCTTCCATCGCCGCTCTGCAACCCGACGATCTCGAAGCGGTCCTCGAGGGCGGCACAGTCTCCATCGGCGGGCGCGACCTCGGCTTGTCGGATTTGCTAATCGAGCGCACGCCGCGGGACGAAACCGTGGTCGAGGCCGGCGTCGTCTTCGCGGTGGCTCTCGACACTCATGTGTCGGATGAATTGCTTCTCGAGGGCATAGCCAGGGAGGTGATCAGCCGGGTACAGCGGCTGCGACGGGAGGCGGGCCTGGACGTGACCGACCGGGTGGTTCTGCAGTGGAAGAGCGAAGACCCGCTGATTCGCTCCGCCATCTTCACCCATGCAGCGGAGATCGGTGCCGAGGTGCTCGCGATCTCGATCAACGAGTCCGACGACGACCGTGGCGAGTCGTTCGAAATCGATCGGCGGACTGTCTCGTTGGTGGTCGATCCGACCACGACCGGCTAGCGACGCTCGTTGCCTCGCTTGTAGTTCCCCGTGACCCGGGCCATGAGCAGCTGGGGGTCGCCCTGGTCGAGGCGGCTGATGAACTTCTCGGCTGCCTCTCCGCGAAGGGTCGTCACATCGACCCCATGTCGTGATATCACGACCTCGTTGGGACGATAGGCCCGATAGGAGAAGCCGAGGTCGCGGACCGGGTCCTCGATCAGATCTCCTGGTTCTCCTCGCCGTCCCCGCCTTCGATCTCTGACGAGCCGGCATCGTCGTCGCCCTCGTTGCCGGACTCGACGTCCGCGAGGTCCACCTCGAGGCCCGCTTCCTCACCCGGTCCGGAATCATCGCCCTCCTCGACATCCGGGTCTCCGTCGTCGGTGTCGTCTATCGCGACGTCCTCCGGAGCCTCGTCGGCGAGGTCGTCCCCGGAATCGGCGGTGCCAGTGTCGGTTTCTGGTTCGATCGCGCCCTGGCTGTGGGCGCCGGACACCACCGCATCCATCTCATCGAGCTTGTCGGCCACAGTGGTAGCGAGAACAGCGAGCTGATTGCGGACACCGGCGACCAGACCCGTCATCTCGGCCATCTCGGCGTCGACGTCAGCCTTTTTCCTGTCCCGCTCCTGGGCGAAGCTGTCGGCTTCCGATCTGGCGTCCCCGACGATCTTGTCCGCTTCGCTTTGGGCATCCTCGAGCAACCTGTCGGCTGCCGTCTGGGCAGCGATGAGGGCGCGTCCGACCGCCGACTCGTCAGGCCCGGGTGGGGGCGGCGCAGCGGCGACAGCCGCCATTGCCTCCGGGTCGTTTTCGAGCTGTGCGACTCGCTCCTTGGACCGAGTCAACTCCTCCTCGAGCTCACGGACGGCCACCACCATCTCGTCCAGGAAATCATCGACCTCGTCGAGGTCGTAACCCCGCAACGCGGTGGAGAAGGTCTTCTTCTCGATGTCGGCAGGTGTTATCGCCATAGCTTTATACCCCTTGGTTCTGGAGTGAGGATACGAACGAAGCGGCCCGGCTCCAAGGATCAGAAGATTCCTCGCACCAAGCCCATCAACAACTGGAGCCCGATGAGGAGCACGATCGGGGATAGATCGAGCATCCCCCCTCCGAGACGAACTGGAGGGATGACACGCCGAAGCGGGAGAATCACGGGGTAGATGATCCGATCGAGGAACACATTGACCTTGCCGAGCGGGTGCTCCGAGGACGTGGGGATCCAGGACAGGATCACCCAGGCCAGGACGGCATAGAAGTAGATCTGGAGGATCAGGTTCAGGACGCCGCCGATGTTCACAGCTCAGTCGTCGATGTCGTCGAGCTCGTAGGCCCCCAGCGTGGAGAGACGCCGCTTTTCCTCCCGGCTCAAGGTGACTCGCGGGGGCAGGACCACCACGAGGCCGTCGCCCACTTTTCGCATCGAGCCGTCGAGTGCGTAGATCAAGCCCGAGGAGAAATCGACCACCCGACGAACCAGATCGTGGTCCGCCCTGCGCATGTCGAGTACGACGGGCACCCGGTCGCGGATGCGATCGGCCAGGATTCGCGCGTCGCCGAACTCCTCGACCAGGATCACGTCCGACTGCGTCTCGACAGCCCTCACCACCCCGACGGTCTCGGAGCCCTCGCGACCCTGGGGCCTGGTGGCAGCACGAGCAGTCGGTGGCGGCTCCACCCTCCGGCTCTGCGGAAATGGCTCGACACGCCGGGGCTCGACACGCCGCGCCGGCTCCTCGATGGGACCGGATGCCGGACGATCGGCAGTCTCGGAATCCATCTGGTCCTCGTCGACCAATCCCAGGTAGACGAGAGCTTTGGAGAACAGTGACGACATATCACTCCGTCAAGTGCGTTCACCAAAGATAGCCCGTCCCACGCGGATAATTGAGGAGCCTTCCTCGATCGCGATCTCGAAGTCATCGGTCATCCCCATCGAGAGCTCGATGATTCCGGGGTACTCGGCGGCCAGCTCGGATTGGATCTCCCGCAACATGGCGAAGTGGGGCCGCTGGGCCTCCGGGTCTTCGGTGAGCGGTGGGATCGCCATCAACCCGCGGACTTCCAGCCCGAGGGACACGACTTCAGAGAGGATGGATCGGGCATCGTCGGGCGTCGCTCCCGACTTCTGGAGCTCATGCCCGGTGTTGACCTGCAACAGGGCCGGTGGGGGCAGACCGGCTCCCTTCGCCCATGCTCCGGCGAGGGATGGCCTGTCCATCGAATGGAGGAGATGGGTGATCGGCCGGATCAGACGAGCCTTGTTCGTTTGCAGACCGCCCACGAAGTGCCAGCGGATGTCATCGGGCAACCTCGCCGCCTTCTCCGCCATCTCCTGCGCCCGGTTCTCACCAAAGTCGCGGTGGCCCAACCGGTACACGGCCTCGATGTCGGGCACCGATTTCGCCTTTGACACCGCCACCAATGTGATCGAGTAAGGATCCCGGCCGACTCGCTCCGCGGCGGCGGCCATCCGCGTGAGGACGTCTTCGTAGCTCATGACACCCAGGCAATCGTCGCGTTGCGCAGGGCCGTCCGGTTTCGACGATGGCTGTAGAGGCTCATCTCATGCATCGTGCAGGCACCGGATACCCAGATATCCATGCCATCGAGTTGGCGCCTCAATGCCGAGATGAGGTCCACCGAAGTCGCTCCCCATCGGGTCTCGGCCACATCCTGGGGGAACCTCTCCGCCACCTCGAGCCCCACTTCGAAACAACAGGGGCCGATCCCGGGCCCGACGGCGGCTGCCACGGGCACATGACCCTGGCGGGTCATCTCCTCCCTGAGAACGAGGACCACACCACTCGCCACTCCGCGCCATCCGGCGTGAGCGACTCCCACTGCGGATTCCGACTTGAGCACCACGCCGAAACAATCGGCTGTGAACACCGCCACCGGGAGGCGCGGCACGTCGCTCCAGATGGCATCGGCGTCGTCGAGCTCCCCTGACGATTCCGCCCGGGTGAGGACGGCCCCGTGGACCTGTCGGACGGTGGCCCACTCACGTGAGATACCGAGCCAGGACGACACTGCGGATCGGGCGGTCAGGTCGTTGCGCTGATCTCCGTCAGATGCGTCGGTGAAGGCCGCCCCGTCGACACCGGGGGGCCGATTCACCCTTGCACGAAGGTCGGGATGTCGAGGACGTCGTCACCCTCCTCGAAGCCCGAGTAAGACCGGGTCGATGGCCGCGTTGTCGCCGGCCGACCCTGTCGTCTCCGTTCGAATCCAGCAGCGATCACGGTCACCTTCATCTCCTCACCGAGATCGTCGTCGACGATCGCCCCGAAGATGATGTCCGCCTCGGTGTCGGCGTGGTCGGCTACGACTCGTGCCGCCTCCGTGGCCTCATGCAAGGTCATCGAGGAGGGACCGGATACGGAGAGAAGGACACCCTTGGCGCCTTCCATCGAGGTCTCCAGCATCGGGCTGGAGATGGCCCTCTCGGCGGCCTGCTTGGCCCGATTCTCACCGGTTGCCCTGCCGATGCCCATCACCGCAGACCCGGCGTCAGACATGATGGTCCGCACGTCGGCGAAGTCCACATTGATAAGCCCGGGGGTTGTGATCAGATCGGTTATGCCGGCAACACCACTCATCAAGACCTCATCGGCGAGACGGAATGTCTCGGCGATCGGGGCTTCGGGGTCCCCGACCTCGAGCAATCTGTCGTTGGGGATGACGATCAGGGTGTCGACCGCGTCCTTGAGATCGTCGATGCCCTGTTCGGCATGGACGGCGCGACGTCGTCCTTCGAAGCCAAAAGGCCGCGTCACCACACCAACGGTGAGGGCGCCTACGGAGCGCGCCACCTCGGCCACGACCGGAGCCCCACCGGTACCGGTGCCACCACCCTCCCCGGCGGTGATGAAGATCATGTCGGAGCCCTTGAGGACGTCCTCGAGCTCCGCCTTGTGCTCTTCGGCGGCGGCCCGACCGATCTCGGGGTTGGCGCCTGCGCCCAGACCTCTGGTCACCTCGCGCCCGATGTCGAGTTTGACATCGGCATCGCTCATGAGCAGTGCCTGGGCATCGGTGTTCAACGCGATGAACTCGACACCGCGTATGCCCGCTTCGACCATGCGATTGACGGCATTGACGCCGCCACCGCCGATCCCTACGACTTTGATGACGGCCAAATAGCCGCCGCTCGACGAGTTCACGACAATTCCTCCAGTGGATATCGGAAGCTGAAGTAGAGGTTTACCGTTTGCCGGCAGGTAAGTAAAGACGCAATCTCTAACCCTCAACTAGACGTCTACAGGTGCAGGCCCGTCAGATCAGGGTGGGGAGATGGCGGGATGGGTCGGGGCGATGAGGGTCAAGGTCGAGCCCGGGGCGGGCTGCTCGCGGAGCAGTGCGGCCAGACTCAGAGCCTTGGCACCCATCTCCACCGCCCGCCCGAGTCTCACCTGGAACCCGGCTACCTCGGCCCAGATCTCCCCACCTTGCTCGGTGCGGACTCGAGCAGTGGCTCTGAGCTCTTCGGGCAAGGTTGCGGCGAACTCCAGCGATCCGAGGACCTCCCGGGAGGATTCGGTCTCGTCGACAGGGACAGCCCCCAGTTGGATCCACGGCATCGAGGGATCGGGATCGGGCGCAGTGGCCAATTGGACGCCGTCGACGGCGTAGAGCCCCCAACCTTCGGCAGTCTCCAGCCAGGCGACGGGCACCCGCTCCTGGACCCGCACGACGACACCGGTTGGCCAATCGAGCTCGACGACCGACTCACGGACCCACGGGTCTGTCTCCAGAGCGCTTTCGACATTCCCCGCCCGGATCAGTATGAGCGGGGTGCCCGCGACCACACCTTGCTCGACCAGGACCGTGTCCGCGGAGCTGGCGGCAATGCCCGATGCGGTCACGGCTTGAACGCTGAGCAGGGGCGAGAGAAACAACCAGACGATGGCTCCGATCAGACCGAAGGCGACGAGAAACTTGACCAGGCGACTGACCTTGCGCCGCGCCCGGTCCTCGGCGACTTCTCGTCGTCGCTCGGCTAGCCGTGGGTCAATTTTCATCATCGAATCCGACGAACTGGATCTCCGGCTCCAGCATGGTGCCGGTCTCCTCGAAAACACGGTCTTTGACCGCGGCGACCAACTTTCTGATGTCCTCGGATGTGGCCGACGCCCCGGCGACGAAGAAGTTGGCGTGTTTCTCCGACACGGCTACATCCCCGACCCTCATCTTCTTCAGCCCGAGCGAGTCGATGATCTCCCCCGCCGTGGTGCCGACCGGGTTCTTGAAGACACTTCCTGCATTGAAGGTCCCTCCCGGCTGGTTGTCGCGCCGCCATCGAGTGATGCGGCGTAATTCGGCGCGGCCTGCGTCGATGTCCCCCGGCGACGCCTGGAACACGGCGCGCACCACCACCCGGGTTGAGATGACGTTCGAGTGCCTATAGGACAGGTCCAGATCGTCGGGGCCGAATGTGCCCGTTTTTCCATCGGTCAAATCGACTATCGAGGCCTCGAGTAGACGATCGCGGGTCTCGGTCCCGAAGCATCCTGCGTTCTGCCGCACGGCTCCCCCAACCGATCCGGGGACACCGATGAAGAACTCGAGCCCGGTCAGTGCGGCATCGACACTGCTCCGAGCCACCTGCGCCAATGGTGCGGCGCCGCCGGCGTGCACCGCAGTCCCGACGACCTCGACCACACCAAAGGCTGGTCCGAGGCGGATGACGAGGCCGTCGAACCCGGAATCGGCTACCACCAGATTGGATCCGCGACCCAGGACGAGGACCGGCATGCCGGCGACCACCCCCGAGGCGACGAGATCGTCGAGTGCCTCGGTGTCGGCCACCTCGGCCAGGTAACGAGCAGGGCCACCCGACTTGTACGTGGTGTATGGCCCGAGCGGCACGTGTTCTCGCACCATCCCGGAAGCGATGAGTGAATCGAACGAGCTCATTCTCGCTCCGCCAGCCGGATGGCGAGCTCTGTGGGGACGAGAGTGATGTCTCCCGCCCCCATGGTCAGGACCAGGTCCCCTTCAGCGACACGCTCCGCGAGGAAGTCGGCGAGATCGCGTCGATGGGGGACGTAGTGGGCGCTGGCGCCGTGGCGACGCGCCGCATCGACCACCAGGGCGCCGGTGACACCGGGGACGGGATCTTCCCGCGACCCGTAAACATCTGTGATCACGACCTCGTCCGCACCGCTGAGCGCCGTGCCGAACTCCTCGTGAAATCGCGCCGTCCTGCTGTACAGGTGCGGTTGAAAGACCGCCCACAGCCGCCCTTTGGCCAGAGTTCTCCCCACCTCGACGGTGGCCGCCACCTCGGTCGGATGATGGGCATAATCGTCGATCAGGGTGATACCGGACACGGTGCCCCTGTGCTCCCATCGCCGACCGACGCCCCGGAACGAGGCCAGGCCGAGGGCGGCAGCCGCGATGTCGCGGCCCATCGAGCCGAGCAACGCGAGGGCGCCTGCCGCATCGAGGGCCACATGAGCACCGGGCCGTCCGAGACTGACAAGCGCACGCCCCGATGGCCCGACTAGCTCGAACCTGGTCCCTCCGTCGTGACCCGTCAGGTCGATGATCCGCCAGTCCGCCCCAGGGTCCAGGCCGTAGGTGATAGCCCCGGTACGTACCCCGATCTGGCGGGAGCCCGGATCATCGGCGCAGACGACAACAGGCCCGTCGACGCCTTCGGCGACGGTGACGAACGCCTCCTCCAGGTCGGACTCGGTCCCAAAGTGCTCCATGTGCTCCGACTCGACGTTGGTGACGATCAGCCCGGAGAGACGCAGTCTCTCAAACGTGCGAAAGGCCTCATCGGCCTCAACGACAAGAAGGGGCGTCGCACCGAAATGGCCGTTGGTGTTCCAGTCGACGAGATCCCCGCCAACGATGAAACTCGGATCCTCCCCAAGGGCCCTCAATGCTGAGACGAGCAGCGCCGTCGTCGTGGTCTTTCCGTGCGTGCCGGTGGCGCCGATCGTCGTGATCCCCTCGGTGAGAGCGGCGAGGAGGTCGGGGCGACGCCACAACGGCACCCCGGCGTCGGCCGCGGCGATCAGCTCGGGGTCCTGCTCGGGAACAGCCGACGAGGCGACAACGAGGTCTGCGGTGCGAGCCACCTCCGGGTGGTGGCCGGTATGGGTGGCAATACCGAAGTCCTCCAGCCTGTCCAGGGTCGATCCACCTCGCTGGTCGGAACCGGAGACCACGTGGCCCATGCCGGCCAGCACCTTGGCGATTGCGCTCATGCCGGCGCCTCCCGCCCCGACCAGGTGGATATGGCGATAGTCGAGTCTCATGTCAACAAATCCCGCATGGCACCGGCGATTGTGATCGCCCCGTCGGGTTTGGCGATGCTCCTGGCGCCGATCCTCATCGCCCCGAGCCGGTCCGGTGACAGCAGGATCTCCGCGACGAGGCCCGGTAGCAGGTCGAGGCGGTCCTGAGCGAGAACCTCTGCTGCACCCGCCTCGTGTAAGAAGGCAGCGTTTGCGGCCTGATGACCTGAGGAGCCGAACTCGCCGGGGATGAGGATCGACGGGGTCGAGGTCACGGTCAGCTCGGCGACTCCTCCCCCGGCCCGAGCCACCACCAGGTCACAGGCGGCGTAGAACAGCTCCATCCGCCTCTCGAACGGGCGTTGTACCCAGAGCACCGAGTCGGATGGCCTCTGATCCGGGTCCAGGTTGCCCTCGCCGGTGAGATGCAAGACCTGGATCCGTCTCCCCTCCCAGTTCTCGACCAGATCCCCGACCGCTCCATTGATCAATCCCGCCCCCAGCGAGCCGCCAACGGCCCCGAGGACCGGGTATCCCGGATCGAGCCCGTAATGGGCCAGAGCCTCCGGTCTCGTCTGCTCCCGATTCAGGTTGGCCAAGGAGGCACGGACCGGGTTGCCTACCCACTCCCCTCTCTCGAGGCCGTCTGTGTCGGGGAAGGAGGTGAATATCCGTGCCGCCCAGCGCGAAGCGACACGATTGGCCAGACCACCGCCGGCGTTCTGCTCGGCCACGACCAACGCTGATCCGGAGCTCCGGGCGGCCAGGGCGGCGGGGATGGTGACATAACCTCCCATTCCGAGCACCACCTTCACATCTCTCTCCTCGATGGCGGCGATGATGACGTCCCGGGCACGCCAAACGACACGGGGCAGGTTCAGGTTCCTCGTGGTGATCGATCGCTGCAGACCCCTCACCTCCACCTGGAGGAAAGGGAATCCCGACTCTGGATAGACCGACTTCTCGAGCCTGTCGCCGCCGACATAGAGGATCGAGTCCTTGGGCGTCCCAAGGGTCAGTAGGGCCTCGCCGACGGCCAGCCCAGGGAACACGTGGCCACCGGTGCCGGCTGCGGCGATGAGGAAGGTCATGTCTTGGGTTGCACCCCTGCCTGGGCGATGTTGACGAGGATGCCGAGAGAGGCCATGCACACGATCAGCGATGTGCTCCCGAATGAGACGAACGGGAGCGAGATGCCCGTTATCGGCATCACGCCGAGAACGCCGCCGATGTTGACGATTGCCTGAAATGTGAGCCAGGCGGTGAGACCTGCCGCCACCATCCTGCCGAAGCGATCCGGGGCCCTGATCGCGACCATCCACCCTGCCAGTGCCAGGACGATATAGAGGCCGATGACCGTCAGCCCCCCGATCAGCCCGGTCTCTTCCCCGATGATGGCGAAGATGAAGTCCGTGTGGGCATTGGGCAGATAGAACCAACGGGCACGGCTTGCGCCCAACCCGACCCCGAAGAGACCGCCGTTGGACAGGGCGTAGTAGCCCTGTATCAGCTGGTAGCCCTCGCCGTCGGCGTTTCCCCAGGGGTCGAGGAACCCGACGATGCGATCCACCCGATACTCGTCGCCGAATGCGAGGACCCATGCGGCAAGGACAACCAGGACGGTCAGGACCAGTACGTACCTCAGCGGTGTGTCGCTGGCCATGATCACCGCCATCGCTGCAGCTCCGATGATGATCGTCGTTCCCAGGTCGGGCTGGAGGATCACCAGGCCACCGAGCACGCCGACCGTGAACACCACCGGGACAAGGAAATGGCCGAAGCGGGTGAGGAGCCGGTGCTTCTTCTCGAAGAGATGGGCCAATACCAGGACGATGGCCACTTTGGCCACCTCGGATGGCTGGAAGCTGAAGCCCGCGATCGGCAGCCAGCGTTGGGAGCCGCCGATGACCGGACCGACCGCGAGCACCGCGATCAACAGCGCCACAGTGACGAAGAACCCGGGCAGGGCGAGTCTGCGGTAGACCCGGTACGGGATCCGGCTGGTGATCAGGAGAGCCACGGTCCCGATGCCGACCCCGACCAACTGCCGCTTGAAGAAATAGAACCGGTCCTCGGACTGGTCGATAGCCACCACAGAAGACGCCGACTGGGTGGCGCCCAGGCCGATCACGATCAGAACCACCGCCAGGACAAGCAGCGCCGTGGCGGTGCGATTGTTCATCTTGAGCCGCTCGGCGCGGCTTCGGGCGGCGGCCCGAACCTTCGCAATCGATGTCACGTTCGCCGTCATCCGGACCTTGCCTCATCCGTGATCGATCGGACGAGGGCAGCGAATCTGTCGCCTCGCTCGGCGTAAGAGGAGAACTGGTCGAAGCTGGCGCAGCCCGGAGCGAGAAGCACAGTGTCCCCCGGCTCCGCCAGTTCCGCCGCCAACTCGACGGCGCGCTCGAGAGTGCCTGCCTCGCGGCCCCGCTCCCCTGCGGCCGCCGCCAGATCGGGACCGGCCTCGCCGATGCCGAGCAGGTATCGCACATTCGGCTCTCGGGCAATCGGAGCCACATCCATGCCTTTGGCCAAACCTCCGGCGATGAGAACCACCGAGTCGTGGGCTCTGATCGAGCTGAGGGCAGCGTGGGTGTTCGTCGCCTTCGAGTCGTCGATCCAGGTGACGCCGCCAGTTCTGGCAACCAGCGATCTCCTGTGGGGCCCGGGCGCGAAGGACCTGGCCGCCCTGGTCACTCCATCGGCAGTCGCCCCCATGCGCAAGGCGAGGGCCGAGGCCGACGCAATGTTGACCAGGTGAGTCGGGTCATCGGACACCAGGTCGCCAATCGAGATGGTCAGCTCGCCGATGACCAGACGGTCGTCGTCGACGCCACCACCGCCAGACGGGAGATGCCTTCCCGAAACCGGGAACAGCTCACTCCGCGCCCCTGAGACCAGCGACGAGGCCCCTTCGTCGTCGGCATCGAACACCAGGAGATCCTCATCGGTCTGGTTCATGAATATCTTCGCTTTGGCTGCCCGATACGAGTGCTCCGATCCGTGCCAGTCGAGATGGTCGACGGCGACATTGGTGATGGCGGCCGCCGTCGGGTGAAACTCCTCGCAGAAGCGAAGCTGGAAGCTGGACACCTCGACTACCACAGCTTTGTGACCGCGGTCGACGTGCTCTGAGAGGGCGGATCCGATATTGCCAGCCGCTGGAGCATCGATGCCCGAAGCCTCGAGCATGGCAGAAGTGGCCTCGGTGACCGTCGTCTTCCCGTTCGTCCCGGTGACGGCCGCCACCGGGACATCGAGATGCCTCCAGGCAAACTCGACCTCGCTCCATACCGGGATGCCCCATTCCAGTGCCTCCACGATGGGTAGGGCACGTTCGGGGAATCCCGGGCTGGTGACGACGAGGTCGATGCCGGTGAGCAAGACCGGGTCCCATCCGCCGCTGGCCACCGGGAAGCCTTTTTCGAGAGCGATCTCGGGCTGATCCCGGGTGTAGATCGTCACCGGCATGTCCCGGTCCCGGGCGAGGGCGGCGGCCGCCAGGCCGGAGACCCCGGCCCCGAGGACGAGTACCCGGGTCACAGCAAGTCCTCGAGCCGGAGGAAGTCGCCGTAGAAGAACCCGAGCCCGAGGGCGACACCGAAACCGGTCAGGATCCAGAACCGGATCACCACGGTGGTCTCGGGCCAGCCACCCAGGTCGAAGTGGTAGTGGATCGGCGACATGCGAAAGATCCGCTTCCCGAAGATCTTGAAGCTGGCGACCTGGAGGATCACCGATGCCGTCTCCGCCACGAAAATGGCTCCCAGCACGACCAGGAGCAGACTGGTGTTGGTGAGCAGTGCCAGGGCAGCGAGGAGCCCACCGATGCCCTGTGAGCCGACATCTCCCATGATGATCTTGGCCGGCGGCGCGTTCCACCAGAGAAAGCCGAGGATGGCCCCGAACATCGCTGCCGAGATGATGGCCAGCTCGAGGGGGTCGACCGACTCGTAGACCTCGGGGTTACGAAACTGCCAGAAGGCGATGACCGTGTAGGAGGCAACGACCAGGGCGGATGATCCTCCGGCCAGGCCATCCATGCCATCGGCCAGATTCACGCCATTTGCCCATCCGGTCAGCATGAGGAGGACCCAGATCACGAAGAATGCGCCGAGATCGATGCCCAGCGGTCTCACGAATGAGATCTCGGTGACCACGCCGGCTTCGGTCGCGCCCCAGGCGAATAGGGCCGCAATCGCCAGCTGACCTCCGAACTTGGCCGATTTGGACAGCCCGAGGCTCCGCTTGTTCGAGTACTTGATCCAGTCGTCCAGGAAGCCCACCACCGCCATACCGGCCAGTGCGAAGACAGTGAGCAGCCCACCATCGCTCAACGGGGTGAATTCGAGCCTGATGCCGCCAGCCGGGGCGACGAGGCGGACGTGCGAGACGAGGTACCCGATTATGGCGGCGGCTACGAATACGACGCCGCCCATGGTCGGGGTCCCCTGCTTGTGGCCGTGCATCCCGGCGATCTCTTCCTGGATGAACTGCCCGATCTCGCGACGTCTGAAGAAGCGAATGGCATAGGGCGTGCCGAAAATCGAGACGACCAGCCCGACTGCGGCGGCGGTCAGCAGCGGTATCACGCCGTCATGCTCCCTGAATCAGGGTCGAAATCGGCGGACCCGGACCTCGAGGACAGGATCTCTCTGGCGACTTGTCGATCGTCGAACGGGAGCACGTGGCCCCCGATCTCCTGGCCCGTCTCGTGCCCCTTCCCGAGGATCAGGACCACGTCGCCCTTCTCTGCCGCCGCGATGGCCGATTCGATGGCCCGGCGCCTGTCCACTTCGACGATGACCCACGGCCCCGAGGCCCCCCCGGCCACTTCGGAGAGGATCTCATCAGGGTCCTCGGAACGCGGGTTGTCGCTGGTCAGAATGGCCAGATCGGCCCCGGTCGCTGCCCGGCCCATCAACGGCCGTTTTTCCCGGTCACGGTCGCCGCCTGCCCCGACCACGGCGATCACCCTCCCCGTCGCAATCGATCGAGCGACCGAAATGGCCTCCGCGACCCCGTCAGGGGTGTGGGCGTAGTCGACGATGACATGGACCGGCCCACTCCCGGATACCTGCTCGAATCGACCGGGCACGCCTCCAAGACGGGCCAACCCACCGGAGATCTCATCGAGGTCCAACCCGATGGCCAGGGAGCAGCCCACCGCCACCAGGGCGTTCTCCACGTTGAACGCGCCGATGAGATCGGAGGTCACCGTGACCGTCCCGTTTTCAGTGACCAGATCGAAACGAGTCCCGAGAAAGGAGGTTTCGACGTTTTCGGCGCGAACTTCGCCGTCCCGGCCGACCCTGATCACCGGCGCTCCGACCCACGAGGAGATGGCGGCGCCAACGGGGTCGTCGACATTGAGGACTGCCGTCCCGACGTCGTACTCTCGGAAAAGCCGCTCCTTGGCACGTCGGTATGACTCCATGGAACCGTGGAAGTCGAGATGGTCCTGGGACAGGTTGGTGAAGGCCGCAACCTCGAACCGGGTGCCGGCAACGCGGCTCATCTCGAGGGCATGGGACGAGATCTCAGCCGCGACCACACCTGCGTCGAGCCGTCTCATCTCGGCAAGGAGACGCTGGAAATCGGTGGCCTCCGGTGTGGTCCGCACCGAGGGCAGAGCTGTCGCCCCCACTCGCGTCTCCACAGTCCCGATCAAGCCGACGACACGACCGGCCGAGGTGAGCAGCGATTCGAGGTAGTGAGTGACCGTTGTCTTGCCATTGGTCCCGGTGACCCCGACGACGTCCACCTCAGTGGACGGGTCGCCGTGGACCCGGGCTGCCATCGGGCCCATGGCGGCGCGGGTGTCGCCGACCACGATCTGTGTCACCGGATTGTCCTGAAGTGTCTCGACCGCCACAGCAGGAGACCCGGCATTCACCGCCGAGCCGACAAAGTCGTGCCCGTCGTGCGTCGAGCCCTGGACCGCAACGAACAGGACGTCGGGGCCGGCCAACGTCGAATCATGGGTCACATCGCCGAGCCAGATCTCAGGATCGCCGACGACGAGGCCACCGACGCGGCCCGATGCGTCACCCACGGTGCTACCCGGCGCCGGCATCGGGGGGCACCCCCAATCGGTGTAGAGCCTGCTCCATCACCTGAGCGAACACAGGCGCCGCGGCCGCCCCACCTGTCCGGTACTGGTAAGAGGGAGCGTCGATGAGGACCGCCACGACGACCTTCGGGTCACTCATCGGCGCCATGCCCACGAAAGACGCACGTGTCACCTCGGTGTACCGACCGTCCTCTCCCAGCTTGTTGGCGGTTCCGGTCTTCCCCCCAACCTGGTAGCCCGCCACCGTCGCGGCTTGTCCGGTGCCCTCATCGACCACATTGGCCAGCAGCTCTTGCATGAGGACCGCCGTCTCCTGGGATACGACCCGCTTCGTCTCCAGCCCCGCCACTTCCTGATTGCCATCTACGTCGGTCGTGGAGGCGACGATGTGTGGCGCCGTCCAGATGCCGTCGTTGCCGATGGCGCCATAGGCCGCGGCCATCTGGAGCGGTGTGGCGGCCACCGAGTAACCGATCGCAGCCGAAGCCCAGCATGTCTCACAGCCGGCCTCGAAGTTCAATGTCCCGGGCGCCTCGACGGAGTAGTCGACACCGGTTTGGGAACCAAGGCCGAACCGCTCGATGTAGGAGATGAGCCGGTCCTGCCCCAGCTTCTCTGCAACCAGGATCGTGCCGACGTTCGAGGACTTGGTGAATATCTCCGCCACGCTCATGTTGGCCGTCTCGTGCTCCTCGAAATCGCGGTAGCAGCCGAATAGGTCGTCATCCGCCGAACGACAGGCGTCCGGGCGCAGTTCCAGGAGATCGGCGACCCCGGGGATCACGGTCCCGGCTTTCACCTCACCCTCTTCGATGGCCGCTGCCACCGTGATCAGCTTCTGGGTCGACCCGGGCTCGTAAACGCCCCGGACGATGAAGTTCCTGAACGCGTGACATGTCGGGTCGAGCGCCGGGTCACAGTCTTCGTCGACCGTCTGGCGGGTCTGCGGGTCGAACACCGGGGCGCCGGCCAGAGCCAGGACCCCCCCTGATTCGACGTCGAGGACCACTACCCAGCACGACTCGGCATCGGTGCGGTCGACCGCAGAGAGACACGCCTGCTGTGCCTGGTATTGCAGGGGTAGGTCGATGGTGGTGTTCAGGTCGGTGCCAGGAACGGCAGGGACGATGTCGCTGATGCCCTGGGGGATGATCCGACCTTCCAGGTCGCGCTCGAAGACGGCCTTGCCCGGGACCCCGCGCAGCGCCTCGTCGTACATGTATTCGAGGCCCTCCTGGCCGTTCCCGTCGATGTCGACGAAGCCGGTCACGTGGGAGGCGACTGCCCCGGCCGGGTAGATGCGAGTCGACTCCGGGTGGGCGTAGATGCCCCTGACTTCGAGTGCGGCGATTTGCTCGGCGACTCCAGGCTCCACCTGACGCTTCAGATACACGAACTCGCGATCTGACTCGAGTCTGGTGAGCAGCTCCTGGGAGTCGACGCCGAGGAGCCCACCCACCTGCTGTGCCACCCAGAGCGGCTCCTCGATCTGGGTGGGATTGGCCCAGATGCTCTGCGCCTCCACCGTCATCGCCAGCAATTCCCCGTTTCGGTCGTAGACCTTGCCCCGCTGCGGGGCCAGGTCCCGGGTCACGAGACGCTGATCCAGGCCCTGGCCCGCCAGATCGGCCGCCTGGACGACCTGAACCTGGAAGAGTCGGAAGGCGAGACCCAGAAGAGCGATCACCAATGAGAGCCCGATCAGGGAAACCCGTGCCCGTGATCGGTCGGGTCTGGTGGCGGCCTTGCCGGCAGCCACGGCTAAGTCCCCGGCCGAGACCCCGGTGGTCGGGAACGACCTGTTCCCTCCGGGAGCCCGGCTCCAGCGCGCCGTCGGGTCCTCATTGCGTATCTCCCTCATCGACGGAGGCCACCGCCGGACCTCCCAGATCCACCAGGAGCTGCCTGGTGTCGCCCGGGATCATCAGCCCGAGCTCCTCGGCCAGTGGCGCGATGCGCGCCGGATTCTCCATGCGGGCGATCTCGAGCCGCAGTTGCTCGTTGAGAGCCTCCTGCTCGGCAATGGCACGATCGAGACGATCGAGCTCGAACGCCGATCGGTCCAGCGACGTCCTGGCGAAGCCAAGGCCCAGGAAGGCGGCTACGCCGATCAGAACCATCATCATCCATGGGGCGAGGGCCGGTCGCCTGAGCTGCTTGCGGCCCCGGAGGACACGCATGCCCTGCCGTGGCGCCGACTGCTTGAGCGGGCGCGCTGCAGTCACGCCGCCACCTTCTCGGCAGCCCGCAGAACCGCCGAGCGGGCACGATTGTTGGCCTCGACCTCGGCAGCGGACGCTCGTATTCCTTTTCGGGTCAGGATCCGCAGTTCGGCGCTGTTCCCGCACCCGCACACCGGGAGCTCGGGCGGGCACGTGCAGCCGGTGGCGCCCTTCGTGAACCGACGCTTGACGAGCCGGTCCTCCAGTGAGTGATACGAGATGGCCAGGATCCGCCCCTGCGGCTTCACCAACTCGATGGCCCGGTCGAGACCACTCGATATGGCGTCGAGCTCACCGTTGACAGCGATCCGGATCGCCTGAAAGGTCCGTCGGGCGGGATGCCCCGCCCGACGGCGCGCCGCGGGGATCGCCGCGGCTACGACGGTGGATAGCTGGCTCGTCGACTGATAGGGGCGCCCTTCGACGATGGCATGGGCGACACGCCGCGCCAGGGGCTCCTCCCCAAAACGACGGATGACATCGGCGAGACGGTCCTCAGGCCATTCGTTGACCACCTCCGAAGCCGTGTACGCCGCATCGGGGCCCATCCGCATGTCGAGCGGCCCGTCGTGGCGATATGAGAAACCCCGGTCGGGCTCATCGAGCTGATGGGACGAGACCCCGAAATCGAAGAGGACACCGGCCACTGGCTCTTGGGTCACCGAGGCGACGAGGTCCCCGAGATCGGAGAAGTTGCCCTGGGCCGCGGGCACGCCGAGGTCTCTGGCATTGGCCAGTGCCGCAGGGTCGCGATCTATCGCCACAATTTTCACGCTCTCTCCGAACTCATCCAGCAACCGGCGGGTGTGTCCCCCACCACCGAATGTCGCGTCCACCACGACACCCGGCAGCACCGGGGCCAGCAGCCCAGCCACCTCATGCTCCAGAACCGGCCGGTGGTAGTCCCGGTCGTCGTTGTCCCGGTTCTGGCTCATTGCCAGCCCCCCGGGCGCTGGTACCAATAGGAAGCGGGCGGAGTCAGGGGCCTTCCATTGGTTCCGGGGGGCTGGCGATGAACCAGCCACGCACGTGCTGTCGTTACTCGTCCTCCTCCAGGTAGCTCTGATCACCTGCGGCGCGGTCCTCGAGGAAGAGCGTCTTGTTCCACAGCTCCACGTGGTCGTAGACACCGATCACCGCGATCTCTGTGCCAGTCTCCAGATCTGCGAAGTCCCTCAGGTCGGGCTTGATCAGCACCCGGCCCGACTTGTCGAGCGTCTGGAGATCAGCACCTGAGAAGACCGTGCGAGAGAAGCGCCGTCCGGAGCGGTTCTGCTGCATGCCGGTCACCTCCGCCGCCCTCGCCTCGAACTCACCGGACGGGAAGAGGACGAGCTGACGGTCCTGGCCTTTGGTGACGACACAACCGTCTTCGAGATCACGGCGAAAACCGGAGGGCATGACCACCCGGCTCTTCCCGTCGAGACTGTGGAAGTACTCGCCAAGGAACACTGCTTTGCTTCTCCGTCCGTCCTCATGTCACTGACCCCACTTCTCATGGGCCGTGTCTGCCACTATGGCCCACTTCGCCCCACTTGTCAACCTTTTGCCCCACCCGATGCCATCACTGCCACACCGAGACACCTGGAGAAGACGAAAAGTGAGGAAAATACGGACGGATTCAGCGGGTGAGGAGGGCGAGAACCTGATCCTCGCCAGGAGGCGCCGGCTCCTGGGGCGGGTCGCTCGAGGCCAGTGGGCGGTGCCACCAGCCCACGTCGTGCCACTGCGCCATCTTGTGCCCGGCCCTGGGGAAGACCCCGATCGAGGTGAACCCGAGCGAGGCATGCAGGGCTTCGCTGCCCGGATTGGGCAATGCGATCCCTGCATATGCGTTGGCGAAGCCCCAGAGGGTGGAGAGGTCCAGAAGACCCCGGTACACATCTCCGCCGATTCCACGCCCACGATGGTCTTCGCTCACGTACACAGTGGTCTCGACAGACCACCTGTAGGCGGGGCGCCCGCGGAACGCGGTGGCATAGGCGTAGGCGAGGACCACCCCGCTCTCCTCGCTGACCAGCCAGGGATGACTAGCGGTGACCGATTGGATTCGACTCGCCATCTCCTCCGGCCCCGGTGGATCCAATTCGAAGGAGACGGCAGTCCTCAGGACCAACGGCTCGTAGATGGCGGCTATCTGCTCTGCGTCGGTCACCGACACTGGGCGAAGCCGGGGCACGATCAGACGGCTACGCGACTTCGAGATAGGGATGCCAGGCCGGGTCGACCTGATAGCCGGTGGAGGCGTAGATCCACGCATACCGTCGTGGCGGGCCCGGCTTGTTGCTCAGCCGGAGCCCGGCTTCTTTCGGGAGACGATCCCCCTTGGAGATGTTGCAAGGGCGACAACATGCGACGACGTTCTCCCAGCTGTGGTCTCCACCGCGTGATCGGGGCAGCACATGGTCGAGGGACTCGGCCGGCCCTCCGCAGTATTGGCAGCGATGGCCGTCACGCCCGAAGACGGCACGTCGGGTGACGGGGGCGGCGCGGCGATACGGAACCTTCACGTATCGAGTCAGACGCACCACAGAGGGAACTTCGATCGAGGCGCTCTCAGAGCTCCACGTCTCGTCTTTCCCCACGACGACGCTGGCCTTCTGGTTGAGGACGAGGACGACCGCCCGGCGTGTGGTCACCACCGAGAGCGGCTCGTAGCTGGCGTTCAATACAAGGACCCGTGCCATTAGAAACGCTGTTCCTGACTGGTGACGTTACCAATCGGTGTGGGCCAAACCCGACTCCCCCGCCTCAGAATCAGGCTCAACGACCCCGATCGCACGACCCACCGCCAACGGCAGCGCCAGGGTCCAGCCACCCTCGATGTCGGCGTGGCCGGTCCGCTCCTGAGTCCCGTTGGTGGCGACGACCGTGAGCGTTCCCTCATCCGGGGAAAGTGTGACTCTCGTGATCTCCAACGGTATGCGCCCCAGAACCTGACACCAGGCGTCGCACATGCCCTGAGCGATCGCCATCGGCGTGGAGGGCACCAGGCGGAACGAGCGCACGGCGGTGCCGATGACCTCCACCCTGGCCCCGCCTTTCACTTGTGAGATTCGGACGTCCACTCCGAGAGCTGCCCTGGCCTGGGAGAGACGATTTCCTATCTCGAGGTCGGAATGCTCGAGAGATCTCACTCCATAGGCGACCAGGAGGGCGCGGACCGACTCGAGGACCTGGGCCTCATCGGCGTCCTCGTCGAGCTTGACCTTGATCCCCGATTCGAGTTCCTCGATGTCCAACGACACGGACTCGACGCCGGGTATGTCCTGGAGCCGTTCGACAAGTTTTTCTTTCATGAGATCGCCCGCATTCTCCGTCGCCACGAGAGATATGACGCCAGATCCTCAGGTCGAGGTTCCCTCGTGCCCTGGCCATATGCCGTGTGCATCCGCCAGTCGAGGTACACGCGGGAGGGAAGGGCACCATGCCGACGTCTCATCGCGACTGCGGCACGCATCGCTTCCCACAGCAAAATGGGCCTGCCAGCCAAGGCAAACAGACCCCTGCCCAGTCCGGGCCCACTCTTCACGGATCGGTCGGACACTCCCATGGGAACTCTAGCTACGTATAAAAGCGTCTCTCAGTAGAGTCGAAGCCACAAAAGCGAGTCGGGAGGGTCAATGGCCGTGGTATCCGCCCAGCAAATCGAAGCGTTCTCGAGACGATTCGACCTGATCGCCACCAACGTCGAGAAGGTCATTCAGGGGAAGCGGGATGTGGTCGAGCTGGTGCTGCTCGCCCTGGTGGCCGAGGGGCACGTCCTGGTCGAAGACGTTCCCGGGGTCGGGAAGACGCAGTTGGCCAAATCCGTTGCCCGCTCCATCCACAGCGAGTTCCAACGAGTCCAATTCACACCGGACCTCCTCCCCTCCGACGTCACCGGCGTGTCCGTCTGGGACCGCAACCGCAACGAATTCGAGTTCAAACCCGGCCCGATCTTCGCCAACATCGTGGTTGGGGACGAGATCAACCGGGCGAGCCCGAAGACACAATCCGCCCTCCTCGAGGCGATGGAGGAGCGCCAGGTCACCTCCGACGGTGTGACCCGCCCCCTGCCGTTCCCTTCATGGTCATGGCCACCCAGAACCCTCTGGAGCACGAGGGGACCTATCCCCTACCCGAGTCCCAGCTGGACAGGTTCATGATGAGGGTGGTCATCGGGTATCCGAGTCGGCAGAAAGAGCTCGAGATTCTCGACACACACGGGGTTCGCTCGACCTTCCTCGACCTGGAGCCCGTGGTCTCCGTCGAGGAGATCGAAGAGCTCGTTGTGGTGGCCCGTGAGGTGACGGTCTCCTCGTCGGTCAAGACCTACATCATCGACCTGGTCGACGGAACCCGCCAGCATCCGGATGTCCTGCTCGGAGCATCGCCACGGTCGGCGCTGTTCCTCCAACGGCTGTCGAGGGCGCGAGCCGCCTCTCAGGGCAGGGAGTACGTCACGCCCGACGACATCAAGCTGCTGGCCCACCCGGTGTTGGAGCATCGCATGGCCCTGCGGCCCGAGGCCCAGATGCGTGGCGAGACCCTCCCCGACGTCATCGAAGACCTGATGAACAGGCTGAGGGTGCCGGGCACCACCTCCCGGATCGCCACCTGATGCCGACACTGCGAGGCTGGGCCCTGTCGGGGGCCGGTCTTGCCCTTCTCGTCCTCTGGTATGCCCTCGGTGAGGTCGAATTGCTCCTCACCGGCGTGTTCCTCCTCCTGGCCCAGGCCGTAGCCCTGATCCAGGTGCGGAGACGTCGGCCAAGCCTCGAGGTGAGCCGGAGACTCGGCTCGTCCACGGTTCACGACGGCGAGACCACGACCGTGACGCTGCTGATCGAGAACACCGCGCGACACAGTCTCAGCCGTCTCTCCATCGAAGACGACGTGAACCGTCTCGGTGTGGCCGTGTTCGAAGTGGCGCGGCTCAAGGCAAAGGAGTCGGCGACGGCCACCTATCGGGTCACCTGCCGTCCTCGTGGCGTCTACCGGGTCGGGCCGACGATGGCGCGGGTGAGCGATCCTCTCGGTCTGGCGGAGACGAGCGAGCTGACCGGCCCGGCGGACCGGATCGTGGTCTATCCCGCCGTCGAGGAGCTGAGCGGGTTCCCGATTGTCCGGGGCCAGGACCCGGCCATGCAGGCGTCCCGCCCCGAGCACGCCCAGCGCGGAGGCGAGGACTTCTACACATTGCGTGAGTATCAACAAGGCGACGACCTGCGACGGGTCCATTGGCCATCATCGGCTCGAACCGATGAGTTGATGATCCGTCAGCTCGAGACCCCGTGGCAATCCCGCGCCCTGGTACTTCTCGATGTGCGCAGCACCAGCTACGAGTCACAGGACGCGTTCGAGAAAGCGGTCTCAGGAGCGGCCACGGTCGTCACACATCTCGTCGGGTCAGGATTCGACGCGGACCTCTGGGCCGGCGATGCGGAGGCCATCGACGCCGCCCGCTACTCCTCGGCGATGGAGCGTCTGGCGCTGGTGCAACCCGACCCAGCGATCGACATCGAAGCGGTGGCCGGGAGGATCCGGCAGAAGGGTGGCGGTGGCGCCCTTGTCATCGTCACCGGGGTAGCCGACCGGCCCCTCCTGGGTGTTCAGCAACTACTGGCGGGCGACTTCCCGACGACCGTCCTGATGACTGCGTCGGCCTCGACATCCCAGACCGTGGTCGGATTTCACCGTATGGGAGTCACGACAGTGTCGGTCGCACCCGACCAGGCCTGGGCACCTGCCTGGATGATCGCAATGAGGAGCTCATGGACAACGGCCTCGGTCGGCTAGCGGGCGCCGCCGCCTTCGTGTTGATGCTCGTCCGACTCGGGCGGCTTCTCGACACAGGTCCCGAGGCACCCGACTGGCAGCTCATCATGCTCGCCTCCGTCTTCCTCGGCGGGGTGATCTGGTGGCTGCTCGGTCAGACCGTCAACAACAAGAGGGTCGCCATGGCCGTATTCGTCGTGGCCGGACTCGCCCTGTTCCTCCGCATCGCCGTCCCGGACACGCTCCTGTTGGGCTTTGTGCCCACACTGGGCACCCTCGGTGCGCTGGGTGACGAGCTGAGCCAGACCCTGGATTTGGTCCGATTCGGTGTGGCTCCGGTGTTCCCGACCTCCGGTGTCGTAGCGGTCCTTGCGGTACTGATGTGGATCACCGGAGCTCTATACGTCTGGGGAGCGACCGCAGGTCCATCGATTGCGATGATCGCCCCCTCACTGGGCCTGTACCTGCAGTTCGCGGTGATGGACCGGATACCGGGTGGGCCGATCTGGCTGGGGGCCGTCGCCATCGTGATTGCACTGGCCTTGGCATCGATCGGGATCGAGCGACGACAGGATGCCGGCAGGGTCCGTGATGTCGAAGGCCGGCCACTTGCACGGCGGGCCGGCGGCATGGCTCTGATCCTGGCCGCCCTGGTCGCGGGAGGTGCGCTGTTCGTCGCCGACACTGCCTCCTCGCTGGTCCCTGCGACAGGGAACGTCAGCTGGCGTTATGGCGGCGGCTATGGACCGGGTTTCGGCGGCGTCACGTTCGATCGCCTCGCCGACCTGCGCCAGAGCATCATCCGGCGGACGAATGCCGTGGTCTTCAGGGCCACCCTCGATCCGAACGCTCCACCCGCCGAGGAGATCTACTGGCGGATGGAGAGTCTCGACTTCTTCGACGGGGAGGCGTGGCGCCCCACCGCCAACCGGGCGGACTTCTATGAGCCTGGGATCGGTGGCGGCGACCCGGAGCACGCCTACCGGGGAACGAGCCAGGAGGTCACTCAGAGGGTCCGGATCGCCGCCCTCAGGTCTCAGGTCCTGCCCACCGTCGGTGTAGGCCAGTTCTTCCGCTCGGACTCGGTGAACGTCAGCGCGTTCCAGATCACTCCCGACGGCTCGGCGATCTACCAGGCAGAGCTGGACGAAGGCGACGAGTACGAGGCACAGTCGATCCTCCCTCTCCAGGACGCGGATCTCGGCGCTCTCGCCACCGTCTCCGGAGGCCTTCTCAGTCCGTTGTTCGCCAATGCGGCCGAGGCCGGCGCGACCTCGCTCCAGCCAGGTGAGCCACCCGGTGACGTAGACCAGCCGTCCGACATCGACAGATTCGTCGATTTGACCGAGGAAGTCCCCAGGGCGCTGGGGCAGGAGGCAAGACGTCAGACTGCGGGTGCCTCGACTCCTTTCGAAGCAGCCTGGCTACTCGAGCGCTGGTTCCGGGAGAGCGGCGATTTCACCTACTCGACAGAAGTCTCGACCGGGCACGGCACACTCGACCTCGAGGCGTGGCTCACCGATCCGGAGAGCCTCAATTACCGGACGGGCTATTGCGAGCAGTTCGCCGCCGCCATGGCCTACCTCGGCCGCGTCGTGGGCATTCCGAGCCGGGTGGTTTGGGGCTTCACCCCGGGCAGCGTGGAGCAACAGGATGACGGCACCGAAATGATCGTGGTCCGCGACAACAACGCCCATGCCTGGGTCGAGATGTGGATGGACGGGTTCGGCTGGGTGCGCTTCGACCCAACGCCCCGAGCCGATGGCACGCTGCCCGAAAGCGTCACCGCCGAGTTCGACCCCGCGCCGTATCTGCCTGAGGGCGGGGAAGGCGCGATCACCCTCGGCGAGCCTTTGCCGTTCGAGGGCCAGTTCGAAGAGGGTGGAGGGGCCATCGGCCCCAGTTCCGGCGCCAACGCCGGCCTCCGATTCACGTGGGTATGGGTGGTATTGCCTGTTCTCGCCGGTCTCCTGGCGCTGGTCCCGATGCTGAAAGCGTTCCGACGGAGGAGACGGATCAAGCGGTTGCACGAGGGTGACATCACTGCCGCCTGGGACGAGATAGTCGATCGTCTCGCCGACCTCGGCACACCAGTCCCCTCCCATCAGACCCCGCTCGAATTCGCCCATGCCACCGATCGATCTCTGGTCCCACTCGCCTCGTCGTATTCGGCCACGGTCTATGGGGATCGCCAGGGTCTCGGGCACGTATCAGACCTGACTCACGTGGAAACCTGGATCAAGCGGAATTTCGAGGGTCGCGATCGGGCCCTTGCCTCCCTCAACCCTAAGTCACTGATTCCCAGGGAGTAGGGCACACAAAATCTGTTGAGCACCGGGTTGCCATCACGGCAACCCACGGCCCATTCGATCGCCACCCGGCCCGCAGCCCCGACCGGGATCAGGAGCCGGCGGCCCGCTCTTCGCTGATGTCGTCCTCGACGCGACGGAGCATGTCGAGAAAGCGGCTCCGATCGAGCTCGAACCGGGAGACGTCCTCCTCGACCTCGCGGGTGATCTCGTCGATTGCGACGAAAAAGGCGAGTTGGCCGGTGCGGAGAGCGTCCATCAACTCCCCCTCGTCGGAGCCGACGTGAAAAATGGTCTGGCCATCGGTGACGAGCTTGACCTCGGCGAGGTGGTCGTCCATCTCGCCCTCCCGGCGCAGATAGTCCCAGGCTCGTCTGACCCGTTGCAGCGACATGCCATTGTCCAGCAGGCTGCGAACGACTCTCAGTGCGACGAGATCACGGAACGAGTAGAGCCGACGTACCCCGGGTCTGCCACCAGTCGTCTGCACCGAGGGTTTGACCAGTCCTACACGATCCCAATATCGAAGTTGATGATGAGTGCAGTTCGTCAGCCGGCATGCCTGCTCGGCTGTGAATGACTGGTCCACGCGTCCCTTCCTAATACCAACTGCACTGGCCCAGAGTCATAGGCCAACGCTCTCCTCCTCAAGTGGTGGAACCTCCCGAGACCACCGCCAGGGCCGGGTACATTAGCCGCTCGGAATCAGTCGCGGCGAAAGGGATCCTGCCAGCCGGGGCCGGGCTCTTCATCCTGCGGCTCGATGTCAGTCGAGCGCCAGGCCCGTGACCGGAGCCCGGTCACCAGGGCGACCGCCGAGCCGACGAGCAGCCCGAAGCCGAGGAAAGCGACCACTGTGTTCGACGCGAAGAAGCCAATGACGATGGCGAGACCGGCGACCACTCCGAGCATGGCGAGCCGTACGCCGATGCGCGACGGCTTGGCGATCTGCCTGACGGCGCGAGCCAGCTCCGGATCCTCCTCGTAGAACTGACGCTCTATCTCCGCCAAGATCTTCTGTTCGTGATCATCGAGGGCCATGCCAACCTCTCAACATCCGATAACAGCCCTCTGACACAATACACCCGGGCCGGAGACAGTTCACCGGTGATGTCATCGATTGGGACCAGGCCCGCGAAGAAGACGGGCTGGCTCAACAGAATGTTCCCCGAAACGCTCCCGCACCACGGCCACCGCCTCGTCGACTCGGGACCAGTTGCCTTCGGCCCCGATCGGCATCTGCCTCGGCTCACCGGCCGGTTCGAGACCCGATCCCCCCAGCCCGAGGAGACGAACCGGACGGTCGATCTCGACCTGACCGAGGAGCTCGATCGCAGTCACATAGAGATCACGTGCCCCGTCGATGACTTTTCCCGATGTCATGCTTCGGGTGACGGTGATGAAGTCGGCAAATCTCAGCTTCAAACTCACCGTGCGCGCAGCAAGCCCCGACCGATGAAGACGGTCGGCCAGTCTCTGCGAATGAGCGAGCAGGGCAGTCTCGATGACCTCGGCGCCTTCGAGATCCTGGTCGTAGGTCTCCTCGACCGAGATCGACTTGGCCTCGACATCGGGTGTCACCGGCCGATGGTCGACGCCCCGGGCCAGATCGAGTAGATGCCGGCCCTGGGACGGGCCCAGCGACCCGAGCACGGCGGGCTCAGGAAGCTCGGCGAGATCACCGATCGTCACCACACCGAGGCGTTGGAGCCCGGCGAGCGTGGCTGGCCCGACGCCCCAGAGTGCCTCCACGGGGAGTGCGTGGAGGAATTCCAACTCGGTCTCTTTCGGTATGTGTCGATATCCGTCCGGCTTGGCTGCCTCCGAAGCCAGCTTGGCCATGAACTTGGACGAGGCGATCCCAACCGAGGCGGGTAGGCCGAGTTGGCCCCGGATCCTCTCCCGCACCGCCACAGCAACCTCGATCGGCGTCGAGAAATGGCGACGCAGCCCGGAGACATCGAGAAAGGCCTCGTCGAGGCTCAGACCCTCGACGTAAGGGGTGAAGTCACGGAACATCTCGAAGACCCGAGCCGACAGGTCTCCGTAAAACCCATGTGATGGGGGCACCACGACCAGATCACGGCACAGACGGAGCGCAGTGGAAGTCGGTTGGGCGGATCGGACCCCGAAGGCCCGCGCTTCGTATGAGGCGCTGGCGATCACGCCGCGGTTCCCGGTGCCGCCCACGGCCACCGGCTTCCCAATCAGGCCGGCATCTCGCAATCTCTCCGCCTCCACGAAGAAGGCGTCCAGGTCCACATGGAGAATCGGCTCGGACCACATCCTCACGTGAAGTTACCTCGGGTCTGCCCGACGACCGGCAACAATGACCGGATGGCTGCACTGGTACATCTGGTTCGCCACGCCGAAGTGGACAACCCCGGGCATCTGGTTTACGCCGATCTCCCAGGATTTGGCCTCTCGCCACACGGCGTGGAGCAAGCGAGGCGGGCGGGTCGTTATCTGGGCCCCCGGCCGGTCGTGGCCATCTGGTCCTCACCCCTCGAGCGGTCCCTCCGCACCGCGGAGGAGATAGCCGCCCGAACCGGAGTTCCGGTGAAGGTCGACCCCGATCTCACCGAATGGGAAGTGATCGCGCGCTGGAAAGGTCATGCCTGGCGGGACATACCCGCGACCTTCCCCGGTGACCTCGAGGCATACCTCGAGCACCCAGAGACCCTTGACTTCCCCGCTGAGACCCTCGAGGAATTGGCAGAGCGCATGGCCTCCGTGGCGAGGAGGCTCGACTCGGAGCATCCCCATGGCGATGTCGTCATCGTCTCTCATCAGGACCCGATCCAGGCCGGGATCCTCCGGCTGATCGGCTCACCGCTAGGCGGGCTCCACCAGGAGAAGCCCGGTCATGGCACTGTGGTGACTCTTCGTCCCGGCCCGGCATGGCGGGTGGAGACGGTCTGGGAGCCAGGCGATTCCCCGCGCTTTGGAGAGAAGCGAGGTCTCCGTGTCCTGGAGCACGCCGGTAGCCCGGACGGTCCGACTTCCGCCTGAGCGGAGCGTCCTGCGAAACTTTGGCCGGTGACAGTTCCCCTGCTGGCATGCACGCCCCTCGTCGCCGCGCTGCTCTGGGCCGCGGCATTGGGAATCGATAGCGGGCCCTTCTCGCCGGGCTCGGTCCTGTTGATCGTGACCGGTCTTCTCGCCCCGGCCACCGTGGGCATGGTCGGCGTGACCGTGACCGGGGGACGCTGGGCCCACCGGACCCTGCTGGTTGCGGTGGCTGCGATGTTGTCCCTCGCTGTCCTGCGCCCCATCGACGCCCTCTGGATCGTCGCCCTCGTCGGCACGGTGCTGTCCGGTATCGCTCTCTTCTCCCCCACTCTCACCGCCGGGCTGCGGAAGCTGCCTGTGGCGAGTGGTCCCCCCGTTCGAGCCGTCGTCCTCCCCCTCCTGCTCATCGGACTCCCGTTCCCAATCGGAATCGCGGCTTGGGACGAGGCGTCCGTGGGGACGGTGGTCGTAGGGCTCACGGCACCGCTGGCTGCGTTGTGGTTCGCCAGGGTGTTCCCGGGAGGACTGTTGGCAGTTCGGATCATCTGGCCCGCCCTGGCTGTCGGGCTGGCATTCACGCAATGGTTGGCGCCGGCCATCGTTTCTGCTGTCTCGGGGATCGTCGTCGCCGCACTGGCCTGGCACCCATCGGTCGGGGTGGCCTTTCACCCGCCCCGCGAGGTGGGGACAGTGCACCCGATCCCACCCGAGCTCACCCCGAGAGAGGTCCTCGATTCGGCCGACATCGACGAGCATGGGCGCCCGGCTCGGTGAGGCGGAGGCCGAACCCATGGATTGCGATCCCCGCCCTCGGCCTCGGCCTCCTCGCCGGCGTCCTCGGCTGGATCGTCACCGACGTGAGCTGTCGGCAACCCGATGGAGCGGGTGGTTTCACCACGTGTTCGGGATGGGCCGCCCTGGTCGCGATCGTCTCATTCCTGGTCGTCACCGTGGGCGTGGCCCTCGTCCTGGTCCTGGTCTATCGCTCCCTGGCCGAATGGAGAGAAGGCTCCAAGCGCTAGCGCATGGAGCCGTCCCTGGTACCAAGTTCTTGGTACTCATTTGATCATCAGGCTTTGCTGAAGATCAATGAAACGTTGTGTCCTCCAAATCCGAACGAGTTCGACATCGCATGGCGTAGCGAAGCCTCCCGCTTGACGTTGGGGACGTAATCGAGATCACATTCCGGGTCGGGCACCTCGTAGTTGATCGTCGGAGGCAGCACCTGGTCACGTAGCGCCATGATGCAGGCGACCGCCTCAACGGCCCCGGCGCCACCCAGGATGTGACCGGTCATCGACTTCGTCGAGGAGACCGGGGTGGAATCTGCCGCCGCACCCATGGCGATTCGTATCGCCGCGGTCTCGGTCGAATCGTTGGCCTCGGTGGATGTGCCGTGGGCATTGATGTACCCGATCTCCTCCGGAGTCAGACCGGCGTCGTCGACGGCATTGACCATGGCCCGTGCCGCGCCGCTCCCTCCCGGCCGGGGCAGGGTGATGTGATACGCGTCGGCTGACATCCCGTAGCCGGTCAACTCGGCCAGCACCGGCGCCCCACGATCGAGGGCCTTTTCCATGTCTTCGAGGACGAGCGCGGCCCCGCCCTCACCCATCACGAATCCGTCACGTTCGGCGTCGAAGGGACGCGACGCCCTCTGTGGCTCGCTGTTCCGGCTGGAAAGCGCCCTCGCCTGGGCGAAGGTGGCAATTCCAAATGTGGTGATTGCTGCCTCGGAACCACCGGCAACCACGACATCCGCCGCTCCACGCCGGATCAGCTCGGCGCCGTCGCCGATGGCGTTGGCCGATGCAGAGCAAGCGGTCACGACGCATGAGACCGGCCCGAGGAGGTTGTGCTCGATCGAAGCCAGCCCGGCAGCCATGTTGGGGATCACTCGAGGGACACCGGTGGGGCTGACCCGGTCCGGCCCCCTCTCCGTGAGCGTGACGATCTCGTCGATGAACGACCCCATTCCACCGAACCCCGCGCCAACCACGACACCGGCCCTGGCCGCCGCAGGGTCATCCTCTTCGAAGGACAAGCCTGCTTGTTCCAGGGCCTGGCGAACGGCGACCAGGAAGAACTGGGCAAACCGGTCGAGTCTCCGCACCTCCCGTCGATCGAAGTGCTTCTCCGGCTCCCAACCCCGGACCTCGCCGGCGATCGTCGTGCGGTACCCCTCGGTGTCGAACAGGCTGATCGTGCCGATCCCCGACTTGCCCGACAACATCCCGTCCCAGGTCGAACCGACGTCTTCTCCAAGTGGAGTGACCGCCCCGAGCCCGGTGACGGCGACCCGCCGTCGCTCGGGTGCCATCAGATCAGCCTCCGAGCTTTCCGTACACCACGTCGATCGCCTGGCCAACTGTCATGATCGACTCCGCTTCCTCATCCGGGATCTTCACCCCGAACTCGTCCTCGAGAGCCATGAGAAGCTCCACGACGCCCAAGCTGTCCACGTCGAGGTCCTCCTCGAAGTGCGCCTCCTCGGAGATCTTCGACTGCTCCAGCCCGAGCTCGGATACGAGCACCTCGCTCAGCCGGTCGGCTACTTCAGTTCTTTCCACTGATTCCTCCTTCCTGGAATTGTTTGGCGGAAAGTTACAAGGCCAGGCCGCCGTCGACGGCAAGCACCTGACCCGAAATGTAAGAGGCGGCGTCGGAGGCGAGGAACTCCACAGCCGCTGCCACCTCGTCGGCCTCGCCGAATCGCCGGAGGGCGGTGCGGCTGACAGCCTCGTCTTTGACCCCCTGACTCAGGTCTTCGGTCAGATCGGTAGCGATGAACCCGGGCGCCACCACGTTGACTGTGATCCCTCTGGATCCGACCTCTTTCGACACCGCCTTGGAGAATCCGATCATCCCGGCCTTCGAGGCGGCGTAGTTGGATTGCCCGGCGTTGCCGGTGATCCCGGCCACCGAGGCGATGGATACCACCCTCCCCCAGTGCGCCCGGAGCATGGGACGCAGCGCGAGACGGGTGCAGACGTAGACCGACTTCAGGTTGGTGGCTATCACCCGGTCGAAGTCGTCCGAGCTCATGCGCAGCAAGAGATTGTCAGCGGTGATGCCGGCGTTGTTGACCAACACCGTGACCGGGCCGAGATCCTCGCCGACCGATGCGAACATCGCCTCGACCTCCTTGCCTTCGGAGACATCAGCTTGATAGGCGACAGCCCTACCCCCAGCCCGGATGATCTCCTCCACGACCTCGGCTGCGGCTTCAGGCTGACGGGCGTAGTTCACCGCCACCGGATGACCGGACGAAGCAAGGCGAAGGGCGATCGCCCTGCCGATCCCCCTCGAACCGCCCGTGACCAGGGCGACCCTCCCCTCGCCAGGATCACTCACGTGAGCTTTTCGGGGAGGCCGAAGAAGTCGAAGTTTGCCTGGAGCAATTCCATGGCGTTTCGGTCGGGCGGCGGCAACTCGACATCGCTTTCGCCGAGTGGCTCGACACGCTCCCCCCACCTGTACACAGCCGATCCCCAGCTGAGCCCGCCACCGAACGCGGTGAACACGATGTTGTCGCCCGGCTTCACCCGGCCCTGCTCCAGGGCCTCGGTCAGGGCGACCGGGATGGTCGCCGCAGACGTGTTGCCGTAGGACTCGATGTTGACGAAGACCTTGCTCTCATCGATGCCGAGGCGGCGGGCGGTTGCATCGATGATCCTCGTGTTGGCCTGATGCGGGATGACCAGGTCGACATCCTCGAGCGAGAGACCGGCGTCCTTGATCGCGCGGGCAGCCGAGTCCCCCATCGTGGTGACCGCACGCCGGAAGACCTCAGGCCCTTCCATGCCGATCGCCGACTCTCTGGGGTCGATCGGCCCCGGGTCGCCCGCGCTGCCGTCCCTGGGCACGGCGAGGATGTGGCCCACTGATCCGTCCATGCCCAGTTCCGAGGAGAGGAGCCCGATCTGCTCGTCGGTCGGCTCCAGCACCACTGCCCCGGCCCCATCTCCGAACAGGACGCATGTGGTCCTGTCGGTGAAGTCGGTCACGAAATGGAGTTTCTCCGTTCCGATCAGCAGGACCGTGTTGTTGGTGCCGCCCCGGATCATGTTGGTGGCGACGACCAGTCCATATACGAAACCGGAGCAGGCTGCGTTGAGGTCCAGGGCAGCCGCGTTCCAGGCTTCCATGTGCCGCTGCACTACCGACGCCGTAGAGGGAATGATCGAGTCGCCCGAACACGTTGCGACGAGGATCAGGTCGAGGTCGTTCACGGTCTTACCGGCTGCCGCGAGTGCTCGGAGACCGGCCACTGCGGCAAGCTCGGACGCTTCGACGTGACTGATTCGTCGCTCCTTGATCCCGGTCCTGGTGGTGATCCATTCGTCGGAGGTGTCGACGAGTCGCTCGAGATCGTGGTTGGTCAGCACGTTGGGGGGCATGCACATGCCCCAGCCAGTTATCTCGGCGTTCCTCATGATGGTCTCCTCAGTGTCCGTTCATCGTAACGATGGCGTCCAACACGGTCCGGATGTCGTCGATGCGGGAGATGGTGTGCACCGCGGCGCCCTCTACGGTCCGGCGGGCCAGACCCGCAGTCACGTCACCGGGGCCGATGTGGATGAAGGTGTCGATCCCGGCTGCCGACATGTCGAGCAGGGAGTCGGAGAAGAGCACCGTCTCGGTCATCTGACGGGAAAGGAGATCGCCGATCTCCCCGACATGATGTGGCCTGGCCGTCGTGTTTGACCACACCGGGAACCGGGGCTCGGATATCTCGATCGTCTCGAGAGCAGTCGTCACCTGGTCTTGTGCTGGAACCATGAACTGGCTGTGAAACGCCCCCGCGACGTTCAAGGGCACTACCCGTCGGATCCCGAACCCGGAGCCGTGCTCCGCCAGCCATTCCAGGTCGTCACTCCCTCCGGCGACGACTATCTGACCGGGGGTATTCACGTTGGCCACCTCCAACCTGCCCCCGAGCTCTCGTCGGGCCAAGGCGACCTCATCCGCTCGATCCCGATCGGCGCCGATAAGGGCTGCCATCCCGGAGCTCTCACGATCCGCTGCGCGAGCCATCGCCCTGCCCCTCAGCGCCACGAGGCCGAGGGCGGTGTCGTAGTCGAAGACTCCGGCGGCCGCCAGTGCGGTGTATTCGCCGAGGGAATGACCGGCCGCTCCTCCCGGGTCTAAGTCGCTCCCGGACACGGCCGTGTCCCAGAGGGCATAGGAAAGGGCGAAGAGCGCGGGTTGAGCGTGTTGGGTTCGGGTCAGCTCCTCCTCGGGGCCGTCCAAGCACAATGTGCGGAGCGAGAACCCGAGGATCTCGTCGGCTCGGTCGCCGAGCAGGTCCTGTCTCGCATCGAAGAGGTCGGCTCCCATGCCCACGGTCTGGCTTCCCTGACCCGGGAACAGGATTCCGACACTCACCAGTATCCGACTCGGAGATGCGGTCCGTCGTTACGAAAGGATCGAGAGCAGGCGCTCCACGTCCGAGGAATCGACGTCTCGGTGGGTGACGATCCGCCATCCGCCGGCGAGCGGGGGGTTTACCTTGATCCCCGCACCGTCCAACCGTTCCTTCATCTCGGGCCATTCGACGCCCAGAGCAGCGAACTGGACCCTGACCATGTTGGTCTCGACCTGCGATGGGTCGACGGCTTCGGGAAACCTCCCGGCGATGGAGTCGCCCAGGTCGCGAGCCAGGGCATGGTCCTCGACGAGTCGGTCACGCCCGGCGAGAGCAACCCGCGCCGCAGCAGCGATGACACCGGCCTGACGCATCCCCCCACCGAGTCGCTTGCGGAGATATCGGATCTCGGAGATCAGATCGGCGGGACCGCAAACGATCGACCCGACCGGTGCGCCGAGCCCTTTGGAGAAGCAGAACTGGATGGTGTCCGACACGGCGGCATACCGATCGGCGGTCACGCCGCTTGCAGCGACGGCATTGAAGATCCGGGCACCGTCTACATGGATGCTCAGCCCGTGCGTCCTCGCCACCGCGGAGGTCTTCTCCATGACATCGAGGGGTATCACCCTCCCTCCGGAGAGATTGTGCGTGTTCTCCCACACCATCAGGCCGATCCTGGGGAAGAAGCCGGACATCGCCATTGCCCGCTCCACATCCTCTGGCTCGATCCGGCCGCCATCCCCGCTGACAGTCCGAAACCCGACACCGGAGAGAGCCTGGGGCGCCCCGGCCTCGATGCTGCGAACGTGACTCCCCTCGTGGGCGAGAACCTCCTCGCCCGGGTTCGTCTGCGCCATGATCGAGAGTTGGTTCCCCATCGTCCCGGTCGGCACGTAGATGGCGGCGTCCTTCCCGGTCACCGCCGCCGACTCCTCCTCGAGGAGATTGACCGTCGGGTCGTCCGAGTACACGTCGTCACCGAGCGGCGCCGACGCCATGGCCGCGATCATCTCCGGTGTGGGTCGGGTGACCGTGTCGGATCGAAAATCGGCGATGCCGTCCGGAAAGGACATCAGACCAGGCTACAGACGGTCGAGGGCCTGGCCGATCCGCGCCACCGCCTGCTCGATCCGCGACCCTTCCTCGACAAGTGCGAACCGGACGAAGCCCTCACCACTCGGGCCAAAGCCAACTCCAGGGCTGATCGCCACCCCTGCCGTCTCGAGTAGATGGATAGAGAACTCCACCGAGGACAGGTCCTCGTATGGCCCCGGGACCGGTGCCCAGACGAACATGGTCCCCCTTGGTCGATCCATCTTCCAGCCGAGATCGGCCAAACCGTCGACCAGGACGTCCCGGCGCTCCTGGTACACGACGTTCACGTTCTCGACGAATTCATCGCCCTCGTTCAAGGCGGCAGCGGCAGCGATCTGGATCGGCTGGAACGTTCCGTAATCGAGATAGCTCTTGAGCTTGGCAAGGGCCGCGACCACCTCGGCGTTCCCTGCCATGAATCCGACGCGCCAACCCGCCATCGAATGACCCTTGGTCAACGAGTAGATCTCGACGGCGACTTCCTTGGCCCCCGGAACTTCGAGCAGAGAGGGGGGTCGGTAGCCGTCGAAGCCGATGTCGGCATAGGCGAAGTCGTGGACCAGGACGACTTCGTTCTCGCGGGCCAGATCGACGAGTTTCTCGAAGAACCCGAGGTCGACCGTGGCCGCGGTGGGGTTGTGGGGGAAGCTGACGATGATCACCCTCGGCCTTGGCCAGGAATCATGGAACATCCGATGCACGACATCGAAATAGTCCGATTCGGATCCGATCGGAGCGGTGCGCACCTCAGCACCGGCTATCACCGGGGCGTAGATGTGAATCGGATAGGAGGGATCGGGCACGATGGCTGCGTCCCCGGGTTGTAGAAGTGCCCACATCAGGTGGGACAGACCTTCCTTGGAGCCGATGGTCGAGATGACCTCGGTCTCCGGGTCGAGCTCCACCCCGAAGCGGCGCCGATATCGCCCGGCCAGGGCCTCTCTCAGGTCATCGATGCCACGAGAGGCGGAATAGCGATGATTCGCCGGTTGTCTTGCTGCCTCGACGAGAGCGTCCACTGCAACATCGGGAGACGGGATATCGGGATTGCCAAACCCGAGATCGATGACGTCCACACCGGCGAGACGGGCCTCGACCTTTCGTCGATTGACCTCGGCAAAGGCATAGGGAGGCAGTGACCCGATCCGTCTGAAGTCGAACATGAGACAGGTCAAAGTAGCTCAGGTCAGGAAAAACCCCGATTCATTGTCCTGGCGACCCAGGGTCGACGCGCTATCCGCCGATTCGATCCAATGCCTGGCTCAGCTTTTTCGGGATGATGCTTCGGGCCACCCCGGTCACCTCCCGGATCATCGCCAGCAGGTCGCCCGGGCCGTCCCAATGCTCTGCCACCACCTCGGGGCCCGCCCGCTCGATAAGTGAGTCGATGGCAAACATCATGAAGATGACGTCGTCGGCCCAACCGATCACCGGGATGAACTCGGGGACCAGGTCGATCGGGCTGGCCACATATGCCGCAGCCATGCCGAGGGCGATCTTGGACCGGCGGGGAACCCTCGGGTCCCTGAGCAAGCGGCCAACCAGCTTGACCAGGTTGGGCAACATCAGGGCCGCATCCTTGATCAACTGGCGCGTCTGCGGTGACGACGCTCCACCCGGCGGTATCACGTCGTCAGGTCTGATCGGGCGAAGTTTGTCACTCATTCGATCTCGATCCTGGTTCGTGGCGGCTCCTCGGATTCAGAGGCCTCCTTGTCACCGATCCTGCTCACTTCCTCGAACACCGCCTCCACGGCCTTGAGGCCTTCGATCACCGCCTGGATCAGGTGATATCCGGCCCGACGCCCGGCCCGGCCCAGAGCCTGCATCGCCTCCGACTGCTCTCTCATGACCTGGCGTCCGGATCGGCGAACGACACGGTGAGGGTGCCGTCATCGAGACGGGCCCGGGTCACTTCCCTGCGATGGAGGGCATCGGGCAGGATGAATGACCGGCGATAGGGGCCGACCTGGATGTACAGCTCATGACCGTGGCGGTAGACGTCGAGATCGGTCTTCTCGACGAACGGTATGTCCATCTCCATCGCCACCCCGCCATCGACTTCGACGATACGGAATGGGTGCGTGGCCGTGAAATCGAGGATCGGGTCCCTTGCCCCGTAGAGCTCTCCGGCCATGAATCGCAATCGGTCGACTCCCACCATCTCATCGTCGAACAACCTGAGATGGAGACGGGGCACCTCTGCAAAGGCATCTTCCACCGTGTCGAGATGACCCTTCTGAATCGCCCGCCAGCGCTCGAAATAGGGGTCGGACACCTCCTGAGGCAGCACCCGGTTGACGATGACGCCGTCGACGCCATAACCGAACAATCCGAGATAGCTGTAAGTGCGCCGCGCCTCGTCGATGACCATCTTCTCCGGGTTCACCACCAACCGAGCCGAAGTGACAGCCGGGTCAGACATCAGCTCCTTGACCCCTTCGATCGACTCAAAGATCGATTGGGCCGTGGTGAAGACCTCGTCCTGCGGAAGCGGGAGGTCGGTCAACCGGCTGAGGAGCGGTCTCGCCGCCTTCATCAATCGTCGCTCGGTCGGGAGGACCTTCTCGAAGTACCAGCTCAGCACTTCGGGCAGCGACAGGAGGCGGAGGGTCTCGGCTGTCGGGGCGCAGTCGACCACGATCACGTCGTACTGGCCGGAGCGGGCATGACGATTAACCTCGAGAAGGGCGAACAGCTCGTCCATCCCCGGGAAGACGAGGAACTCCTCGGCCTCGATGCCCCCGGCGCCGCCCCAATCGAGCACATCCATCAGCTGACGGCGGATCGAGCCCCAGTACTTGTCGAGTTGGCGCTGGGTGTCGATCTGCTGGCCGTCGAGATTCGTGACGACCTCGCCCGGGTCTGATCCCAGACTCACGGCGAGGGCATCGGCGAGCGAATGGGCCGGGTCGGTGGAGGTGATCAATGTCCGATGGCCGGAGTCCGCCGCTCTCAGGGCGGTACAGGCGGCGACGGTGGTCTTACCCACTCCTCCCTTGCCGGTGACGAGCACGATTCTCATGCTCAGACCGTCCCCGTGACCCTCTTGCGAAGCCCGCGGAGAGCCGTCGTGACGATCTGCTTCTCGGCCTGGCGGCGGAGGAAGCCGGGGATGGTGAAGTTCGGGTCCACAGTGAGGGCGTAGATCACCTCGGTGGCCCCGTCGACGACATTGAACGTGTACGACCCCTCGAGCATCCGTACATCCTCGGAATCCTTCTCGGCCACCCAACTCAGCACATTGGGGCGATCGTGTGTGTAGCGAAGGACGTACTCGATCTCCTTGACAAAGACTTCGAGGACGAAGCGAGCCCGTTCCACACGGCCCTCGGACGTGCTCTCCAGGACTTCGACCTCCTTGACGCCCGTCGCCCATTCCGGATACGAGGCAATGTCCGCTGCTACGTCGTACAGCGCCTCAGCCGGCGCGTCGATCTCGAGAGTCTGGAAGGTTCCTTCGGTCATAGGTGGGTCATCCGAGGTTAGCCAGCCTGCGGCCTATCCGAGATCGGCCGGATCCAGGGAAAGGGCCCGTCCTGTCGCCCGGAAATAGCCCACATTCCGACATCTGGTCGGCCCGACCCGCCAGCTGCTCGCCTGGGGTTGGTGGACGTCGCCGAACATATGCAGCCGGGGACGCGTTGCCCGGATGTAGTCGAGGAGAGGCGCCGAACCGCGTTCGGCCCGTCCGGTCACGACATCGGTCTGCAGGGGATCGAGCGCCGGAGCGACATGAGTGCAGAGGACATCCACCTCACCGAGGCCGTCGAGGAGCCGGCTCATCTCCTCGTCGGAGACCTCGCCTTCGGCCTGAAGCGGTGTCGCCGCGCCGCCGCCGACGAATCCAAAGCGGACGCCCTCGATCTCCCTGGTCTGACCGTGCACGTACTCGAAACCGGGTGGGAGTGCCCGCTCCAGCGACCGGGGTCGGTCGACGTTGCCGTGGATCACATAGCCGTGTCCACCCTCCAGTGCCTCGGATACGCTGGCGTACTGGGCGTCGATTGCCTCCCCGATGGCGGCCCGGATCTCATCGATACGGTCTCCAACCGTCTCCAGCCAGAGACCCCGCATCTGCTGATAGTCGCCCACCCCACGTGCCGCGGCAGACGCCCGCGCGAACTCCATGCCGAGGACGTCCGCCACGGCTCCTTCGCCGGTGCGGTAGTCGGTGAGATTCACGAGGTCGCCGAGTATGAGCAGTGTCTCGCCTGCGGAAACCACTCGCCGCAGTGGCTCCGTTGCGAAATGGATGTCAGACAGGACCAGCATCGGACCCTGACTCGTTACGCGAGGCATACCACGCCCAAATAGCGCCGGCCGCTGCTCCAACGACGGCGATCAGCAAAGCGACCTGCCAGGTGAGATCCAATGTGGAGAACTCCGCCGAGAGACCGGCCATGCCGAATCCGACCAGGCCTCCGATCGCCGCCCTGCCCCCGCGCCCGATCTGTCGACCCGGGTCACGTTCCTCCCGGTTCACGTTCTCGGCGAGGGCGCCCCCGAGAATGACCACGACCAGACCGATCACGCCCAAGGCGAGAGCGATCGAATAGAACTTGACCATGCCGGGGCGAGGGTAATTGGCCCCTCACCATCGAACGGGCCTCACCCCGCCCGTCTCTCCGCAGGGACCAGGCGAAGCCGTGGGACGAGTCCCTCGCCGGCCAGATTGGCCAGTGCGTTCACCTCGGACTCGTCGAGATCCACCGGGCCGTCGGACAGGAGAAAGGTGACCACACAGTCGTCGCAGGCGCTGGTGCCCTGCATCGCACATTGCTCGCAATCGATCAGCATCTCGTACCTCCTGGTGACGAAGGTACGAGATGCCTGGGACAGAATTTCGTTAAAGGATGGGTCAGCCCTCGACGAACCCGTTCTCGGTCAGCCACTCCTCGGCGATCAACGCCGGGTCTTCCTGGTCGAGGTCGGCCCTTGCGTTCATCGCGGTGAGGTCCTCTGTGGTGAGAGCCTCTGAGAACGAGTCGAGCAGCGTGACCAGTTCGTCCCCGTAGGCGTCGACCACTTCGGTGCGAATGGCCGGCACGATGTTCTCTGCCGGGTTGAGACCCATGTCGTCTTCCAACGAGACCCATCCGTTGGCGGCGATGACACCTGAGGTGGTGAAGAGCAGACCCACGTCGATCTCACCGCCTTCCAGAGCTGCGACGGTGATCGGGCCGCCGACATCGAGAGGGACGAACTCCGCAAACTCCAGGCCGTATACGTCCTGCAGTCCCTGGAGGCAGAGTGGACGTTCCGGGCACTCTGGCGGTCCTCCGAAGACCATCTCGCCGGCAACCGGCTGGAGGTCGGATACGTTCGTCAGGCTGAACTCCTCGGCAGTCTCCCCGGTGACGACATAGGCGTTCTTGTCCTGGGCAGGGCTGTAGGCCAGGAGCGTGATCCCCATTTCCTCCCAGGCAGCGCTGGCGGCCTCCCAGGTGGCGTTGGAGTCGGCGGAGGCCTCCACTCCGAGGAACCCGGCAACGGTCCCGGTGTACTCGGGGATCAGATCGATCTCGCCGGACTCCAAGGCAGGCTTCACCACCTCGCGGGCGCCCAGGTTGAGCTGGCGCTCCACCGTGTAGCCGTTCGCCTCGAGGCCCTGGGCATAGATCTCGGCGACGATCACCGACTCGTTGAAGTTGAAAGATGCAATCCGGATCGGATCACCTTCGGTGGCGCCGTCACCCGATCCACAAGCCGTGGCCACGATGGCCAGACCCAGGATCGCCCCAACGGCGCGAGCGCGGAATGGTTTCCGCATGGGTATCTCCTTCTCTTGGTTGTAGGCAGGCCCTGTCTTTCCACCAGGGCCCACCCGGCAAACCGTCGAGAGTTTCTGTGGATTCCCGTTTAACGGGCCGGTCTGGTCCCCCTTGGCGTGGTAACCCGCTGCAGAGCCGACAGACCCAGTTCGGCTGCGATGGCGAGCAGGCCGACAAGGACCGCTCCCACGATGAGCATTCCCATGTCCTGTCTGGCGAACCCGTCCACGATGAACCTCCCCAGACCCCCCCAGGCGACCAGCGCACCCAGGGTGGCGGTGGCGATGACCTGCACGAAAGCGATTCTGAGGCCCTCCACCATCAATGGCGTCGAGAGCGGCAGTTCGACACCGGTCAACACCTCTCGCTCCGTCAAGCCCATGCCGCGAGCTGACTCGACCGTCGTGGCCTCCACCGCCTGGATGCCGGCCACGGTGTTGGTGAACATCGGAGGGGCGGCGAGGGCGATCAGTGCAACCAGAACTGCCCAGGGCTCACCCACTCCCGCTCCCATCTGCACGAAGACCAGGAAGGCGATGGCAAGGATCCCGAACGAGGGGACGGCCCGGCCAATGTTGACCACGGCCGTGGCGATGCCCGACCCGCGGCGGATGTGCCCGAGCCACACCGCCAGCGGCAGCACCAGGACCCCGGCGATGATCACTGCCGCCACCGACACCCAGATGTGCTCCCCGAGCCGAACCCAGATGGAGTCCGGCCCCGACCATGTGGTGGGCTGGGAGAGGAACTCCTGGATGGACTCCCATGTCGTCATCCGACCCTCCGCGCCCAAGGGCTGAGGAGTCTCTGCACAAAGAGAAACCCGATATCGAGGATTGTCGCCAGCACCACCGAGAGGACCACCCCGACCAGGATCTGCGTCCAGAAGAAAGTGTTGAGCCCTCGCAGGATGAAGTATCCGTAGCCGCCGAGGCCGAGCACCGCTGTCACTGTCACCAGGCCGACGGTGGTCACCGTTGCGATGCGAAGACCGGCGATGATCACCGGGAGAGCGAGGGGCACCTCCATCCTCCAGAACCGGGCCCGTCTCGTATAGCCCATGCCATCGGCAGCCTCGAGCACCGCATTGGGAACACCGTCGATGCCCGCTACCAGATTGCGGATGATGATGAGCAGCGTGTAGGAGGTGAGAGCAATCACTGCGTTGGTGGCGTTGAGCCCGACGACTGGCACCAGGAGGGCGAAGAGGGCGAGGGAAGGGATCGTGTACAGCAGGCCGGTGACCCATGTGATCGGGGTGTAGGACCACCGCCAGCGGAGGGCAACGATCGCCAACCCGACGGAAATGACCAGGCCGATCCCGACCGAAATCGCAGTGAGACTCAGGTGCTGCCAGGTCCGGTCCGCAATCTGGTCGACGTTGCGAGCGATCCAATCCCAGTCGATCAGCGGGGAGGTCTGCCCGACGACACTCATTCCGTTATCCCCTCGGCGATCGCCTCCAGATCGAGCATTCCCCGATAGACACCGGCTTCGACCACGACTGCCACCCGGGCGTGGCTCGTGACCACCGCGTCGAGGGCCGATCGCAGCGACGAGTCGGTGTCCAATGTGACCAGGAAGGGTCTCGGCTCGAGATCCCGAAGCGATGTGTCGCCGATCCGAGCGCCGTCGACCCATCCCAGGAGGCGTTCGCCGTCGAGGAGGCCGAGCCAGTCGACGCCGTGCTCCTCCATGACTCGACGAGCCTCGGCCGGAGACACCGAGACGTCCACGAACGGGCCCGGCTGGAGGTGCGCCTCGCCGATCGGGAGCAAGGCGAGACGCTTCAAGCCGCGCTCCCGGCCCAGGAAATTCTCCACGAACTCGCTCGCCGGGTCGGCCAGGACACTCTCCGGTGCCTCGTACTGCTCGATGATGCCTCCGATGTTGAGGATGGCCATCCGATCTCCCAGCAGGATCGCCTCATCGACATCATGGGTGACGAACACGACCGTCTTGCCCAGTCGACCTTGCAAGTCGTGGAACTCGGACTGGAGTCTCTTTCTGACGATCGGGTCTACGGCGCCGAATGGCTCATCCATGAGCAGGACAGGTGGATCGGCGGCTAGGGCGCGAGCCACGCCTGCCCGCTGCTGCTGACCACCGGAAAGCTCGGACGGATAGCGGGTCATCATCTCTGAATCGAGCCCAACGACCTCCACGAGCTCGGCCACACGCTCATCGATCTTCGCCTGGTCCCAGCCGAGAAGGGCAGGGACCGTGCCGATGTTCTGGGCGATCGTTCGATGCGGGAACAGACCGATCTGCTGGATCACGTAACCGATCGATCGACGCAGCTCGTGGGCGGGAATGGACATGGCATCCCTGCCGTCGATCTCGATCCGTCCCGAGGTGGGCTCGATGATCCGGTTGATCATCTTCAGCGTCGTCGTCTTACCGCAGCCCGACGGACCTATGAGGGTCACGCACTCCCCGCGTCGGATGTCGAGACTCAGGTCTCCCACCGCGGCACGGGTGCTCCCGGGAAAGACCTTCCGCACGTTCTCGAGACGGATCATCGCGTCGCCGGCCACCAAAACCTCCTAGGCGCCGGGCGCACAGTAGGTGGGCTCAGGTCATCCCAGCTCGGCGAGGAACGCGAGCACCGAGTCCACATAACCCTGCCGATCGACGTCGTAGGACTCGACGTGGCCGGCGCCCTCCACTGTGATCAGCTGGATCAGGTCGGGGTTCGTCGCCTGGAGATCGAGACTCGTCTCGAGCGGGACACTCAGATCTTCGGTCCCATGATGGATCAACACCGGTTGGCGGATGGTCTCGTCGGCATCCGCTATGTAATCGAGGAGCTTCCAGTTGACCCCGATCCGTAAGGAGGTGATGAACTTCGCCGTGGCCGACACGGTTGCCGGAACGGGTAGCGGAAGGAGCGGAAGATCCCTCTGACTGGCTGCATAGTCCACCGTCCGGCCGAAGTCGACGTTTGGCGCGTCCATGAGCACCCCGATCACCAGCTCCTGTGGCTGTCGGGACAGAAAGGACATCGCATGGGCGCCGCCGGTCGAGAACCCGCTGAGGACCACGCTCTGCGCTCCGTTGGCAACCGCGTAGTCGACGGCACCGGCGACGTCCTCCCACTCGGTGGCTCCGTACTGGTAATAGCCCGAAGGGTCCACGGGCTGACCGTCGTCGTTGCGATAGGTGATCGACAATTGGGGATAGCCCGCGCCCTGCAGCGGGGCGAAAAGAGGCTCAGCTTCAGCCGGTGTGGTCCCCAGACCGTGGATGTGGATGACCCAGGTCGGGCCGTCGGCGGGGAGATACCAGGCATCCATCTCCCCCAACGGCGTCGAGTAAGCCACCTCTTCGAGGGTGTCCGAGCCCTGCACGGCGGTGATCGGCTCGGGCTCGGGGACAAAACCGTCCTGGATCAGCTCGTTCGAGAAATACCAGCCGCCGGCCACATGGAACACCAAGACCAAGCCGACCACGAGCCAGAAGAACCCCCAGAACGAAATCCTCGATTTCACCGGGGGAGATTCTGCACGGATTCAGGCCACCGGCAATGACAATCCGCCGACGAGGTGCTCGTCGTGATCGGTGACCGGAATCGGATCACGCCCGAATGTGGGCTCGAGCACCATGGCCTCGGCGATGGTCTCGTCGACTTTTGCCGACATGGCTTCCTCCATCAGGGAGCCCACCGGTGAATGACCGGCCCCCTCGAGGCTCTCCCGACGCACGAGCCCGATCAGCATCCCCTCGTCGGCGACCGCCAGCACGTTTTCCTGGTGAAGGAGGAGTGTGTCGTCTGCCAGTCGCAGGGGGCTGACGAAGACCGGCTCCCCCATCCAGCGGAAGACACGGTCCGGAGCGCTGCGAACCATGATCGCCCCGGCTGGGGCCTTGCTCCTCAGCCGCGCCCCCGGGCCGAACATCGACCTCTGCAACCACGACCCACCGGGTGCACCGAACACGACGAGGGTCCCCTCGTCGAGACTCTCCACCAGCTCGGAGATCCCTTCGACCTCGATGACACGTCCCCCCATCTCCGGGACCGACAGCCCGATGTGGTCGAGGAGGTCTTCGGCCTCCCGCGGATCATCTCCGGGACGGATGGCCGACAACATCTCCGACTCGACAGCCAGGCCACGCCCGAGACGAGAGGCGGTGTCTGCAGCCAGGAAGGAATGGGGCCCGCCGGCCACCGCCGACACCACCCGCTTCACGTTCTCGGGCACGAAGTCGAGGGGAACGGCGACGCTCACCAGATCGAACGATCCCGGGAACCTGCGTGAGACGAGAAGGTCGGCCCGGTGGCTGATGCACTGCCCGACGAGGTCCCCTGTGATGCGGTCCGGGACGCCCTCGGATAGAAGAGCAGCCAGCTCGGAGCAACCGTTACCCCGTGTCCAAACCACCGTCATCTCGGTCCCCGCCGATGCGGTCACTCGCCCACTCCCTCCGTGATCAATCGCGGTCCTGGCTTGGGCGACCCTGAACCGCCGCCGACACCATAAGCCATTCAACGACTCGTGTCACCGATCAGTTTCGGCGCTCGGCGCCCGCTCGCAAGTGACAAGATTGCCCGTATGGAATTCGACGAGGTCATACGCAAGCGGCGCATGGTGCGCAACTACACCGCCGAGCCGGTCCCGCCGGACGTTCTCGACAGGATCGTCGACGCCGGGCTCCGCGCTCCGTCGGCGGGATACAGCCAGGGAATGGGATTCGTGATCGTGACCGATCTCGCCACCCGCAAATCGATCGCCACCCTCGCCGAGGAAGAGGAGTACGTCGCCAGTGGGTTCGACCCATGGATCTCCACAGCCCCGGCCCACATCGTGATCACCGTCAGCGAGTCGATCTACCGGGATCGTTATCGGGAGCCCGACAAGCTCGGTCCCGATGGGGAAGAGATCGACTGGCCGGTCCCCTACTGGTGGGTCGATGCCGGTGCGGCCATGATGGCCGTCCTCCTGGCCGCGGTGAGCGAAGACCTCGCGGCCGGCTTCCTCGGAGTCCATTCGATTCGAGACCTGGCCACGCTGCTCGACATCCCCGAGCACCACAGCCCGATCGGCGTGGTGACCGTGGGCCACCCCTCGCCCGATCGCCGGTCGGGAAGTCTGACCCGCGGCAAACGACCGCGAGCCGCCGTGGTGCACCGGGAGCGTTGGGCGCCCTGATGGAGATCACCTCGGCGGCGAATCCACGGATAAAGCGCCTGGTCGCCCTTCGTGACCGCAAGGAGCGCGATCGGGAATCGGTGTTCCTCGTCGAGGGCTCCAGAGACCTCGACCGGGCTATCGCTCGCGGTTACCAGCCACTCGAGATCTACTACGACCCGGACCGATTCTCCGGTTCGCCGCATCGGGCCGGAACCGAGGTGTCGGTGTCGCCGGACGCCCTCGACCGTGCCTCCTATCGGGACAGATCGCAAGGAGTGATCGGTGTCTTCGGCCAATTCGACGTGAGTCTCGATCACATTGCCCCCGGGCCGGTCCCGTTCTTCCTCATCGCGGAGGCGATCGAGAAGCCTGGCAACCTGGGTGCCCTGCTTCGAACCGCCGATGCCGTCGGGGCGCACGCCCTGATCGCGGCGGACTTGGACACCGATCCCTTCAGTCCCAACGTGGTACGAGCTTCGACCGGAGCCATCTTCTCGGTGCCGCTGGCCGTTGCGAGCCTGGACGCCGTCGTCGCCTGGGTCCATGGCCACGGTGCCCGGATCGTGGCCGCTGACCCGGGCGCCGCTGAAACCCTCTGGGAGACCGACCTCACCGGTCCCATCGCCCTTCTCGTCGGCGCCGAGCACACCGGTCTCACCGAATCGGCCCTGACGGCCGCCGACACCTCCCTCTCCCTTCCGATGCACGGATCGACCGACTCCCTCAACGTTTCCGTCTCGATGGCCGTTCTCGCCTACGAGGCGCTGCGGCAGCGATCCGCTTAGTGCTTGCCCCGAACATATGTTCGATTAGGCTCGACAGGGCGTGTCTGCCCTGCTCCAACCCAGCTTCGACGACCTCTCGACGCCGCTGTTCGACGTCACCTTCTGCGTCCTGGACCTGGAGACGACCGGCGGATCGCCCCGGGATTGCGCCATCACCGAGATCGGGGCGGTCAAATATCAGGGCGGGGACTTGTTGGGGACATTTCAGACCCTGGTCGATCCCGGGCTCCCCATACCGCCGCTTATCACCGTCCTGACCGGTATCACCGAGGCGATGGTGGTAGAGGCGCCCGACATCGGCACTGCCCTCCCCACCTTCCTCGAGTTCATCGGCGACGCGGTCATCGTCGGGCACAACATTCGGTTCGACATGTCATTCCTCAATGCGGCGGCGGCACTTCATGGCTATTCGCAGTTGAGCAATGACACGGTCGACACCGCCGGACTGGGTCGGCGGTTGGTGAGCGAGGAGGTGCGAAACATGAGGCTGCAGACGCTCGCTGCCCATTTCCGCAGCCCGGTCACCCCGATCCACCGCGCCCTCGATGACGCCCGAGCCACCGCCCATGTGCTTCACGGGCTGTTGGAACGGGCGGGCAGCCTCGGTGTGACCAACCTCGACGACCTGCTCCAGCTCCCGCGTGCGCGCGGCTCCGCTCACTACTCCAAGATCGCCTTGACGGACTCCCTCCCCCGGCAACCGGGCGTCTATCTGTTCCGGGACCGACACGGCACGCCGATCTACGTAGGCAAGGCGACCAATCTCCGGGCGAGAGTCCGCCAGTACTTCTACGGAGACCAGCGTCGGACCATCGCCAGCCTGATGCGCGAGCTCGACTCAGTGGACCACATCGTGTGCCCCACACCCCTCGAGGCGGAGATCACCGAGCTCCGACTCATCCATACCTATCGGCCCCGGTACAACCGCCGTTCCCGCCCCCCAAAGTCCTCACATTGGGTGAAGCTGACCGGTGAGCCGTTTCCAAGGCTCTCGGTGGTGAGAACCCTGAAGACGAATGCGCTCGCCCACCTCGGACCGTTCCGTTCCAAGACAGCCGCCGACCTGGTGGTGTCCGCCCTGTGGGACGCCACCATGATCAGAAGGTGCTCCTCCCGACCCGGGACCAGGTCGGCGCGGTGTGCCCCGGCCCAGATGGGTGTGGCTCTCTGCCCATGCGACGGGACATTGGATCCGATCGAATACCAGCGAGTGGTCGATCAGATCGTTGAGGGGATCTCATGCCGGTCTGACCTCCTGCTCGACCCATTGGTCGACCGAATGGAGCAACTCTCCTCGGAGCAGCGGTATGAGGAGGCTGGATGGGCCCGGGACCGTCATGACGCCCTGGCCCGGGCCATCGATACCAGTCGAACCTGGGTAGCACTTGGCGGCCTGGGAGTTTGCGAAATGGAGGGTGAAGACGGCTCCCACGTCGTGGTGGATCACGGACGTCTGGTGTGCACCTGGCGAGCCGGCGCCAGTCCCCCACTCCGGCCCGCCCCCGAAGTCGGAGATGAACAGGAGAACCGCGTCCCTGACTCTGTGGAGACTGCCGAGGAGGCGCGGCTCATCTGGAATTGGATGAAGTCCACACCGATGCGTTTGATAGATGCCACCGGCACCCTCGCCCTACCAGCAAGACCCGTGGTTCGCCTCGGGAACCGCTAGACCGGTAGTCGGTCGATCTCGATCCAGGTCGCCTGGGCTGCGGCGATGTCCTCGCCGTCCGCATCGAGCAGCGCTGACCCGGCGAGATGTTTTCGCCCTTCGACACCCATCGGCCAGCCGATGGCCACCAGGCGCTCCCCGATCTCGGGCAACCGTTCGATCCGGGCCGTGAGACGGCCGAGCAGGGCCATCGGAGTGTCATCGAGCCCGAAGTACGACGGGCAATCGAGGGCGGCCCAGACATGACGGCGACCGACCACACCACCCCAGGCTCCGGCCAGCGACTCATCGGGCGTCCAGGGGGCGGCCACCACCGCCGAATCGTCGAGACGCCCGGGGAAGATACGAAGCCCGTCACCCGGGGCGCGGTCAGGCCCGCAGACGAAACAGGTGGGGAATGGGTGGGCGACGAAGCCGGCGTAGCCCTTCGACGCCGCCACTGCGGTCTCGAAGTCCGGGCCTGTTGGGACGACGATGTCGAGGCTGTCCGGCACCGCCTCGCCGACGAGGTCCTCACCATTCAAGAGCCTGACTTGCTCGGTATCGCCTTCGAGACTCAGCGGCACATCGAGCGGCGGGGGGCGTCGCAGCGTGGCCGTGGCAATTCCGTCGATTCTCTCGCCGACGACGCCACAGGCGTAACCGCCATTGGCGCTGTGAGGCGGGCCGCGGAAGCGGGGATCGATGACAATTTCCTGGCTCATCCCCACTTCAACCTAATGACAGACCTGGGCAACTTGAGTATGACCCCGCCCCGAATGAGACTTCACCGGGTGGGCACTCACGTAGAGCTCGAGGATGCAGGTGTCTCGCTTGGTGGCCAGATCATCCTGCGTGAACTCACCCTGTCCCTTGGCGCCTCCGAGGTCATCGGCATCGCAGGGCCGAACGGTTCAGGCAAGACGACCTTCCTCCGGCTCCTCGCCACGCTCACCACACCTGACCGCGGCACGGGGCGTGTCCTGGGGGCGGCACTGGGCACAAACGAGGTATACGGCATCCGGCGTGATATCGGCCTCATCGGCCACATCCCCACGGTTGTGGCCGAGCTGACCCTCCGGGAGAACCTGGAGCATGCCACCCGACTCATCGGTGGGGACACGGCCAGGAACGAGCGCGCCTTGCAGGTCGTCGGCCTGGCAGAGGCGGCAGATCGCAAGGTCGAGCAAAGCTCGTTTGGCATGCTGCGACGCACCGAGGCGGCCCGGCTGCTGATCACCCGACCCAAGCTCCTCCTACTCGATGAGGCATTCTCGGGCCTCGATATCGATGCCCAGGAGTTGATCGACGCTCTGATCACTCGAACCACGGAGAGCGGCGGCGCAGTCGTCATGGTGTCGCACGATGCAGGTCATCTCGCCGACCGCGCCGGCAGGGTCCTGGGAATCTCCGCGGGCCGTCTGGAGCGGGTGGCTTGACCTTCTGGGATCAGGCCGTGGAGATCGCCCGGGTGGACCTGCGTGTGGAGCGACGGGTCGGCGACGTGCTGCGGATCATCCTTCCATTCGCCGTGATCGCTCTTCTCGTCTTTCCCCTTGCCCTCGGTGTCGACCTGTCTGCCATCGCACAGCTCGGACCGGCGGTTTTCTGGGCGATAGGCGTCCTGTTCGGGATGCAGGTGGCGTTACGCCAGGCCGCCGACGACCGGCCGGAGCGGCGGGACCTCTACTCGCTCCTCGGGGTCGACCCGGCGGCCCGATTCGTGGGTCGCGCCCTCTCAGGTTCGGTCCTGATGGTGGGCTTCTTGATCGTCCTCCTCGTGGCCACCTTTGTCCTCTACAGCCCTCGTCTCCCGTCGGGTTGGCCGGGCCCTGTGATCCTCGCCTTGCTCCTGACCGCCGCGGGTCTCACCGAGCTCGGGACGCTCGCCGGTGAAGTGACGGCCGGTTTGCGGAGTCGCACGGCGCTCGCCTCCCTGATCGTGGCCCCACTGGCGATCCCACTCGTCATCGGAGGCTCTCAGACCCTGGAATCACTAGCCCGGGACACAAGTATCCTGCCGTGGTTGTTGCTGCTGGTCGCGACCGACCTGGCGCTGGCCGTAGCCGGCGTCGCTCTGGCCCGACCCCTCGAGGAGGCTTCGAGATGAAACGAGTCCGCATTCTGTTGGCGATCGCAGCTGCTGCGATGGCCGCGGGCCTGTATCTGACTCTGACCTCACCCACCGACCGCCTCCAGGGCGAGTTCACCCGGATCGTCAATATCCATGCCCCATCGATGTGGGTGGCCTTCCTGGCGTTCGGTGTCACTGCATTGGCCTCGATCCTCTGGCTCGTGCGCAAGACCGACCGCTGGGACCGAATCGCCGAGGCATCAGTCGAAACCGGTGTCCTGTTCACAGCCACCGGCCTCTTCACCGGCATGGTGTGGGGGCAGGCGGTTTGGGGCCGGGCCTGGGACTGGGCCGATCCACGAATGGCGTCCACCGCGGTCATGTTCTTCGTCTACATCGGCTATCTGGCTCTGCGCAGAGCGACACCCGACCCGGTCATGAGGGCAAGGCGATCCGCCATCCTCGGCGCCATCGCAGTCGTTCAGGTGCCACTCGTGTACTTCTCCGTCAACCTGTTCCGCTCATTGCATCAGACCCAGTCGATCCGGCCCGACGGGGCTTCGATGCCGGACGCGATGGTGATCGCCCTACTGGTCAATTTCATCGCTTTCACCCTTCTGTACGTGGCGCTCACCGCGGCCAGGGTCGAAGTGGCCAAGACAGAGGAGTCGAGGGCCGCAGAGACCGTTCCGGCCGGGGATGCAGTGACCACTCCCCTGCTCTCAAAGGTCGAAGATGTCTGATCAAGTCATCGTCTTCGCCACATTCTTCATCTGCTACGCCGCATTCGTCTGGTACGCAGCCCGTCTCCATCTGCGATATCGGCGAGCCAAGGGCTGACGGTGAGCCACCGCCGATTCGTCTACCTCGGCATCGGGGGGGTGATTGCCATCGTGCTCGCCCTCACATTCACCGGCCTGAACGACAGCCTCACCTACTACCTCTATCCGTCCGAGGCCGTCGACCAGCGTGCCGAGTTTCCCGACGGTGAGCGTTTCCGGCTCGCCGGCATCGTGGTGCCCGGGACGGTGGTCGAGGGTGAAGGATCGACCTCGTTCGACGTGACCGACGGGGGGGCGGATATCCCGGTGGTCCTGAATGGCCCCCAGCCGTCCCTGTTCGCCGAGGAGGTCCCTCTTCTGCTCGAAGGTGCATGGTCCGGTGACACCTTTGAGGCTGATGCGGCGTTGATCCGCCACGACGAGAACTACGAGGTCCCCGAGGAGGGCGGGGCCTACCCGCAGGGTTGATGCTGGCCTTTCTCGGATCGGCCGGAGTGATCGCAGCTCTCATCGGCTCGATCCTCCTCGTGGTGAGAGGCATCCGGCTCGCCCGGGGTGGGGAGGGAGACCTGAGGGCGTCGGGCAAATTGGTGCTGGCCGGGGCTGTCATCTCGATGGTGGCGATGCAGGTCGCTCTTCTCACCGACGATTTCAGCCTGGCCTACTTGTCCAACCACCACTCGAGCTCCACGCCGTTCCCCTTCGACGTCGCCACGGCCTGGGCTGCCCTCGAGGGCTCGATCATCCTCTGGGGATTGGTCCTCGCTGTTTTCACCTGGGTCGTGGTGCGGCGGGCGGCCGATCGGCTGGGAGCGGCCGCGGTGGCCGTGATGGGCGGAGTCGGGATCTTCTTCTTCGGTCTCATGATCACCGTGGCCAACCCGTTCGAAGTGTGTGTCGATGCCCTGGTCAATGGGTGTGCCGCCTCGAGCGCTTGGCCGTTCACCGCAACCGATGTCCCCGTCAACGGGCCAGGGCCAAATCCCCTACTCCAGAATCATTTCCTCATGTCCGTGCATCCACCGGTCCTGTACATCGGCTATGTCGGGCTCACGGTGCCGTTCGCTTATGCGATCGGGGCCTTGGCCCTCGGTGTCCCCGGCCCGGAGTGGCTGCGACGCAGCCACCGCTCGACACTGGTCGCCTGGTCGTTCCTCACGCTGGGCATCACCCTGGGCGGCTGGTGGGCCTACGAGGTGCTCTCCTGGGGCGGATATTGGGCGTGGGACCCGGTGGAGAACGCTTCGCTCATGCCCTGGCTCGCCGCCACCGCCTTCATCCATTCCGGGTTGGTCCAACAGAGGCGGGGGATGCTTCAGGCTTGGAACTTCGTGCTTGTGATCAGTGCCTTCGCCCTCACCATCCTCGGCACATTCCTCACCCGGTCGGGGACCATCAACTCCGTCCACTCGTTCACCCAATCCGCCATCGGCCCGGCGCTGCTCGGGTTCCTGGTGCTGGTGCTGGTCGGTTCCTTCACCCTCTTCGCCATGCGATCCCACCTGGTGGCGTCCTCACCCCGCATCGAGACATTCGTCTCCCGTGAGGGCACATTCCTGGTCAACAACCTGCTGCTCACGGTCTACGCCTTCGTCGTCCTGATCGGCACGACCTATCCCCTACTTCTCGAGGCGTTCACCGGGACCCAGGTGGGGGTTGGCGAGCCCTTCTTCAACCGCCTCGCGGTGCCTCTTTCCTTCATGCTCCTCCTGACGATGGGATTCGGCCCGGTCACACCGTGGCGGGGGGCGGCTCCGGGTCTGCTCTGGCGTCGGCTGCGCTGGCCCACGATTGTTGCCCTCGCCTCGGGTCTGGTCGTGGCCCTGACCGTGACGCGGGTTGCCTGGGTGATCATCGCAATCGTTCTCGGGATATTCGTGATGGCGGCGATCGTCGGGCTACTCCTCGAGCTGACCCAGGCGCGCACTGCCAAGTCGGGGCAACCGCTCTACCAGGAGGCGAAAACCGTCGTGGGGAACGACCAAGCGTTCTGGGCCGGCCAGCTCAGCCACGTCGGCGTTGTCCTCGTAGCCGTGGGAATCGCATTTGCCGCCAACCTCCCCCTCCATTCCGAGGTGGAGCTTGCTCCCGGCGAATCGGTTGAGTTCGCCGGTTACACCCTCACCTACGACGCCCCGTTCCGCCGCAACGAGCCCAACCGTGTCGTCCAGGGCGTCCGAGTCGAGATCAGGCGGGACGACCGCGTCATCACCGTCCTCGAGCCGAGTGCAAACTTCTACGACACCGAGATGGGCGGGATCATCACCCCGGCCGTGATGAGCAGGGCCGGCGGCGACCTGTATCTGACGCTGAGGAACCTCGATGCGGAGGCGGTGCAGCTCGGTCTCGACACGTCGCCGATGATCTGGCTCCTTTGGCTCGGTGGCCTCACGACGGCGGCTGGAGGTTTCTGGGCGCTGACGGTGAGACGCCGGGACCGCGCAGTCGAGGAGCAACGGGTGCTGGCCGATGTCTGAGCGAGCCCGCAACATCGCATCGGTAGCGGTCATCGGTGTGTTGGCGCTGGTATTGATCCTCCTCACCTCGACCCGCCCGGCGACGGTGGACCGGGTGGAGCAGATCGGGACCCGCATCAAGTGCCCGGTGTGCCAGGGCGAGTCGATCGCCAACTCCCCTGCGCAGATGGCTGAGGACATGATGGATCTCGTCTCGGAGCGGGTCGCGGCGGGGGTGCCCGACCAGCAGATAGTCGACGAGCTGTTGGGCTCGTATACCGGAGCCGTTCTCCTCGACCCGCCGGCATCAGGCAACACCCTGGTGCTCTGGCTGGCTCCGCTCATTGCCCTTGCGCTCGGGATTGCAGTGATCCTGTGGTGGCGGCGTCATCCCGGTCCCCGGAAAGGCGACGAGTCTCCTTCTCCAGGGCGGAGCCGGAGCCGGCTGGTGATCGGTGGCGTCGTGTTGATTCTGGCCTTTGCCGGCATCGTGGTGGTCGCCGCCAATTCGCTTCAGGATCGCCCCGCAGCGGCGGCCGGGGCCGCCGATATCGACGAGCAGGATTTGTCCGAGGTCAGCGACGAGACCATGGAGGCGGTGGTCGCCGCCAACGCGGATGACCCGGAGATCAACGGAATGCGGCTCGCCCTGGCCGAACGGTATTTCGACCAAGGCGACTACAGGGCGGCGTTCCCCCACTATCTGGTGGTGGCCGAGGACCCAAACGCCACCGGTGCCGAGGCGATCACGGCATTGGTGCGGCTCGGCTGGATGGCGTACGAAGGCAACGGCGAGGTGGAGACCGCCACCCGTCTGATCGAGGAGGCCCTAGCTATCGACCCCGAATCGCCCGTGGCCCGCTATGTGGGCGCACGAGTTCTCTGGTGCGGGAACGGGGAGAGCGAGCGGGCCGTCGAGACGTTCGAAGCCCTCCTGGGCGACCCGGATCTCGCCGCCGAGACCAGAGCCCAGATCGAGGCGGACCTCGAACTGGCGAGTGAGGGGGGTGAATGCCCGTGACGGGGAGGGTCCTTCGCTGGACGGGTCTGGCTGTCGTGGGCATCACAGTGGTTCTGGCCGTGGTGCTGGCTAGCCGGTTCGGGAGCGATCCCGGGCTCGTCGATTCCCCTCTGATCGGGAAGCCGGCGCCCGAGTTCACGTTGTCAGGCCTAGACGGCTCGGAAGGCACTTCCCTCGCCGATCTGCGTGGCAACATCGTCGTGGTCAACTTCTTCGCCTCATGGTGCTTGGAATGTCGCGACGAGCACGCCGACCTGGTCGCCGCCTCGGAATCCTTCGCGGATCAGGACGTGACGTTCGTGCAGGTGGCCTATCAGGAAGAGGCTGCCGAATCGCTCGACTACCTCGCCGAAGCCGGCGCCTCCGAATCCACTCTCTATCTGGCCGATCCGGGTAGTCGTACCGCCATCGCCTACGGGGTGTTCGGCATCCCCGAGACCTTCTTCATCGACCAGGATGGGACGGTGGTTGGGAAGATCATCGGCGAAGCCGACGCCCTCATTCTCGGGGCCACCATCGACTCCATCCGCAACGGGGAGCAGCCCGGCCAGCAAATCACGGGTAACACCCAGCAGCGGCCCGACGCCTGACCGTGTCTAGTCGGGAAGGATGACCTCCAGGCTGACCTCATCGAACGCGGAGGTGTCCAGGGCGGCGGAGCCGGTTTCGAGCAGGTAGACGTCGAAGAACCCAACCAGGTACCTGTCGATGATCGGGATGATGCGACCGGCCGGAATCGGCCCCTTCCATCCGAATCTCGCCCCCAAGGGCGAGAGAAGGGGCATCCCGACAAAGTCGGTCTCGGCTGCGCCCTCCACCCCGATCCAGTAGCTAGTGGCCGTGGATCGCTCGGCTATCCCTCGCAGGATTGCGTCGTTCTCAGTACCCCTCCAGTCGTCCGACCTCATGAAGAGGGCGGGCCGCATCGCAGAGATGGCGAGGACCCGATCCGGGATCGGCTCGACCCATGGGTCGAGGCCGAGAACCGCGTCACATCGCTCGTCCTCCAAACAGAATTGCACCGCGGCACCGCCGCCGGTCTCGTTGCCGTACACCCCGAGCCTGGTCAGGTCGACGCTCTCGGCCAGGGCGCCGAACGGACCATTTGGCCCCGCCTCGAGTGCATTGGCCACTGACACGATGTCTTGAGCGAAGACTTCGACCAGCGCCTCAAGGGCCTCGATATATGGCTCCTCCCCCACCTCGGCGGGGTCGGGCAGGGCGGCCGGGTCGTACTCGATGACCTCGTCGTCAGGGAACCGTGTGGCCACCGCCCCGTAGGTGTGGTCGAGGGCAACCACGATGAATCCATTGCTCACCAGACTCTCGATTTGATGGACGGCGTTTGTCCGAAAGCCGGTCCATGCGTGGCTGTAGACGACGACCGGGAAAGTGCCGGGGGCGACGGGGATCGAGGCGCCGGCATGGGAGAGGCTGTATTGGGTGTGACTCAGGAACCAGCCGGGGAAGCCCATCAAAGTGGAGACCCCGGGCGCGACGACGTCCCAATCTTCGCTCCATGGGACCGGGTCCACGTCACCCTGGTCCAGCGCCGGATACCAGACCTGCGCCATCAGACGTCTCCCCGGCCCAGGCGAAGGCCCGTAGATCTCCTCGCGCTCCGAATCCACCAGTTCCACGCTGATGGTCCCGATCGGCTCCGGGCCGGTCGGAACGGGCAGCTCCGGTACAGGCAAGACGAGCGGAATGATCGCCGCCAGCGCCACCCCGGCCAGCCCGAAGATGCCCCTGGCGATGCGACGGGTCCAGTCGAGTCGACGCTCCACCGAGAGGATGTCGCCGATGGCAAGGCCCAATGCTGCGCCGTAGACGGGGATCATCTGCCACCGAAGCCCCTCCAGCTGCCAATGGACGATGAAGAGGGCGAGCAAGAGGGCGGCGGCGATTCCCCTCCTGGTCCGCACCCCGAACACAGCCGACCAGGCGACGGCGAACGCCGCCGCAAAGATCAGGAACAGCTCGAAACGCCTCAAAGGCGATCGAGCCTATGACCCCTCCTGGGGCTATGGCAGCTAGCCGTCATTGAGCCGATTGTGAACCCTGGTCCCCTGGTGGAACACGATCTGCCACCCGGGCTCCCGACGCAGCCAGATCGAGCTGCGGCGCGTCTCCTTGCCCTCGCCCCCGATGGTTCGATAGGTCACGAGGGCTACCTCAGGCGTGATCTCACGTACGTCGAAGTCGCGGATCCTGACCACGCCAGGAGTCTCCTGGACCATCATCTGGACCATCATCTCCTTGGTGTAGACCCGGCCACTGCTGCCGAACTCGAGGAAGTCGGGGTGGAGCAGGGGGATGACGGCTTGTGGCGACCCGCGCACGGTCGGGTCGAGCAGACGCTGCTCCAACTCGAGCAACTCGTCACGCCAATACGGTGACTTGGGCGATTTCTTAAGACTCATCTCCAACCTATCGCTAATCGACGCATTTCCGGCCGCCCAGCCTTGCACCGGGGGCGGTGATTCCCTCGTTACACTCGGCTACCCGTGAAATCGACGCTGTACTTCGCTTACGCATCCTTCCTCGATCCTGACAGGATCGCCGCCGTCTCCCCCGGCGCAAGGTTCTTGTTCACGGCACATTTCCCGGAGACCCGACTCGTGTTTGTGGACTCCGACGAGGCCAGGGGACTGCCGTCCCTGGTCGCCGAGTCAGGTCATACCGTCTGGGGCGGGATCTTCGACGTTCCCGATGCCGAAGTAGGGGCCCTGATCGATGCCGAGGAGGGCGAAGGGCGCGTGGCCGGATGGGAGGTCAAGGCAGTCGATCGCGAGGGAAACAAGCACGATTGCCTCACGTTTGTCGCCAAGGCCTCACCCAACGGCGAGCACAACCCCGAGCAGGGTCACCTCGATTCGATGATCAGAGGCGCCCGGCACTGGTCGTTACCCGCCGGCTGGGTGATGGGCCTGGAAGACCTCGGAGAAGACCCGCTCTTCTCCTGAGCTCAGACTTCGGTCGCCTCGACCGTGTCCGTTGCCTCGGCCACTCTGTCTTCCGCCGCCGGGAAAAGGCGATAGAAGGCGAAGGAGGCGACCGCGCCGACCAGCGGGAACACGATGTACACCCAGAGTTGGTCGAAATCTCCGGAGACCACCGCAGGCCCGAACGATCGCGCCGGGTTCACCGACGCCCCGGAGAACGGGATGCCGGCGAGATGGACAGCGACCAGGGTCAGGGCGATCCCCGCAGGTGCATGGTTCCCACCTGTCCTGGTGACGGCCATGATCACCCAGACGAACACGAGCGTCAGGATGATCTCCATGATGATCCCGGTGGAGAGAGTCTCGTAGCCGGTCACCGTGCCGGCCACGTCGACTCGGCTAGTTGCGGCCATCACGACCAACGAGGCAACTGTGGCTCCGGCGAACTGGGCGACCCAATAGCCAATCGCGTCGCCGAACGAGGTTCTCTTGTCGAGCAACATCGCCAACGTCACTGCGGGGTTGAAGTGTGCCCCGGACACGTGGGCCACGGCCCAGATCCCGGCCAGAAGCGCCAGTCCGAAGGCGAAAGAGATGGCCACGATCTCGGCCGCCCCGACCGCACCACCGACAGCGAGGATCCCCATGGATCCAAAGAAAACCAGGACGAAAGTCCCCAGGAACTCGGCCAGGTACTTGTTGACGACCATACGAGCATTCCTCCTCTTGGTTCCGCTGGTTCGACCCGTGAGCGACCGGGAAGGTTTCAGACGAGATTCAAGCTATGCCGTGGCGACAAGAACCCGATGGATTTCAGGAATCTGCTCGGTCCCTTCCGGGACCAGCTTGGGTCGGGCAATGACCAGGTGCCGCAAGGCAGTGTCGTTGCCACGCGATCAGTCCTGCGGGAGGAGCCCCGAGAGGTCCCACTCCTTGACCCTCGTGGCGTCAACCCGCAAGACCAGGCCGGGTGTCTGACGCTGATCGACGAATCGACGCGCCACCTCTGGGCCGAGATAGCGGCTGGCGATACCGAGCCGAACCCTGTTGCCTAGGTCCGGTTCGAGCCGCGACCTGCCCTCGACCGCCAGACCTCGAAACGGAGGTTCCGTCTCGAAGATGACGAGTGAACACCTGGGATCGCGCTCCAGATACCGAAGTTTGCGTCGCCTTCGGCAATGACGACCTCGAGGTCGTGTTGATGGAATCTGAACCACACGGGAGATACAGAGACAGTCCCATCCCTGCGATAAGTGGTCAACACGGCTGGCGATCGAGGAGGACTTGGGTTGCACGAGACCAGGTATCGAACATAGCTCGATTCTGGTTGCTCGAGCGATATCGGCGCGGAGCCGCCCGATCGAGCAGGATTCGAGAAGCGCGCGTCCCTCATTGCCCGTAGGTTCAACTGCATCTCGCCAAGGAGGTCAAGAGATGAGCACCACGAAGAAATCTGGGTCGGACGGTTTCTCGACGGCGGAGCGTGCCGCCATGAAGGCCCGCGCCCAGGAGCTGAAGGCGCAGGGTCGTGGCGGACAGAAGAAGGCCGACAACGAGCGGGCAGTGCTCGACACGATCGCCGAGATGCCCACCGCCGACCAGGTGATCGCCGAGCGCATCCACGCGCTCGTCACCATGAACGCGCCCCAGCTCCTGCCCAGGACGTGGTACGGCATGCCCGCCTACGCGCACGAGGACGGCAAGCTCGTCTGCTTCTTCAAGGCGGCATCCAAGTTCGACGGCCGTTATGCCATGTTGGGATTCGAAGATGCGGCCACGCTCGACGACGGCCCGATCTGGCCGGTCGTGTTCGCGATCGCCGAGTGGACGCCCGCGGTCGAGAAGAAGATCGGAGCCCTCATCAAGACTGCGGTCGGCTGAGAAAAGGCCAAACCCCCTGGTTAGAGGGGGTTTGGCGTGGTGAGTCCGCCTGTAAGCCGGATTCTGTCGAGGACGACCATCCATCTGGGCGCACCGTCACCGATGCGCTCATGCGGCCTACCCGGGACTTGATCGACGGGCCGCCGACGTCCCTGCTTGGCCTTGCTCCGGGTGGGGTTTGCCGAGCCGTCGCGGTTGCCTGCGACGCTGGTGAGCTCTTACCTCACCGTTTCACCCTTGCCTGTGCCCTCTCGGGCCATCGGCGGTCTGCTCTCTGCTGCACTTTCCGTCGGGTCACCCCGCCTGGGTGTTACCCAGCACCATGCCCTGTGGAGTCCGGACTTTCCTCGGTCTCTCGACCGCGGTCGCCCAGCGGGCTCACGATGTCATTCTACGAGCCGGTTTGCTTTCTTCGACCGGCGAGCCACCCCGATAGACCGGCAATCACCGACGCGACCAGGGCCAGCCAGAGCACTGACAACGTCGGCGCCGGGCTGCCGCCGATTCTGGCCACGAACACGATGAGCCCGGCAAGGAGTAGCCCGGTGACTGCACCATGGAATCGCTCAGAGTGACGGGCCATGTGACCCGAAACCCAGCCGGCCACGGCCAAACCCACCACGATTCCGGCGACGAGGCCGATGTCGGCACCACCGTCGACCCCGGCGATGGTGAGGAGGCCTCCTAACGCCAGCGCTAGGACGGTGGCGACGAGACCACCGGCCCCCAAGCCGAGGCCGATCGCCAAGACATTCAACGCAGCCAGCATCCCCTGATGTTCCCACTCTCCCGCTGCTGCGGCGGCGAATCGGCCGGATGGCGGTTTAGGGCCAACGGGTATGGTCATCGACGTGGAACCAAACGGCGGCCGGAGCCCACTCGTGGTGGCTGCTCATCGTCTTCCTGTCGCATGGGACGAGCGGACACGCAAGTGGAAAACGAGTCCCGGAGGACTCGTATCCGCCCTTGCACCCGTGCTTCGGGAGAACGGAGGGGTTTGGGTGGGTTGGAACGGGGGGCCCGGCGGCGACACCAAGTCGTTCACTGCCGCCGGTATCCGGAATCGCCCAGTCGTTCTCTCCGAGACAGAGATCGAGAACCACTACGACGGCTTCTGCAGCGGGACGATCTGGCCCCTGTATCACGACGCGATCAGGCCATTGGAGTTCCACCGCCACTGGTGGCGCCCGCATCAGGAGGTGAACGAACGCTTTGCCCAGGCGGCCGCCCGGGCGGCGGGCCCCGACGGCAGGATCTGGGTGCACGACTACCAACTGCAGCTGGTCCCGGCGATGGTGCGGCAGCGACTCCCCGGAGTGAGGATCGGGTTCTTTCTCCACATCCCCTTCCCACCCGTCGACATCTTCGAGCGTCTGCCGTGGCGACGGCAGGTCCTCGAAGGTCTGCTCGGCGCCGACTATCTCGGATTCCAGACCCGCCGAGCGGTGCTCAACTTCGGCGCCGCCGCCCGCGAGATCACTGGCGCACAAGGCCCGGCTTCGGCCCTCGAGTACGACGGTCGCCTGGTGCGAGCGCAGGCGATGCCGATCTCGGTCGATCTCGCCCAGAGCCGAGCGGCGGGAAACGCGCCAGGAGCCCAGGCAGCGGCCGAGCGATTGCGCCATGACCTCGGCGATCCCGAGCGAGTGATCCTCGGTGTCGATCGGCTCGACTACACAAAAGGCATCGATCTCAGGCTCAGAGCCTTCGAGGTCATGCTGCAGCGGCACCCCGAACTCGCGGGCAAGGTCTCATTCATCCAGATTGCCGTGCCGAGCCGCGAGGACGTTGGCGAGTATCAGACGATTCGACGCAGGGTCGAGGAGATGGTCGGGCGCATCAATGGCAGGTTCGCCCGTGCTTCCTGGACCCCGATCCACTACCTGTATCGCAACTACTCATTCGAGGACCTTGTCGCCGCCTATCTCGCCGCCGACGTGATGATGGTCACGCCGCTTCGGGACGGGATGAACCTGGTCGCTCTCGAGTACGTGGCCACCCGCATGGAGAACCGGGGAGCGCTGATACTCAGCGAGTTTGCCGGCGCCGCCGAGCGTCTCACCGATGCACTGATCGTCAATCCGTACGATCTCGACGCCTTGGCCGTGGCCCTCTTCGACGCGGTGGAGATGGATCCCGAGGAGCAGGCGCGTCGAATGTCGAGGCTGAGGCGGACGGTGGGGAGGCTCGATGTCCACACATGGGCCCGCCAGAACCTCGAGGCGATAGCGGGATGATCGAGGAGCTGGCGACCACCAAGCGCCTGCTCGTCGCTAGCGATTTCGACGGGACGCTCGCAGAGATCGTCGAAGATCCTGACCTGGCCACTCCCCTGGCCCGGTCCAAAGCGGCCCTCGAGGCCCTGGCCGCAATGGATGGCACGACGGTCGCCGTGATCAGCGGCCGTCGGCGAGCCGACCTTTTGGAGCGATTCGACGACCCGCGCTTCATCTTGATCGGAGAGCATGGCGCCGACCACGGCGAAGGGACTGGCCCCGAGTCGCCGGTGCTAGCCGCGGCGCGCCAACTGGTCGATGCAGTGGCACAGGTCACCCCTGGCTCCAGAGTCGAGCACAAGACACGGTCGGTCGGGTTCCACTACCGCCTCGTGACCGACGCAGACGCCGCGGTAGAGGATCTGCGACGCCGAGCCGCCACGATCGACGGCCTGAAGTTGGTCGACGGCAAGAAGATCGTCGAACTGACCGATTCGTCTGTAGACAAAGGCGTCGCCCTCAGGGAGCTGAAGCGAGAGACCGGCGCCGACCGGGTTCTGTTCATGGGCGACGATGTGACCGACGAAACGGCCTTCGCCAGCCTCGGGCCCGGTGATCTCGGTGTACATGTCGGTCTGGGCCCCAGCTTGGCCACCGTCACCGTGCCCGACCCGTCCACTCTCGCCGACCTCATCGAGACATTGGTCGCCCTCCGCTCCGACGAATGACACCCCTAATCTCGGACTGTGTGCGGTCGCTTCTCGATCACCGGTGACCTCGACTTCTACGCCGAGTATTTCGGGGTCGACGAGGTCCTCGCCGAGCGGATCGAGCCCAACTGGAACGTGGCACCGACCGACCCGGTGTACGTCATCGCCGAGCGCGACGGAGTGAGGTCGCTCGGCTCGATGCCCTGGGGACTGGTGCCCCATTGGGCCAAGGACACCCGCTCGATCCACATCAACGCGCGGGCCGAGTCAGTGGCCACAACGTCTGCCTTCAGGGACTCCTTCTCGCGGAGACGGTGCCTCATCCCGGCCGACGGCTTCTACGAGTGGGAACCGAAGGAATTGGGGCGCACCCCTCATTGGGTCTACCGGGCCGATGGGCACCCGATGGCATTCGCCGGGATCTGGGCCTCGAGACTCGACCCCGATACCGAGCTCTGGCATCGCACCTGTTCCATCATCACCACGGGCGCCGAAGGGCCGGTGTCCTCGCTCCACGATCGGATGCCGGTTTCTCTCGTCCCCTCTGTCTGGGACGCATGGCTCGACCGGGACCTGCGCGACCCCGAGGTCGTGGCAGGGCTGCTGCAGCCGATCGACCCCCAGATGATCATGGAGCACCCGGTCTCGAGTCAGGTGAACTCGGTGAAGAACAACGGGCCGGAGCTGCGGGACAAGGCAGAGCCAGACACACTGTTCTGATGCATCAGGCCCTGCGGCGCGAGATGGGCCTCGGCGGGGCGATCGTCACCGGGCTTGGCTCGATCCTCGGCACCGGAGCATTCGTCGCCATCGGGGTCGCTTCCGGTCAGTGGGGAGACGCGGTGCTGGTGGCGATCCCGATCGCTGGGGTGGTGGCCGTTTTCAACGGTCTCTCGTCGGCCTTCCTCGCCGCAAGATTCCCGGTGGCCGGGGGCACCTACGAATACGGCTATCGCACCCTCGGGCCATTATGGGGATTCACCGCCGGCTGGCTGTTCCTCCTGGCCAAGACGGCATCGGCGGCGGCGGCCTCCCTGGGCATCGCAGTCTTGCTCGACTTCCCTTGGGATCCTCGCTTCACGGCTGGGGCAGCGGTCTTGGTTGTCACCGGGCTTGTCCTCGCCGGCCTCAAGCGAACCATCGTGGTCAATGCGGTGCTGTTGACGGTGGCGGTTGGCGCTCTTGTTGCCTTTGCCATCGCCGGTTTGACCCAACCCGGTGCACAGACACCGATCGATGGCCGATCGATACGTGCCGGGCTCCTCCCCGCCATCACGTTCCTCTTCGTCGCCTACACCGGCTACGGCCGGATCGCCACCCTCGGCGAGGAAGTGCGCCGACCAGCGGTCACCATTCCCAAGGCGGTGATTCTGACACTCGCCGCGGCCGGTTTCCTCTACGGATTGGTCGCTGTGGGGGGACGGGCACTTGGCGGTGAGCACTGGGGGGCTGGGCTGGAGGACGGTGGGTCCCTGGCGGATCTCGTAACACAGCCGTTCTCGACGGTGGTCATGATCGGCGGGGTGGCGGCGATGGTAGGCGCCCTCCTCAACCTGCTCCTCGGCCTGTCCCGCGTGTGGCTGGCGATGGGTCGACGCGATGACATGCCGGCCGGCCTCGCCAGGATCGATCCTCGCTCGACTCCGGTGATGGCAATCGCGGTGAGCGCAGTGCCCGTTCTGTTGATCGTCCTATTGGGCGACATCCCGATCACATGGAGCTTCTCTGCGTTCACCGTCCTCCTCTACTACGGGGTGACCAACCTCTCGGCCCTTGCCCTCGATCGCCGTCGCTGGACCGCATGGGCGGGACTCGGCTCATGCCTTTTTCTGGCGTTCTTCGTGCCTTTGAGTGTCTGGGTGATCGGTGTCGTTCTCATCGTCCTAGGCCTTGTCTGGAAGGCCCAACGCCGAAGATTGAAGCCACGCGCCGGTAGCCTGCGCTCGGCTCCCACCCCATGAAACACCTCATTCGCTCGATCCTGTGCGCCCTGGCTCTCGCCGCCTGCAGCACGATCGTCGGGGACACGCCCACCGAGACCACCGGGCCGGGTCTTACGACGACGGCGACGATGCCTACGACCACCACGACAGTTGCCGATCCGGCTCAACGTGACTGCACGCCGGTGGGCAGCGGGACCGCTCCGGTCGCCACCGGCTCGGTCGCCGGCGATGCGCTCCTGCTGTCAGGTGAGATCTTCCCTTGCGCCGACGACGCCGTGGTCGTGGCCGAGACCGACCTCAACGAGGTCGCCGCCGCCGCCCAGCTCGCCGCGGCTCTGGGTGGGCCATTGCTTCACCCTCACCCTCAGCTCGACGCAGAGTTGGCGCGGCTCGAGCCCGTGCGAGTTCACCTGGTCGGCGAGGTCGACGCGGCGGCGCCACCACAGGCCGAACTGGTTAGATCGGATGCAGTAGAGGCGGCTCATCTGGCCAGGGCCACGCTCAGAGTGTCCGTCGGTGTTCCGTTGCCGAATCCGGCGGACGCATCGACGATCGTGGAGACCGTCGGAGCCGTGAACAGTCGGGACCGCGTGGTCATCACCAGTGTGGCTGCATCTCCTACCACGACGACGGCTGCGGCCCCTGTGATCGACTCGACGGCGGTGATCAACGGCCTCTCCGCCCCGTCCGGATCCGAGTTCGCCTGGATGGTGCCGGCTGGCCAGCCGGTTTCGATCCTCTCCGCCGCAGCCACAGGACGTGCCATCGGCGCGTCGGTCGTCGCATATGACCCGGCCAACATCCTCGGGTACCCCCAGGTCGGGCCGGCACTGGCGGGGAGACCACCGAGCGCCGTCCGATTCGTTGGCATCGGCACACCTGCCTCGGCCTGGGAAATCGACACGCTGATCCGGGGTGTCCAGGTGCCGGGAGGGGGCTTTCAGATCTTCCCGACCTCCCAACCGCGCCGTTATGTCGCCTTCTACGGGCATCCGGTCGCGAGTGGGCTGGGCGCTCTGGGCGAGCAAGGCCCAACCGAGACCCTGGCCCGAATGCAGCCCTTGCTGGCCGAATACGCCGCCGACGGGGCCCAGGTGATTCCGACATTCGAGATCATCGCCACCATCGCCTCGGCCGGCCCCACCGATGGTGATTACAGCGAGGAATGGCCACTCGACACCTTCGCCGAATGGATCAGGGTGGCGCAGGAAAACGGGATGTACGTCGTCCTCGACCTTCAGCCCGGCCGGGAAGACTTCCTCACCCAGGCCAAGCAGTACGAGGAGTTGTTGAAACTTCCCAACGTCGGGCTCGCCCTCGACCCGGAGTGGCGGCTCCAGCCCGACCAGGTCCATCTCCAGCAAATCGGCCAGGTCAACGCAGCCGAGGTCAACACCGTCGTCGACTGGTTGTCCACGGTGGTGCGGGACAACGGGCTCCCCCAGAAACTGTTGATAGTGCACCAGTTCAAATCGACCATGATCGTGGACCGGGAGACGTTGAAGGCAGCACCAGAGCTGCAGATGGTCATACAGATGGACGGCCAGGGCCCGATCCCCACCAAGGACGAGACCTACGCCTTTCTCACGGCAGGCACGGAGGATGCTCACTGGAGGTGGGGCTGGAAGAACTTCTTCGACGAGGACTCGCCCGAGACCGCCTCCCCAGCCTTCACCATCAACCACGCCCCGGTCCCCGTCTTCGTCTCCTACCAGTAGACCTGGCAAGATCCCGCTCTCGCACTGAAAGGATCGCTCTTGCCCAGATTCGCCTATTTCTGCGGACACGAGCAGTGGCACCCCGAGGAGCTAGTCGAGCAGGCAGTTCACGCCGAGGCGGCGGGGTTCGACGCGGTCGTCGTCTCGGAGCATTTCCATCCCTGGGTCGACGACGTTTCGGCATCCGGATTCGCCTTCTCCACGATCGGGGCGATGGCTCAGGCGACGGAGCGCGTTCAACTGATCACCGGGGTGACGACACCGCTCTTCAGGTTCCATCCGGGAGTGGTGGCGCAAGCTGCCGCCACTCTGGATCGTCTCTCCGGTGGTCGCTTCATCCTGGGTGTTGGGACCGGAGAGAACATCAACGAGGGGCCGCTGGGTTACGTCTTCCCCGCCTATGCGGAGCGCAATGCCCGGATGACCGAGGCACTCGAGATCATGCGCAGGTTGTTGGACGGCGAGAAACTCACCTACGAAGGCGTCTACTACCAGACCGATCGGGCCAAGCTCTACTCACCCCCAATCGGCTCGGTCCCCATCCTCCTAGCCGCCGGAGGCCCGAAATCGGCGACTCTGGCTGGGGAATCGGCCCAGGGCGTCATCACGTCGGTCAAAGACCCTGCCGAGACCATCGAGAAGGTCATCGACCCCTTGCGAGCGGCTGCCCGGGACCAGGGGCAGCCAGAGCCGATTGTCCTTGCCACGCGGTGGTCGATCTTCGCCGACAACGAGGAAGAAGCCTGGGAGGCGATCTTCCCGTGGCGAGGCCTGCGAGCGCCCGGCCGGCTGGAAGCGGTAGACCCTGCGGAGCTGAGAGAGATGGCCGATGCTCTGCCCCGGGAGGAAATCCTCGGCCGGTACGCGAGGGTCCGCTCGGCCGATGAGATCGTCGAGGCCTACCTCCCCCTGGTCCGGGACCTCGATGCCGACATCGTTACCTTCCAGATGGCTGCCCTGGACCAGCCAGGACTGATCGGCCTCTTGGGGAACGAGGTCCTTCCCGCGTTGAAAGACTGACCCCTTCCTCAGCCGACCCGGGTGATCAACTCCACCAATTGCAGGATCCGCTGCACGGAATCAGGTGACAGGCTCTCGTCGTTCGCGGCGACCAACAGTGACGGGACCACGTCCTGGAGCGCGCTCATGATCACCTGAGAATCCTCGTTGGAGGAACCGAGCAAGAGCTCCACAGGCCCCATCATCCCCTCCGCCAGTCCAGCCCCGAAGGTGGCAAAGAGGTCGACCCGCTGGCCGTCGACGTCACGGGTGACCATCAGACGCTGGTCACCCCCTTCGGGAGTGACACCGACAACGAAGAACTCCACGCCCTCCTCGCTGGTGGTTCCCAGGTCCTCAACGGTCACGTCCCCGGTGAAAGTCTCTCCGACGCCCTGGGCGAAACCGTTCCAGAAGTTGGCGGCCACCTCACCGTCGCCGTCCTCCAGAGTTGCTGCCACCGCCGACGGGGTCGCGCCCTCACCCAGGGAGGCCAGCACCGCTTGACCCGGGACTGCGAGTGACCCTGCCGCTCCGAAGTCACCCTGGGCCAGCAGGCTGTGGAGGTCTTCGACAGCGGCGACCGGATCAGATGCCCCTTCGCCGATCGTCACCGTCGTTGTGCCTCCCTCACCCGAACATGCGATCAGAGCCAGCAACAAGACGGCGACAGACCTACGCATCCTGTCCCACCAGGTCGGGAATGCGCCCGGTCCGCCAGAGACCCTGACGACGCTCCTTGAGATTGAGACCGGTGGCGAACCAGAGCCAAATCAGATAGCCGAGACCGATCGCTTCGAGGACCCATCGCCAGGGGTCACCCATCGCCCGCTCCCAAGCTTGCGGCCAGAACGGCGGGCTCCCGACAGGCATCTCCCAGCCGAAGAAGGGCCAGAACAGGACATCTGGATCGGTCCACATCCCATCCAGGAGGATATGAAACAGCCATCCCACCCCGAACGCCATGAACGCACGGCGACGGCGGCCCCGCCTCGTGAGAAGGAGCACACCGGACATGTAGAGGGTGGGAGCGAGGAGAGTGTGAAACCAGAGCTCTCCGATGGCGAGGGTTGCGCCCATGATGCCGGTGCCGATCAGGAGATCGACGATGTCGGGGAAGATCACTCCGGCGAAGAGGAATCTCACGTCCACCTTCGGATCCCGGAATATCCATCGGAACAGCCAGAGGGTGGCTCCGAGGTGCCAGAAGAGCATGGCTCAGGCGACGAGGATCCGCCGACAATGGACGCATCTGGGGATGTCGGCCTGGAATGCCTCGATCTGCTCGGCGGGCGACAGGGTCATGTGACAGCCCCCACAGACCCCGTGCTCGAATCGACCGATCGCCACCCCTTCCTTGGAGCGTCGGAGCGTCTCGTACATCTCGACCAGGTCAGGCGGCACCGGGACCAGTGCCTCGACCTTTCGCTCCTCCTTGCGTGCGATCTCGGCATCGATCAGCTTCCACTCCGACTTGATCGCGGTCTCGTAGCCTGCCTTCTCTTGTGTGGTGGCGTCACGGCGAGCTTCTAGTTCGGCCATTTGCTCCCGGGCCGGATCGAGGCGCTCCAGCATGCCAAGGACCCTTTCCTCCAGTGCCTCCTGCTGGCCGTGGAGGCTCTGCACCTCCAGCCTCATGTGCTCGGTCTCCCGGGCACTCATGCCGCCGGCAAAAAGCCTGGTCTCGTGCTCGGTCAGCTTGGCCTCGAGAATCTGGAGCTCACCCTCCGATTTGTCGAACTCCAGCTCGAGCGTCTTCAACTCGCCGGCCTTTGTCTGTATCTCGGCCGTGAGCTCCTGTTCCCGCTCGTGGGCGCCTTTGTAGGCATCGAGCTCGGGAAGCGACTGCCGTCTGGCGAGGAGGCGATCGATCTGAAGATCCAGATCCTGCACATCGAGCAGATCGGCAAGACTCGTCATCTCCATTGGGCCGGGAGGGTAGTGCCCGGCCCTGGCCAACCTTCCTTCCCTAGTCTCGCCCGCTTGGACCTGAGAGCGCCGCTGGGATGGGAACCACCGCCGGATTGGCGCCGGTTGGTGGCCATCGATTCCCACACCGGTGGGGAGCCGTTTCGAGTGGTCATCGAAGGCATTCCCGACATCGAGGGGGCCACCATGCTGGAGCGGCGCCGGTTTGCCGAGGATCATTTCGACGACCTGCGACGTGCGATGATGTGGGAGCCGCGGGGCCATGCCGACATGTACGGCGGCTTCGTGGGTTCTCCCGTCGAGCCATCGAGCGACATCTCGGTCCTCTTCATCCACAACGAGGGCTTCTCCACGATGTGCGGTCACGGCATCATCGCCCTGACCAAGGTGCTGCTGGACACCGGAGTGCTCCCGGCAAAAGCCCCGCAGACCGTGATCCGAATCGATACACCCGCCGGCCAGATCGAGGCAACGGCGCAGTACGACGGCACGGTTGGGTCGGTGTCGTTCCGCAACGTGCCCTCATTCGTCGCTGCGATGGACCAAATCGCGGATGTCCCCGGGCTGGGGCAGATTCGCTACGACCTGGCCTTCGGGGGCGCCTTCTATGCCTACGTGTCGGCGGAGGACGTCGGTCTTTCGATCGTGCCTGCTGACACGTCACGACTCATCGATGCGGGCCGAGCCGTCAAGCAGGCGGTGATCGAGTCTGGGCCGATCGAGCACCCGATGGAACCAGGGCTCGGCTTTCTCTATGGCGTGATCTTCGTCGGTCCGGCCCAGGACCCGGCACATCACTCCCGCAACGTGTGCATATTCGCCGACGGCGAGGTCGACCGGTCGCCAACGGGCACCGGGGTCAGCGGCCGTCTTGCCATCCATCACGCCCGAGGCGAGGTCGCCATCGGTGAGGCGATCACCGTCGAGAGCATCCTCGGAAGCACCTTCACTGGACGGGTAATGGAGACGACCGACGTCGGGGGTCTGATGGCGGTGATTCCCGAGGTGACCGGGACCGCCCATATCAGTGGGCGAATCGAGATGTGGATGGACCCGAACGACGCGCTCGGAGCGGGTTTTCTCATCCGCTGACCTCGTGACAAGTCAGCTGGCCTCCGACGAGTCCCTCCGCTCGTCCTCGCGTGAGATGCCGAGAGTGACGAGAAGGTCTTCGTGGAGCTGGAACCAAACGGTGTGATAGGAGTCGAAGCTGTCGGCGACGTAAGCACTGTCGCCGGCCAAGGCTCGCTCGATTGCCTTCGAGAGACGATTGCGATAGAGCCCGAACCGCATCAGATGGCTCGCCAGATCGGAACAGACCTGTTGTGCGGCGTCGTCGATGCGGATCAGTCGTGAGAGCACCTTGGCGTCGTAGTCCGGGTCGGTGTGATCGTTCAGGATTGGCGTGTTGCCGACCCTTTGCATCTGCCAATCGCTGCATATCTGCAGAAGCGCAGGATTGAGCCGCAGGAAGGCTTGGTAGGCGTCCAGCACCTTCTGGTGGCCACCGGCGAGCCCGAGCTCCTCCCGGACCGTCTCTTGGCCGGTGGTTCGACCACTCTCGGTGAGGCTCCAGCCCCCGAATGGCCCCAGATCGAGCTCGACCAACCCGCGGTCGGAGAGTTGACGCAAACGAGCCACAGTCTCAGCCACTTGCATCCCGGAGGCGCCGGCGATCCTTTCCTCGCTCGCGACGCCGATGCAACGCAAAGTGTGCAAGACGATGAAATCGGGATCGGATCGATGTGGCAGATTCACCTGGTGGGCGTTGAGGGACTCGAACCCCCGACTCCTGGCTTGTAAAGCCAGTGCTCTAACCAACTGAGCTAAACGCCCGCGAACCGGCCCCTCAGGACCGTGATGGGACCGGGAAAGTCTACGAGAAATGATTCCCTCAGCCCATTCAACATCGTGGGGATAAGTGTCGATACATCTATCGACAATCCCGAAGAGTGGCCAAGGGTGTTCCTACCCTGGCTGGAGGCCGAGTCATGGGTAGAAGTAGCTCCATCGAACGTGAAGTAAGTGACGAGGCGATCCGCCAGTATCTGGACGGGATCGGCTTGTTCAACTTGCTCACCGCCGAGGACGAAGTCCGGCTGGCCAAGGCCATCGAGACCGGGCGCAAAGCCGAGGTCGCCCTGGAGTCGGAGAAGGATCAGGCCAAGCGTCGCCAGCTGGCCCAGATGGTCCGTGTCGGCGAGGAAGCCCGTCAGACCTTCATCCGTTCCAACCTGCGTCTCGTCGTGTCTATCGCCAAGCGCTACGGCCATGCCCGTCTCCCATTCCTCGACCTGGTTCAAGAGGGCAATCTCGGGCTGATCCGGGCGGTTGAGAAGTTCGAGTACCGCAAGGGGTTCAAGTTCTCCACCTACGCCACCTGGTGGATCCGGCAGGCCATCACCCGCGCCATCGCCGACAAGAGCCGCACCATCAGGGTCCCGGTCCACATGATGGACACCATCGCCCAGATGCAGACCTCCGAGGCCAACCTGACCAAGCGTCTCGGTCGCAAGCCGACCGACGACGAGCTTTCTGAGGAATCGGGTCTGACTGTTGACAAGATCCGTGAGGCGAGAAAAGTCGCCCCAGAGCCGGTCTCGATCTTCGAACCGGTCGGCGACGACAATGCAATGCTCGGTGATTTCATCGAGGACCTCGAGGCCGCCGCCCCCTTCGAGCTGATCGCCTCCAAGCTCAACATCGAGAACCTTCATTTCGTCCTGGAGCGCCTGAACGAACGGGAGCGCACCATCATCGAGATGCGCTACGGCCTGGGCAACCAGGAACCTGCCACCCTGGACGAGGTGGGGCGGCATTTCAATGTGACCAGGGAGCGCATCCGTCAGATCGAGGCCAAGGCACTGGCCAAGATGCGTCATCCGTCCACTCCCGGAGGTCTCCGGGAGCTGGCGGTCTCCTGATCTCAGGCCGACTTCACCTGCTCCCAGAGCTCACGGGTATCTGCCTCGATAGGCAGTCCGGCTTCGGATCGACGTGGACGCCCACGAGTACGCCGCCGGTGGTAGGGCTGGCCATCCCAGAAGATGACACCACCCCAGACGCCCCATTCGTGACCGTCACGGAGGGCGATCTCGAGGCATTGGACGCGAACGGGACACGTCCCGCAGATTCGCTGTGCAGCAGCCAATTCCGCGGGCTTCTCCGAGAAGAACAGCTCATGGCTGCCCTCGCTGCTACATCGTCCCAGCTCTTGTAGTTGTCGTAGATGGGTTTTCACTAGTCGAGTCCTTTGTCTTGTCGTGGGCGGAAAAACAAAAAACCGCCGGGTTCTCCGGCGGCCTCACAACAGACTGTTGTTGGAATGTCACATCATGTGATCAGAGGCCGCCTTCGGGCGTTCGGCACGTCGTTGCCGACAGCGGAAACGGGCGCGTCGAAAAGCCCAGGAGTTCCATATGGGTTCGTCATCCGCTGTTTCATGGCTGCCTCATTCTCTCGACCCCTGAAGATTGGCGGCCCGGAAGCGATACGTCAAGGTAATTAACTTGACGCGGTGAGCGAGGCACTGGATCTCTGGGACTTCAGACGGCGTGTTCACGAGATCTATCGAATGGCGCGGACGGGTGGTGCCGGACCTGGCCCTTGGGCTGACTGGGTCGCAGCCCGGGACACGCTGTTCGCCAGCCATCCGCAGTCCCCCATCGAAGACCGGGAATCGTTCAAGGGCCTCGCCTATTTCGACTACGACCCGCAATGGCGAACGCCCGGTCGGTTCACCCCGGTCGACGACCAGAAAGCCATCTTGGACCACTCCGGGGAAGGATCGACACGATTCAACACGATCGGCACCGTGGAGTTCGGACTAGCAGGTCAGGAATGCCGGCTCGAGGTGCTCTGGCTCGATGCCTATGGCGGCGGGATCTTTCTCCCGTTTCGAGACGACAGCAATGGAGACGCCACCTACGGAGGCGGTCGCTACCTCCTCGACACAGTCAAGGGCGCCGACCTCGGTCACGACGACGACCGGATCGTTCTCGACTTCAACTACTCCTACCACCCGTCGTGTGTGCACTCCCATCGGTGGTCATGCCCGCTGGCGCCACCGGCCAATCAGCTCTCGCTCGTCGTGGCGGCCGGCGAGCGCCTGGCAACGTAAGGTAGGAAGATGTTCGGCTTCATCTTCAGACTCGTACGTTTCGCGGTGATCGCGCTTCTCGGCACCGCACTGGCAGCCAAGTTCGTCCTCCAATCCCATGCCGCTGAGGACACCGAGGAAATCGATCTAGTGAACATCTTTGGCGGCTACAAGCTCCTTTCCGCCGCAGATCCCTTCTTCGGGGGGAAGGTGACGACCCTCTTCGGTGGCACGCTCATCGACTTGCGCCGGGCAGTCCCCGCCCCGACCGGTATCTACCTCGACATCCTGGTGGTGTTTGGCGGTCTGAGTCTCGTGGTCCCGCCGGGCTGGAGGGTCGTGTTCGACGGGACCGTCACCGCCGGTCGAATCGAGGATCTGACCCGCCCAGTCAGCGACCCGGACGCGCCCCTCGTGCGAATCGGAGGTCTCGTCGCACTAGGGGGCATCGAGGCGACCACCCGCCCCCTCGTCGAAGCCGTGGCGTAGAACGCAGAACGTAAGACGAGGATTGTTGGCTCAAACGATCCTTCTCTTCGACGCCCATCTCGCCAGCTCGTGACGATTGGAGAGCTGGAGTTTCCGCAGCACCGACGAAACGTGGGTCTCGACAGTCTTGATCGAGATATTGAGCTTCCGCGCCACCTGCTTGTAGGCGAATCCCCTGGCGATCAAACGGAGCACGTCCTTCTCCCTGGTGGTCAGCTGGTCGAGCTCGGGATCGTCCTCGGTGGGCATCACGCCGGCGAAGGCGTCGAGAACGAACCCGGCGAGACGTGGCGAGAAGACGGCGTCGCCGGCATCGATCCGGCGAACCGCGTCCGCCAGGTCCCCGGGCTCGATGGTCTTGGTCACATAACCCCGAGCCCCCGCCCTGATCATCCCGATCACATCCTCGGCCTGGTCGGACACCGAGAGGGCGAGGAACTTCACCTCAGGGTTGGTCTCCCCCACGCCCTCCACCACAACGATCCCACCGCCGTCGGGCATGTGGACATCGATCAGCACGACGTCGGGCTCGAGCCCGCGGATCTCCTCTATCGCCGTATCGACGTCGTAGGCGGACCCCACGATCGAGAACTCCTCCGAGAGCTCGGCTCTGACTCCGGCCAGGAACAGCCGGTGATCGTCGACCAGGTAGACCTTGACCCTCATCCGGCCGCCACCGGCATCCTGAGCACGACCTCGGTCCCCTCGCCCGGCTCACTCTCGATATCAGCTGCTCCCCCGGCACGCTCCACCCTCCCCTTGATGGACTCTGCGATGCCTCGCCGATCGCCGGCCACCCCGGCAGGCTCGAAGCCCTTCCCTTGGTCGGTCACGTACACGATGAGCTCATTGTCCTCGGCCTCGAAATAGAGGGAGATTCGATCGGCGCCGGAGTGTTTTGCCGCATTGACCAACGCCTCACTGGCCGCTCCGAGGAGGGCCCGGGTCCCCTCGTTCAATGGGTGGTCCCCGACGACGACCACATCGATTGGCACCTGATGATCGGCCTCGATCCTCCGCGCCGAGGCTTTCAGGGCGGTAGAGAGGAGGTCGGCGCCATCGAGGGGAGCATTCCCGTACAACCAGTCCCTTAGCTCTGATTCCTGATGACGGGCGAGAATCGACATGCGGGCCGGATCATCGCTGCGCTGGATCAATGCCAGGGTCTGCAAGACCGAGTCGTGTAGATGCGCAGCCATCTCCGCCCTCTCCTCCTGACGGATCCGCTCCCGTCGCTCGGTGCTCAGGTCCCCGGCGAGACGGGCGACCCACGGCCCGAAAGCGATAAGGATCCCGAATCCGGTGAGCGCCACGGCGAGGACCACTGGCCCGACCCCCGAGATCGGCCCGACGCTCGACGAGAACACGGCCAGACCTCCGATCAGGAGCGCCACACCCACCAGCATGCGGAGCCGTCCGGGCCGGTCGACGCTCGGATCCACCAATGCGGCGAGAGGGCCTGGCATGTTCCGATCGGTGAGGGCGGCGGTGCCGAAGGAGAGAGCCCCGACGGTGAGGACCAAGGCGTTCGACGGCCACCACCCCAGCGCTCCGAGGAAGAGCATCGCCCCGCCGAAGGCCAGGCCCAGCCCCACCGCCTGGTGGGTCGCCACCGGATCGGGCTGGGTGTCCTCCACACGGTCCAAGGCCATCAGCCACATCGCCAGGTAGACGAGCACCCCGAGACCCCAGACCATGCTCAGTGTGACGAAGGCGGCGCGCACGAAGGCGTCACTGACGCCGAGAGTGTCTGCCAGGCCGCCGGCAACTCCGGCCACGATTCGATCACGGCCACGACGCCGAAAACGGAGCTGCCCAATTCGATTCACTATCAAATGATCGCTGCCGCCGGCCCCAACCTCAATAAGGGACATCCCCGAGAACCTAGGGGAGATCTCAGGGTCGTCCCCGATTGAAGATCAGGGGCTACATCGGTCGAATTGGAACAATGGAACAGACCAACACAACCGAGGCCCCTGAGGCCCCTGTGATCACCCGGGAACTCGTGCGCCCCCGCGAGGGTCGGATCGTGGCCGGGGTCGCCCAGGGCCTGGCCAACCGCTACGACCTGCCAGTGCTGCTGATCAGGGTGATCTTTGTCCTGCTCACCTTTGCCGGTGGCCTTGGCGTCGCTCTCTACGCAGCCGGGTGGTTTCTCATTCGCTCCGATGACGAGGAAACCACCCCGGCCGAGCGCATCTTCTCAGGCGCCTCGACCTCGAGGTCCTGGCTCGGCATCGGCCTGGTCTTTCTTGCCATCCTCATCCTCCTCGACAACTTCACCTTCCTCTCCACCGGCATCGTCTGGTCGGTAGGACTTCTGGTGGTTGGTGTCCTCCTCTACACGGGCGATCTCCCGCGTCTGGTGAGGAATCAGGGTGACGGCGAACAGGAGGGAGTTCAACAAATGACAACGACTGAGACACCTACGACTGCATTGGTGAAAACCGACACACCATCGGGTCCCGGCGACGCGGGGGGTGCCGTGCCGCCAACGCCCACGCCCACCCCGCCGGTCCTTCCCCCGCCTCCACCGAAGCCAAAGGAGACCTCCTACCTGGGACGCATCACGATCGGCGTGGTGCTGGTCAGCCTCGGCGTCCTCGCCATCCTGGACAACATCCCCGGGCTCCCCATCGAGCCCCAGCCCCGGCACTACATCGCCCTGGCCACGGTGGTCATCGGGTTGGGTCTCATGGTCGGCGGATTCGTCGGAAGGGCGAGATGGCTGATCTTGATCGGCGCCCTGTTGGTGCCGACGCTCCTCTTCTCTCCGGTGTTCGAGTACGACTGGAACACGGATGAGTTCGACCGGACGGTGTCACCTGACACCTTTGCCGAGCTCGAAGAGAGCTACACCCAGGACGTCGGCAACCTGGTCATCGACCTGACCGATCTCCCCTGGGACGGTGAGACCGTCGATCTGACCGTCGCAGTCGACGCCGGCAACATCGAGATCTGGATACCGCCGGGAGTCGGATTGGAAGGCGAAGCATCAGTCGACGTCGGCCATGTCGGTGCTTTCGGCCGGGAGTCGTCAGGGCTGGGCAACCCGAGCCTGCAGTTCGACAACCCGGGGCCTGCGGGGACTGTGGTCCTCGATGCGGCGGTCGATCTGGGCAACATCGACATCCAGGTCGGACGTTGAACCCGAAAGGAACAGAACGATGAAATCACACAGATTCGACGCCATCTCTTTCATCTCCGGGTTGGTGGCCGCTCTCGTCGGCCTCGTCTTCCTGGTGCCACAGACCCCACTCGACCTGGTCGACGCGGTCACGTCGCTCGGAGCCTGGTTCTGGCCGGTTCTCCTCCTCGTCATCGGCATTGCGATCCTGGTGCCGGTCTTCATGTCTCGGGGCGATGAGGACGAGAAAGGCCTCGCCCCCCTCCCCGTCTCCGAGCGGGGTGACGATCTCGGCTAGACAGTCTCTTCGATGAGCCGGGTCTTCAGATCGGCGAGGCGCCTGGTCACCGACACGTGGTAGACGTGTGGGTTGACCAGGCGCTTCACGCCTGGGTCGAGCCGCTCCAGGTCGTACACCCGGCGCTTTCTCGCCTCGGCCACGACTGCAGGGTCATCGGAGGGCGCGGCCAGTGTCGCCGGCTCCAGCAGGACCTCGGTGACAGAGACCTGCGATTCGTCGAGGATCCGGCCGATCCCCGTTTCGCGATGATGACGTACCTCGACAGGGAACTCCAGGACCTCGTCGGCCAATGACATGAGGTCGACAGTGGCCAGCCCACGCTGGTCGTAGAGACGATGGACCAGTTTGCGGCCCGGGTTCATGACCTTGGACGGCGTGTCCGACACCTTTATCGCCGGCCGCCATTCGCCCCCGTCCTCGATTGCAACCAGCTTGTAAACGCCATCTAGGTATGGCCGCCCATCGGAAGTGGCCATCTTGGTCCCGACCCCGTAGAGAAGGCGACCGATCACCCGGTCGGCATCGACCCCGTAGCGCGGTGCTTCATCGGCGATCTGGGTGAGGATCTGGAAGATGGTCAGCTCGTCCAGGCCGCTGGAAAGGACGATGCGGACTTCCTCGAAACCGGCCCCGTCGAGCATCTGCGAGGCGAGAACCGACAAATGGGCGAGGTCTCCCGAGTCGAGGCGGATGCCGACCGGCCTGTGACCTGTGCGTCTCAGTTCCTCGAACACGATGATCGCATTCGGGATCCCCGACTCCAGGCTGTCGATGGTGTCGACCAACAGGATGCATTCGTCGGGGTACATCTCGGCATAGGCCCGAAAAGCGCCCAGCTCTCCCTCGCCCAACGCCATGAAGACCTGAACCATCGAGTGGGCATGGGTCCCCTGGGGCATCACCCCCATCTCATGTGAGATGCCGACATTCGAGGATGCGTTTGCCCCTCCGATGAGGGCAGCACGGGTCGCGGCAATGCCTCCCTCGTCGGACGCCCGACGCAAGCCGAACTCGAGAACGGCGCCGCCCCTCGTCGCCTCGACCACCCTCGACGCCTTGGTGGCAACCAGTGTGTGGAAATTGAGATGGTTGAGCAAGGCAGTCTCCAGGACCTGCGCCACGGCGAGCGGCCCTTCGACCACAGTCAAGGGGACGTTGGGGTGCGCCACCCTCCCCTCTGGTATCGCCTCGAAGCGAAGGGCGTCCCAGCTCACCTCGCCCAACCAATCGATGAAGTCGTCGGCAAAGAGACGATGCCCCTCAACATGGTGAGACCGGAGCGCATCGCGCTCTTTCTTGCCGAAGCGAGCCCGGTCGGCCCACCTCCCCAACCAGCCCCACCCGGCGTTGATTGCATATCCGGCCTCGTGCTCGCCGTAGTCGGGGTAGCGCCGGAAGAAATGCTCGAACCGGGCGTCGCGCTCGTGCAGCCCGTGTCTGAAATAGAGCTGGGCCATGGTCAGCTGGTACTGATCGGTGAGGAGGGCGCCCCGAGAGATTCCCATAGCCCAAGCCTATTGCTCGGTTGTAGCCTGCCGAACGTGATCAGCTACCACTCCAGCACCGCCCTGGTGGTGGTCGACGTCCAGAACGACTTCGCCGATCCCAACGGGAGCCTGTTTGTCGCAGGTGGGGATGCCGTCGTCCCCAGGGTCAACATCGAGGTGATGCGGGCCCTCTCCGCAGGCGCTTTCGTGGTCTATACCCAGGACTGGCATCCCGAGTCCACCCCGCATTTCGAGAAGGACGGCGGTATCTGGCCGGTCCATTGCGTGCAGGGAACATGGGGTGCCGAATTCCATCCCGGTCTCGAGGTGTCAGGCCCGATCGTCCAGAACGGCGCCAACGGGGATGACGGCTACTCAGGGTTCACCATGCGTGACCCGGTGACCGGAGTGGAAACCCCCACGGAGCTGCGCGGGATGCTCGAGGAGCGCGGGGTCGATCGAGTGGTGGTCGTCGGTCTGGCTCTCGACTGGTGCGTGAAAGAAACCGCCCTCGACGCTGTTGAAGGCTTCGACACATCGGTGATACCGGATGCCAGCGCATCGGTCGACCTCGAGCCGGGTGATGGGCAACGAGCCATCGAGGAGATGCGCACCCGTGGCGTGACCATCGGCTAGGCCGGCTGGGGCTCCGTCTGGTAGGCCTGGTAAAGGGTGCGGATCGCGATCAAGACGGCGAGAACGCCAAACAGGACCGAGAGCACTCGACCGTCGACACCGAGAGCAACTTGCGAGGCGAGCACCGACGCGACCGCCCCGCTTCCCCCGACCACCACCGCATCCCGGAGACTGACCCGCCGGTTCTTCCGATTGATGACGGTGGCCGCGATCGATGTGAGAATGATGGCGAGGAGGGACGTGCCCTGGGCCTCGTGCTGGGTGAAACCGAGTAGGAGGACGGTGGCAGGCACGATGATGATTCCCCCGCCTACACCGGCCACGCCGGCGAAGAAGCCGGAGACGAGCCCGATGCCGAATGCGATCAGCGTGAACGTCAGATCGTCGAATCCGCTGGTCGCCGGTAGCGGATCGGAGCTGAAGATCATCCTGATTCCTACGGCCAACAAGAGCACGCCGAAGAAGATGCTGAGGGAGCGGGTGCTCATGCGGTTCATGAGTGAGGCCCCGACGATCGAGCCCACAACGCCACCCATTCCGACCGCCACCCCGAGGCCCAGGTTCACCTCTCCAGAGAGGGCAAAAGTGACCGCCCCTGCCACCGCTATCGGGAAGATGCTGGCCAGAGAGGTTGCATGGGCTCGATGACGCCCCATCCCCACCGCCACCAGCAACGGAACGAGGATCATGCCCCCACCGACACCGAATCCCCCGGAGAGGAGACCGGCGGCGAGGCCGATCATCACGAGTTTCCAGGGCTCGACCGCCGTGTCCTCGATCACCGGGTCAGGTTAGGGGTGGGCGACTTTCCGGCCGAGCCGTCCTGACCGTCAGCTGACGTCCGGCAACGCTCGACCCATTCAAAGCGGCGATAGCGGCGTGCACCGCGGTCGGAGGCATCTCGACAAAGCCGAACCCACGCGATCTCTTGGAGTCACGATGAGTGACGACGGTCGCCGAGTGCACCTTGCCGTATTTGCCGAAGATTCGTTCCAGATCCTGTCCGGTGACGCTGAACGGGAGATTTCCGACATAGATCGAGCTGCCGTCGCCCGAGCGGCGTGGTTGGTCGGGTCTCCTCGACTGGGGTTGCTTGGCCCGCTCCGAAGACGTCCCCGGAGCCAGCCCGGTCACCATCGGGGAATCGAGGCCAAGTGCCTTCTGCATCCTCTGGGCGCTCTTCACCTGGGTCCCGTCCACCAGAGACACCACCATGCCGGCCGCTCCAGCCCGGGCAGTCCGCCCCGAACGGTGCACATAGGCCTTCTCGTCCTCCGGCGGGTCGAAATGGATCACGCTGGCAACGCCGTCGACGTGGATGCCTCTCGCCGCGACATCGGTGGCCACGAGAGCCTGGCTTCGGCCGCTGGAGAAGTCCTTCAGAGCCCGGTTTCGCTGCTGTTGTGACCGCCCGCCATGAAGGGCGACTGCGGTGACGCCGGCGCCTGCCAACTGCTTGGCTAGCCGGTCGGCTCCGTGCCGGGTCCGGGTGAACACGATCGAGGGGCTGGCCGAAGAGACCACCCTGGCGACGTGGGCGGTGCGATCAGCCCTTTCCACCCTCCAGAAATGGTGCTCGGCATTTGCGGCATCATCGTCCTGTAGATCGGACTCATGACGCACCGGGTTGCGCTGGTAGCGCTGGGTGAGGACCGCGACGTCCCCGTCGAGGGTGGCCGAGAAGAGGATCGTCTGGCGGGTGGGTGAGGTCATATCGAGGAGACGCTTGACCGCAGGGAGAAACCCCATGTCTGCCATCCGATCCGCCTCGTCGACGACGACGAGATCTACGTCACGAAGATCCACGACTCCCTGTTCGATGAGGTCCTCTAGACGTCCCGGGCAAGCCACCAGGAAGTCGATTCCCTGCTGGAGACGTGAGCGCTGCGGGCCGTAGGAGACCCCGCCATAAACGGCCAGCATGGAGCGGCCAACCGCTCTGGCCAGAGGCTGCAGCTCGGTGAGGATTTGATCGGCCAGCTCCCTGGTCGGGGACAGGATCAGACCGCGCGGTCGACGACTCTTCCCCCGCCCGAGACGCTCCAGCGCGGGCAGCCCAAAGGCAAGGGTCTTGCCCGACCCGGTCGGGGCACGACCGGCAACGTCACGACCTGCCAGGACGTCGGGGATGGTCATCGCCTGTATGGGGAACGGTGTGGTGATGCCGCGGCGTTCGAGCGTCGCAACCAGGGGCTCGGGCAGGCCGAGCTCGGCAAAGGTAGACATTGGATTTCTCTCCGCCCCATTTCCCGGGGCTGTGGTCAGTTTGCGATCTCCCTCGATGCGAACCCGGGAACGGGTTGGCGCGAGATCGGCAGAAGAGGCGGTCTGACCGGATGAGAAGTACTGCCGTGGATCACCGTGGAGCGTCTGAACGCTGGCCTCCCGGTCGGTGCGGCTACGCCAGGTTAACGGCTCGCCAGCGTTATCAGCCGAGCCCGCCGAAATACCTCGTCTTGGGCTCGACGTACTCGTGAATGCCCTCCAGCCCCGACTCCCTGCCCAGACCCGATTGCTTGACTCCGCCGAAAGGCGCCTCCGGCGTGCTGGGGTGCCAATCGTTGATGCCGATCATCCCGAACTCGAGCCCTTCGCTCACCTTGAAGGCGGTGGCCAGGTCACGGGTGTAGACATATGCGGCCAGGCCGTAGTCGGTGGCGTTGGCCACGGCGATGGCGTCGTCGACGTCGTCGAAGGGAATCACTGGCATCACCGGACCGAATATCTCTTCTTCGTGGACTGGAACCCCCGGCTTGACGTCGGTCAGCACTGTGGGCTGATAGAAGTAGCCCGCCTGGTCGGGGCGATCGCCCCCGGTGAGCACTCGCGCACCTTGGTCGACACTTGCCGAGACCAGTTCTACGACCCGGTCCCGCTGCCGAGCGTTGATCAGAGGGCCGACCGTCGTGTCCGGGTCCAACCCGTTTCCGACCACCTGTTGTTCGGCCGTGGCGACCGCGCTCTCGTTGAATTCGTCGACCACCGAGTCGTGCACGTAGAACCGCTGCGGGGCAATGCAGACCTGACCGTTGTTGCGGACCTTGGTGCGCATCGCGCTCTTGGCCACGGCGGCGATGTCACCCGCATCGGGGAAGACCAGCACAGGAGCATTGCCTCCGAGCTCGAGGGAGAGGCGGGTGACGGTCTTCGAGGCTCCGTCCATGAGCAACCGCCCCACCCGGGTCGACCCGGTGAACTGGATCTTCTTCAATCGCTTGTCGTCGAGCATGGCCTGGCCCATCGGCTCAGGGTCGCCGTTGATGACGTTGAGGACACCTTCTGGCAGCCCGGCCTCGGCAAATGCGTGGGCTACCAGCATCGCTGATCGGGGTGTGAACTCCGACGGGCGGCTGACCACGGTGCAGCCGGCGGCCAGTGCCGACGAGATCGCCCTGGTCTGGTTGTACACCGGGAAATTCCACGCGGTGATCACCCCGACCACGCCCAACGGTTGGTAGGTGACGTCGATTCTTCGGTTGGCCATGCGAGAGGGGATCCAGCGCCCGTAGAGACGCTGCGCCTCGCCTGCGGCCCAGCGGAACTGGTTGGGGGCGGTCTGCCACTCCCCTTTCGACTGGGCGAGAGGCTTCCCCGACTCCTCGGTGGTGATGCGGGCGAAGTCGTCCAGATTTGCCTCGATGAAGGCGGCCGCCTTCTCCAGGATCGCCCCCCGGTCGTAGGCGGTCAGATGTGACCACTCCGGGAAAGCGTCTGCTGCGGCATCGATGCCGGCATAAGCGTCCTCACCGTCACCGAACGGGATCTGCTCGATGATTTCCTCGGTGGCCGGATTGATCAGGTCCCACGATCCCCCACCGATCGCATCAACCCAATCCCCACCGATTCGCTGCCTGAAATCGATCATGTGTCGAGGTTACAGGCGTCGCTGATATTCAGTCGCGGTCGGTCAGGAGCCATACAGCCGCGTCAGCCGGGAGGAGGCCAGAGTCGAGCGAGTTGCTTGCCGCCAGGACCCGACCCGCGGGTAGGGAGGTCGACCCCGGACCGAAGTTGATGACGACCACGACAGGGCCGCGCCGAAAGGCAAGACATCCGGGCTTGGACGAGATCCACTCGAAGGACTCGTCTCCGGACAGATGCTCGGATCGCAATCGGAGCGCATTCCGGTAGAGCTGCAGTGTGGAGTCGGGACCGTGCTCCTGGGACTCCACCGAGAGCCTGGCCCATTCCGCCGGCTGGGGAAGCCATGAACCGTCCGACCCGAAGCCGAACGACATGCCCGTTGGGGTCCACGGGATCGGGACCCGGCACCCATCGCGACCCTTCATGGTCCCCTCCGAACGGGCCCACGTCGGGTCTTCGAGAGCGTCGAGCGGGAGGTCGTGCGCCTCAGGAAGCCCCAGCTCGTCACCTTGATAGATGTACGCCGACCCCGGCAACCCCAGCATCAGGAGGGCCGCCGCCCTGGCCCGGCGCAAACCCAGATCGGCATCGAAGAGCGAGCGGTCACCGTTGAGTAACCAGTCTTTGGCGGCGACGGCCTGTGGCAAACCGTAACGGGTGACCTGTCGCACGATGTCGTGGTTGGAGAGCACCCAGGTCGGAACCGCTCCTACCGAACCGGCGGCCGGAACGGCCATGCTGATCGCCGACCTCATCGCCTCCTCATCCCAGGGAGCTTCCATGAACTCGAAATCGAACGCTTGGTGGTACTCGTCTGGGCGCAAATATCGGGCAAGGCGCTCCCAACTCTCGACCCACGCCTCCGCCACCAGGATGGCCTCGGGATACTCATCGACGACAGCCCGCCACTCCCGCACGATCTCGTGCAGCAGGTCCCGATCGGAATACGGGTGGAAGGGGCCTCCTGGTACCCGCTTGATCCGGTCGACCTCTCCGATGTCGGGATAATTCGGGTCCTTGTCGAGGCCATTGGCCACGTCGACCCGAAAACCGCTCGCCCCCCGATCCAGCCAGAACCTGAGGATGTCAACGAATTCCGCACGCACATCCGGGTTGGTCCAATTGAGATCGGGCTGGCTCGAATCGAACAGGTGCAGGTACCACTCACCATCCGCCACCCGGGTCCACGTCGGGCCGCCGAAGACACTCGTCCAGTCCGTTGGAGGCAGCGAACCGTTCGGGTCTCGTCCGGGCCGGAAGTGGTAACGGGCACGAACTTGGCTCCCGGGTGGCGACGCCAGCGCCTCTTGGAACCAGACGTGATCTGAGGACGTGTGGTTAGGAACCAGGTCGAGGAGGACGCGAAGACCTAGACGTCCCGCGTCCTCGAGCAAGCCGATCGCCTCTTCCATCGTGCCGAACCGGGGGTCGATCCTGCGGTAGTCGGCGACGTCGTAACCACCGTCGTTCATGGGCGACACGTACCAAGGATTGATCCAGATGGCGTCTACGCCGAGTGAGCGGACGTAAGGAAGGCGCGAACGGAGCCCGGCAATGTCTCCGGTTCCATCGCCGTTGCCGTCGGCGAAGGAGCGCAGATAGACCTGATAGACGACCGCATTGCGCCACCACGGTTGTGACGATGACACGCCCTGAATACTGCTACGCGGTCCAACCAAACAGCGACTCACCAAGCGTCACGACAAGCCACCAAAAGGCCACAGAAGCAACCTGCATCGCCAGCGCCCACGCCGATCCGCTTCGGAAGAGTCTGATGGTCAGCCATAGACCCAGCAGCCAACCCGCATAGAGAACGGCGACTCCCCAGAAGGGCACCAGCAACCCGGAGGCGAGATAGGGAAACACACCGGTGGCGACATATAGGACAAGGCCGATCAGGCCTAAAACGCGGCCAACAGGCCAAGTAGTGGTGGTAGGAGCCGTCATCGCCGGTCAGTCTGCCATGAACCCCATGACCGCGCTGTCCGTGCCGATCAGCAAGCGGGCTGAAGCACTACGGCTGCCAAGAATCCCGCCCATTCATGGGGGATCTTGTCGACCCAATCGCTCACACCGAGGTCCTGTGGCGGCGTGACCACATTGACGGGGCCGTCATAACACCGTCCCAACAGGAACGTCGCCCGATGGACGTGGTAGACCGAGGTGACCGCGATCAGCCTGGACCACCCGCGCTCGCCGGCGAGCCGGCCGATCGCCCGGGCCTCACCGGTGGTAGTCACCTCGTCGGTGACGGGGCAGATCACCTCGAAGGAGGCCCCTCCTTCACAGAGATCCTCGGCGTCTTCGATGTCTGTCCCGTTGGGGATCACCAGACTTGGAGCGGCGCCGTTCTCCATCAGCTCCACCGCGGTATCGAGGCGCTCGGTGGCGCCGGCGAACAGCACCACCGCGTCGGCCGGAGGCACTGTGGCGACGTCATGGGTCGACGGACCAACGAACCAGACCAGGGTCAGCAAGAGGCCGGCCGCGCCCACCACGGCGAGGACGAGAGCCCACACCAGAAACCGTGGTGCACGCGATCGCTCCGTCGTCGTACTCATGGTGTCTGTCGCCAATGCTGATTGCTCCCTCTCGAGCGGCCCGCGGGACCGCCGCCCCAACCCGTCATCCGTCGGGACAATGATGCCCGGATTCCCGTGCAATGTGCATCCCAGCACCTCTTGCCTGCTCGACCACGGCTATCCGTATTGGCCGGGCTCACTCACCTTGCCATCAGGGCCCCAGAGATCGATCTGACGGAACCCGGCGATCCCGAGCGTCTGTGACAGCTCCCCGCAGTGGTAGGCATCATGACTGAAGAGTCTCTGTAGGACCGAGATCCGTGAATGCACTTGAGGCTTCCCTTGCTTGGTCCGTTCGAACGTGTCGCCGAGCATCTCCGGGGTCCAGTCGTCGAGACAAATCTCCACGATGCGCCAGGTGGTCTCCAGTGCAGTGACCAATTCGTCGACATCTCGCGGAGAGTCCTCGTCGTCCTCCCAGCCATCGCCGTGAGGGTCGGGGAACGGGGTCGTCTCCGCCCCCGGCACCCCGAGCACCCCGCACAACCAATAGACCCGCGCACCGGCGATGTGGGCAACGATGGCCCATACCGGGGCGCGCGTCGGATCGGGGCGCAAGGCAAGCTCATCAGAGGACATCTCGGTCACGACAGCCACGAGCCGCTGGTGGTACTGGGGCCAATGGTCGTAGAAGAGGCGGATCGACATCGAATTGGGTTCGCCAGGACTTGAACTCATAGAACGGCTGAAGGTCATTGGGAAGCTACTGCCCCCGGTGCGGCACGTACCACGACGATGCGCTACCCGTTGGCTAGTGGTAGTGGTCTCCGTGTTCGCCGCTGATGGCTTCGCGTCCTTCTTTGACGAGGAAGACGACGACGCCGAGGGCGGCGAGCGGGTCGGCCCACCACCATTCGAATGCGGCGTTTAGGACGAGTCCGGTGAGGACGACGATCGAGAGGTAGAAGCAGGCTCGGGTCTCGGCCGCGTCTGCGAGCACGGCCATGCTGTCCATCTCCTCGCCGACCTGCTCTTTGCGTCGGGCAAGGATGGGCATGACGATCAGGGAGAGTGTCGTGAGCACGATGCCGACGATCGAGGCGTTCGGCTCCTCACCGTTGACGAGCGTGGTGATCGATTCGTAGGTGACGTAGGCGGCGAGGACGAAAAACGTGAACCCGATGAGTCGGAGGGCGCGGCCCTCGACCTCCTCGGCCCGATCGGCGTCTCGCTGTTCGACTCGTAACCGCCAGATGAGGACAAGCGCCGAGATCGACTCGACGACGCTGTCGAGCCCGAAGCTCAGCAGGGCATCGCTCCCAGCGTCGATCGCGGCCCAGATTGCAATCACACCTTCGATGACGTTCCAAACGACGGTGAAGTAGGCGAGTCCGAGCGCTCGCCGCAGAAGCTGATCCCGGCTCGTCACAGCTCGTTCGAACGTCATGGACGCGGGAGGGTAGAGCCATCAGGAGAGCCCCAGAGCTTGCATTTGGCGCCATCGCTCGAGCATCGCTCGTGTCTCGGGGTCATCGCGGCGATGCTCGCCAAATCGCTAGTGCGAAGCGGTGAAGTCTCGAGTGGGCCCGGCAGGACTTGAACCTGCAACCAACGGATTATGAGTCCGCTGCTCTGACCGGATTGAGCTACGGGCCCGAGACGGTCAGGGTAATTGCCCGGCGGTCGCTGATCAGGCGGTTCCAGTCGAAATGGTCTCACCCATCGTGATCATCAGCCGTTAGACGACGGCGGCGATGGGCATTGCCAGGGCCAATGCAGACCATCGCGCTCGGCGAGAGGTCATGCCCGGATCCAGATTCCGATCGACGCCGGGGCAAGCGTGCTCTCCAACGTGGCGGGGGCGTGGCCCCTGTCGATGCGGCCCGAGGCGGGATGCTGCTCGTCGATCGACCTCAGGGCCAATCCGGCCCTCACGCGTCTACGCCGTTTGATATGTTTCGCCCCGTTCCGGCGTCGATTGAAAGGGGCCTCCATGAATGTGTCCATGACCGTCAACGGGCGATCCGTGTCAGGGGAGGTCGAGCCGAGAACGCTCCTGGTTCATTTCATCCGCGAGGATCTCAACCTGACCGGGACCCACGTCGGTTGTGAGACCGGCTACTGCGGCGCCTGTACGGTCCATCTCGACGGCAAAGCGGTGAAGTCATGCACCATGTTTGCCGTTCAGGCCGATGGGGCCGAAGTCATGACCATCGAGGGGCTCGCCAGCAACGGCGAGCTTCATCCGGTTCAGGAGGGTTTCTGGGAGCGTCACGGTCTCCAATGCGGGTACTGCACACCCGGGATGATCATGTCGGCGGCCGCGCTTCTCGCCGAGAACTCGAACCCGTCCGAAGACGAGATCCGACACGGGATCGAGGGGAACCTGTGTCGCTGCACCGGATATCACAACATCGTCCGCGCCGTGGAGTACGCGGGGGCCAAGATGCGGGGTGAGGAGCCGGCGGCTCCGGATTGGGAGGAGGCCCACTGATGGCAACCACAAGTGTTATGGGCGGGGCCGTGCGTCGGCGCGAGGACCCGGCCCTCATTCAGGGCTACGGGGAGTATGTGGACGATCTCACCCGGACCGGAATGCTTCAGGTCGCCTTCGTCAGATCACCGGTGGCCCGAGCCAAGATCACTTCCCTCGACACGTCGGCAGCCAAGGCGATGCCCGGCGTGGTCGCCGTCTACACCCACGACGACGTGGCTCATCTCGGCCCGCTGGTGGCGCAGGTGCCGATCGGGAAGCTCCGACCGCTGCTCGCCGCCGGTGAGGTCAACCATGTCGGTGAGGCGGTGGCGATGGTCATCGCCGAGGACCGCTATCTGGCACAGGATGCGGCCGAAGCCGTCGAGGTCGATTACGACATCCTCCCCCCGGTCATCGACCTGAAGAAGGCCGCGTCAGACGAGGTGAAGATCCACGATGAGCTGGACTCGAACGTAATCCACACCTGGACCTACCACGGCTATTGGGAGGCGCTTGGTCTCGAGGACCAGACGCCACAGGTCGATGCCGCGATGGAACGGGAGGATGCGGTGGTCGTCAGCCTGGAGATGATCAACCAGCGGCTCATTCCCGTCGCCATCGAGCCACGCTCGGTGATGGCGGAGTACAACAAGGGTTACGGGCAGTTCACCGTCTTCAGCTCGACCCAGGTCCCTCACGCCCTTGGAGGGGCGATCGCAACCACATTTGGAATGAGGACCACCGCGGTGCGGGTGATCGCCCCCGAGGTGGGAGGCGGGTTCGGCTCCAAGCTGAACGTGTATAACGACGAGATCCTGGCCGCGTTCGCAGCCAAGGAGCTGGGACGCCCCGTGAAATGGACCGAGACCCGCCGCGAGGCATCCGGGTCGACCATCCACGGTCGGGGCTGGCTCGGCACCGCCACGCTGGTCGGCACCAAGGACGGCGAATTCCTCGGGTACAAGCTGGACGCGATCGCCGACATGGGCGCCTACACCCAGAACTTCACGGTGGCCATCCCGTTGCTGGGGCTTTGGATCGGGTCGGGTCAGTACAAGATGCCCGTCTCGTGGACGGTGGCTTGCGTGGTCACCAACACGATGACCACCGACGCCTATCGCGGCGCCGGCCGGCCGGAGGCGATCTACTACCTGGAACGGATCATCGACGCCTTTGCCCACGAGATCGGGATGGACCCGCTCGAGGTGCGGAAGAAGAACTTCTGGCAGCCGGACGAGTTTCCCGCCGTCATGGGTTGCGGCTTCGCCCTCGACTCCGGCAACTATGAGGCAGCTGTCGACAAGTTGATCGCCCAGGCCGATTACACGGGCATGAGGAAGAGACAGGAAGAAGCCCGTGCCGAGGGCCGACTCGTCGGGGTCGGAGTTGGCTCCTATGTCGAGGTCTGCGGGTTCGGGCCGGCCGTGTTGGCCGATATCGGGTTCTCCTGGAGCAATTACGGGCTCCCGGCATCGTTCAACGGCTCCGGGCTGGTCCGGGTCAACCCGGATGCGACAGTCACCGTGGTCATCGGAACCGGCCCCACCGGGCAGGGCCACGAGACGACCTGGGCTCAGATCGTCGGTGACGGCCTCGGCATCCCGGTTGATGACATTCGGGTCCTCCACGGCGACACCCGGGAGCATCCCATGGGCATCGGCACGTTCGGAAGCCGCTCCATCGCGGTGGACGGGGCCGCGACGTTCGAGGCGACCAAGGTGGTCAAGGCGAAGGCAGCCAAGATCGCCGCCCATCTCCTCGAGGCTTCGGCCGAGGACATGGTGTTCGCCGACGGCGGCGCACATGTGGCCGGCTCACCGGACAAGAGTGTCGACTGGGCTTCGATAGCCAAGGCGGCGTATCAGTCTCACACCAGCCCGGATGACGTCGACGGTGGGCTCGAGGCGCACACCTCCTTCAGTCCCGGTAACGCCACCTGGCCGTTCGGGACACACATCGCCCTGGTAGAGGTGGACCCCGACACCGGCAACGTCGAACTCCTGGAATACCACGGCGTCGATGACTGCGGCGAGGTGATCAACCCGATGATCGTCAACGGGCAGATCCATGGTGGGATCGCCCAGGGCATCGGACAGGCGATGTTCGAGGAGGCGATCTACGACGCCGACGGCAACATGCTCACCGGCTCACTACTCGACTACACCCTGCCTACAGCGGGCGACCTCCCCTCCTTCGACCTCAGCCGTACGGTCACACCGACCCCGATCAACCCAATGGGTGTGAAGGGGATCGGCGAGGCGGGAACGATCGGCTCGGCCCACACCATCGTCAACGCGGTGGTGGACGCCCTCACCCCGATGGGTGTGAAACACGTCGATATGCCGGTCAGGCCGAAAAGGGTCTGGCAAGCGATGCAGGAAGCGAGGGTCTGACATGTACCCGAGACAATTCGAATACGTGGCGCCCTCCTCACTCGATGAGGCGCTGGGGGCGTTGGGCGAAGGCTCGAAGGTGATGGCGGGGGGGATGAGTCTCATTCCGCTGATGAAGACACGGCTCTTCTCCCCTGCGGTGGTCGTCGATATCGGACGGATCCCGGGTCTCGATGCGGTGAGCGACGAGGGGGATCACATTTCGGTCGGAGCTCTCGTCCGTCATGGCACCACGGCCTCGGACCCGCTCATCGCCACCCACGCCGCAGCCCTGGCCACGGCGGCCTCACTGACCGGAGACGTGCAGGTCCGCAACCGCGGGACGACGTGCGGCTCGCTCGCCCACTCCGACGTGGCCGCTGACCAACCGGCGGCGGTGATAGCCCTCGGTGGGACGATGATCGCCCGATCTGCATCCGGGACGAGGGAGATACAGGCATCGGAGTTCTGCGTCGACGCATTGACCTCTGCTCTCGAGCCGGACGAGATCCTGGTCGAGATCCAGCTCCCCAAGATGGGCGCCGGAGAGGCGTCCGCCTACGACAAGCTGGGCAGACGAGGCGGCCACAGCGACTACGCCGTCGCCGGCGCCGCCGCCTGGGTCAAGAAGAGCAACGGCACGGTGGAGGACGCCCGTGTCGGTCTCACCGGGGTTGGCACGAAGCCCACACTCGCCCTGGGAGTGGTCAATGCCATCGTTGGGACCGACGGATCCGACGAGGCGGTGAAGGCCGCTGCCGAGCATGCCCTCGAGGACGTCACGGTGCTCGAGGACCTGTACGGGTCAGAGGAGTACAAGGCCCACCTGGCCAAGGTGTTCGTGGCCCGCGCCCTCAAGCAGGCCATCGCAGCCGTCTGACAAGCTGACCCATCGTTTTGGCGCGGCGTTCCGACCCTATGGGGTCAGATCGCCGCGCCAGAATGGGTGGAGCATCCTTAAGCCGCTAATTTCCCGGTGGGAGGTAGCCAACGGAAATGAACGTGCCTTGCGAGCACTTCGTCGATCTGGTGCCTGTTGAGCCGACAGGCACTGTGTGCGAATCATGTGTCGAGATGGGCGACACATGGGTCCACCTTCGGTCATGTCTCACCTGCGGCAGGGTCGGCTGCTGTGACGCCTCGAGGAACCGTCACGCCCGAAAACACTGGGAGCGTGAAGAGCACCCGGTCATTCGCTCGGTGGAGCCCGGCGAGACCTGGAAATACTGCTTCCCCGATGCGGTGGTTGCCCGGTGACCGAGACCAAACCGGTCATCATCGCCGTCGACGACGAGCCCGAAGTCGTCCAGGCGGTGCAACGCGATCTGCGGTCCCGCTATTCATCGGACTATCGGATCGTCTGGGCCAGCGGAGGGCAGGAGGCGATCGACACCCTCCGCTCTCTTGCGTTGCAAGACACTCCGGTGGCCCTGATGCTCGTCGACCAGCGAATGCCGGGCGTTACCGGGATCGATGTGCTGAGGGAGACCCTTCAAATGTACCCGGCCGCCAAGCGAGCACTGCTCACGGCCTATGCCGACACCGAAGCCGCCATCCAGGCCATCAACGACGTGGGCCTCGACCACTACATCATGAAGCCCTGGGACCCGCCCGAGGAAAAGCTCTATCCGATCCTCGATGACCTCCTCGAGGACTGGATGGCCGCCTACCGGCCGCGGTTCGAGGGAATCAGGGTCATAGGTCAGCAGTGGTCCCGCGCCGCCCACGACCTCAAGGCTTTCCTGGCCCGCAACCAGATCCCCTACCGATCGATGGACATCGAGCAGGACCCTCAGGCGTGGGTCCTGACCGAGGAGGCAGGGGCGACCATGACGGACCTCCCGATCGTCCTCTTCGGTGAGGGACCACCTCTGTTCAAACCAACTCCCGCCCAGATCGCCGACCGGGTTGGTCTGAAGACGCACGCCACCTCGGAGGTGTACGACGTCGTCATCATCGGCGGAGGTCCCGCCGGGCTTGCCGCAGCGGTCTACGCGGCGTCCGAGGGCCTGAGCACGCTCCTGATCGAGGAAGAGGCGCCTGGGGGCCAGGCCGGGCAGAGCTCTCTCATCGAGAATTATCTGGGCTTTCCCAAGGGCCTCAGCGGGAGCGATCTCGCCCGCCGCGCCACCGCCCAGGCCGAGCGTCTCGGAGCGGAGATCCTCGTACCAGGCACCGTCACTCACCTCACAAGGAACGACCCGTTCATCGTCGTCCATCTGGCAGACGGGACCACCGTGACCTGCAAGGCGATGGTGGTCGCCTCCGGGGTCTCCTACCGGACACTGACCGCCGAGGGTCTCGAGCCGCTGCTCGGCGCCGGCGTCTACTACGGGACCTCCAACATCGAGGCCGCCAATCACAAGGACCAGCCGATGTTCGTCGTGGGCGGGGGGAACTCGGCGGGTCAGGCGGCGCTGTTCCTGTCCAGGTTCACCGACTCCGTCACGATCATGATCAGGGACGACGACCTCACCGCCACCATGTCGAAGTATCTGATCGACAACATCGAAGCCAACCCGGCGGTGGGGGTCCGCCCCAACACCCAGGTCGTGTCTGCCACGGGAGACACTCATCTGAAGGGTCTGGTTCTGCGTGATCGGAAGACGGAGAAGGAAGAGTCCGTCGATGCAGGCGCGATTTTCATCTTCATCGGGCAGACGGCGCATACCGACTGGCTGGCCGACGTCGTACAACTCGACGAGCGAGGTTTCATTCTGACCGGAGAGGATCTTGGCCCTTTGAAGGGTTGGAACGTCGACCGCGACCCTCTCCCCCTCGAGACAAGCGTGCCGGGGATCTTCGCCGCGGGCGACGTCCGACATGGGTCGATCAAGAGGGTGGCCGGCGCGGTCGGTGAGGGGGCCACAGCCATACGCTTCGTCCACAACCACCTGGCCGCGCTTTGAACGACATCGCCGAGGTCCTGCGCGGGCTCCCCTATTTCGCGGATCTTCCCCAGACTCTCCTCGATCAGGTGTGCAGGGAATCGGAGAGGATCGAGATCGATCCGGAGACCACGATCATCCAGGAGGACTCCCTCTCCGAGGACATGTTCGTCATCGTGGACGGAGAGTTGCGGGTGACGAAGAGGGGGACCGATCGGGAGGTGGTCCTGGCCACCCTCGGACCGGGCGAGGTAGTTGGGGAGATCGCCCTCCTCGACAACGCCCCGCGGACGGCGAGTGTCACCGCCATTTCGAAGTCATCCCTGATCAGGATCCCGGCCAACGCGTTCGAGGACCTGATCCAAGACTCCCGGGTCGTGCGGCGGATGTTCCGCACCGTCACCTCACGTCTGCGCGGCATCGAGGACACGCTCCGCCATGAAGAAAGGATGGCGGCGCTGGGCCGCATGGCGGCCCAGCTCATGCATGAGCTGAACAACCCGGCTGCGGCCGTGGGACGGAGCATGGCCCGCGCCGAAGAGGTCTATGTGGATCTGGGCGATGCCACGATCCTCCTCTCCGGGATCGGTGAGCTCCTCAACCGGCCCATCCCGGTTCCGGACAAGCCCGCCTCGATGGATCCCCTGGCCAGATCTGCGCTCGAGGATGGGGTCGCGACATGGCTGGAGGATCTCGGGGTCGCCGACGCCTGGGAGATAGCCCCCGCTCTGGTCGAGGACGGATGGGATCTCGAGCTGCTCGAGGAAACCACCGACGGCCTGGACCCGGACACCGCGACCAAGTTCATGCGCTGGCTCGGCCTGCGTGTCCTGGCTTCGCAGTTGATCAACGAAGTCCGGATTGCCGCCGGCCGCATCTCCGAGCTGGTCCGGGTTGTGAAGAACTACTCGTATCTCGACCAGGGGCCAGTGCAACAGATCAATCCCACCGAGGGAATCAGGGACACACTGATCCTGCTCAAGCACAAACTGCGAGGTATCGACACCGTCGTGGACATCGAGCCCGATCTGCCGGCCATCGAGGCCTCCGGGCGCGATCTCAACCAGGTCTGGACCAACCTCATCGACAATGCCGCCGATGCCATGAACGGGTCGGGAACCCTGACGATCGAGGCCGGGCGGGAGGACGGGGCGGTGACAGTCCGGATCTCTGACACAGGCCCGGGCATCAAACCAGAAGTCAGTCAGCGGATCTTTGATCCGTTCTTCACCACCAAGGACCCGGGGCAAGGCACCGGTCTGGGACTCCACACCGTCCACACCATCGTCACAAGGAGCGGTGGAGACATCTCGGTCGATTCATCCTCGTCGGGCACGACGTTCACGCTCAGCTTCCCGACGGTGGAGGAATAACCCGTTCTGTGAGTGTCTAAGCACACTGTGTGTGCGCGAATCTTCACAGAACGGTCTTACGGCCTCCGGAACGGGGCTTTGGCCCGGGCCACCAGCACATCACAGGGCGCTTCGGTGACGAGACCCTCCGCCACTGTGCCCAGCAGGACCATTCTGGTGGCGCTGGCTCCCCGACTGGCCACGATGACGAGGTCGGCTCCTCTCCTCCGGACCACCTCCTCGATGGTCTCGGTAGGCGGGCCGTCGACGACCAGAGTCCTGATAGCGCCATCCCATTGGGCGGTGAAGTCCTCCATGCGCTCCTCGGCCATCCGCAAACGCGAACCGCGTGAGGCCTCTAGCTCCTCACTGAACAGACCTGCGCTGGCGAGCATCGAGTCGAACCGGGATGGCATCGAGTAGAGAGCCGTGATATCGGCGTCCGGGAACAGCGACAGAGCCCGATTCACCGCCACTCGAGAATGCTCTGAGAAGTCGACCGCGGCGATCACTTTTCGATACGGCACCCTCGGCTGACGGCGCACCAAGAGGGTGTCCGTGGTGGTCTTGCGGGCGACGCGCTTCGCCACTGGGCCCACAGAGAAGGCGTTGATCGACGACGACCCGACCACCACCAAGTCGGCGCCCTTGCCTCTGGCCGTCAGCTCCCATGAAGGTGAGCCCTTGACCACCTCCAGTTCGACGTCGACGCCGGTCTTCTCCCTGGCCCATTCGGCAAGCTTGGAGGCTTCGGTGGCCTGGTACTCGCGCATCAAGCGTGCCAACGAAGGCTCGATCATCGCCTCGGCGACAGGCTCCAGGACGTGGAGCAAGTGCAACGACACACCGGATGACTCGGCCATCATCCCGGCTCGTTCGGCTACGCGCCGCCCCATGGCGGTCAAATCGACTCCGGCAACGACGGCCCGCAACGCTCCTCCAGGACTTGCTCTCGACTCTAGCGGTGGGTCCCTAGAGGCTGTCGCTCTCGTAGGCCGCGTCGAACACCTCGGGTCCGCTGAGCGCTTCCCCCAGCTTGCCGAGGTAGGCATCACGTCCGATCACGACGGCACCGAGCGACTCCAGGTGCGGTGTCTGCCATTGAACATCGAGCAAGCTGCCGCCACCCCGATTCATCACCACGACTAGATGCACCAATGCAACCTTCGAAGCATCCCGCACCTCATGAAACATCGACTCGCCGGCAAACAGCCCACCGATCGCCACGCCGTACAGACCCCCAACCAGACTGCCCTCGTTGTCCCACACCTCCACCGAGTGGGCCCACCCCAACCGGTGCAGCATGTTGTACGCCTCCACGAAATCCTCGGTGATCCAGGGGTCTCGTCGTCTCGAATCGGCACAGCCGCGGATCACACTTTCGAAATCGGCATCGACCGACACCTGGAATCGCCTGGTGGATTGACGCAGCGACCGGCTGATGTGGAGCCCGCGCAAAGGCAGGATCGCCCGCTCGACCGGCGACCACCATCCGAGATGCCCGTCGGGCAGCCCCATGGGGAACAGACCTCTGCGATATGCCTGGAGCAATGTGCCCGGTTCGAGGTCGGCCCCCACCGCCACCACATCACCATCGCCCGGGCTCGGGTCGGGAAGCTCGAACCTGGACGGCATTGGCTCGATCGGCACCCCCCGATTGTGTCAGAGCGGGACGAGCGATGTCCGTAGGCTTGATCCATGCGCGCCCTCATCTGCGAGAGCTACGACGGTTTGGACGCCCTCAGGGTCGGCGAGATTCCCGATCCGACGCCGCTACCGGGGACTGCCCAGGTAGCCGTCAAGGCCGCGGCTGTGAACTTCCAAGATCTCCTGGTGGTTTCCGGTCAATACCAGATCAGACCGGAGCTTCCGTTCGTCCCTGGCAACGAATTCGCCGGTGTGATCCAGTCAGCCGACGGTCTGGATGACTTCCAACCAGGTGACCGGGTGGTCGGCTTCGTAGGGACGGGCGCGATGGCGGAGCTTGCTACTGCCTTTCCGGGGGCCATCGTCCGGCTCCCCGACGACATCGGATTCGAGGTTGGGGCGGCTGTCCCGGTGGCCTACGGCACCGCGTATCACGCCCTGGTCGACCGGGCCGCTCTCAGGGCAGACGAAACGATGCTGGTGCTCGGTGCGGCCGGAGGTGTTGGTATCGCCGCCGTCCAGATCGGCAAGGCCCTCGGAGCCACGGTGCTCGCGGCCGTCTCGTCCGATGAGAAGGCCGCCGCGGCGCAAGACGCCGGCGCGGACGAGGTGATCCGGTACGACCAGGTGCCTCTGCGCGACGGCATCGCCGCGGCCACGTCGGGAGCGGGAGTGGACGTGGTCTATGACCCGGTAGGTGGGGAGGCCACCGAGCTCGCCCTACGCTCAACCAATTGGAAAGGCCGCCTCCTCGTGATCGGCTTCACGTCGGGTGACATCCCGCAAATCCCCTTGAACCTGACTCTCGTCAAGGGGAATTCGATCGTCGGTGTCTTCTGGGGCCGGTTCAACATCGAGGAGCCCGCGCGGAGCGCAGAGAACAACCGGATAGTCATGGACTGGGTGGCCGATGGCACCCTCCGCCCCCTGGTGCAAAAGACGTTTCAGCTCGACGAAGCCGTGGAAGCTCTCCGCTGGGTGGCCGATCGAAAGGTCGTGGGGAGAGTCGTAGTGACCCCGTGACCGTCCACGATTGACCGCCCATTCAGTGACCGACTTCGCAATCATCGGAGGCGGAATCGCCGGTGTTTCGGCTGCCGCCCACCTCGCCCCCCATGGCTCCGTGATTCTGCTCGAATCGGAGCGAAGCCTCGCTTTCCACACCACCGGTCGGTCCGCGGCGATGTTCGTCGCCAACTACGGCGCCGACGGCTCCCGCCCCCTGGGATTGGCGAGCAGGACGTTCCTGGAAAACCCGCCGGAGGACTCAGCCGACGCCCCGCTGCTCTCGGATCGCGGCCTTCTCTGGGTAGCCGACGAGGCTCGGTTCGATCGTCTGCGCGCAATCGCCAGTGACGGCGAGGCCCTGGGTGCCGGGTCGGTCCTGGTCGACGGAGACGAGGTCCTCCGGCTCGTTCCGAAGATGCGGCCGGACCAGGTCGCCGGAGGCCTCTTTGAGCCGGACGCCCGCGACATCGATGTCGCGGCCCTCCACCAGGCATTCGTGCGCATCGCCAGGAAGTCTGGTGCCGAGCTTCGGGTGTCGGCGCCTGTCACCGGTCTCGCCAGCGTCGGCCGGGGGTGGCGGGTCTCGACCCCGGAAGGGGACGTCGAGTGCACAGCCGTGATCAATGCCTCCGGCGCGTGGGGCGATGTGGTGGCAGGCCTGGCGGGAATCGAACCGGTGGGTCTTCAACCCATGCGCCGAACCGCCTTCATGGTGCCGGGAGATCGGTCTTACGACGGATGGCCTTTTGTTGTCGACGTCGACCAGCTCTTCTATTTCCGCCCGGATGGCGCCCAGCTGCTCTGTTCGCTCGCCGAGGAGACGCCATCGCCCCCACTCGATCCCCGGCCCGACATGGCCGATGTCGCCCTCGCCATCGAACGGATCAATGAGGCAACCACACTCGATATCAGGTCGGTCAACTCCCAGTGGACCGGGTTGCGCACGTTCGCCCCCGACCGGGAGATGGTCATCGGGGAGGAGCCGACCGCCCCAGGGTTCTTCTGGTTGGTCGGCCAGGGTGGCACCGGCATCCAGACCGCACCCGCTTACGGCGCCCTCATCGCCAGCCAGGTGTTGGGCTCTGGTCTGCCTCCTGACCTGTCGGGGATAGACCCGGCCGTCACCTCACCGGCCCGCTTCCGCTAGATCAGTCCTCCGTGCCTTTGCGTTCCAACCACGCCGCCAGGGGTGTCGGGAGACGAGCAGTGCGGCTTCCCCAGTCGTAGACCACGGCGGTCCCGGCGAAATGGTCGTGCCAGGCGCGTCGCTCCCTGCCGAACAAGATCCCGAGCAGTCCAATACCCAGGACGACAAACGAAAGCGGGTAGGTGACTGCCCGTACCAAGGACTGGCGGCTGTGAAGGGCCACCGACCCTTGGGAATCCACGACCCGGAGGCCCATGAAGGTCTTGCCCAGGGTCTTGCCGAATATGGCGATCGACAGCCATAGATAGAGGAGCGCCCACGCCACGAAGCCGACGATGTACCACAGCCCTCGCGTCGGCTCGATCTCTACCGGGCTTACCAGCTCGATCAGGTACGTGGCTCCGGCCACGATCAGGGTGAAACCGGTCGTCACGATCAAGATGTCCAGCATCAGGGCGATTGTCCGGGTCACCGGGCCTGCGTAGCGACCGGTACGGACTCCGGTGTCCTCGGTGTGGTCGTCGACCCAATCGACCAGAGCCCCAGGCCCGGTGGGGAAGCTCTGGACGTTCCGTCGGAACAGGCGATTGAGGCCTCTGTACAGGATCTCGTCGATCGCCACTATGGGTCTGCGGAACATGTCGAGCGCCGACCCGGTGAGGTGACTGGTGCTCTCGGCGACGATCTCGGGGATCCCGGCTCGATCGATCAAGGCCTTGATATCCACCCGCTCCATCAGAGCGTCGATATCGGCCGCCTTGAGCAGCTCGTCGATATCGATCCGCCCGATCAGTCGCTCGACATCGATGCGATCGAGTAGGGAATTGATGTCGATACGTTCGAGCAGGGCGTTCACATCGACATGTTCGAGGACCAGGTCCGGGTCGACGACGTCCAGTACCCGTTCACTCGCCCCGCGGGCAGCGCGCTTGAAGAAACCTCGCTTTTCCCTCTCTTCGGGGATCGCCTCTGCGCTCACCCCGGAGAAGCTAGCCGGTGACTGCCCCCGTTTCGGCCGAACCGACGAGCCGGGCGTATTTGGCAAGAGCGCCGGTTTCATACCGCGCCGGATGGGGTGACCAGGTCGTGGCGCGATCATCGAGCACCTGTTGGTCGACGAGGACGTCGAGTCGTCGGGCCGGGACATCCACCCGAACCCGATCCCCCTCTGCGACAAACGCCAGCGGGCCCCCGGCCTCGGATTCGGGGGCGACATGGCCGATGCAGAGCCCAGTTGTACCTCCGGAGAACCTCCCGTCTGTGACCAGGAGCACCTCCTTGCCCAGACCGGCGCCCTTGAGCGCAGCCGTGACCTGGAGCATCTCCCGCATGCCGGGCCCGCCCTTCGGTCCCTCGGTCCTGATCAAGACCACGTCGCCAGGCGTGATCTGGTGGTCGAACAACGCCTGAATGGCACCTTGCTCCCCATCGAAGACCCGAGCCGGTCCCTCGAACACATCTAGGTCGATTCCAGCCACTTTGACCACGGCACCACCAGGGGCGAGATTTCCCCTGAGGACCGCGATTCCGCCCTCCGGAGCGAGAGGCGCAGACGTAGGCGCGATCACATCCTGTTCCTGGTTGAAGACGATATCCGACAGGTTCTCGGCCATGGTGCGACCGGTGACGGTCAGAGTGTCACCGTTGATCAAGCCCTCATCGAAAAGGGCGCGCAGGACTATCGGCACTCCCCCCACCCGATCCAGATCGACCATGTGGTATTTCCCGAACGGCTTGAGATCGCCGATATGGGGGGTGCGACGAGAAATCCGGTCGAAATCCTCCAGCTCCAGGCCCACCTCCGCCTCGTGGGCGATGGCCAAGAGATGAAGGACGGCATTTGTGGAGCCACCGAGAGCCATGACCGTGGTGATGGCGTTCTCGAAGGCAGGTCGCGTCATGATGTCCCGAGGGCGCACGCCATCCTCGAGGAGCCTCATCACTGCCTCACCCGATCGCTCGGCATAGTCGTGAAGCCGCGGGTCGACGGCGGGGACCGACGCCGAGCCAGGGAGCGACATCCCGATCGCCTCGCCAACCGAGGCCATCGTGTTGGCGGTGAACATTCCGGCACAGGACCCGGCCCCGGGGCAGGCGGCTCGCTCGAGTTCCAGGAGCTCGTCGATGGTGATGCGGCCCTCGGACTCTGCTCCGATCCCCTCGAACACGTCGACGATCGAGATGTCCCGCCCGGCGTAATGGCCGGGAAGACTGGAGCCGCCGTAGAGGAAGATGGCGGGGAGATCGAGTCGAGCCGCCGCCATCAACATCCCGGGCAGCGACTTGTCGCATCCCGCGATGGCGACCAAGGCATCGAATCTCTCGGCATGCATCACCAGCTCGACCGAGTCGGCGATTACCTCCCGGGAGACCAATGAGGCCCGCATACCCTCGTGACCCATCGAGATGCCATCGGAGACTGCGATCGTCGAGAAGACCAAACCCACTCCCCCGGCCGACGCCACACCGGTCTTGGCGTGCCTCGACAGCTCGGGGCCGGTGAGATTGCAGGGAGTCACCTCGTTCCCGGCGGAGACCACGCCGACCTGTGGCCTGGCGAAGTCCTCCTCGGTCAGACCGACGGCGCGCAACATCGCCCTCGCCCCCGCCTTGGCCGGGCCCTCCGTGACTTCCTGGGATCTGATCTTCTGTGTCATTGGCCAGGATCCTATGACGTCGAGTTTTTCCCGAGAGCGAAAGCGACCACAATCCGGGCATGGCAACCATCTACTACGACGCCGACAGTGATCCGGAGCTCATCCGAGCCAAGAAGGTGGCCGTCATCGGCTACGGGAGCCAGGGTCACGCCCATGCCCTGAACCTGAAGGAATCAGGTGTGGATGTCGTGGTGGGTCTGCGTGAGGGCTCGCCGAGCTGGGCCGAGGCCGAAGGCGAGGGCCTTCGGGTGATGACACCGGAAGGGGCCGCCCAGTGGGCGGACACCATCATGATGCTGGTCCCAGACCAGATCATGGGGGTCATCTACGCCGAGTCGGTCGAGCCCAACCTCGATTCCGGCGACACGCTGCTCTTCGCTCACGGGTTCAACATCCATTTCGGGGAGATCGTCCCACCGGAGGACGTCGACGTCGCAATGATCGCTCCCAAAGGCCCGGGACACCTGGTCCGCCGCACCTATACCGAGGGGTCCGGTGTGCCCTGTCTGCTCGCCGTGCATCAGGACGCATCGGGCAACGCCCGCGCTGTCGGACTCAGCTACGCATCGGCCATCGGCGGGGGCAGGGCCGGCATCCTGGAGACCACTTTCAAGGAGGAGACCGAGACCGATCTGTTCGGCGAGCAGGTCATCCTCTGTGGCGGGGTGTCCGAGCTGATCAAGGCGTCTTTCGAGACACTGGTCGAAGCGGGCTATCAGCCCGAGTCCGCCTACTTCGAGACACTCCACGAACTGAAGCTCATCGTCGACCTCCTCTACGAAGGGGGTCTCTCCTGGATGCGCTACTCGGTGTCCGACACCGCCGAATACGGCGACTACACACGTGGCTCACGGATCATCACGGACGAGACCAGGGCTGCGATGAAGCAAGCACTTGCAGAGATACAGTCGGGCGCATTCGCCAACGAATGGATGGCCCAGGCCCGGGAGGGAGCACCGTTCCTCTACGAGCAACGGGCGGCGAATCGGTCCCACCAGATCGAGGACGTGGGCCGCGAGCTTCGGAAGATGATGCCGTTCATGGAGCCGAAGACGGCCCCGTGAACTCGGGCGGCTCCGGCGACCTAGCCGGGGTCGGTGGGGCCGGCTGTGGCACGGCCTGGGGCGAGGTGGTCGCTCCGAGCTGGGGCACCGCCACGATTGTCTCCATGTCGGCTGGGACCTCGGTGACCACGGTCGCCCCGAAGGGGAGCAAGGCCAGCCGTGCCAGCTTCAGGTTGGCGATGCCGAATGGGATCCCGATGATGGTGATGAAAAAGACGACGGCCAGCAAGACATGGAATAGGGCCAGCCACCAGCCGATCAGGATGATCCAGACCACGTTCCCTATCACCGACCAGACGACGGACGCTCCAGGCTCCGTCACGACGGTCCTCCCGAACGGCCACAGGACGTAGTTGCCCAGCTTGAAGGACTGGATTCCGAGAGGGATGGTGACGATCAGGATCAATCCGAGCAGGCCCCCGATGTAGTAGAGGATGGCCATCCAGATGCCACACAGGATCAGCCAGAGGATGTTGCCAACGATCGTCAACATGGCCAGAACTTAACCCGTCTTCGCCAACTCGGCGCTGATCCAGTCGTCGATCTCGGCCCAGACGTCATACAGCCAGGTCTCCTGCTCTTCGGGTGGGGGAATGTCCTCGGCGCGGAAATGCCAGATCTTCACCTCGACCTCCGTATCCATCGGCATCGCCCTCCAGATATCGCCGGCGGTGATGAACGCCTCCAGACCGGCGTGTCCCACGAAGAACACGTCTGAGTCCTGCGGCGCCGCGGCCAGTGCGGTGATCACGCCGAGCGAACGAGGCGGCAATGTTTGTTTCAGATCCTCGGCGCGTTCGGCGAGATCGGGGCGGCCGATCTCCCTCAATTTCTGGATGGCACGTGCCCGCCGACCATCGGTGTAATTCGCACCTTCCGGGAAGATCACGAATGCGTCGTCATCGTCCATCGAGCGCGCCAGACTGGAAATGGCGTCGATCAACTCCTCTCCTCCTTTCCGACCGACCGGGACGAAAGCGGCAGGCAGCCGGTTCAGGATCACATCGACGGCCGGGTCCCATTGCAGGAAATCCTTGAGGACGATGCGCGGGTCGCGCCCGTATCCGTTGACCAACCCGTCCATGAGGAGGAACGAGTCGCCAGGGCCGGCATGTCTCGACAGCACAAGGATCGACCGGGTGACACCGTTCACAGATGTGGTCTGCCGCTGACCCTCCTGAAGTACCCGAAGCTTGAAAGTGACCTCCGCGGACCTGATCACCGTCCTCAACATCAAGGCGAGGAGTCGGTAGTGCAGCTCTGTGAAGAACGGCGATCTCATCTTCCAACCGAAACCCGAGAACACCCAGGTGAGGAACATCACGGTCAGGCTCACCGCCTCCACGACCATGTAGAGGAACAGGAACCAAGCGATGCGCAGGATGCGCCAGTTCCCCGGCACATATCGGGAGACGAACGCGGCGCCGATGATCCAGACCGGGAGCGAGATCAAGGCCAGGGCCACGAGGAGCACGATCGCCGGATCGATCAGGAGCCGTCGCAACCAGAGCGGAGGGAGCGGAGGCACCTTCATGAGCGCTCCCCTTCCAGGTAGGCCTTCGACGCGGCGTATGCGCCATCGATGAGCCCGATGGTCGAGCTCACGTCCCTCCATTTCAGCTGCCGGGCATCATCGAAGGCAACGGGGTTCCCCGACGGCAGGAGATGAAGGCCAATCCCGTCTGGCAGGTTGGCGACAGCCGTGTGGTAGGTATGACGACGGGCGATCTCGAATGAGATGAGGGCAGCTTCGTGGAGACGCTGCGGCGGACGGAGCGGCGACTCTATGCGACCTACCTGGAGGACGTATATGTCCGTCGCGCCCAGCTCCACAGCCCGCGCCAGAGGGACCGAGTTGACGAGGCCTCCGTCGTAGAAGTGCTCACCGGCGATCTCGACCGGCGGGAAGAGCGCCGGCACGGCCGATGAGGCAAGGAGCGCTTCGATGAGAGGACCGCTGGTGAACCAATGCTCGGCGGCTCTCTCGATTGATGCAGCCACGCACTGGAAAGGGATGCTCAGGTCCTCGATGAGACGATCGGGAGCGTGTGTGCTCAGGAGGAGGGCCCGCAGCTCCGATGTCTCGTGCAGCGCCGGTCTGAGCGTGGCGACGTTCTTGACGCGTGCCATCTTGCTCCCCTGAAGGACGTCGCTCTCCGCGATCCGTATCCATAGCTCCTTCAGACCTTCGACTCCATCGGCGCCCGGACGATCTGCGACAACTGATCCATTGAAAGCACCGATTGAGGTCCCCAAGACCAGATCCGGCTCGATCCCTTGCTCATGTAGGGCCTGGAGCATGCCGACTTCCACCGCCCCCCAACGGCCCCCGCCCCCCAAGACGAAGGCTGTCGTCATTCCGGACTCAGAACCCAGAACCCACCACTCAAGACTCTTCCTCGATATACCACTCGGTGAAGTCGGTGCACCGCCCGTCTTCGTCGAATCTGATCACAAATAGGTTTCTATAACTTGTCGGCGGGTCGAGGTAACGAGTGGTGCCGGTGATCACCGCCATGTCGTCGGTCTCCACGAGTGGCAGCCATTCGAAATCCCAGTCGTCGGGGTCATCGCCTACTTCCTGCCACCAGTCGACTATCTCGGCGTGGCCGTGCTGTTCACCGTGTGCCGTCTGAGGGTCGTAGACCGCTTCCGGGGTGAACAGGGCCATGATGTCGTGGTCCTCGTTGGTGGTCCAGGCCTCGATGTAGGCCTCCATCCAGTCGTCGAGCCGCTCACTCATCCCAGGTCCCTTCCGACTACCAACGGCTCCTCGGATGTCACCTCGAAGCCGAAACGCGAGAACAAATCGAGTGTCCCGTGGAACGCCCTCGCTTCGTCCTTTGCCTCCCTGACCGGGTAGGCCTCGAGCCGCCGGAATCCATTGTCGGTGAAGTGGCGTCACCACTCCGTCGAGCAGGCGGGTGGCGACACCGTGCCCTCGGTGCGAAGGGGCGATGACGAAGCAAACGATGGAGACAACTCCCTCATCCTGACCGGTGGCCAGGCCCGGAAGCTCCCCCCGTGGGGTCGCGTTGCACCACCCGATCACCTTGCCCTCTGACCATGCCAGCATTCCGGTCGTCTTCCCGGTCTCTATCCGGTGAAGTTGATCGTCCCGATTCTCCTGCCAGGGCTCCTGGCCCCAGTTCTCAGTGGTCCTTCCGCCCCGTGGGTAGAACATGCAATAGCAGGCACCCCACCACGGGTTGTCGGGAAAAGCATCGGTGTCGAAGAACTCGACCGCATCCGTCGCCGAATCCAGGCCCATCGGGAGGATCTCCACCTCACCAATAGTCGCCAGCCTCTCAGTGGGACCGGTGGAGCGATCCTCGGACTCGAGATAGTTCCGGATAGTGGCAAGGGTCTCTTCGAACTCGGGATGTGCCTCGTCGAAGTGGGCCGTCACCGGGCCGATCAGAGACTCGGTGTCCTCGGCGGAGATCACAGCCTCACAGTCACAGGTCATGGTCCTCGTCATGAGTTGGCCAACGTACCCGTGGTCGCCACACCTCGATACCAGTCGAAGCTCCGCTTTGGTGTTCGGTCCAGCGTCTCGCGATCGACCCAGACCAGGCCGAACTTCTGGGAGAACCCTTCGACCCATTCCAGGTTGTCCATGAAGCTCCACACGAAGTAGCCGTCGACCGGCACCTTTTCGGCTCGGGCCTCGGCTATGGCCGTCACGTGCGATCTCAGGTAGTCGATACGTCGGCGGTCGTCAATGACACCACTCGCGTCTGGCCCGTCGGAATAGCTGGCGCCGTTCTCGGTGATGAGGATCGAGGCTGGTGCGTACGTGTCGTTCAAATGCCGGAGGTAGCGGGTCAGCCCGTTGGGGTCTACTTTCCATCCCATATCGGTGTAACCCGGTCGGGGATCGTTGCTCGGCGGTGGGCCCGATTCGGCCGGGTCGTCGTCACCAGCTGCGATGGTCACGGTCGTGTAGTAGTTGAGCCCCAGGAAGTCGATAGGAATCGCGATCGTCTCCATGTCACCCTTTGCGATGACCCCGGGGCCGATTCGACCCCGATCCACATAGACCCTCATCACGTCATCGGGATAGCCACGGCCGAATACCGGGTCGAAGAACCAACGGTTGCGGGTGCCGTCGTAGTAGCGGGTTGCGGCCAGATCCTCGTCAGAATCCGAGGCGGGCTCCGCCGGACGGCAATCGATCCCGATCCCCATCGGTCGCGTCCGGAACCACACCGCGTATCTCTTCCACCGCGTGTCCGTGCGACAACAGGAGGTGGTGGCCAACGGTTGTGGCAGTAGGCCAATCGGAGACGCCGGGAGCGAATAATCCGTCCCGGTGCCCAAGCATCGTCGTGATCCAGGGCTCGTTCTGGGTTATCCAATGAGTTGCGTGCTCACCAAGGGCGCCGGCCACCACGCAGGCATAACGGGCGAAGGCGTCGACGGTGCTCCGCGAGGCCCATCCACCTTTGTCCTGCAGTGCTTGGGGCAGGTCCCAGTGATACAACGTCACGTAGGGCGCGATCCCTCGGGCCCGCAACCCGGCGACGAGACGCCGATAGAAATCGAGACCGGCCTGATTCACCCTTCCATCGCCGTCGGGGATGACCCGCGGCCACGAGACCGAGAATCGGTAGGCAGAGACCCCGAGGTCGGCGAGCAGGTCGAGATCCTCTCCCATCCGATGGAAGTGGTCACAGGCGACATCACCGGGGTCCCGCAGGCGCCCCAGGTCGGAGAAGCGATCCCATATCGAGTCGCCCTTGCCGTGCTCGTGGCGGGCCCCCTCGATCTGAAACGCGGAGGTGCCAACGCCCCAGGCGAAATCGTCGGGAAAGCTCGCGCTGGATTCCGTGTTCTCGCTCAGACGACCCGGAGAAGCCTGCTGGTCAGACGCTGGCGCCTACCTTCTGTTCCGAGCCGACCCTGAGCCCGCTCTTCGGGTCGAAGAAGTGGAGTTTGGCGGTGTCGACGATCAGGGCGATGTCATCGCCTCTCGACACCCGGGCATCCGGGCTGACCCTGGCGATGAAGTTGGTGGTGTCGCCGAGCGATGAGGCGTCCTGCCCGGTGTCCGCCAGGAGCTCTTCGATGTCCGGAGTGACCACCGGTGGCCGGTCCACAGTGAAGTGGACGTAGGTCTCGGCGCCGAGCATCTCGGTCACCTCGACCCTCGCATTCAGCGTCCGGTCCGGGTCCGGTCCCTTGACCGCGGCAGCCTCGAGAGAGTTAGGCCGGACCCCCACGACTAGTTCCTCACCCATCCGGTTCTCGATGCCGGGGTGGGATTCGAGGGCTCGGGGATCGACCTTCAGTTCCGCGTTGGGCAAGATCACCCAGACCGCCTCCCCGCGGTTCTCCAACTTCCCGTAGCTGAGGTTCATGGCCGGGCTGCCGATGAAACCGGCGACGAACAGATTGTCCGGGTGGTCGAAGAGATCAGTCGGCCGGCCCACCTGCTGCAGGTTCCAGGGCCGTGCCGATGAAACAGGTCGAAGCACGGCGACACGATCACCCAGGGTCATGGCCTCGACCTGGTCATGGGTGACGTACACCGTGGTCGTCTCGAGACGGCTGTGGAGACGCTCCAACTCGGCGCGCATCTGGACTCTCAGCTTGGCGTCGAGGTTGGACAGGGGCTCGTCCATGAGGAAGGCTGCGGGCTCGCGCACGATCGCCCGACCCATGGCAACACGCTGCCTCTGGCCACCGGACAGAGCTTTCGGCTTGCGCTGCAGGTACTCGCGGATCTCGAGGATGTCCGCCGCCTCATGGACCCGGCGCTGGATCTCATCCTTGGAGAACTTCCTGAGCTTGAGACCGAAGGCCATGTTGTCGTAGACCGACATGTGGGGATAGAGGGCGTAGTTCTGGAACACCATGGCGATGTCGCGGTCTTTGGGAGCGACGTCGTTGACCACCTTGTCACCGATCATCATCTTGCCCTCGGTGATGTCTTCGAGACCCGCGATCATCCTGAGGACGGTCGACTTGCCGCATCCGGACGGGCCCACCAGCACGAGGAACTCGCCATCCTCGATCTCGAGGTCGAGGTCACCTACCGCCCTGGTGCCGTCCTCGTAGATCTTCCCAAGACCCTCCATCGTGATCCGAGCCATGTGTGATACTCCCTCATCTGCGGCCGCCGCCGTGAACCTAGCGGAAATTCTCCGCCCTGGGGAGAAGTCAGACAGGCAAATGGGCCAAATCGAAGCCTGGCATGCCCGATGCGACCCAATCCTCCAATGCTTCCTCGTTGGGCACGTCCTGTTCCCGACGTTGTGCCAGGCGGAATCGATGGTGCAGGAGGTCGCAATATCCCTGGACCGGGTTGCCCTGACGTAGCTCAGAGATCCTGGCAACCATTGGCTCGAATGAAGTGGTCAGCCACTTGAACGTGCCGACGCTCTTGCCCGACGCCGAGACCGAGCCATGCTTGGCGAGGTGGTAGTTGAGATCGCTGAGGATGACCCGGGCCTGATTCTCGGAGGCGTCGATGCCGGTCTGCTGGCGTAGCCGCTCCGAATGAAAGGTGCGCCCCCCAACTTCGATCTTCATCCTGACCAGGCTCCCCTCATCGGTTGGGGTGAGGTCGACGTCGTTGACCGAGAACCCGAGCTGGTTGAGGCGGCCGATCCGTTCGCGAATCCGGTAGCTCTCATCTCTCGTGATCACCAGCTCTTCAGTCAGTTCGTCCCACAGAGATCGATACCGGGCTTCGACGTCCTCGCCGAGGGTGAAGTCGGCCCTGTCTATGTCCAAGCCAGTCATTGCGGCGATGTCGGCCATCTCACCGGCGAGGTTCAGCTTCATGATCTCCAGATCCTCGGCTCTCTGCCCATCGGAGAGCCGGTCGTAGAGTCGGGAGGTCTCGGCATCGATCATGATCGATTCGATTGCCTCGGCGTCGTACCGATAGAGGAGGTTCGACAACGAGCAATCCCCCCAGAAGCAGCCGATGAGGTGAAGCTCGACGAGCAAGCCGGCTATCGCATCGAGCATCTGGTCTCGTCTCGGGCCAAAACCGGGACCGCTGACCAGATGCCGGTAGGGGAAGGTGTGCGAGGCATATTGGGTGATGACCGCCGCCGACTGCTCATCGTGGGGGTCGAGCCACATCCGCTCCACCAAACCCACGACTTCGGCCGACCGTGTCGTCCGATCCTCGAGTACCCGGAGCACCCGGTACTCGCTGTTGGCCAGCCTCCTGGGCAATTCCTTGATCACGTACACCCCTTCTTCGTATTCGACGAAGACCACCGGATGACGATGGATCCCGGTCGGCATCTCGACGAGCCGCTCGTGAACCCAAGCCGTTAACGGTTGGTCCCAGGGCAAATCGAGGAAGTCCGGGTTGCCGGGACGGATCAAGAGATGCGGGGTGCCCATCCCGACCATTCTGGCGCGGTTGCGGCTTGACACGGGCCCTCCAGACTTTGTAAGTTCAGTTAACTTTCTTTGGAGGAGGAAAGGGTTGGCTATCGACGGCAATCAGAGCGACCGGCGCCACGCCAAGGCGACCCGTCACGACTCACGTCGCAGCAACCTTCGCACCACCCTCGAACTGGTATCCGACCAGGGCGCCACCAGCAGAGCCGAGATTGCCCGCCAGACCGGTCTCTCCCGCGCCGCTGTCTCGAGTCTTGTCGGCGAGCTGATCGAAAGCGGTCTGCTCCGCGAGCTCGGCCAAGGGACCTCCGCGGGTGGCAAGCCACCAACCCTCCTCGCCCTCAACGAGAGAGGACGTGACATCGTGGCCATCGATCTAGGTCACCGTCCTTTTCGGGGAGCTTTAGTGGATCTGAGCGGGCGGATACACGAACGTGTCGACGCCGACCAGGCAAGCACGACCCCGGTGGGTGAGAAGGCACACGAGGTGGCCGTGCAGCTGATCGAGACGTTGATCGCAAAGTCGACCGCGCCGGTCCTCGGCATAGGAGTCGGTGCTCCCGGTGTCATCGACCCCGAAGGCACGGTCCTCGAGGCCACGAACCTCGACTGGCATGGGTTCGATCTCGGCGCCGAGCTACGACGACGGTTCGACATCCCGGTTTCGATCGCCAACGACGCAGCCATGGCGGCCCTGTTCGAGTTCCGCCGCCGCCCCACCGATCGCAATCTCATCCTGGTCAAGCTCGGCCGCGGCGTGGGCGCCGGGGTGGTTCTCAATGGAACCCTTCATCGCGGCGAGCATTCGGCCGCAGGTGAGATCGGCCACGTGAGAGTGAAGGACGATGGCGATCAGTGCCGCTGTGGGAACTTCGGGTGTCTCGAGACTGTCGCCAGCGTGCCGGCCATCTTGCGTCGCCTCGGCGCCGATCCCGAGCGGCATCCTTGGGATGCACTCGCCCTCGCCGGGCTCGTCGGCGACGAGCCGGTCCGCCGTGCACTGTCCGAGGCCGGCCGCCACATCGGAATGGTCCTGGCCAACGTCGTTGCGACGCTCGACATCGGCCATGTGGTGCTGGCACCGGAACTCCTGAACGCCAGCGACATACTCATCGAAGAGGTACGCAACGAGATGCGCAGCCGCATCCTGCCGGCCACGGCCGACCTGATCGAGATCGAGGCCACCCAGATCGGTGCGGATCTGGTGCTGGCCGGTGCTGCTTCGGGCGTCTTGGTCGATCGTCTCGGGGTGGTGCTGCGATGACGACCACCGTCGGAATCGACATCGGCGGCTCTTCTACCTCAGCCGTGGCGGTAGGGCTCGACGGGCATGTCATCGGTCGTCATCAGATAAAGGCAGGAGTCGAGGGTGGCCGTCAGATGGTCTCCTCTGCCGTCGCCGCATTCGCGGCCTTGGAGGTCGACGATTGCGCGGCGATTGGTGTGGGCGTGCCGGGTCAAGTCGACCCGACGACAGGTCAGGTGGCCATGGCCGTGAACCTCGGCGTAGGCGCCAAGTCGTACAACCTGGCAGATGAGATCGAAGCGGCGCTCGGCATACCGGTGACCATCGAGAACGATGTCCACGCCGCCGCCATGGGGGCCAATGAGAGTCTTCGCCTCGAAGGGCGGAGCCCAGAGAGCCTCGCGCTCGTGAGCATCGGAACCGGTATCGGGGCCGGCGTCGTAGTGAAGGGCAAGTTGTTACGGGGAGCACGAGGCATGGCAGGTGAGATCGGACATGTCGTCGTCGACGGATCGGGCGTCATGTGCCGATGTGGCCAGCGGGGTTGTCTCGAGGCTGTTGCGGCTGGCCCTGCGATCTCGAGGGCATGGCCCAAAGGCGTGAACGGGACCGCCGCGACAGCCCTCTTCGGGGCGGCCTCGGACGGTGATCCCGCCGCCGAGAAAGTGGCCGGTCGGATTGCCGGCCATCTCACCACCGCCCTCATCTGGCTGGCGGCGACCTACGACACCGAGGTGATCGTCCTCGCCGGAGGCGTGTCCGGGGCGGGCGACCCCTTCCTCGAGGCAGTGCGCGAACAGGTAGGGCGCCGGGGGGTGGCATCCGATCTCGCCGCCCGAAGGCTACGACCGGAGCAAGTCGTGCTCGCTAGGGTCGATGACCCCCCTGGGCCTCGGGGCGCAGCCGTCCTGGCTGCCAATCATCTTCTTCAAGGGCGGGAGTCACCCGCAGAAAGCAAGCAGAAACAATGAGCAATCAACAAGGAGGAACGGTATGAAGAAATACCGGAACTGGCTGTTGCTGGCAATGGTGATGGCGATCGTGATCGCCGCCTGCGGAGGCGGCGATGGTGAAGGTGCCACCACTACTGCCGGCGAAACAGCCACCACCGGCGAGGGAGCGGCCGCCGGTGACACGGGTTACGAGCACCTCGACCAGGCCCTGGCCGGGGAGTTCGAGGGAACCACGGTGGAGATCGTGGCCCAGTGGGTGGAAGGCGAGTTGGAGAACTTCAACGCATCCCTCGATCCCTTCCGTGAGGCCACCGGGATCGATGTCCAATACGAGGGTCTACCCGACTACGAGCTGGCCCTGCAGACGAGGGTCGATGGCGACGACGCTCCGGACCTCGCCCAGATTGCCCAGCCGGGCAAGATGGCGTCATACCAGGCGGACGGCCAACTGGTAGACATCAGCAGCTGGTTCAACGTCGACAAGCTCAGAGAGGAGCAGGTGCCGGGCTTCGTCGAACTGACCGAGGTCGACGGCGGTGTCTACGGCGTCTACTACAAGACCGACGTCAAGTCGATCGTGTGGTACCCGGTAGCACCGTTCGAAGAGGCCGGCTACGCGATTCCAACCACCTGGGACGAGATGACCGCTCTCAGCGATCAGATCATCGCCGATGGAAATGGCAACCCATGGTGCATCGGGATCGAGTCCGAGGCCGCCGACGGCTGGGTCGCCACCGACTGGGTCGAGGACATCGTCCTGCGGACCGCTGGCGTCGACTTCTACAACCAGTGGTGGAAGCACGAGGTCCCCTTCAACTCTCCCGAGGTGCTCGCCGCCGCGGAGGAGATGTCGTCGATCTGGTTCGCCCCTGACTACGTCTACGGTGGGAACGTGGCGATCAATGCCACCAACATCCGTGACGTCGCCAACCCGATGTTCGATGCTGCCGGACCAGGCTGCTGGTTCCAGAAGCAGGCGTCGTGGATCCCCGAGTTCTGGCCGGGGAACCGTGACGTCGCCGACCGGGAAGCGTGGGCGAACCCGCCCGGGGAAGCGAGCTCGTTCTTCTACCTCCCGGGTATCGACGAGTCGGTTGGCAACCCGGTCCTGGGGGCAGGCGACATGTTCTCCATGTTCACAGATGGTGACCGGCCCGAGGTGCGGGCTCTGCTCGAGTACCTGGCCACACCGCAAGGAGCGCAAGCCTGGATCGAAGTAGGTGGCTTCATCAGCCCGAACACGTCGGTCCCGCAGGAGTGGTACACCACGTACCCCAACACCGAGTTGGTGCCGATCCTGAACAACGCCGATGCCTTTGGCTTCGACGCGAGTGACCTGATGCCGGCTGAGGTCGGCGCCGGTTCGTTCTGGACCGGGATGGTCGACTGGGTAGCTGCCAACGGCGAAGGCACTGAGGAGATATTCCAATCAATCGAGGATGGCTGGCCCGCAAGCTGAGCCATCGGTGAGTCGAGGTCCCCGGCGGCGACGTCGGGGACCTCGCTTTTGTTAGGTTTGGTGCCCGGCGTTTGAGGAGTTCGATTGCCCGAGGCTGTTGAAGCCCAGTTAGAGACGAACCGTCGACCACCGTTGTCGATCGTTCGAGATCTCACGGTCGCAGTCGGCGTCGTCGTCCTCATATGGCTCGGCTTGAGGATCCTCCGCTCCGAGACCGCGCTCGACGCGCTGGGGCCCCTTGGCGGCAAGCTGGTACAGGCCCTGATCGGCATTGTGCTCGGTGTGGTCGGCATCTGGGCCCTGTTCGTCGTCGCCAACTCGCTGGTAGAGCTGCTGCCCGCCCGCGCCACGACCGTCATCCGCCCCTACGTATTCGTCGGACCGGCAGTCGTCGTGCTCTCCATCTTCCTGTTGGCGCCTGCAATCGGGACGATCATCCAGAGCTTCACCGAGGTCCCCGAAGGCGAAGGGCCGCTCTACAACTACGTCCAGGCGTTCACCGATCCGGCCCTCCAGATCGCATTGCGCAACAACGCGATCTGGCTCATCCTGGCGCCGGTCGGAGCCCTCCTCATCGGTCTGGCCTTCGCCGGTCTGGTCGACCGGGTCAAGCGCGAGTCTCTGGCCAAGTCTTTCATCTTCATCCCGCTCTGCATTTCGGGAGCCGGGGTCGCCGTCATCTGGAAATTCATCTACGAGTGGAAGCCCGAGGGACAGCCACAAATCGGGATCCTCAACGCCATCGTCACCGCATTCGGAGGGGAGCCCGTCCCCTGGCTCCAGGAGATCCCCACCAACACCCTGGCTCTCATCGTCGCCTTCGTCTGGATCCAGACCGGTTTCGCCATGGTCATCCTGTCCGCCGCGATCAAAGGCGTTCCGGTGGAGTTGATGGAAGCGGCCAGGATCGACGGGGCGGGCGAATTTCAAACCTTCCTCCGCATAGTGCTTCCCTCGATACGAGGGTCGGTGATCACGGTGTTCACCGTCACCGCGATCGCCGTGCTCAAGGTCTTCGACATCGTCTACGTAACGACCAACGGCAACTTCGAGACCGATGTGATCGCTAATCGAATGTTCAACGAGATGTTCCGATTCCGGAATTTCGGCTTCGCCACCGGACTCGCCGTGATCCTCTTGGTGGCCGTGATCCCGATCATGGTGATAAATGTGCGAAATCTTCGTAGACAAGGGATCGGGGCATGACCGCAGAGACAGTCGAAGGTCTCCCTCCGCTCACAGGCGACGCTGCCGCAACGGCAACGACGACCGCGCCACAGCGCGGGCAGTCGAGCGGATGGCTGGCGAAGGTCCTGGTTCTGGTCATCGGGATTGCATGGACGGTCCCCACGGCTGGAGTCTTCATCAGCTCATTCCGGCCCGAGGTCGAGGTGTCCAGCAGTGGCTGGTGGACAGTGTTCGCCCACCCCTTCGACTTCACCCAGTACACCCTGGCCAATTACCAGAGGGTGCTGACTTCCGAGGACATGTTCGAGGCGTTCGTCAACAGTCTCATAGTCACCATCCCGGCCACGGTGATTCCTATCACCCTTGCCGCATTCGCCGCCTACGCCTTCGCCTGGACCAGATTCCGCGGCCGCAGCTTTCTCTTCGCTGTTGTGGTCGGACTTCTGGTCATCCCCCTGCAGATGTCGCTGGTCCCCCTGCTCAGGCTGTACGGCGACTATGACCTGACTGGCACCTTCGTCGGCGTCTGGCTTGCCCACGCCGGTTTCGGGCTTCCACTGGCGATCTATCTGCTCTACAACTACATCTCCCAGCTGCCCAAAGACATCTTCGAGTCGGCCTACATCGACGGAGCGACTCCGTTCACCACATTCACGAAGCTGGTGATCCCGCTCTCCTACCCGGCGCTGGCTTCCTTCGCCATCTTCCAGTTCCTCTGGGTCTGGAACGACTTGCTGGTATCGCTGGTCTTCCTCGGCACCAATCCTGATGTCGCGGTTGTGACTGTGAGTCTGGCCCAACTGGTGGGAAGCCGGGGCGCGGCGTGGCACCTGCTCACCGCAGGGGCCTTCATCTCCATGGTCATTCCCTTGATCGTGTTCATCACTCTGCAGCGGTTCTTCGTCCGCGGGCTCCTCGCCGGCTCTGTCAAGGGCTGAGGCCCCGCCCCCGGTCGAAATGAGCGTCGCCGACCCGCATCTGATGCTGGCTTTCGAGGGGACCGAGGTCCCCGACTGGCTCCGTAATCGTCTCCACGAGTCTCCGCCTGCCGGCGTCACCCTGTTCCGGGAATGGAACATGACCTCCCCGGACCAGGTGGCCGAACTCACCTCGGCATTGCAGGATGCGAACTCCTCGCCGCTTCCCCTCCTCATCGCAGTCGACCAGGAGGGCGGGCAACTGATAGGGCTCACCGGGTCCACTGAATTCGCCGGGAACATGGCGATCGGGGCCACAGGTGATGTCGACCTTGCCTCTCAGGTGGCCGTTGCCATGGGCCGGGAGCTGGCCGCGGTCGGGATCAACGTCAATTACGCCCCTGTTGCCGACGTCGCCACACGTGCTGACAACCCGTCACTCGGGATCAGGTCGTTCGGGGACGACCCTGAGCTGGTCGCCCGGCTGGTCGGCGCCATGGTCGCCGGATACATCAGCACCGGAGTCCTCGCCACCCTCAAGCATTTCCCGGGCAGCGGTGAAGCCGCCGTCGACCCCCATTACGAGCTCCCCCGATTGGACCTCGACCGGGAGCGGCTGGAGCAAGTCGAATTGCGTCCCTTCCAGTCGGGGATCGCCGCCGGGGCGGAGCTGTTGATGGTCGCCCATCAGTTGGTGCCTGCCCTCACCGGCAGCCCCGATGTCTCCATTTGCGCCTCGGAGGCCGGGATCAATGGCTTCGTCAGGTCGGAGCTCAAGTTCGACGGTCTGGTGATCTCGGATGCACTCGACATGGGGGCACTCGACCAGGGCCCATCCCAGGTGGTCGAGATCATCGCCATGATGCGGGCCGGAACAGATCTCCTCCTCTGCATGCCCGACCCTGAGCTCCAGGCGCGGGCGCGGATGGCGGTGGAACGGGGTCATTCCAGAGGGCTGATCTCCGACGACACCCTGAAGGCTGCGGTTGCCAGGGTGGAGCGTCTGCGCGGCTCGCTGCCCTCCAATGAGATGCGGCCGGAGATAGTGGGCTCGCCGGATCACCTCGAGCTGGCCAAGCGTCTGGCTCAGGAGTCGGTCACCCTGGTCCGCAATGACGACTCCCTGATCCCGCTTGGAGTGGAGCCCGGCCGACGCATCCTCTCTCTAGAACCGGAGCCGGTCAACGTCACCCCAGCGGACACCACCGCCCTCTATGCCCCGCAACTGGCAGCGGCCCTGCGGGCCAGATACCCCGATGTCACCGATGTCGTCTACTCCCACCATCCGGAGCGGAGCGAAATCGCAGCAATTGTGGAGAAGGCGAGGGACCATGACCTGATCATCTTGGGGACTGTCACCGCCACGCCGGGGCAGGTGGATCTCGCCTTGGCCCTACTTCAGTTGGGAAAGGCGCTGGTCACCGTGGCCTTGCGTACTCCGTTCGATCTCTCGGCCTACCCGAGCTCTGCCACCCACATTTGCACCTACAGCTCGCACCGGTCGTCGCTCGACGCCCTGACCTCCGCCCTGTTCGGTGACATCCCATTCAAGGGTCATCTGCCGGCAGCCATCCCCGGGCTCTATCCGCACGGACACGGCATAGAGACATGACGGAAAGTGACTCGGCTTCCGGATTCATCGATGTCCAAATCAACGGTGGCTGGGGTCACGACTTCACGGCCGACCCGTCCAGCATCTGGGAAGTCGGTCGTCATCTCCCGGAAACCGGTGTCACCGGATTTCTCCCCACCATCGTGTCCGCGCCTTACGACTTCGTCGATGCCGCCATCGAGGTCATGCGTTCCGGGCCGCCCGAGGGCTATGACGGCGCCCATCCGGCCGGACTTCACATCGAGGGGCCCTGGATCTCGCCGGACTGGAAGGGAGCACACAACCCCGATCATCTCCGACTCCCCGACCCCGGAGTGGCCCAGCGTTGGGCCGAATCGGGTGCGGTGAAGATGCTGACTCTCGCCCCGGAGTTGGACCGGGCCTTCGAAACTGCCGTGATCCTCTCCGACGCCGGGATTGTGGTGTCGGCAGGGCACAGCGGAGCAGACTTCGAGACGGCATCCCGTGCCCTCGATGGCCCATGGTCGAACGTGACCCATCTGTTCAACCAGATGAGCCCCTTCCACCACCGTTCCCCGGGTCTGGTCGGAGCCGCCTTGCTCTCCGACCGCCCCTGCGGGGTGATCGTCGACGGGATTCATGCCGATCCGGCCGCAGTCCGCCTCGCCTGGGAGCTTCTCGGCCCGGAGCGATTCGTCCTCGCAACCGATGCGATGCAGGCCACCGGACTTGGTGAAGGGATCTACATCCTCGGCGACCGGGAGGTCTTCGTCGGCCCCGAAGGTCCGCGGATCGGGCGCTCGATCCTCGCCGGGAGCACCCTGACCATGGACCAGGCAGTGGCCAATCTCCACAGCTGGACCACGGCCACCGAGGACCAGGCTCGCGCCTGTGCCTCGATCAACCCGGCACGACTCCTCGGCCTGGCGGGCGGGCTCTGATGGGACTTCTCGAGGAGATCAGGGAGCAGCCCGACGTCATTGCCCACACCACCGCCGTCAACGCCGAGCCGGCGCGGCGGGTGGCGGGCCTCGCCTCAGATTGCACCCACGCCGTGATCGCGGCGCGCGGCACCTCGGACAATGCCGGGAGGTACGCCCAGTATGTGTGGGGCACGCGGAACGGGCTTTCGGTCGGTCTCACCACACCGTCGTTGTTCTCGGTATACGACCGTCCACCCCGCCTCGACGGAGCCTTGGTGGTCGGGATCTCCCAGAGTGGTGAGTCGCCCGACATCGTCTCGGTCCTCGAGGAAGGCCGGGATCAAGGTCGGCCCACCGTCGCCATCACCAACGAGCCCGACTCTCCCCTCGCCGAGGTTGCCGACGTCGTCATAGACCTCCACGCGGGTGAGGAAAGAGCGGTGGCCGCGACGAAGACCTACACCGCCCAACTGGTCGCCGTCGCGTTGATCTCGGAAGCGATGTCCGGAACGGCCGCCGGCCTTGAGGGGCTGCCTTCACTGGTCGAGCACGCCCTCGACCAGGAGGGACGAGCAGCGGAGTCGGCTGTGGCCCATGCCGGGATCGAGTACTGCGCAGTGCTGGGTCGTGGTTTCAACCAGGCAACCGCTTTCGAGTGGGCCCTGAAGCTCCAGGAGCTGACCCAGGTCGTGGCTCAGCCGTTCTCCACCGCCGACTTTCTTCATGGTCCGATCGCAGTCCTCGAACCGGGATACCCGGTGCTCGCCATCGCCGCTCGCGGGCCGGCCATCGATGATGTCATCGACGTGCTGCGCCGGTGCAAGAATGCCGGGGCTTCCCTGGTTGTGATTGGCAACGACGCCAGGCTGCCGGAGTTGGAGCCCGGCCATCTCGAGCTCGAGCCGGGGGTCGACGAGTGGTTGTCCCCTATCCCCGCCGTGGTGCTCGGCCAGCTGTTCGCCTACCACCTGACTCTGGCCAAGGGCCTGGATCCCGAGCAACCCCGGGGCCTGCACAAGGTCACCCGGACGACCTAGGGGTCTGTAGCACCCGCTCGGCGAGGACGAGTCCTCCGGCCAGGCCGGACATGTCGCCCAATCCGGGTGGCACGACGAAACCCGAATCGTGCTCGGGGAGTCCCGGGTAGCCGGAGAGCTCGGCGACCAACCGCCGATTGACCAGGTCGAGCAGTCCGGGAAGACGCGAGACGCCACCGCCCACGATCACCCGCTCCGGGGCGAGGATGTAGACAAGGTTCCGCATCATCTGGGCGAGATAGAAGGCCTCGAACTCCACAGCCATGGTTAGATCTGCTCCCGAGAGAGATTCGCCCGGGATCGCGAAGCGTCCCTCGATCGCTGGGCCGCTGGCTAGCCCCTCGAGACAGTCACCGTGCAGCCGGCAGATGCCGGAGTAATCGTCATCGGGGTGACGTCGCACCGAGATGTGGCCCATCTCGGGATGTCCCAGCCCGTGGATCGCCGCGCCATCGACGATGGCACCACCACCGATTCCCGTGCCAACGGTGACATATACAAACGTGCGCAATCCCAGGGCGGCACCCCACCGGCTCTCACCCAAAGCCGCCCCGGTGACGTCGGTGTCGAGACCGATTGGGACCTCCAAGACATCCATGACCGGGCCCAGGAGATCGGCTCCCGACCAGCCCTCCTTTGGAGTCACGCCGACGCGCCCGCCAACGAGGTCCAATGGCCCGAAAGCGGCTATTCCGACAGCGTCCGGCGACTCCGCCCGCAAGTACTCGATCACCTGCCCCAAGGTCTCCGCGGGTTCGGTGGTCGGAAAGGTGATCATCTCCAAAAGATCATCCGGCGATGAGCCGACCACGCACGAGGTCTTCGTCCCCCCGATCTCTACCGCCCCGTACCTGGCCATCCCCCCATTTTGGCGCGAAGACGTCGGTCTATACGTCGACATTCTCCGCGCCAGAACGGTTCAGGAAACGCCGACATCGCCCGATGTTCTTGACATGAGTACGGGCAAGTTGTTTACTGAGAAACACGTGAGACAGTTGTTCGCCGCCGCCGACGTACTCCTTCTTATCGTGTAGCGCGCGCAAACAGACCTGCGTGCGCTCGACCCTCCACCCCGGAGGGTTTTTTGTTTCCCGACACCATGACAGAACCAACCAACTTCACCGGATCACACTCGCTCCTTCGTAGCCTCGAGCATGAAGGTGTCGAGATCATTTTCGGCGTGCCCGGAGGTGCCATTCTCCCCGCCTACGACCCCCTCCTTGACAGTCCAATAAGGCATGTGCTGGCCCGGCACGAGCAGGGCGCCGGGCACATGGCCGAGGGCTTTGCCCAGGCCACTGGACTGGTGGGCGTGGTGATGGCTACCTCCGGGCCCGGAGCGACCAATCTGATCACTCCACTGCAGAACGCCCTGATGGATTCGACGCCGATCGTCGCCATCACCGGGCAGGTCCCCACATCAGCGATCGGGAGTGACGCCTTCCAGGAGGCGTACACGACCGGTCTCGCCATGCATTGCACGAAGCACTCGTACATGGTTACCGACGCCGACGACATCCCGAACCTGATTCACGAGGCATTCCACCTCGCCTCCACCGGAAGGCCAGGTCCGGTCCTCGTCGACATCCCCAAGGACGTACTCAACCAGGTCACCACCTGGCGGGAACCACATCTGCACAACCTCCCCGGCTACAAGCCCACCGTCTCGGGGCACCCGATGCAGATCCGGGCCGCCCTCGACATGATCGAGCAGGCCGAGCGCCCTGTGCTCTACGTGGGCGGCGGGGTGATCAAGGCCGGGGCGGCGCCCGAGTTGCTGGCCTTCGCCGAAGCCGTCAATGCCCCCGTCGTCACGACTCTGATGGCCAGGGGTGCAATCCCGGACGACCATCCCCTCGCACTGGGTATGCCCGGGATGCACGGGCTGTACACCGCCACCACCGCCATCCAGAAATCCGACGTCTTGGTCAGCCTCGGAGCACGATTCGATGATCGGGTCACCGGCGACCCGAACGCTTTCGCCCCCCACGCCAAGATCATCCACGTCGACGTCGACCCCGCCGAGATTGGAAAAGTGCGGGCCGCCGACGTCCCCATCGTCGGTGACGCACGTTCGGTGCTTGTCGATCTGCTCGCCGGCCTGAGCGCCCGGCGCGACGCCGCCGACGCCCCGGCCCGCGAGGACTGGTTCGCCCAGCTCGGCCGTTGGAAGGAGCAGTACCCCCTCGCCTATGAACAGGATCCTGATGGCCCGATCAAGGTCCAACACTTCATCGAGCGGCTCTACGCCATCACCGGCGGAGAGGCCGTGGTCGCCGCCGGGGTCGGTCAACACCAGATGTGGGCATCACAGTTCTGGGGATTCCAGAAGCCGCGATCCTGGGTGAACTCCGGCGGTCTGGGGACGATGGGATTCGCCGTTCCCGCCGCGGTCGGGGCCAAGGCGGCCAGACCCGACGACTTGGTCATCGCCCTGGACGGCGATGGGTGCTTCCAAATGACATGCCAGGAACTGATCACCGCCACCACCGAGGAGATCCCGGTCAAGATCATCGTGTTCAACAACGGCGGCTACGGGATGGTCAAGCAATGGCAGAACCTGTTCTACGGAGGTCGTCTGTCCGCGGTGGACCTCGGGTTCACCTATCCCGACTATCCGAAGCTGGCCGAGGCGATGGGTTGCGTGGGTCTGAGGGTGGATCACCCTGCTGAGATCGACAACGCCATCGAAAAGGTCCTCTCCGTCAACGATCGACCGGTCGTCCTCGAAGTCGTGGTCGATGGCGAGGAGATGTGCTTCCCGATGGTTCCCGCCGGCGGCTCGAACGACCGTGTCGTGATGCGACGCGAGGAGCTCTGATGCAGCACACCCTCACCGTGCTCGTCGAGGACAAGCCCGGCGTCCTGGCCCGGATTTCGGCCATGTTCTCCAACCGGGGCTTCAACATCCACTCCCTGGCCGTGGGCCCCACTCATCAGGACGGGCGATCCCGGATCACGCTCGTCGTCGATGCTCCGGAGCTAGAGCAGCTGAAGAAACAGCTCAACAAGCTGGTCAATGTGATCAAGGTCCAGGAAATGGAGCCGGCCGAGGCATTGGAGCGGGAGGTGATGATCATCCGGATCAGCGCCCAGCCGGCAACGAGAGGCGAGGTTCGAGACACCGCCTCACTCTTCGACGCCAGGGTCATCGACATCAGCTCTTCTGCAATGACCTTCGAGGTTGCCGGGACCCCCCAGCACCTGAGGACGTTCCTCGAGCACCTGGGGCCCTATGGCGTGATCGACCTGGTCAAGTCGGGTCGTATCGCCATGAAGCGGGAGTCAGAGTTGAGTCCCGCCCCTGTGACGGCAGGAGTCGGGAAATGACTCGCGCCGCCTCCTTCCTTCGTCACCTGACCCTCCTGAGCCTTCTCGGCCTCGCTCTTATCTAGCCGGAACGCCCCAACGGGCAGACCGGCGCCTAGACGAGACCACGAGATTCAGGAGAGACCATGGAAGACCGAGTAAGGATTTTCGACAGCACACTCAGAGACGGCGAACAGGCCCCCGGCATCGCCCTCGACCCCGACCAGAAGGTGGCGATCGCCACACAACTGGCTCGCCTGGGGGTCGACATCATCGAAGCCGGTTTCCCGATCTCCTCGCCAGGGGACTTCCGGGCGGTGACGCGCATCGCCCAGGAGGTGCAGGGCCCGACGATTGCGGCCCTGGCCCGTGCCCAGGCCGAAGACGTGGACCGCGCATGGGAGGCGATCCGTCATGCCGCCGATCCCCGGATTCACGTGTTCCTGGCCACATCAGCCATCCACATGCAGCACAAGCTCCGCATGAACGAGGAAGAGGTGATCACGACCGTCAAGGCCAATGTGGGCCGAGCCCGCGACTACACGGAGAACGTCGAGTACTCGCCAGAGGATGCCACCCGCTCCGATCCAGATTTCGTGGTGGCGGTTTGCCAGGCGGCCGTCGAGGCGGGCGCCACCACCGTGAACATCCCCGACACTGTGGGATATGCCACTCCAGGCGACTACGGGATCTTGATCAAACGCGTCGTGGACGAGGTGAAGGGAGACCGCGACGACGTGGTGGTCTCCACGCATTGTCACAACGATCTCGGCCTGGCTGTTGCCAACTCGCTCGCCGCAGTCGAGGCCGGGGCTCGCCAGGTGGAGGGGGCCATCAACGGGATCGGCGAACGCGCCGGCAACACCTCTATCGAGGAGGTGGTCATGGCGTTGCGCGTACGTGCCGACGCATACGGCGTCGGCGTCGGAGTCACCACTGAGGAGATCTACGAGACCTCGAGACTGGTGTCGGAACAGACCGGTTACCCCGTCCAGTTCAACAAGGCCGTGGTCGGGCGCAATGCGTTCGCCCACGAGTCGGGGATCCACCAGCACGGCGTGCTCCGGGAGCGCACCACATACGAGATAATGGACCCGATGGCAGTCGGGATGGGCAACTCGGTGATTGTGATCGGGAAGCACTCGGGACGTGCTGCCTTCAAGCATTCATTGGGCGAGCTCGGCATCGAGGTGAGCGACGTCGTCTTCGAGGCGTCCTTCGCCCGGATGAAGGAGGTTGCCGACCGTTCCGGCGAAGTGACCCCGGATCAGATCCGGGCCATCGTCGAGGAGGTCAGCTCCGGGATCGAGGTACTCGACGGGGTCACGGCCTCGTTCGAATGAGCAGCTACTCCATAGCGAAAGTTCCCGGTGATGGGACCGGACCGGAGGTAGTAGCTGAGGCGGTGAAGGTCCTCGGCGTGGCCGCGGAGGTCCACGGCTTCGAGATCGAATACGACGAGCTCGACCTGGGTGGTGAGCGTTATCTGCGCACGAGCGAAACGCTGACGGGGGCCGACCTTCAGGCATTGGGCAGCGCCGACGCCATTCTCTTCGGTGCCGTGGGACATCCCGGCGTGCCGCCAGGTGTTCTCGAGCAGGACATTCTGCTGAGGATGCGCCGCGAGCTCGACCAGTTCATAAATCTGCGCCCCGTCAAGCTCCATCCCGGCGTCAATGGACCGCTACGCGACGTTCGCCCGGAGGACGTCGACTTCGTCGTGGTCAGGGAGAACAGCGAGGGCCTCTATGCCGGCCAGGGTGAGTTCACGGCCAAGGGCTCACCGTTCGAGGTGGCTGTCCAGCAGTCGGTCAACAGCCGCTTCGCCGTGGAGCGTTGCATCCGGTACGCATTCGATCTGGCTTCGACCCGGCCCAGGAGACACCTCACCATGTGCGGCAAGACCAATGTGCTCACCTATGCGTGGGATCTGTGGTCGAGGGTGTTCCAGGAGGTGGGCGCCGAATATCCACACGTCGAGACGTCCTATGCCCATGTCGATGCGACCTGTCTGTGGATGGTCGAGGATCCCGGCCGGTTCGACGTCATCGTGACCGACAACATGTTCGGCGACATCATCACTGACCTCGCAGCCGCCATCCAGGGCGGACTAGGCATCGCGTCCGGGGCGAACATCAACCCCAACGGTGTCTCCATGTTCGAGCCAATCGGAGGCACCGCCCCCGGGTTCGAGGGAACCGGTCTCATCAACCCCCTCGCCGCCATTGGCGCAGCCGGGATGATGCTTCGTGTCCTCGGCGAGGTCGGGGCGGCCGACGCCGTCGAGAACGCCGTCGGTGAGGTCGCCGGTTCGCTTCCCTCCCTGCGTGCCGGTGAGATGGGAATCAGCACCACCGAGGTCGGTGACCGGGTGGCCTCGCTCGTCGCCGAGCCCGAGAAGGCCGGGGCCACGGCATGACCGCCCCGCGCACGCTCTTTCAGAAGGTTTGGGACAACCACATCGTGATCGATGCCGATCCGACGCTGCTCTACGTCGACCTGCACCTCGTCCACGAAGTCACCTCGCCACAGGCCTTCGCCGGTCTGAATCAATCTGGCCGATCGGTGAGGCGGCCCGATCTCACCATTGCAACGGTCGACCATGGAATTCCCACCACCGGTCGCTCACTCGGTATTCGTGACCCTCTCTCCAAGAAGCAGATCGATGCTCTCGTCCAGAACTGCAAGGACCACGACATCACCATGTTCGGCCTCGATGACCCGCGTCAGGGCATCGTCCACGTTGTCGGGCCGGAGCAGGGACTCACCCAACCGGGGTTGCTCGTCGTGTGTGGTGACAGCCACACTTCGACGCACGGCGCGTTCGGCGCTCTCGCCTTCGGGATCGGCACCACCGAGGTCGAGCACGTCCTCGCCACTCAAACCATCTGGCAGGCGAAGCCGCAGTCGATGGCGGTCGAGGTGGAGGGAGAGCTGCCCTGGGGAGTCGCCGCCAAGGACTTGATCCTGGGGATCATTGCCCAGATCGGTGTGTCCGGCGGGACCCGGCATGTCATCGAGTATCGGGGCCAGGCGATACACGACCTCTCCATGGAGCAGAGGATGACCATCTGCAACATGTCGATCGAGGGAGGCGCCAGGGCCGGGATGATCGCCCCCGACGAGACCACGATCCGGTACATCGAGGGTCGTCCCTTCGCGCCGAAGGGCGCCCGCTGGGACGAGGCGGTGTCGACCTGGGAGGGCCTGGTCACCGATCCCGATGCGGTGTTCGACAAGGTCGCGGTCCTCGATGCGTCCCGTCTTGTCCCCCACGTCAGCTGGGGCGTCAACCCGGCTCAAACTGTGCCTGTCACCGGTTCGGTTCCCTCACCTGACTCCTATGACGACCCTTTGCAACGGGATGCCGCCGTGCGGGCCCTCGAGTACATGGCCCTGAGACCGGGGACACCCATCCTCGACATCGCGGTCGACCACGTGTTCCTCGGCTCTTGCACGAACGGGAGGATCGAGGACCTCCGCGCCGCCGCCAAGGTCGTCGAGGGCCGCAGAGTCGACTCGAGGGTGAGCGCCGTGGTCGTTCCGGGATCGATGCAGGTCAAGGCCCAAGCCGAGTCCGAGGGTCTCCATGAGGTCTTCGAGGCAGCCGGGTTCTCCTGGAGAGACGCCGGCTGCTCGAGTTGTCTGGCGATGAACCCCGATGTGATCCCCGCCGGGGAGCGATGTGCGTCGACCTCGAATCGGAACTACGAAGGGCGTCAGGGGCGTGGGGCCCGGACCCATCTCGTCAGTCCAGCCATGGCTGCCGCGGCCGCAGTAGCGGGCCACTTCGTCGATGTCAGGGAGTGGGAGGGCTCGTGAAGCCCGTCACAACGATCACCGGGACGATGATGCCCCTCGACCGCGGCGACGTGGACACCGATCAGATCATCCCCCAGCAGTTCCTCAAGCGGATCGAGCGGGATGGCTACGGGGAGTTCCTCTTCTACAACTGGGCACACACCGACGACGGCACACCGAGCTCCGACTTCATCATCAACGATCCCGCCCGTCGGGCAGCCCGGGTGCTGGTCACCGGACCGAACTTCGGATGCGGGTCCTCACGCGAGCACGCCCCCTGGGCAATCCAACAATGGGGCTTCGAGGCGGTCATCACCGCGTCGGCGGCCGACATCTTCCGCAACAACTCGAGCTATGTCGGCTTGCTGGTCGTCGAGTTGCCCCAAGACGCGGTCACCCGCCTCATCGATCTCGCCGCCGACCCCACGGCCGAGGTGAGCATCGATCTGGAGAGCCAGACGGTGACGGCCGACGGCCTGGAGGAGCAATTCGATTTCGACCCGACCGCCAAGGAGCGGCTCCTGACTGGGCTCGATGGGATCGGTGTCACGATGAGCCACGACGACTTGATCAGCTCCCATGAGGAGGCTCGACCGTCGTGGTTGCCCACCACGGTCGACGTTCCCTCCTGAGTTCTCAGCCCCCGAAGCCAAGGGCCAGCATCAGGTCCTGGAATTGATCCAATCGAAGTGACTGTGGACCGTCGCTGAGCGCATTGTCCGGATCGGGATGGATCTCCACCATGATCCCATGGGCGCCGATCGCCTGAGCGGCCAGCGCCAACGGCGCAACCAGCTCACGATCTCCCGCCGCATGCGACGGGTCGACGATGATCGGCAGATGGGTCCGCTGGCGGAGCACAGGCACGGCGCTCAGGTCCAGGGTGTTGCGAGTCGAAGTCTCGAACGTCCGGATGCCCCGCTCGCAGAGGAACACCTGCTGGTTCCCTTCCGAGAGGATGTATTCGGCCGCCTGCAATAGCTCGTCGAGAGACGAGCTCATCCCCCGCTTCAGCATGACCGGGCGATGCGCCCGACCCGCCGCTGAGAGCAGGGAGAAGTTCTGCATGTTCCTGGTGCCGATCTGGAGGATGTCGGCCTTGCGGGCCACACCTTCGACGTCTTCGGGCGAGACCACTTCGGTGACCACGGGCAGGCCGTACGCCTTGCCGGCCTCGACCAGCATCTCGAGACCCTCGTAGGCCAGACCCTGGAACGAGTACGGGGAGGTCCGGGGCTTGAAACAGCCCCCACGGAGGATGGACCCACCACTCTCCTTCACCGCCTTGGCCGCAGTCATCACCTGGTCCCAGGACTCGACGGCGCATGGCCCGGCGATAACCACGAGGTCGTCGCCCCCGATCCTGACCCCGGCTACCTCGACAATTGTGTTGTGCTCCTTGTGACCGCGGCTGCCCAGCTTGTAGCCCTTGGGGCTGGCCGCGGTCGGAGCCAACTCGGTGAGGGTGGAACGGCCTTGAGGTTTCACTTTCTTGATCTTCCGCTCGATCGGCTTGGGGCGTAGGTCTCTCGATGGATAGCTGCCCAGCACCCGAAGAAACCGGACCTGTCTCATGAGTATCTCGAGCACAGCCTGGACTGCCGGCTCCGAGACGTTGCCGTCGAAGTCGAGATAGAACAGCTCCTCCCGCGGGTTGTTCGGGATAGGCCGGGACTCGAGCATGACCAGGTTGATGTCGGCGTCGTGGAACACGGCCAAAGCGTCCATGAGGGCTCCGGGATGGTTACCCACCGCCATCACGATCGATGTCTTCGATGCCACCCCGTCTGGAACCTCGGCAGGCTCGGCGGCGACCACTACGAACCGCGTGAAGTTCTCGTCCCTGTTGGCGATACCCGTCTTCAGCACATCGAGGCCGAATAGACGCGCCGCCTCCTCGCTGGCGATGGCGGCGATCGTCGGGTCTCCCAGCTCACGGATCTTCTGCCCGGACAGGGCGGTATCAGAGAAGTAGACGATCTCGCAATGGTCGAGCTGAGCAAGGAACTCGGTGCACTGGGCGACTGCCTGGGGATGGCAGTAGATGCGACGTAGCTCGGAGATCGAGGCGCCCTCGATGCCGAGGAGACAATGACGGATCCGAAAACGAACGTCACCGACGAAGTGAAGCCTGCTCTCCAACAACAGGTCGTAGACCTCCGAGATGGCACCCGAGGTCGTGTTCTCAATGGGGAGGACGGCCACATCGGCATCCAGTCTCTGCACGGCACCGATGGCCGCGGCGAAGGTCGGGGCGCGCAGGTAGTTGACCGACATCCCCTTGTGGTCGAAGAACTGCTGGGATGCGAGCTGGCTGTACGAGCCCTCGATCCCCTGGATGGCCACCGTCATTGTCTGACGGGGTCGCTCGGCACGTCCGAGATACTCCTGCTGGATCCGCACCGAGTCGTTGACGATCTCCCGCCACACCCGGTTCACCAGACCCGAGTCGAGATCGTGCTCCATCCCGGCCGCAATACGGTCGGAGATGAGGCCCTCTTCTCTCGACTGGTCCCGGGACGGGCGGTCGTGGATCCCCTTCTCCTTGGCAATGCGGAGACTGTGGGCTTTCCGCTCGGCAAGGAGTTTGAGGATGTCGGCGTCGATCCGGTCTATATCGTCTCGGATCTGTTCGATGTCACCTGGATTCGAATCGGACTTGTCATTCATGGGTGGTCGCCTCGGCGCGGTTGAAGAGTGGATAGGGACGGAGTAACGCGGGGGTGGGGTGAGTCGGCGCTAGGCGCCGAAATAGACGAACCCGAAGAAGCGCCGAGGCGTGGCGCTCGTGATCGGTGTTGGGCTCGTCTTCATGTGGATCGAGATTATCAGCTGAAGCACCGGTCGAAGTCAAGAGCTATGTTCGAGCGATGCGGGACTTGAGCATGGCGCTGGGGATCATCCTCGGCATCGTCGGGGTCATCTGGATCCTGCAGGGTCTCGACGTCGCCTTCGCCCCACAGAGCTTCATGACCGGCGACCCTTTGTGGGTGGTGCTCGGTGCTGTCGCGGTTCTGGCCAGTGGAGCGGTTCTGTGGCGCAGGGCACGCCGGAAATAGGAGCTAGACCCGGCTCAGAAGCAGACCGAGGCCACTGCGTTGTAGGGATTCACCGCGCTCGAGCCCCGTCCACCCGGATGGATCTCGAAATGAAGGTGTGGGGCTCCGCCGGACGCATTGCCGGTGTTGCCGTTGTATGCGATCAGGTCACCCTGACTCACCGAGGCGCCATCCCCCACTGCGAACCCGCTCAGATGGGCGTAGTAGAAGGCCACCCCTCCAGTCGAGAGCCAGATCGTCTTGCCGCCGAGTCCGCTGCTCCCGGTGCTGATCGTCCCGTTGGCCACGGCGTAGATGGGCTCGTCGAATGGAGCCATCATGTCAGTCCCTTTGTGAGCCCTGCCACCCGAACGCCCGGCGCCCCAGGAGTTGCTGAAATGCGTACGGCCCGGGCTGAACGGGCAGATGATGCCGCCGATGATCGGGCCCGTGGAACCACTTCCTGAATCGCCTGATCCGCCCCTGGACGCCGCCGCTGCCGCACGCTGTCGTGCTCTCTCTTCCGCCTCGGCTCGGAGACGGGCCTGTTCGGCTTCGTAGGCGGCCTGCAGTTCCTTGCATCTGTCGCTCAGGTCGTCATATGCGCCCAACGCAGAAGTCATCGCAGCCTCTTGGTCAGCGGTTTGCTGTTGCTGCACATCCCGCGCCGTGGTCAGTTCTGCGACAGCTGCCTCGAGCGTGACCCCAAGTCGGTCCAGCTCTGAGGAGATAGCGGCCAGGTCGTTCACCGATTGCATGCTCTGGTCGGCGTTCGCCCGGAGAAACTCGTAGGCGGTCAATGCTTCACTGGGAGAGGACAGGCTGACCATCCCCATCGAGGGACCGGAAGCGGCCTGCATGTAGAGCTCGACAGCCTGTGACTCGACCCGGGTCGACAGCTCCGCCTTTTCCTCCTGGCGTGCCTCGTAGGCGTTGCGGATTCGCTGTTCCTGATATTCCGCAGCGTCGAGCTCCGCGTTTGCCTCCTCGAGCGCCACCGCGGCCACCTCGAAATCGGAACGAGCGGAGCGATAGATGTCGTATGCCTCTTGGGAATCGGCGCATGCCTCGTCTACTTCCGCCCGAGATATCGCCAGGGCCGTGCCGGTGGCGAGACTCGCCGTCAACACTGCGGACAGAGTCGCGACCACGACAAGGGTGCGCCAGGGCTTGGGACGTTCTCTGTTCGCTGGGTGGGTTCGGTGCATGCTCGATGTTGTTGGTCGACCTAGTTGCGGTGTGTGGCGAGACAGCTATGTGCCTCGTAACACCAGGCCGTGAATGGGACAGGATGGCAGGTATTCGGGTCCTAGCTGGACTTCATCGCGCCAGTCGGGCGCGCCGACCCCCGGGCGATGGTGGCACCCGGAGGGCGACAATGTTGGAGGGCCCTCTCGGCTCCCCCTTCCACTCCAACGTCTCCCCCTATCGGCAGTCCAGCCTCTCGAACTTGAGAGGGAGAGACAAATAAGAAGCCCCAACAAGTCAGAAACCGAAGTTTCGACCCGTCGGGGCTTCAGATCGGAACTATACCCAATGTCGTGGATCCGTCAAACCGAGGAACTCCGAAAACTTTCGCGGGCGATCTTCACTTGCCTGCTGGCTGACGGAAACCTCGGTGTCATGTCACGACGCCACGCTCAGGATCCAAGGCAACTCCTCCCGCCTTGCTGAGACGGACGTGACCGGAGTCCTCGCCACGCTCGGAGGGCTCCGGACTCGTCCCCGGTTTCGCGTTCGATTCACGCACCGATAACCGGGACGAGGCAGTCGGTTCACCTACCACTCGTAGCTTGAGCGAGAGATGGCTGATCGTTTTGGTTCTGTCGGTCCTTCGACCCTGGATCCCCTTGTGAGGGGTTCGCGGCGTCGGGTTCGAAATCGGCGGACCTTGCGACGAGCCCTCTATCAGCGTCGAAGGCTGAGACCGCCATCGCCGGTGTCCCTCTTCTCGACGACCGCATATAAGAAGCCCCAACAAGTCTGAAACCGAAGTTTCTGACCCGTCGGGGCTTCAGATCGGAACTATACCCAAACTCATCCAGCCGTCAAACCAGAACGGGGGTTTTCTTCGGAACTTTGTTCAGACCGTGGTCGATGACACGACAACACCGAAGGTGACGACGATCAGGACCACGCCGGCTACGGAGAGGAGGGTCGGCAGGAGGATGCTTTGCCCTTCCCGCTTGCGTCTGATGATCCAGTCCGTCATCGCCCAAGACAGATGGGCTCCGAAGATGGAAGACAACGCTCCCAGGGTCATGTGCATCAGGGTCATCGATCAAACCTCTCTACCGAAGTGTCAGGCAGAGGGGAGGAACGCGAAGACGCCAAACGTCGTCTTGGAATGCCCAAACCCCCACCTCTAGATGAATCATCGTCGCGAAGGCGTCGCATGTTGAGAGGTCCAACAACGTCGATTTTCGCGACCTCTCCCGACTGCAATAACCGCCTTGCGTGGACCGCGCAGTGTGCCTCCGTGTAGCTTGTTCAGATGGCACTGGTAGAGGATCGGGTTGGCGTTTCGGAGTCGGATATCGAATCGATACGCCAGGTGGCTCTGGACTACTTGGAGGGTTACGTCTCGGGCGATGCGGAAAGACATCTCAGGTCGTATCACCCAGAAGCGATCAAGCGGCGCTACTCCGTCGGCACGGATGGGGTCGTCGGAGTTATCACCCTCTCCCCTCAGACCATGGCCGATGACGCCGCCCTCCAGACGCCCCAGCCGGTTGAAGCTGAAATCATCGTCGACGCCGTTTACGACGACATCGCTTCAGTGCGGGTGTACTCACCTTGGTGGGTGGACTTCGCGCATGTCGTTAAAGCGCGGGGCGAGTGGAAGCTGTTTCACGTCACCTGGCATCGCCGCGACGACGACCTGACCTGAATCCCTGGAGACACAGCAGGTCACTCGCAACCCAGCTCGACACCTCGTTCCATCGCCGCCGCGGCGTAGGCCAAGTGCAGATATTGGAGATCCCTCGGGTCGAAGTCGTCTGTCTTATCTGTCCATGAGGCGGCTTCGGCAGTCACTGCCTCGCAGTCGTCCATGGCTCCGATCAGCGCCACGGTCTCCGGCAGTTCGGCTTCGAGGTCCCAGACGAAAGCTCCATCAGGATCGCGGTCGAGCAGGACATGATCTAGGTATGTCTCGGTGGGTCGGCCTTCGGGGAGGACACCCCGGAGAGTGACTACGTCACCATCTCCGACCGAGATCGACCATTCGACGTGCTCCACGGGTGGAGGCGTCGGCGGCGACGACCGGTCGACGCAATAGGCGATGATCCCAACTACCAGGGCAAGAGGGAGCAAAATCAACAGAGGAAACTGTGGCCTGTTCCTGGGGTCGTAATCGAGGACCGGTTCCATTGGCTGCATGGCTTGCGCGACCCTAGGCCCCGATCGAGAAGTTTGACCTTCGGCGTCTTGGCGACCGCGAGTTAGCGGTCCGGGATCGTCGAGACTCAGACTCGGACGCACCACGACGTAGGTCGTCAGGTCCGGGTCGTGTCCTTCCTCGCGTTGCACCGACGCCAGTCCCCCGACCGCTCAGAACTGTCCGGCCTGGCGTAAAGAAGATCCCAGCCGGCGCCGATCATTTAGGAATGCGCGTAAGGAGTGGTCGGGTGATATCGCTCGTCGTTGTGTCGCTGTCTCTCCTTGCCCTTACCCCCGCCGTGGCCGCGGATACCGAAACCGAGGCCGAATTCCTGTCCAAGATCAATGCGACTCGTGCCGCGCATGGCCTCGGCGCATTGCAAGTCGACAACGCACTGCGTTCGCACGCACGAAGCCACACTGCAAACATGGTGACGGCGGGCGAGATCTACCACTCCAGCGAGGCGGAACTGACCACCGCGGCTGGCACCGGCTGGTCAGGGATCGCGGAGAACGTCGGCAGGGGCCAGTCCCCCACCTCGCTGCACGACGCTTTCATGGCCTCCCCCGGTCACAAGAAGAACATTCTGAGTGGCTACAGCCACGTTGGGATCGGCACCGACACCAGTGGCGGCTCTCTGTACGTGACGGTGGTCTTCGTCGGGAGGGGCGATTCGACGGCGACCAATTCACCGCCAACCGACTCCTCCGACTACAACCGCACGTTCGCCGAGGGTGAGGGCAACGGATCAGTTGGCGTTGTCGACACTTCAACAGGTGAGTGGCATCTCCTCGACCTAGCCGGTAACACGACCCATTTCTTCTATGGCAGTCCCGGCGACCTGCCCTTCGTCGGCGATTGGGATTGTGACGGCGACGAAACACCCGGCCTTTACCGCCAGTCGGATGGCTTCGTCTATCTCCGCAATTCAAATAGCCAGGGCCCGGCCAACATCAGCTTCTTCTTCGGAGACCCGAGGGATATCCCGCTGGCGGGCGACTTCGACGGGGATGGGTGCGACACAGTCTCGATCTATCGGCCATCCGAATCCCGCATCCATGTCGTCAACGATCTCGGAGTCAACGGTGAGGCTCTGGGGCCAGCGGACGTCAGCTACTTTTTCGGCAACCCCGGGGACAATCCGTTCGTCGGAGATTTTGACAATGACCTGATCGACGAGGTCGGTCTCCACCGGGAATCCACAGGCCTCGTCTACTTCCGGAATTCCCACACCCAAGGCAACGCAGATTCTCAATTCATCTTCGGCGATCCCGGGGACAAGATCGTCGCCGCCGAATGGGCACGCCGCGGCGCTCCCGGTCCAGAGACCGTCGGCTTGTTCCGGCCCTCGACCTCCAACATCTTCCTCCGCTACACCAACACCCAAGGCAATGCCAACGAGACCCTTTCGTACGGAATGGCTACGGGGCTGCCCGTGGCCGGTGATTTCGGCGTTCTCACCGGAGTCGGCACGCCGCCACCGCCGGGATGACTGCAACCACCGCCAATCAGCCCGCCGCCTCCGACCCAGCAAGAAACCGCTGCGCCGACTCCGGATTGCGATCCTTCGTATCTCTCCTCCTGCCTCCCACCCGCAAGAGTGATGACCTCGACGGCCCGGATATTTCCGCGAGAAGTTTCATTGCCTTCACGAGATTCGTATCGGGCTTAGATCTGACGAACCGAATCCGATGACCGGCGAATGCCGGGTTTAGCCCACCGGATTTCGTCTGAGGATAGAAGGCTCCGCGGGTAGGACTCGAACCTACAACCAATGGATTAACAGTCCCGCCCGCCCCGTCCGTCCAGTCCCGCTCGGTGCTGTTTGATGCTGTCCTGTCTACGAATTTCGATCAGTCGTGATGTCTGGTGTTGGCGTGTCCGGGTACGTACGGCTACACAAATGGCTACACATTCAGCCGGCTGGAACGTGAGAACGAAGAAGGAAAGATGGACGCACGCACATTGGGAACGAGCGGTCTCGAGGTCTCGGCCCTGGGCTACGGCTGCATGGGTCTTAGCCAAAGCTATGGAGTGCCCTCAGACCGGGAGCATGCAATCGAAGTGATCCGTTCCGCGGTCGAGCGCGGCGTCACCTTTTTCGACACCGCCCAGGTCTACGGTCCGTTCACCAACGAGGACGTCGTCGGCGAGGCTCTCGCCCCCTTCCGGGACGAGGTCGTGGTCGCCACGAAGTTCGGTTTCGGCTTCGTGGATGGTGAGTCACAGGGGTTGAACAGTCGCCCCGATCACATCCGGAAGATGACAGAAGAGTCCCTCCGCCGGCTCAGGACCGACCACATCGACCTCTATTACCAGCATCGGGTCGACCCCGACGTGTCGATCGACGATGTCGCCGGCACGGTGAAAGACCTCATCGCCGAAGGGAAGGTGAAGTATTTCGGCCTTTCCGAGGCGGGCGTGATGACGATTCGCCGGGCCCACGCAGTACAGCCCGTCACCGCATTGCAGAGCGAGTATTCGCTGTGGTGGCGGGAGCCCGAGGAAGAGATCCTGCCCACGCTCGAGGAGTTGGGGATCGGTTTCGTCCCGTTCAGTCCCCTGGGGAAGGGCTTTCTCACCGGCAAAATCGACGAGGACACCACTTTCGTGGAGTCCGATTTTCGCAACACTGTCCCCCGCTTCGACCCAGGGAACCGAAAAGCGAACCAGGAGCTGGTGGAATTCGTGAAGCGGATCGCGGAGCAGAAACGGGTGACCCCGGCTCAGATCGCCCTCGCCTGGCTGCTGGGTCGCAAGCCCTGGATAGTTCCGATCCCCGGGACCACGAAGCTGCGCCGTCTCGAGGAGAACCTCGGCGCGGTCGAGGTCGAGCTCACGGCCGATGACTTGATCATGATCAACCAGGCGCTCGAAGGGATCAGCATCCAAGGGCAGCGTTACTCCGAAGCTGCCCTACGGATGATCGACCGCTGATCGCGTGCAGGTGGTCGAGGCAAATGAGCATCAGTTGATCAAGCCGAATGAGATCAATGAGGCCTTGAGCGGATGCTTCGCTGCGGATGTCAGATATCGATTCGTCATGGACATTTCGAGGCTGCATTAGGCCCGTCCGTCCCTGCTGGCTGCAGGTTGGCTACACCCGAACAAGTGTGTGTTTGCGCCATCAGCGAAGGCCCCATGCAATGGGCAGAATTCGGGCTCCGCGGGTAGGACTCGAACCTACAACCAATGGATTAACAGTCCACTGCTCTACCAATTGAGCTACCGCGGAAGGTTGCCGACTGGCACGGTCAGGGTACCAGTCGGGATTCCTCTACTCAGAGCCAGTCTGAGTATCGATGGTGCGTAGACCCTTAGCGACTGTCGTGAGTCCGGTGGCGGCGACATAGCGTCCCGCATCGACCACCCCGACGGTCTGATTCGCCAGCTGGGCCACCGCCGGGTGCTTTCTCGCCTCGCCGGCCCAGCGCTTGATCTGCTCATATCGCTGCTTTCCGGCACGAGTCCCGAGGACATATCCAACGGCGGCGCCGACAACGAGTCCGGATCTGAATCTCATGACCCGATATTGCCACGACGGGCCCACCCCGCGCCGGGGGGGCCGATCAGGAGTTCTCCAGGAACCCTTCTAGCTTCTGTGACTTGTCCGGGTGCCGGAGCTTGGCCAAAGCCTTGGTCTCCAGCTGCCGGATCCGTTCCCGGGTCACCTTGAAATGGGATCCGACCTCCTCCAGGGTGCGCATCCGCCCGTCGGCCAGACCGAATCGCATGATCAAGACCTCACGCTCTCGATCGTTCAGACCCTCCAGGGCCATGGCCAGCTGATCCTGCAAGGACGAGAAGGTGGCGACGTCCGGCGGGCGATCTGACTCGAGATCTTCGACCAGGTCGCCGAGAGTCCCGTCATCGTCCTCGCCGACTGGCGTTTCCAGAGAGACTGTGTCCTGGGCGATTCGCTGCAGCTCCGCGACCCGGCTGGGTTCGATGTCGAGCTCGAAGGCGAGCTCATCGAGACTCGGGGCCCGCCCCATCGTCTGGGTCATCTCCCGCTGTGCCCGGGTCAGCTTGTTCACCGAGTCGAGAACGTGAATGGGCATGCGGATGGTCCGACCCTGATCGGCGATAGCTCGGGAGATCGCCTGACGGATCCACCAGGTGGCATATGTGGAGAACTTGAAGCCCCGCCGATAGTCGAACCGCTCCACGGCCCGCATCAGCCCGACGTTGCCCTCCTGGATCAGGTCCAACAGCGCCATCCCCCGACCGACGTAGCGACGGGCCAAAGCCACGACAAGGCGAAGATTGGACTGAACCAGCTGCTTCTGTGCTGCGTCGCCAATGTCTATCTCATGGCCGAGGACCGCTCGGTCCTCGTCGATGAGCCCTTCCTCGTCGAGCCGGGACTGCGCCCGAAGCCCGGCCTCCATGTGCATCGCCAGCTCCACCTCTTGCTGGCTGGTGAGAAGGGGGTACCGACCGATCTCATTCAGATAGAGGCGGACTGGGTCCGACACCGAGATCTGGCCGACCTCGACGAACTCCTCGGTGACGCCCGGACCCTCCTCGGTCAGTTTTATTCCCTGGGAGCGGAGGGCATCGGCGACCTCCTCGAATGCCTCTCCGGACGCCTCGGCATCCTCCAGCTCTTGCTGGACTTCTGCCATCGTGAGAAAGCCACGATGCTTGCCCCGCTTCACCAGGGCGGCGACGACCTTGCTGAGTTCTTCGTTCACATCCGGGTGGAGGATCGCTTCTCCTGCTGTAAAGCTATCAAGTGGCGGAGGTTGTCGGAATGAGCATCGCTTCCGGGCTCCATTTCGGCCAGTATCCGCTGCAGCTCCTCGATCTCGACGTCAAGCCTTCGCTCTTTCACCCGGGTCAGGATCTCACGCCCCGACGGGAGCGGGCGGTCGTCCATCGCGAGGGAGCGAAGCAACGATCGCGTCTCCTCCTCGCCGGCCTCCGAGATGTCGACCGGCTGACCAGGGGTAGTCGCGGACAGATCCAGGGCCGAGAAGGCCAGTCTGAGCCGTTGATCGGTGAAGTCCTCGGCAACCACGCCTTCCACGGTCGATGGGTCGGCGAGCAGCACTCGCATGAGCTCGGACTCGATGCGGTCGAGGGGGCGCTCGTTAGAGGGTTCGGCCCGGCCGCGTCTTGACCGGTCGCCCTCGATCGCAGCTTCAGCAGTCTCCAGGTCTGCGCCGACCAGCCGTGCGACAAACCGAGCGTATTCCCGACGAGCGATGCCATCCTTGACCCGACGCACTTGAGCAGCAGCGGCATGAAGGGCTCGTGCTCGGCCCTCCGGTCCGGACAGATCGTGCCGACTCACCTCGTGCTCGATCCTTTGCTCCAGGAGCGGACGTGCTTCCTTGACCGCCACAACCAACTCCTCGTTTCGTGCCTGCTGCACCAGGTCGGCCGGATCGAGCCCGTCGGGCATCACCGCCACTCGCAGATCGAGGTCGAGGCGAAATGGCGACTCCAACTCATCACCACGAAGGGCTGCCTTGGACCCTGCCTCGTCGGAGTCGAATGCCAGAACCACTTTCTCGCTGAACCGCCGCAAGAGATCGAAATGCCCGTCTCCAAGGGCGGTACCACACGTTGCCACGGCGGTTTTGATCCCGGCCTGGTGCATGGCGATCACGTCGGTATACCCCTCGACGATCACTGCCGGATCGTCGTCGGAGATCTCCCGGCGGGCCCGGTCGAGCCCGAACAGAACCTGGGCCTTGTGATAGACCACGGAGTCTGCGGAGTTGACATATTTGGCGTCAGGGTTGTTCGTAGCGTTGCGATCGATCTCATCGACCTTGCGACCCCCGAACCCGACCGCGTCACCACGAAGGTCGTGAATGGGGAACATGAGCCGGCCCCTGAAGACATCGAACAGCCCTTGGCGTCCCCGTCGGGACAGTCCGGCGTCCACCAAGACCCGGTCGTCGAGTCCGCCCGCCTTGAGCTCCTTGGTAAGCGTGTCCCAGTCGGTCCCGGCGAACCCCAGTTTCCACTCATCGATGATCCCGACGTCGTATCCGCGCTGACGAAGGTAGGCCCGGGCCGGCCCTGCCTCTGGAGCCTTCTTCAGTCGGTCGTGGTAGACGTCGATCGCCCTCTTGAGGGCCTCGACTGCTTCGCCGCGGCGTCCTCTCTGACGGGCGTCGGCTGGGTCGCGGACCAGCGTGACCCCTGCCTTCCGCGCGAGCAGTTCCAGGGCATCGGCGAAGTCGACTCCCTGGGTCTCCTGCACGAAGCTGAACACGTCACCGCCCTTGCCGCACCCGAAACAGTGATAGAGCCCGCGGGCCCGATCCACTGACATCGAAGGCGTCTTCTCCTCGTGGAAGGGGCAGACCGCCATGAAGCTGCGGCCCGAGCGCTTGACTTTGGTGACCTCGGAGATCAGGTCGACGAGGTCGGTGGACTCCCGAACCCGATCGATGTCACCTCGCTCTGCCATGGTCGGCCGATCATAAGTACGACAGGCCGTTGCTTCACGATGTCGCTACGAATTCGAGGCGTATAAGGACCTCATCACTGACGTCGGCCACGCCCGGGGCGTTGGGGATCCCGATGCCATAGTCGGAGCGGAGCACGGTGGCTTCGGCGGTCCCGTCGATCCTGTCCTCGTCGATGGGAGTGGCAGTGACGTCGAACGTGACCGTATTGACGGTGTCTCTTATGACCAGGTCACCCTCGACCGTGAACTCGAGCATCTCACCATCGGTCAGAGCCCCCTGGAGGCCTTCCACGGACGTCGCGTCGAAGGTGATGAACTCGAACTCGTCGCTCGCCGAGTCCAGAATCACCGGTCCCCGGATCGCCCGGTCACGGTTCCCCGACCCGGTGTCGAACGTGCGGGCGTTGACGACTATCTGGGAAAACTCGACGCTCGACAGGTCGTCCGGGTCCATCTCGAATTGGCCGGCAAGCTCAGAGGTTGTGCCGACGACGCGCTGCGGCTCCCCCCGGAGCACCTCGTCGATCTCGAACGCAGCGCTGGATCGAGTCGGGTCGATGACGAACGCAACCATTCCATCTTCTGCCCCAGCGAGCGTGGGCGTGGTCAACTCGGTTGACGGCTCCCCTGTCCCGCCGGCGAAATAGAGATAGGCCACTACGACGACCGCGACCACGACGACGACGCCCAGCACCCACCCGACGATCGGGCGTCTCATTCGTCCTCTAGCCCAGACGCTCGGAGAGATAGTCCACCAGACGGTCCATCGAGACCCGGTCTTGTTTCATCGAGTCCCGGTCCCGGACTGTCACCGCCCGGTCCTCCAGCGTCTCGAAGTCCACGGTGACGGCATATGGCGTGCCGATCTCGTCCTGACGCCGGTAGCGCCGCCCTATCGACTGGGTGACGTCCATCTCAACCATCCACCGCTGCCGAAGCTCGGCGGCGATGCGCTCGGCGGGCTCGATCAGATCTTCCTTCTTGGACAAGGGGAGGATTGCCACCTTGTAGGGGGCCAGTCGAGGATGAAGGCGGAGGACTGTCCTCGTCTCGTCGTTGACCTTCTCCTCGTCATAGGCGTCGATGAGGAAGGCGAAGGTGGTCCTGGTGGCGCCTGCCGCCGGTTCGATGGCATACGGATAGAAGCGTTCGTTCGTATCGGGGTCGAAATAGCGGAGATCCTCTCCGGAGTGCTCGGAGTGCTGTTTGAGGTCGAAATCGGTGCGATTCGCGATCCCCTCTAGCTCGTCCCAGTCCCAGGGAAACCGATACTCGACGTCGACCGTGCTCGCTGAATAGTGACTGAGCTCGTCATCGTCGTGTGGCCGGATCCGGAGATTGGACTCGGTCATTCCAAGACCGAGATACCAGGCGAAACGTCGCTCCTGCCAGTAGGCGAACCATTCGTCCACCTCCTCGGGCCTGACGAAGTACTCCATCTCCATCTGCTCGAACTCACGGGTGCGGAAGACGAATTGCCCCGGGGTGATCTCATTTCGGAACGACTTGCCCACCTGGGCGATCCCGAATGGGAGCTTGAGACGATTGGTGCGGCGGATGTTCTCGAAGTTGGTGAATATTCCCTGTGCCGTCTCCGGTCGGAGATAGATCAGGTTCTCCTCCGAATCGACGGGGCCCATGTGGGTGCGGAACATGAGATGAAATGGCTTCGGCTCGGTGAACGTCCCTGACTTCCCACATGTTGGGCAGGTGTTCGGGTCCTCCAGCTTGTCGAGACGGTGCCGTGCGTTGCAGTTGCGGCACTCGACCAACGGGTCGGTGAAGACCTCCTCGTGGCCCGACGCCTGCCACACCTTGCGGGCCTGGAGGATGGCGGAATCGATCCCAACCACGTCGTCTCGCAGCTGGACCATTTCTCGCCACCACTCGTCCTTGACGTTGCGCAGCAACTCGACGCCGAGCGGCCCATAGTCATAAGCGGAGCGAATCCCGCCATAGATCTCTGAGGCCTGGAAGACAAAGCCTCGCTTCTTGGCGAGATTCGAGATGGTCTCGAGGGTTGGTTGCGTCATACCGAAGACGGAACGGTGGCCAGATCCGGGCGCTTAGTCAATCTGAGACAGGTCCTCGGCGGCGCCGAAACGACGCTCCCTGCCCTGGTAATCGATCACGGCGTCGAGCAACCCATGTCGGTCGAAGTCGGGCCAGAGGATGCCCGGGAAGTAGAACTCGGCATACGCCGATTGCCAGAGCAGGAAGTTGGACAGCCGATGCTCGCCGGAGGATCGAATGATCAGGTCGACGTCGGGCATCTCGGGGACGTACAGCGAGCCGGCCAACTTCGACTCATCGATGTCGTCGATAGCCAGCGCCCCGGTCGCCACCCTGGAGGCGAGAGCTCTCGTGGCATCGACGATCTCGCGACGGCTCCCGTAGTTGAAGGCGAACACCAGGTGGAGACTGGTGTTGCCCGCCGTCATGTCAGCCGCCTCGGCCATGTGCTTGCGATTTCGATCCGGGATCCTGGGGTCGTCCATGTCTCCGGCGAAGAGCATCCTCACTCCCTGGGCATGGAGATCATCGCGGCGGCGGGTGAGCAGGTCCTCGTTGAACCACATGAGGAACTCGACCTCCTCGTCCGAGCGCGACCAGTTCTCGGTGGAGAACGTGTAGGCGGTCAGCCATTCGATGCCGATCTCCAACGCACCTTCGACCGTGTCGAACAACGCCGCCTCACCTGCGGCATGTCCAGCGGTTCGCGGCAGGCCACGCGCGTTGGCCCACCGCCCATTGCCGTCGAGGATGAGCCCGACGTGTCTTGGAATGCTCTTTGGGTCGATCCTGGTCAGATCCAGGCTCACTCCATCACCGCCAGTGAGATGAGCTTGCGATCGAGGTGGTACTCGACGAAGCGGCGGGCGATGCCCATTGCCTCCCCGGCCAGGCTCACATCTGTCTCCGGCAATCGCCCGAACTCTGCCTCGGCCAGGGCGGCGAGGTAGACGGTCACTCCATCGCGGAGCCGCACCGCTCCCTCGGTCCGGCACGAGTCACAAATGGCACCGCCGCCGCCGAATGAGAAACCGTGCAGATCGTCGACCCGGCCACAGGACGCGCAGACGAGAAGCGAAGGTGCCACCCCCACCACATCGGCCAGCTTCAGCAGATAGCTGGTGATCAGGTCGGCGCCGATCTGACCGGCCTCGAGCGCTCTGAGCCCACGGTGGAGCAGGAGAAAGAGCCGCATCGAGGACTCCTGCTCCTGAGCGACGGCATCGGCTGCCTCGACCATCGTGCCTGCCGCCACTACCGCATCGAGACTCGCCCGGAGCCGGGGAAAGGGCTCGATCACAGCCACCTGGGTGATGGTGTCGAGATTTCGGCCTTCGTAGAGGACCAAATCGACGTGAGTGAACGGCTCGAGACGCCCTCCGAACCGGCTCTTGGTCTTCCGGATGCCCTTGGCCACCGTGCGTATCTTGCCGCTGTTGGGGCTCAACAGCACCACGACCCGATCCGCCTCCCCGAACGGGTAGCTGCGGAGGACGATTCCTTGATCGTGACGGATGGCCATGAGCCAGATCAGGCTAGAAGCCTGATCTGGCGTACTCGGTACTTAGCACTTGGTACCAAGTACGGGTCATTAGGGGCAGCGATAAGCTGGCCACATGACCCTTGTTCCCGACACCGAGATCGAGGCCTTCGTCGAGTCTCACCCCGGCTGGGGCAAGGTCGACGACGGCATCGCCCGCACCTATGAGCTGATCGACTTCAACGAGTCGATGGGTCTGGTGACACGAGTCGCTCTGGCCGCCGAGAAGGCCGACCATCATCCCGATATCGACATCCGCTGGAACAAGGTCACTCTGACGCTCTCCACCCACTCCGAAGGTGGCGTCACCGCCAAAGACCTGGACCTCGCCGACCTCTGCGACGGGCTCCTCTAACCGTTTTGGCGCGATCTCCGCGCCAGAATCAGTCGAACCCGAGGCGGTCGAGGAGCTGGGGCTTTCGTTGCCAGTCGGGCTCGACCTTCACACGAAGGCTGAGATTCACCCGGTTCCCCAACAATGACTCCAGGTCGTGTCGTGCCTCGGTCCCGGCGTCCTTGAGTAGCGAGCCACCCTTTCCGATCACGATGCCCTTCTGGCTCTTGCGTTCGACGATGACGTCGGCCGCGATGTCGATGAGCCCATCCTCGCGTTGCTCGAGGTCCTCCACCACGACAACCAAGGAATGCGGAAGCTCCTCACGAAGCCGGTCGAGGAACTTCTCACGGACGATCTCGCCGATCACCAGGCCCTCGGGCTGATCGGTCGTCACACCGGGCGGGTAATACATCGGCCCCTCCGGCAGCCGGGACACGACCTCCGCAACCAGCTCGGAAACACCAGACCCGTCGAGGGCCGAGACCGGGACATACGAGGCGAAGTCCCACTCCCCCGCCTTGGCCAGCTGATCGACGACCTGGCCGCGGCGGCCGATATCGAGTTTGCTCACGACCACGATCACCTCGGCCTCAGCTTCACTCAGACGCTCGGCGATGAGCCGGTCGCCGGGTCCGATCGGTTGGGTCGCATCCACGAGGAACACGACAACGTCGGCCTCGGCAAGGGTGCCGTAAACCAGGGAGTTCAACCTCGTCCCCAGCTCATTGCGTGGCTTGTGGAGCCCGGGTGTGTCGACGAGGACTATCTGATACTCAGGCTCCTGACCGGGCCCGTTCACGATGCCGCGGATCGCGTTGCGCGTGGTCTGGGGTCGTGAGGAGGTGATGGCCACCTTCGACCCGACCATCGCATTCACCAGCGTCGACTTCCCGACGTTGGGGCGCCCCACGACGGGCACGAACCCTGACCTCATTCGGCGTCCACAGCCTCCGATACAAATACCAAGACCTCGGCAACCCGTCTGCCCTGCATCCGGGTGACGGTGAGCGTCAGTGGACCGTATGAAAAATGCTCGCCCTCGTCGGGGACACGCTCGGCCAGACCCATCACCAGACCGGCCACGGTGTCCCAATCCTCATCGGGCAGGTCGACACCGGCGAGATTTGCTAGATCGTCGACAGGCAGCCTGCCGTCGATGTCCCAGCCACCGTCACGCCGGGCCGAGATGAATATCTCCTCTTCGTCGGTTTCGTCAGCAATCTCCCCCACCAGCTCCTCCAGCAGGTCCTCGATGGTGACGAGGCCGGCGACCTCCCCGTATTCGTCGATCACGATCATCTGATGCTGATGGTTGGCCTGCATCTCGCCCAACAGCGCGGACGCGAGCTTGGTCTCCGGGACGAATTCGACAGGTCTCATCACCTCCGCAACGGAGGCAGGGCGGCGGCCTTCGCTCAGGAGTGGCAACAGATCCTTGACCATCACCATGCCCACGACGTCGCCATTGCTCGTCACCGGGATCCTGGAGAAGCCCTCGTCCGTGGTGACCGAGATCAGATCGTCCACCGACGCCGTCACAGGCACAGTCACCATGTCCGGACGTGGGGTCATGACCTCACGCACCACCGTGTCGCCGAATTCGAGCACGGAATCGATCATCTCCCGTTCCTGCTCGGTGACGTTCTCAGGCTCCGGCTCGATCTCGCCCTCGTCCTCGCCGTTCGACTCGGTGATCAGATCAGAGGCCCAGCCACCGAGCCCGACAGCCACGCGGAGCAGCCTCGCCGACTTGTACGCGATCGAGCGCGGTCGGCGCCGGCCCAGCTGCCGCGGGGCAAGGTCGCCGACGAGGAACACGACGAGAAAGACAATTGCGGCGTAGCCAACGGCGGTGCCCAGCGACTGTCCGGCAGCGACCAGCGCAGTGCCGGCCACTGCAGCCACGACCAGCAAGGCCGAGCCGACCATGGCCACTGCCGGTGTCGTCGCCTCACGCTCCTCGAGCAAATCGGCGACGGTGCCGGCACCACGCACATCATCGGCTTCGTCCCGCAGAGCATCCGCGCGGGGGACACGAGTGATGGCCGCCCCTGCGGCGCGCAACCATGCCGCGAGGGCCAAGGCGGCCAGGGCAACGATCAGAACCGCGGCGTTCACCTTCGCTCCACGCCGACCATTGACAACAACTCGCCCTCCCGACGTTCCATCAACTCGGCATCACCGTCGTCAATGTGGTCGTACCCCAGCAGATGGAGGATCCCGTGAGCGACCATCAGCGCCATCTCGTCGTCGAAGCCGACGTCCGTCTCGGCCGCCTGCCGGCTTACATAGGCCGGTGCGACGATGACGTCGCCGATGACGAGTGGCGGGCCGGCGGGGTCCTGATCTGGCACGAAGCCCGGCGTCAATTCTTCGACCGGAAAAGCGAGCACGTCGGTAGGGCCGGTGCGATCGAGGAAGCGCTCGTTATAAGACGCCATCTCGTCGTCGCTCACGAGGAGCACGGTCACCTCGGTCTCATCCGGGTATCCCTCTTCGGTCAGGACCAACTCGGCGAGATGACGCAATTGGAGTAGATCGACCGGCTCACCTTGTTCGTCGGCCAGGAAGACGCTCACTGACCGGCGCCGGGTTTTCGACTGGGAGGGTCGTCCATCAGGTTCCGGGGAAGTTGGGATACGCGATTCGCTGATGGTAATGACCGACCAGCGAGTCCAGGAAAGCAGAGCGGATCAGGGTCATCTCGGCCAAGGTGAGCGGCGACTCGGAGAGCTGGCCGTCGTTCAACTTCTCGTCGATTACGCGGTCAACCACCTTCTCGATTGCTTCAGGCGTCGGCTCCTCGGTCTGGAAGTTGGCCCTGCAGGCCGCTTCCAGGGAGTCGGACAACATCACAATTGCGGTCTCGGCAGTCCTCGGCTTGTGCCCGATGTGGCGGAAATCGTTGGGATCGACGTGGTCGCCGTTCTGGGACCTGGCCTTCTCGTAGAAGTAGCGCATGATCCCGTCGCCGTGATGACTGACGATTCCAGTGGCGACGTCAGACGGGATCTTGAACTGACGGGCCAACACGATGCCGTCGCTCACATGTCTGCGGATCACCTCGGCCGACTCGAGGGGGGTCAGGAAATCGTGAGGGTTCTGAATCCCGAACTGGTTCTCGATGAACATCGAGGGGTTCTCGGTCTTGCCCAGGTCGTGGTAGTAGGCCATTGCCCGGGCCAAAAGGGGGTTGGCGCCGATCGCCCGGGCTGCGGCATGGGCCAGCGTCCCCACCATCAGCGAGTGGTTGAAAGTCCCGAACGCCTTTTCTTGAAGCAGTTGGAGCGCCTCGTGATTCCGATCGGTGAGGTCGAGGAGGCTGAGGCTGGTCGTGATGTCGAAAGCCGACTCGAAGAACTGGAGGGCGGCCAAGCCGATCAGTGAGGCCACGACAGACACTCCGAATGCCCAGGCCATGGAGATCCCAACCACTTCCCAGACGACGTCATTGGGCCCGACGTGGAAGAACGACGAGGTGGCTCCGGCGGCGATGGCAGCCGACAGTGACGAGAACACCACGGCTGTCCGGAAACCGCCGCGACTGGTCACCGAGCTCACGAACGGGATCGGGGCGAGAGTGGCAAGCGTGGCGTAGACGGCCACACCGGTGTCCTGGGTGCCTACCGCGGCAATGACGCCGACAGCCAGCGCCATCAGCACTGCGATGCGTGAGTCGAAGAGCACTGCCGTCATGAATCCGAATGCCACCGCCGGCAGCACATACCAACTCGATTCAGGCTGGAAGATGACGGTGGCCCGGACCGCACCTGCCGCAAGAACGATGAGGATGCCGAACAGGGCAACCATCCGTGGCCTGGCCCAGAACTCGGTCCGGAACCTAGACAGATAGAGCCCGAGCAGTCCGACCATCACGCCGAGCACGGCGAGCAGCCCGACGTCCGCCTCCGCCTGCGACGCCGAGGAAGTGGTGGCGTCGATGGCGTCGATGTGAAGCTGGGTCAGCGGCACTCCCTCGGCGACGATGAGTGTGTCGGCGCTGAACTCGACTTCGACGGGCTCAACCGCGGCGGCGGCCTCGTCCTGGGCCTCTGTGGTGGCGGCCTCGTCGACGAGATAGTTGGCCTGTATGTAGCTGGCCACTACCTCGCCCGCGGCGTCACTTGCCGCCTGATCCTGACCGGGTGGGTTGGCGTCGAGGTAGAAGACCGCAGGTGGGCTGGAGCGAAGACGTTGTTGTGCAGTCGGAAGCTGGTCCGGCTTGATCAGGAGCCCGAACTCCTGGAACAGGCGGTTGACCGCGGCCTGCCGGATGACGGGGAGGTGGGGATCCTCGCCCACCGCAGTGCGGATCACATCGTCGCCGGCGGTGGCGGCGAGGGTGGTGATGGCGTCACTGGCGACGATGTGGCGAGCTGTCACCTGAGCGATGACCTCGTCGATATCCCGCAGGTTGACCCGCAGCGGGATCGCCGTCGCCTCGCAGGCGACCCCGGGTTGGCAGTCGACGTCCTGCACGTAGTTTCCCGAGCCGAAAACGTACCCCCGCGGGATCTCCGGGTCCTCTGGGTCGATGCTGACACGGGCGACACCAGGCAAAACCTGCGCCGACCAAAACCCGTTCTCGTCGGTCATGACCTGCTGAACCTCTCCCCCGGCGTCGACATTCACGGTCATGCGCGCTGCGCCACTGTCAGGGCGAGATCCCTCTGCCTCCAGGTCGAATGTGCCGTCGGCGCCAACGTCTATGAAGACCATTCCGGAGATCACGACCGGCTCGACGGACTCGGTGGTTGCGGTTGCGTCGGAAGCGACGGTGGTTGTCGTCGGCTCGCCCGCTGCCTCGGGAGCGGGATTCTCCACCGGATCGCCGACAACAAGGCTATCTACGTCGTCGAACACCGCCTCTACCTGCGTGTTGACCGTGTTCTGGATCTGCTCGTTGATCTGCTCCACCGGAGGGACTGAATTTCTGGCCTCCTGGCGGAGCCGATCGGTTTCCACCGTGTCCTCGACCGTGCCGGTTCGTTGCGCCCGGTAGTCCTGAGCTGCTGGAGCGCCAAGCACCAGCTCCGGATTCCCGCTCGGCCCGCCCAACGAGAGCACGCCCCAGGCGGCCACCACGGTGGCGACAAAAGTGGCGAGGCGGACGAGCGTCGGCCGCGGCATCACTTGACCTTGCTCTCGAACCGGGCGTAGGCCTCGACGATGGAGGCGACTATGCGATGCCGGACGACGTCCCGGGCCGTCAACTCGACGAAGGAGACACCGGGGATGTCGCTCAGGATCTCCCGCACCACCTTGAGACCCGATCTTCGGTTGTCGGGGAGATCGGTCTGGGTCATGTCACCCGTGATGATCATCTTGGAGTTGAACCCGAGCCGGGTCAGGAACATCTTCATCTGCTCCGGCGTCGTGTTCTGCGCTTCGTCGAGGATGACACAGGCGTCGTTGAGAGTCCTTCCTCTCATATAAGCGAGTGGGGCTATCTCGATAGTTCCCTTCTCGACGAGCGCTGCCGTCTCCTCGGGGCCGAGCATGTCCCATAACGCGTCGTACAGCGGGCGAAGGTAAGGATCGACCTTGGCGGCGAGATCTCCGGGCAGGAATCCGAGCCTCTCCCCCGCCTCCACGGCAGGTCGGGTGAGGATGATCCGACGCACCGACCCGCTGACCAGGCTGTCCACCGCGGCGGCCATGGCCAGATAGGTCTTTCCGGTGCCGGCAGGCCCGATGCCGAAGGTGAGGGTGTTCTCCCTGATGGCCTCCATGTACTTCTGTTGGCCGTGGGTCTTGGGACGGATCATGCGCCCCCGCCCGACTGGAATCCCGTCGGAGAGCACCCCCGAAGGGCTGGGCACGTCCTCGATGACCATTTTCACCACTTCGTCGACCCTTGCGGAGTCGAGGGCATGGCCTTCCTGGACGAGGATCAGTAGCTCCTCCAGCACGGTTCGGGCTCGTTCGACCTCGGTGTCGGGGCCTTTCAGCGCCAACTCGTCCCCGCGCGCGACGAATCGCACCTCCGGGAAATGGGATTCGACCTGGCGGAGGTGTCGATCGGCCTCGCCCAAGAGATCCAGCATCAAATGATGGCTGGGGACGCGTAAACGCGAGTCGATAGAGTCAGTGGATTGCTCGGTGGGCATGGGAGACGACGCCCTCTCTGTGGCGTCGCGACCATTGTAGAGGCCGCCAGGTGCTGATTCCGAGAATTCAGTCCAGCCCGGAGGCGACTTCGACCGTCGAATCCAGCAATGAGGCAATCACTGCCTTGTCCGAGTCACGAACCTCGTCTGGCCTGCCCTCACGGCGCAAGAAATGGATTGCGGCGAGGTACCGGTCGATGAGGTCACCGTCCTTCGACGTGGCGGCCACATCGAGATCGATCAAGACGCCACGTTCGGACGAACCCATTGGCAGGAGGTCGGACGGCGGCACCGCGTAGATCTCGGCCAGACGCACCAGCCTTTGAACACTCAGCGCGCGCTCCCCACGCTCATATGCGCCGACGACGGATGCCTTGAACTCACCGCCTGTGTATGACTCGAGCTCCCCCAACGACCAACCCCGCTGACGACGGGCTGCACGCAGGCGCAAGCCAAGCGAAGCGCTGAATCTGTCGACCAAGGGTCTCCTCCCGTAAGCCCGTGGCGAGATGCTACATGTTCCACGCCAGGATTCATAGGAGGCGGGCCGCTGCCACGAGAGCGGCCGTTTCCACGCGTAGCACCGTGTCGCCGAGGCCCCACAGGGTCGCATCCTCCGGGACCTCCCCGGGAGCCCACCCACCCTCGGGCCCGATGACCACTGTCCGCGCGAACGGCGTATCCCGTAGCCCTCCCCGATCGCACACCACGAAGGGTCGGTTGATGTCGACGAAGTCGACCAAACGGTCTGAAGTGCTCATGAGCCAGGCCCCCCGTGACTGCTCGAGACCGGCGACCGACCACGAACGAGCTTTCTCTGCACTTGGCGGGCGACCTTGGCCATGCCTGGAATCGAGGAAGAGCAGTTCGGCAGCACCCATTTCGGCCAACTTCTCGACCAAGAACCGGGCCCGATCCTTGTTATCCGGCGGGGCGACCACCACCGTGAGATCAGAAGGGGCCGGCACCCGCGCCTCCTCGGCCCTCAGCACCTGACCGCTCAGAAACCGGCCATTGCCAATGGATCCTTCGCCGTCGGTGTAGCTAACGGACGCTCCTTCTCCGATGCGAAGCACCTTCTCCAGATGATGTTCTTGCTCCTCCGACAACTCGATGTTTTCCGTCGTCCAGGGACCCGGGAGCAGAAGATGGGGGACATGGCCCATTGGCCGAATGGATCAGCCGGCCGAAGCTGGCCGGTCCGTCCTCTCCCCGCGGAGCTCCGACCACTGCCTCAGAGCCTCTTCCTGATCGTGGGTGAGATCACGCGGGACGGCGACAGACACGACTACGTGGAGGTCACCCCTCGTCCGACGACCCAGATGAGTGACGCCCATACCGGGCAGTCGGAACCCGGTGCCCGGCTGAGTACCTGCCGGGATCTCGAAATCGCTCTCGCCGCCCTCGATCAACGGGATGGCGACTCTGGTGCCGAGGGTCGCTTCGGCGATGCCAATCGACACGTGATGGACCAGATCGGCGTCGTGACGCTCGAACCTCGGGTCAGGCGCGACCAGCACCTCGACAAAGAGGTCACCGGGAGGGCCGAAGCGTCCACCCGACTCGCCACGACCCGAGATGCGGAGCCGCGTCCCGGAGGACACACCGGCAGGGACCTCGACCGTCATCGTTCGCTCGCCATCAACAGCTCCGATACCGGAGCAAGTGGGACACGGGCTCGTCACCAGCACGCCCTCACCACGACAGGTAGGGCATGTGGCAACGGTCATCATGGTCCCGAAGAGGGATCGTCGCGCCATGCGCACCGAGCCCGCACCATCACAATCGGGACAAGTCGTCTGGCCTTGTCCATCCTCGGCGCCAGTTCCGGAGCAGACCTCGCAGGTGGTCTTGGTTGCGAACGTGACATCGACTTCGACGCCGAACGCGGCGCCCAACAGATCGACCTCCGTTCGCACCAGGACGTCACTTCCCCTGGTCGGACGACTCCGGGTGCCACCGCCGAACATCGAGCTGTCGCCGAAAACCGAGCGTAGGAGATCGTCGAATCCGCCAAACCCGGCGAACAAGTCGGACAGATCGATCGTGTCACCCCTGTCGTATCGACGCCGCCGATCCGGGTCGGACAGGATCTCGTAGGCCTCAGCTGCGTCTCGGAATCTCGCCTCCGCCACCGGGTCGCCCGGATTGGCGTCGGGATGGGTTGCTCGGGCGATGAGCCGGAAAGCCTTCTTGATCTCTTCGCTGGTGGCGTCCCTACCGACCCCCAGGATGTCGTAGTAGTCCTTGGCCATGGGTCAGTCTTTTTCGGAGCTGATCCGGTCCTCCAACTCGCGGGAGACCTCCTCGACCGCCGAGATGGCTCTCTTGTAATTCATGCGCATCGGCCCGATGACACCAACCGACCCGCCGCTGGCTCCGGCTTCATAGGTCTTGGAGACGACGGCGAGGTCTACGTCTTGCAGCGGCAACTCGGCGCCGATCTGGATCGATGTCCCCGAGGCCACGGCGAGGATCTTCATGACCTCGGCCTCTCGCGCCAGGACCTCCAGGATGCGCTGCACCGCGCTCAGGTCCTCCCACGCGGAAGTGAGCCGTTGAGTGCCTCCAATGAAGATCTCGGTGCCGGCGGCCGCGGCCAGATGCAGGCCATCGTTCATGGTCAGGACCGCCTCGCGAGTCCGCTCGTCGAGTCCTCCGAGCACCTCTTCGCTGATCAGCGGGGTTGCCGCCAGTTCGGACCCGACCACGGCAGCGCTGACCACCCGATGGGCCTCTTCCATCTCGGTCGCGGTGATCGGGACCCGGACCCTGGCGCGCTGCTGGAGGACACGGCCCCCGTCGGTGACCACGATGAGGAGCATCTGATCGGCAGTGACTTGAACGCTGTGCAGGTCACGAACCCGATCCCCACGGAGGGCCGGCGCCACGACGACCGAGGGCAGGTCGGTCACCTCGGCGAGCAGGTCAGATGTCTCCTTGAGAAGCTTGGAGAGCTCGAGATGGACTTCGCCGAAGAACGAGTCGATCTTCGCCTGCGCCGTCGACCGAAGCCTCCCCGGGCCGAGATGGTCGACGTAATACCGATATGCGGCTGCGGTCGGGATCCTGCCGGCCGATGTGTGCGGCTGGATGACGAAACCCTCTGCTTCGAGCGCGGCCAGGTCGTTCCTCACAGTCGCACTCGACACCTGGAGATGAGCCCGGTCGACGATGGCACGAGAGCTGACTGGCTCTCCGGAGCGAATGTGCTCCTCGACCAGAGCGCGAAGGATCTCGGACCGGCGATCTTCCAGCATGTTCCTCAGAGGTTATCCGGGTTGGTCGACTCCACCCACCCTTGCGGCGGGTCCAGATCCAGCACCTGGCGGTGCACCTCGTCGGTCAGCAACGGTCGGCGGACCATGAGCCTCCCCCCGGCGACCTCGATGATCCCCTCTCTGAGCAGCATCTGCCCGCCACTGGTCTGAATGAGCGACTCCACCCCGGGGCCGGTTCCCACACCTGCGGACCGGCGGAGACCGACGAAAAGGCGGTCGATCTCGACATCCCAACCCTCGATTGGGTCGGTGCCTGCGATTGGCCTCGATCCGCTCTCGACACGATCCATATAGGCGTCGAGCCGCCGGACATTGTGACTCCGCACTCCATCCAGAAATCGGTGGGCCCCATTTCCGTAGGCCTCGTATTCCCCCTGGGCCCAAACGACGAGGTTGTACCTGCATTCCTGGCCGGGACGTGCCCAGTTGGAAACCTCGTACCTCTCGAGCCCGGCCATCGGGAGCAGCCGCTCGGCCACCTCGTAGCGGTCGGCTTGAACGTCCGGGTCGGGCGCATCGGCCCCGGCCCTCACCTCACGATGAAGCGGCGTGCCCGGCTCGACAGTGAGGGCGTAACAGGAGACGTGGTCGGGCCGAAGATCGATCGCACGTTGCAGTGATGACGCCCACGATTCCCCGGATTCCTCTGGTGTGCCAAAGATCAGATCCACCGAGACGTTGGTGAAGCCGGCCCGCCGTGCGTTATCGACCGAGCCCACGATGTCCACCGCCCGGTGGCGTCTGCCCAACCTGGCCAGAACGACGTCATCGAAGCTCTGAGCCCCAAATGACACCCGGTTGAATCCGGCTGCGATGAGCTCATCGGCCCGTTCCTCGCTGAAGTCCTCAGGGTTGGCCTCGACAGAGATCTCGGCGTCGTTAGCGATGCCCTGACGCGCTCGCAGCACCCCGAGAATCCTGCCCAGCAGATGTGGGCGCACATGGCTCGGTGTGCCCCCGCCGAAGTACACCGCATCGAGCACGCGCCATGGCTCCGACATCTCGATTTCGGTGACGACGGCATCGATGTACCGGTCTATCCGGTCGTCGGCTCCTGCCACTACCGCAAAGTCGCAGTAGGGGCAGACGGCGGAGCAGAAGGGGATATGAACGTATGCCGCCGCCTCCGAGGCGTGGATGTCTACGTCTGCGACGCTCATGTGTCCCGATCAGGTGTCATCGTCCACTCGGAGGGCGGCCACGAATGCCTCCTGGGGCACCTCCACCGAGCCCACCATCTTCATCCGCTTCTTGCCTTCCTTCTGCTTGGTGAGAAGCTTCTTCTTGCGGGTCACATCGCCGCCGTAACACTTGGCGATCACGTCCTTGCGCTTCGCCTTCACCGTCTCGCGGCTGATGATCTTTCCCCCGATTGCCGCCTGGATCGGCACGTCGAACATCTGGCGCGGGATGAGCCCTCGGAGACGCCCGGTCATCGTCTTCCCGTAATCAGCGGCCTTGTCGCGATGGAGGACGGCCGAGAATGCATCCACCGGCTGGGCATTGAGCAGGATGTCCACCTTGACCAGGTCGGCTGTTCTGTATTCGGCGGGCTCGTAGTCGAGTGACGCGTAGCCCTTGGTCCTGGACTTGAGGAGGTCGAAGAAGTCGAACACGATCTCGGCCAGGGGTATCTGGTAGTCGAGCTCGACGCGCTCCGGGCTCAGATAGCTCATGTTGCCCATCTCGCCCCGCTTCGTCGTGACCAGCTCCATGATGGGGCCGACGTACTCAGTCGGAGTCAGGATCATCGCCCGGACGTAGGGCTCGGATACGCTGACCCGACTCCCGGGGTCAGGCAGGTCCTGGGGCGATTTGATCTCCCTGATGCTGCCGTCAGCGAGGGTCACCCGGTAGGCCACGGAAGGTGCGGTGGCGACCAGGTCCAGGTCGTACTCCCGCTCCAGCCGCTCGCGCACGATCTCCATGTGGAGAAGGCCGAGAAAGCCGACCCGAAACCCGAATCCCAGGGCACGACTGGTCTCCGCCTCCCACATCAATGACCCGTCATTGAGGCGGAGCTTTTCCAGCGCCTCCCTCAACCGCTCGAAGTCGTCCCCATCGGTCGGGAACAGACCCGAGAAGACCATCGGCTTGGGCTCGGCATAGCCAGGCAATGGGTCACGGGCGGGGTTGGCGGCGTCGGTCAAGGTGTCACCGACCTTGATCCGGTCGATCTCCTTGACCCCGGTTATCAAATATCCCACCTCTCCCGCATCGAGTGCGCCGACCGGTTTTACGGAAGGTGTGAGGATTCCTACTTCTGCTGCGTCGTGAGTCTCGCCGGTGGCGATGAACTTGAGCCTGAATCCCGAGCGGAGCCGGCCATCGACTACACGGACGTAACAGACCACTCCCCTGTACGCGTCGTAGTAGGAATCGAAGACGAGGGCGCGCAGCGGGGCGTCGGGATCGCCCGACGGCGCCGGTACCTGCTCTACGAGTCGCTCCAACAACTCGCTCACACCTGCTCCGGTCTTGGCTGAGATCCTGACGATGTCGTCGGAGGACCCGCCGATGACGTTGGTGATCTCTCCAGCGACCCGGTCGGGGTCTGCGGCGACCAGGTCGATCTTGTTGATGGCAGGAATCACCTCCAGACCGGCGTCCACCGCCAGGTAGGCGTTGGCCAGAGTCTGTGCCTGGACACCCTGGGCGGCATCCACCAGCAGCAAGGCCCCCTCACATGCCGCCAGCGACCTGGATACCTCGTATGAGAAGTCGACATGGCCCGGTGTGTCGATCAGATTGAGCTCGTAGTCATGGCCGTCGGCCGCGCGATACGCCAGTCGGACTGTCTGTGCCTTGATCGTTATGCCCCGCTCCCGCTCCAGGTCCATCGTGTCGAGGATCTGTTCTCGCATGTCACGCTCGCTGACGGCTCCGGTCAGCTCGAGTAGGCGATCGGCCAGGGTCGACTTCCCGTGGTCGATGTGGGCGATGATGGAGAAGTTGCGAATGCGCGATTGATTGGTCACGGGTAACCGGGAAGAGGCGGCATTGTACCTACCGATATCCCGCTGTTACTCTTCCTGCTTCGGTCCTTCGGCCGAGGTCCATCCGACCAGTGGGTCATCGACTCGCGCACCCACAACTCAGAACCCAGGACTCACACTCATATGGCCAACATCAAGTCACAGATCAAGCGGAACCGCCAAAACGAGAATCGGCGGATGCGAAACAAGTCGATCAATTCCAACCTGAAGACGAGCGTCAAGAAGGTGGAGACGGCTGCTGCCGCAGGCGAGCCCACCGACGAATTGCTCCGTCAGGCACAGGCGAAGATCGACACCGCGGTGTCGAAGGGCGTGCTCCACAAGAAGGCCGCCGCCCGGAAAAAGTCGCGACTCGCCAAGCGAGTCACTACCAGTTCGTAAAACGTAGAACGGGGCGGCGAAGCCGCTCTACCCATACCAGCGGCAGAAAGCGACAGTCAGCCGCTCCAAGGTCACCCGATGCACTTCTTCCGGTTGTGACTTGATCACGCGGTCGGCCCGCACCAGCGCCTCTTGCGCTCGTCGCAGCGACGACTCCCGGACCCGTCCCCGTTGTGACCAAAACCGTGCCGGCCCCCGGTCGCTCGCGGTGGCACCGATCCACTTGCGAAACGTGGGCTCATCCGGGGCAGTTGCCGCCAAGGCTCGCTTCTTGAGATCCGACTCGACGGCCGCCAGGAACACCAGCGGGTGCCCGTGGACGAGGAAATCCGATAGACGTCGCAGCGCCTCCCCTACGTCGCCCTTCGACATGGCATCGGTGATCATGAACGTGGGCTCGTCGGGACGGTTCTTGAACCGGTCGAGCACCACCTCTTTGGTGATCTTGCCGCTCGTCTGCTCCAGTTGATCCAACGCCTGCCCCATGGCAGCGGTGTCGGTGCCGAATTTCTGAAGGAGCGCCTTCTCAGCCCCTTTCTCGAACGTGAGGCCGCGGTCCCGGACCTCGGCGTCCAGCCATTGCATCGCCTGGCGCTCCCACATCTTGCGCACTGACTGCGAACTCCCCAGTCTCTTGACGAGAGCGGACAGCGACCTGGGCAACGCGCCAGTGGCCAGGATCACTATCTCGATCGTGGACAGGTCGGCGATCTCGATCAACCCCTCCAGCACCGCGCCCTCGGCCGCCTGGAGATTCTGAGCGTCAACGAGCTGCAGACCTTGGGGCTCCACCGAAGAGTGAACCAGATTGGAGCATCGGGATGACCGGCTCCAATTCGGTGCGCAGGGCACCATCACCCTCCTCGCCCGCACCCCGGCCGGGAACGTCCACCCTGAGCACTTGACCACGCTCCAGCCCGGCTCGGGCGAAGTGTTGCGCCGCCCCATCCAGCATCTGCTCACGCTCGCCTGGTCCCGCATTCGACTGAGCCGAGATCAGCAGCAACGCCATGACCTGACGGTAACCGGACGCACCGACACCTTTCGTTTTGGCGCGATCTCCGCGCCAGAATGGTCTACCCGCGGTCGAACAGCCTCACCAGATCGCAGGCGACGGCAACGTCGTGGACCCGGATGATGTCGGCCTTGTGCTCGAGTGCCAGAGAGATGTAGGCCACGACGCGGTGGAAGTCCCGTTTACGCGGGATGGGGATCAGGATCGGCTTGCCAAGAGCCCGGAGCTGTTCGGAATCGGCAATGATCTGGAGCTGCATCCGGGTGTATGCCGCGTAGTCGCCGCGATAGTTGAGTGCGATTCCCGGATCGAGAATGACGTTGGCGATGCCGATCTGGGCCAGCTCGGAGAGGAGGTCGCGAAAGGCTTCCGCGGTGCGATCGGCCTTGTCCTCCCTGATCTCGATCTCTCCGACATCGTGCGGATTGTTTCCCTCTACGTACACGGCGACGGCGGCAACGCCGGCCCGGGTCACGGCCTGGCGCATCTCCGCGTCGGCCAGACCACCGGTGTCGTTGATGATGACCGCGCCCGCGTCGACCGCTGCGGCGGCTACATCTGGCTTCCAGGTGTCGATGGCCACCAGGTGGCCCTCTGCTGCCAATGCCTCGATCACCGGGACGACTCTGGATATCTCATCGGCCACCTCGATCGTCGGATTGTCGAAGTGGGACGACTGCCCGCCGAGATCGATCAACGTCGCCCCCCATGATCGGTAACGGTCGGCCATCAGCAACGCCTCGTCGACGGAGCCGGCGACGGTGTGGACGTTCTTCGAATCCGGGGAGACGTTGATCACCCCCATCACGTATGTGATCTCCCCCAGCGGGAGTTGTGTGACGCCCAGGTCCAACACAGGGCCCAGTCTCCCACCTTCATCCGAGTGGAACGACGACGTCTCCGGCGAGGTCTGTCCGTAAGACCTTGGCACCGCTCTCCTCGAGAGCCGAGACCACCCAACCAACAGGGTGCCCGAAGTCGTTCGAGCCCACCGAGATCACCGCTAGATCAGCTCCCACGCGCTTCAACCAATCTGGGTCGGAGGTACCGGCACCGTGGTGCGGCACCTTCAAGACCTCCGCCCTCAGGTGCCCCAGTTCGGTCTGTGCGTAGGTCTCGATGTCGCCGGCGAGCAGCATCGTCCTCTCAGGACCGGTCACGGTCACCACGATCGACTGATCGTTTGCTGACGCATATCGGCGGGATGGGGCCTCCACGGTGAGAGTCAACGTCCCGAGGCGGTACTGATCACCCACTGACGGCTCCACGATCGGGATTCTCGCCTCCGAAAGGAGCCCGACGAGCTCCCTCGACGCTCCCGTCTCATGTGGCCGGAGATCGGCCCAGACCTCACCTACCGGGATCCTTCCCGCCAGGGCCGTGAGGCCGAGAGCATGATCGGCATGGGCATGAGTCACCACCACCAAGTCCAGCGCTGTCACGCGGTACTCGTCGAGATTCTCCATGAGGGTGACCGGGTCAGGACCGCCATCGACAAGGGCGAGATTCCCGGGCCCGCCCGCGATCAGGACGGCATCTCCTTGACCAACGTCCAGGACGACTGCTCCGTGCTCGGGCAATGACCGGGTCGGGGCCAAGACCAGAAATGCGACGAGCAATGCCCCGAGGAGGACCAGAGCGCCTCTAAGCGTGGGTCGGAGGAGATGGATCAACCCCAGTGCCAGGATCACCCCCAACCCCAACCACCCGATTTGAGGTAGTGACGAGGCAAGTCGGGCGATCGACAGGACCGCCGCTGCGAGGCCAGCCCCAAAGTCAGACAGGAGCGCCGGCCCGACTACGCCCATGACGCCCAGCACGGTCGCCGCCGCGACCAGAGGCGCCGCCAAGAGGTTGGCCATCGGAGAAAGGAGCGGGACCAGGCCGAAGTGAACGATGAGCAGCGGTGCGACGGCGACCTGCGCGCCAATGGTGACTGCCAGGGCCCGCGTCACCATTCCGCCTGAGGACGGCCATCTGGAGCCGACGATGACTCCAACCGTGGCGGCGACCGAGAGTTGAAAGCCGGCGCTGGAGACGAGACCTGGGTCGATGAGCAGGAGGGCGATCACGGCGGCGGACAGGATCTGCCATGTCTCCATCGCGATTCCGGACAGACGTCCGGCCAGAACCAGGCCCGCCATGGCCGAGGCACGAAGGACCGAGGGCTCGAATCTGGTCGCCGCGGCGAACACCGGCAAGCCGAGCAGTCCGAGGAGGGCCCGCCGCTTCGGCCCGATCCCGATTGGCCCGGCCACCAGATAGAGCAAACCCAAGAAGATCGCGACGTTCGAACCACTCACCGCGGTGAAATGCGATAGACCAGCCCGTCTCATCGCCGACTGATCGACCTCATGGATCCCACTCGTGTCGCCCACCATGAATCCGGCAAGAAGGCCACGACCACCCTCCAGAGGGCTGAGGCGGTCGATGACACGGTCACGCATCGCATTCCCCAGAGCGAGGATCGGCGAGTTGGGACCGGAGACGACCTCGATTTCCTCGACCTCGACCGTGCCGCGATGAGGCCGGCCCCCGATCTCCCCAGCACCGCCCACCACGCTTCCCTCGATCCAGACGACCTCGCCGCGTGATGCATCCGCGCTCGGCGGAAAGTCGGCCAGGATGGGACCGACCCTCGATTCGACCAAGGCGTATGGCCCATATCTGCCCTCGACGACGTCGCCGGCCATGACACCCTGCGTCGCGAGGCGACCCCGAGGCAGCGGCTCCAAGGGTGTGGCGGCGATCGAAGAATGGATCGCGGCGACAGCAACGATCAAGGCCGCCACGGTCCGACCTCTCGCCGACATCCAGAGGACCGGGATCGATGCCAGGACGAGTCCCCAACCCGGAGAGTGTCCAGTCCACGCGCCAAGAATCACGCCCACGGCACAACCGATCCACGGTCGGGAGGTCGCCGGCGGGAGCGCCGGATGGTCGAGGGTCAAGGCACGGCGATCGAATCTCTCATCGCAGCCAACTTGGCCTCACCGATGCCCGGTACCTCCAAGAGGTCCTCCACCGTCTCGAAGGGCCCGTTGGCCTCGCGATGGGCCACTATCCGCTCGGCAAGGACGGGACCAACACCCGGGAGGTCTTCCAGTGAAGACGCATCCGCCTGATTGATGGCGATCAGGCCGTCGTCGCCATCACCGCCACCAGCGGCCGCGGCAATCGAGTCGCCAGGTCCGGGGATCTGCACGTGGTCCCCCTCGACGAGGGGCCGGGCCAAATTGATCTCATCGAGCAATGCACCATCGAGGGCCCCGCCGGCCGCCGCCACTGCTTCGGCGACGATCGCCCCGTCGGTCATCTCGACCACACCGGGGTTCGCCACCCATCCTGAGACATACACCGGGAACACGGCCGTGTCCGACGACGCGGCTTCAACCGTGGCCGGCGCCGTTTCGACCGGATCCTTGTCTCTCGTGGTCCCGAGCCCTGCCCCAACCAGGACGGCAGCCAGGATCAGGCCCAGCGCCATCGCCTCTCTCCGACCCATCGCGACCCCCACCGACCGGGCTCTTCTCCTGTCGTAGATACCAATCCGCAGCCGGTGAGGGAAGGAGGTCGTTCGGTAGGGTCGACATCGTGCTCGACATCGCGCCCTACTTGGTCAAACCCGGCACGGAGGCAAACCTCGCGGCTCGCGACACCCGTTCCAAGCAAGGCTTCGAAGGGGGGAAGGTCGAGGGCAAGGAGGCGCTGAAGCCTTTGAACGCGACTCTCGCCGAGCTGCAGACACGTCTCTGGGCCGAGTCCAAACAGAAATTGCTCATCGTTCTTCAGGCCATGGACACCGGGGGCAAGGACGGAACCATCCGGAGCGTGTTCGAAGGGGTCAATCCCCAGGGAGTGAGGGTCTGGGGGTTCGGCGTTCCCACGGAATGGGAACTAGCCCACGACTATCTCTGGCGAATCCACCAACGAACGCCTGAGAATGGCGGGATCACCATCTTCAACCGCTCGCACTACGAGGACGTTCTCGTGGTGCGGGTGAAAGATCTCGCTCCTGAAGAGCGCTGGCGAAAACGTTATGGCCACATCGTCGATTTCGAGCGCCTGCTGACCGATGAGGGGACGACCGTGGTCAAGCTCTTCCTCTACATCTCCAAGGAGGAGCAGAAGGAACGACTCGAGGCCCGTCTTCAGGAACCGGACAAGAGATGGAAGTTCAACACCGCTGACCTGGAGGATCGGAAGCTATGGGATGACTTTGCCCTGGCCTACGAAGAGGCTCTCAGCCGAACTTCGACAGAGCATGCCCCCTGGTACGTGGTGCCCGCCGACCGCAAGTGGTACCGCGATCTCGTGGTGGCCAGCATCCTTATCCAAACACTCGAGATGATGGATCCGCATTATCCGCCCGAGCCGGATCTGGACGGCGTGGTCGTCGAATAGGGCGGACCCTCACCCGAGGAGACGGGCTGTCACCCGCGCCTCGACTTCGAGGGGTATGGCCAGATACGCAGCATGATGGCCGAGGCCTTTCCACCTCCCGCCGAGATAGCCGGTCAGATACCTCCAGAGGAACCGGATGACGCCCAGCTCACCCCATTGACGCACGTGCACCAGCTCGTGGACGAGGAGCAGACTGGATCGATGCTGCGCCGCTGCCAGGACGGCCGGGTCGAGGAAGATGGTGTTGCCCAACGTCATCGCGCTGATGTCTCGGGCCCAGAGCCGGCGCATTATCCGCGGCGCGGATCTGACGCGGACCGATTCGGGGTCGATGGGATGGATCAGCAAACGCACCCGAAGAGAGTCGATCCCGCCGGAACGCAGCATCTGGCCGGCGTTCACCCCAGGACGAAGTTGATGAGGCTGGGAGGACGGGCAATGACTTTGTGCACGACGGCCCCGTCGATCCAGCCCTGAACCTTGTCGAGACCGAGAGCTACCCGCTCCGCATCCTCGGCGGTGATGTCGGCCGGCACCTCGACCCTGTCGCGCACCTTGCCGTTGACCTGGACCACCATGGTCACAGTCGACTCAGCTACCAGGGACTCGTCCCATTGGGGCCAGGGTTCTTCGGCCAGCATCGAACCCATCCCCCTCAACTCCCACAACTCGTGTGCGACATGAGGTGCGGCCGGCGCCAACATCAGGATCATGATCCGATAGGCCTCGTCGAAGGTCTTCTCCACCGGCGAGCGGCCCAGATACTCCTGGAACACATTCGCCAGGGACATCAGGGAGGAGACCGTGGTGTTGAAGTGGAACCGGTTGATGTCCTCGGTCACACGTCTCAAAGCACGATGCGTCTCGGCCATCAATACGGCATCGTCATCGTTCGCGCCTCGGTCCACGAATGGGTGGTCGGTGGTACCCATCTTCCACACCCGGTCGAGAAAGCGCTTGGTCCCGGGAACACCGCTGTCGTTCCACACGGCGTCGTCAGTGGGTGGTCCGACGAACAGCTCGAACAGGCGCAGGGCGTCGGCGCCGTACTCCCGGTAGTACCTGTCAGGCGGCACGACGTTGCCCTTCGATTTCGACATCTTGGCCCCGTCCTTCACCAGCATCCCCTGGGTGAACATCCTCATGAAGGGCTCAGTGACCGGGCTCAGCCCGATGTCGTACAGGAACTTGGTGATGAATCGGGCGTAGAGAAGGTGGAGGATCGCATGTTCGACCCCACCGATGTATTGGTCGAGAGGCATCCAATACTCGGCCTTGGCCCGATCGAATATGGCCTCATCGTTGTGAGGGTCGGTGTACCTGAAGTAGTACCAGGAGGAATCGACGAAGGTGTCCATCGTGTCGGTCTCGCGACTCGCCGGCCCTCCGCATCGGGAACAGGTGGTGGCGACCCAGTCTTCGACAGCCGCCAGAGGGGATCGGCCCTTGGGAGCGAAGTCCTCGACCTCGGGCAGGGTCACCGGTAGTTGATCGCGGGGGACGGGGACCAAACCGCACTCGGGGCACTCGACCATCGGGATCGGGGAACCCCAGTATCGCTGTCTCGAGATCAGCCAGTCACGGAGCCGGTACTGGATCGTTCCCTCACCGATCCCCTGCTCCTCGAGCCATGCGGTGATCCGCTCCTTGGCTCCGACCCGGTCGAGACCATCCAGGAAGCCTGAGTTGATGGTGAGCCCATCTCCGAGATAGGCCTCGCCATCCCAGCCCTCTCCGGGTTCGACCGTTCGGATGATGTCGAGCCCGTACTTGACCGCGAAGTCCCAGTCACGCTGATCCTGACCCGGGACAGCCATGATGGCCCCCGTTCCGTAACCCATCAACACATAGTCGGCGATGTAGATGGGTACCGGCTTCCCGTTGACCGGGTTGATGGCGAATCTTCCGGTGAACACTCCGGTCTTCTCGCCTTCGGCGAGACGCTCGATCTCCGACTGGCGGGCCGCTCGAGATATGTACTCCCTGGCCTCAGCCTCGACTTCGGTCCCCGAGATCAACTCCTCGACAAGTTGGTGCTCGGGAGCGAGGACGCAGAATGTCATGCCAAAGATGGTGTCTGGCCTGGTCGTGAACACATCGAACGTGGCGTCCGTGCCCTCGACCGGGATCGTGAAGCGGGCACCCTCAGACCGGCCGATCCAATTCCTCTGCATGGTTCGGACCCGATCCGGCCAATCATCGAGATGATCGATGTCATCGAGGAGCCGATCGGCGTAGTCGGTGATCTTGAAGAACCACTGGGCCAGGTTTCGCTTCTCGACCAGCGTCCCGCACCTCTCACACGCACCATCCACCACTTGCTCGTTGGCGAGCACGGTCTGGTCCTTGGGGCACCAATTGACCGGCGCCGTCGCCTTGTAGGCAAGACCTCGGTCGTAGAGCTCGAGGAAGAGCCACTGGTCCCACCGGTAGTAGGCAGGGTCGTGGCTCGCCAGTTCCCGGCTCCAGTCGAAAGCGGCGCCCAGCTTCCGGAAGTGCTCTTTCATCCTGGTGATCTGGGCCTCGACGCTGACCCTCGGATGGATGCCGGTCTCGATCGCCAGGTTCTCGGCAGGGAGCCCAAAACTGTCCCACCCCATGGGGCTGAGCACGTTGAACCCCTGCATCGTCTTGTATCGGGTGATCAGGTCGATGTAGGTGTAGTTGCGGACATGGCCGATGTGCAGCTCCCCCGACGGATAGGGGTACATGGCCACGTTGTAGAACTTGGGCCTGGTCGAGTCCTCCGTGGTGTGAAACACCCCCTCCGACTCCCAACGGTCCTGCCATTTCGCTTCGATCGCCCGGTGGTCATACGACATCCATGTCAAGGGTAATTAGCGACTGGCAGGTAGCCAGACTTGCGCGCGGTCTGATCGAAACCGGTAGCGTGGGCGAAGTCGCGGGGTTGGTCTGCCTTCGCCGCGACCTAAACCCAACAAGGGAGGAAGAAAGTATGAAACGAATGCGCTGGTTGGCGCTCGTCGCAGTACTCGCCCTCATCGCCGGCGCTTGTGCCAGCGAGGGCGGCGACGAGTCGACAACCACTGCGGGTGGTGAGACGACGACATCGGCTGCCGGGGAGACGACCACTTCGGTCGCGACCACCGAGGCACCGTCAGAATTGCTCACACTCGACTCAGGGGGTTGTGATTACGGGGGCAAGATCAACAAGATCGAGGCCACTTCGGCGTCCGAGGTGGTGTTCACCCTGTGCGCGGCCGACCCGGCATTCCTGGTCAAGATTGCGTTCGTCCCGTTCTCCATCCAGCCATCCGAGCACCTCGAGGCGACCGCCGGTTCCCCCTTGGAGAACCCGGTGGGCACAGGCCCGTTCATGCTCCCTGAAGGGGGCTGGGCACGTGGGTCCGAGATCGTCTTCGAGGCGAACCCCGACTACTGGGGCGAGGCTCCGGCGTTCGACACGCTGGTCTTCCGCTGGCGTGAGGACAGCACCGGGCGGATCACCGAGCTGACCTCGGGTAACGCGGACTTCATCACCAACCTGGCGGCGAGCGACTACGCCGGCATCGAAGGTGACACCAATCTCCAGTTGCTCGTCGATAACAACCCGAACGTGTTCTACGTTGGGTTCAACAACCAGTTCCCGCCGTTCGACAACCCATTGGTTCGTCAGGCGATCGCGCTGGGCATCGACCGGCAGAGGATCATCGACACCTTCTACCCGGAAGGCTCGGAGGTGGCCACCCACTTCGCGCCGTGCATCCTGGAGAACGCCTGTGAAGGCGCATCGTTCCCCGACTTCGACCCTGAGGCAGCGAGAGCGCTTCTTGCAGAGGCCGGCTTCGCCGATGGGTTCGACACGACGATCTCCCTCCGCGACGTGTTCCGGGTCTATCTCCCGGAGCCGACGGCGGTGGCCGAGGATATCCGCGCCCAGTTGGCGGAGAACCTGGGGATCAACGCCACGATCGAGGTCATGGAATCAGGTGCGTTCATCGAGGCGACCGCCGCCGGCACGGTAGAGGGCATCCATCTACTGGGCTGGGGCGCCGACTACCCGCACGTGACCAACTTCCTCGACTATCACTTCGGTGGCATCAACGTCCAGTTCGGTGTGATGAACACGGACATCACTGCCGCAGTGATCGAAGGATCAGGGATCGTCGACCCGGCTGAGGCGCAGCCCGTCTACGCGCAGATCAACGACCTGCTCGTCGAGGATGTGCCGATGGTGCCGATCGCCTGGGGAGCCGCGGCCAATGCCGGGCTCGCCACTCTCGAGGGAGCGGTTACCCCGCCGTTCGGTGCGCCCCAGTTCGCACTCATGAACCCGGGAGATGCCGATCTGGTGTTCGTCCAGAACGCCGAGCCGATCTCGCTCTACTGCCCTGATGAGACCGATGGCGAGTCACTGTCTGCCTGCCAGCAGACGCAGGAAGGGCTGTACGGATACGACCTCGAAGGACAGGCCGTGCCGAAGCTGGCCACCGAGTGTGTGCCTGACGCCGAGGGTGTCGTGTGGACCTGCGCGTTGCGCGAAGGTGTCACCTTCCACGACGGCACTCCCTTCGACGCCAACGACGTGGTGGCCTCATGGTCCGCCTCGCTCGATGGAGCCAATCCATTGCACACCGGCAACACCGGCGTGTTCGAGTATCCCGCGACCCTGTGGGGTGGCTTGATGAACCCACCGGCCACTACGACAGCGGCTGGATGACGGTCTGATCACTCAGACTGATGACGGGGGGAGGCGCACCAGCGCCTCCCCCCGTTCTACGCTCCGGACGAGGAAATGATCGGATACATCTTTCGGCGCATCCTGGTCGCGATACCAGTCCTGATCGGTGTCCTGCTCCTGGTATTCCTGTTGGTCCGGCTGCTCCCTGGAGAGCCTTGCACTGCCATCCTCGGCGAGAGGGCCACTGCGGAGGCATGTGAGCGATTCAACGAAGCCAACGGCCTCAACGAGCCCATCATCGTTCAACTCGGCATCTATTTCGGGAATGTGATCAGCGGCGATCTCGGCGAGTCGATCCGCTTCTCCCGGCCGGTCAGCCAGATAATCATCGAGCGGCTTCCGGTGACGCTCGAGCTCACCATCGCCGCCTTGAGTGTGGCGATCATCGTTGGAATCCCGCTCGGGATCGCCGCAGCGAGACGGCACAACTCCAGCGTCGATGTGGCAGCGATGACGTTCGCCAATATCGGCGTGTCCATGCCCATCTTCTGGCTCGGGTTGTTGCTTGCTTATCTCTTCGCAGTCGTACTGTCGGGGACCATCTTCGCCTTGCCGCCCAGCGGGTCGCTCAGCCCGGGGAACCGCGCACTCCCGTTCTACGAGGTGTGGGGTTGGGAGATATCCGAGGAGGGCTTCATTTCGACTGCCGCCGAGTTCGTCTCGTATATGACGGTGACCAACGCCCTGATCAGCGCCCAATGGGCGGTGTTCTGGGACGGAGTCAAGCATCTCATCCTCCCCGCCATCACACTGGCCACGATTCCGATGGCGATCATCGCCCGGATGACCAGGTCATCGCTCCTGGACGTACTGGGTCGCGACTACATCCGCACCGCCCGGGCCAAGGGCGCGATGGAGCGAAAGGTCGTGAGACAGCACGCACTGCGCAATGCCATGCTGCCGGTAGTCACGATCATCGGGCTCCAAATGGGGCTGCTGCTCGGCGGCGCCGTACTCACCGAGACCGTCTTCGGCCTGGCCGGGGTCGGCACCGCCCTCTTCGATGCGATCACCGCCAGGGACTTCCCCATCATCCAGGGATTCACCCTGATCATCGCCACCACCTATGTGGTGGTGAACTTGTTGGTTGACGTCTCCTATGGATATCTGGACCCGAGAGTGAGGCTGGAATGACACTTGGTGAGGCTGAGATGAATCTTCGGCCGGATGTGGCCCTCCCCGACCCGGAATCGCTACTCGAGCAACCAGGCTCGGTGTGGCGCATCGCCGGTCGACGCTTCTTCCAGCGCAAGGTCGGCATCGTGGGTCTGATCCTGGTTTGCTTCATGGTCGGGGTCGCGATCTTCGCCCCGCTCATCGCCCCCTACGACCCCTACCAGAACTTCATCGGACAGCCCGGAGCGGAAAGGTGGCTTCCACCTTGCATCAACGCTTTCGGGTGCGAGGGGACACAGCACATATTCGGGCTGGACGGAAACGTCAGGGACTTCTTCAGCCGGGTGGTCTATGCGGCCAGGGTGAGCCTCCCCCTCGGTTTCACGACCGTCCTCATCACAATCGTGATCGGGACTGTCATCGGGGCCATCGCCGGATATCTCGGAGGATGGTCCGACAACGTCATGATGCGGATCATGGACGTGGTGCTCGGTTTTCCGTCCCTCATCCTCGCCATTGCCATCGTCTTCGTCCTCGGGCCGGGCCTTCGGAACACGCTTCTCGCCATCGCCATCGTCACCATTCCGCAGTACGCACGGGTGATGCGCGCCTCTGTGCTCTCGATCAAGGAGGTCGACTACGTATCGGCGTCGCGGGCGCTTGGGGCGTCCCAGTGGAAGGTGCTCGCCACAAGGGTTGTTCCCAATGCCCTGACTCCGCTCGTTGTCCTCGGCACACTCGGCATCGCCACCGTGATCCTGGAAGCAGCTGCCCTGGGGTTCCTGGGGCTTGGTGCCGTCCCCCCGACTCCCGAGTGGGGATCGATGCTCGCCGAGGAACGAGACCGGATCTTCACCGCCCCCCATCTGATGATCTTCCCCGGCCTCGCCATCATGATCACCGTCCTTGGCTTCAACCTGATGGGTGACGGGCTGCGCGACGCCCTCGATCCCACACTCAACAAGTGAGCGCAGCCAGACCCCTTCCCGAGAGCGCCATCGACACCGACGCGCCTCTACCCGTGCCTGCAGGCGAGGTTCTGCTCGACGTGAAAGGGCTGAAGACGCATTTCGACACCCGCCAAGGTGTGGTCAAAGCCGTGGACGGAGCCGACTTCCACGTCAAGCGCGGGGAGGTCCTCGGTCTCGTTGGGGAATCGGGTTGCGGGAAGTCGGTGACCTCGCTCTCGATCATGGGTCTGATCCCGCATCCCGGGAAGGTGGTTGCCGGAGAGATCCTCTTCGGCGGCAAGGACATCGCCCTGATGAAGGCGGCCGAGGTTAGAGCCTTGCGGGGCGAGCACATCTCGATGATCTTTCAACAGCCAACGTCGGCTCTGAACCCGGTGTACCGGGCCGGTGCCCAGATCAAGGAAGTCTTCGAGCTTCATCGTGACTGGAGCACAGAGGTCGAGGAGGCGAAGGTCATCGAGATGCTTTCGAAGGTCGGGATCCCCGATCCCAAACGCCGGGCCGAGGCATACCCGCACGAGCTGTCGGGAGGGATGGCTCAGAGGATCATGATCGCCATGGCACTGGCATGCGAGCCAGAGCTGCTCATCGCCGACGAGCCCACGACGGCGCTCGACGTCACCATCCAGGCACAGATCCTCGACCTCATCCGGGACCTCCAAAAAACGTCGAACACATCGGTCATTCTCATAACCCACGACCTGGGGATCGTGGCCGAGATGGCCGACCGGGTTTCAGTGATGTACGCCGGCGAGATCGTCGAAGAGACCGATGTCCGAAGCCTCTTCAGGAACCCGCTTCACCCGTACACCAAAGGGCTGATCGGCTCGATCCCCGTGTTGGGGTCGCTCCGGGAGCAGTTGGATGTGATCCCCGGCGTCGTGCCGTCGATGATCGACCTCCCGAAGGGTTGCCGGTTCGCACCGCGGTGTGGGCCCCGGGTGGAGAACGCGCTCCAGATCTGCACTGAGATCGAGCCAGACCTTCGCGAGGTAGAGGACGGGCACAAGGTCCGGTGTTGGCTCTACTACGGACCGGAGAAGGTCGAGGATCCCGATGCCTGAAACGCTGGTCGAGATACGCGACCTGGTGAAGGAGTTTCCAGTTCGGGGGGGCATCCTGCAACGTCAGGTGGCCACCGTCAGGGCTGTGGCCGGTGTCTCCCTCGACATCTTCAGAGGGGAAACGCTGGGACTCGTCGGCGAGTCCGGGTGCGGCAAGACCACTCTCGGCCGCATGCTCACCCGCCTGATGGAACCGACGTCCGGCACGATCCAGTTCGACGGTGAGGACATCACCCATCTCTCCGGCAACGACCTCAAGCCATTCCGTCGCCGGGTCCAGATCATCTTCCAGGACCCATACGGCTCGCTAGACCCGAGATCGCAGGTCGGGCCCGCCATCGCCGAAGGTCTCCGGCTCCATGGCATCGGGAACAAGGATGAGCAGCAAGAGCGCGTGAAAGAGATGCTGGAGCTGGTCGGCCTCCGGCCGTCGCATGCCAGCCGCTACCCCCATGAGTTCTCGGGTGGCCAGCGTCAGCGAATAGGCATCGCGCGCGCGCTGATCCTGAAGCCTGATCTGGTGGTGGCAGACGAGCCGGTCTCAGCGCTGGACGTCTCGGTGCAGGCCCAGGTCCTCAACCTTCTCACCGAGCTCCAGGAAGAGCTCAACCTGACTCTTCTCTTCGTGGCTCACAATCTCGCTGTCGTCGAGCACATCTCGGATCGGGTCGCGGTCATGTACCTCGGACGTGTTGTGGAGTTGACCGATCGGGACACTCTGTACCGCAACCCGCTCCACCCCTACACCGAGGCTCTCCTTTCGGCGATCCCGATCGCCGATCCCGACCGCCCACGAAACCGACGGATCCTGCAAGGGGAGATCCCTTCGCCGCTAAACCCACCGCGCGGATGTCATTTCCATCCGCGATGCCCCATCGCCCGACAAGGCCTCTGCGATGTCGAAGATCCCCGGCTGATGGATTCACCCCAGGGCCCTCATCACCAGGCGGCCTGCTGGCTTCGCGCCGGGGACCTCGCGATCAGCCCTGCGTAGTCGGACGCGACTTTGATACGAGAGCTCGACGGGATGCGGATCACGGGTCCTACCGATGGCGTCCTGAGGCCGGGCAACAACTCTTTCATCCGTGAGATCGTCTCGGCAGCCGACACAGGTGACCGGTGGAGCTTCGGTGAGGTGACGGCCGAGCCCGACGACAGCGTGGCGACTCACATCCACCCGGGCGAGCCGGAGGCGATCATCGTCCTGGAGGGAGAAATCGAGCTGCATGGCGCCCGCGGCATCGCGCACATTGGTCCGGGCGACGTTGTATTCATCCCGCCCGACACCGAGCACGGACTTCGCACGCCGACCGGAGGCCGATGGATTGCCATCTGGCCGACGCGCGAGCGCCTCCCCGGCAAGCGGTACGCCTAGCTGTTCAGGATCACGACCGGACAGGGCGCCAACCGGGTCAGATACTCGACCCGCGGGCCGAGGTGCAGGTGAGTGGTGCCGGCACGGACACTGGTGCCGAGGACCAGCAGGTCCGCATCGAATTCGACCAGCGCGTCGAGGATCCCCGTCTCGATGTCCTCGGCCTCCCGGACCTCCGTCTCGACATGCTGTCCCATGCGCGTCGCCAGGATCTCGAATTCGGCGGTGACATCGAGCGCGACATTGGGTCGCATCCCTGAGAGGCGAGACGGCGTCACCACATGCACCCCGGTCACCACTGCATCCGCTCCCGCGATGGCGAAGGCTAGGTCCGCAGCGTTTCGGGAGCTCGTGCTGGAACTGGCCGGCACCAGTATCCGGGTGGGAGCCCATTCCTCGGGAACGTTCTCCCCTCGCACCACCAGGGTTGGGGTGCGGGACAGCTTGATCAGGTCGTCGATGACCGGCCCGAACACCCCTTCGCCCGTGCCACTCATCGTTGGCGTTCCGATCACGAGCAGGTCATAGTCGGCTTCAGCCTCGTGCAGGATCGCCTCCACCGGATCGTGGCTGGAGACGATGCGAGTGGTGGTCCCCCGATCCCTGAAGACGGCGCGGAGCGAATTGAGATAGGCGCCGGCCAGAACGCGGTCCTGATCCCCGGCCACGGCCAAAAGGGTGGTCGATATGTCGCTGGCCTCCCCCAGCCTCGCCACCAGAACAGCCTGGATTGTCTGAGTGCCCACCTGACCGATGCGGGGCCTCACAGGCACCAGTACCCGTTTCAAACCGGCGAGGAAGCTGCCTTTGAGCACTTCCTCCCGCGCCAACCTCAGCTCTTCCTCATCGACCGGCGCGACCCGGGCCAGGCAGTACCGAAGACCGGCCGGCGCCGCGATCGAAGTCACCACCGCCATCAGCACGATGATCGAGAACATCTCGGTGGTGAGGATCCCGAGCGAGAGACCGATGGTGGCGATGATGATCTCGACCGCGCCGCGGGCGTTGAGACCGGCGCCATAAGCCAGGGCCGACCAGTGATCCTGGCCGGCGATGTATCGGGCGCCGGCGTAAGCGCCGGCCACTTTGCCGAATGTCGCCACGAGGATGACCAGAACTGCCACGAAGATGAGGTCCGGATCCAAGATCGCGCCGAGATTCACCTTCAAGCCGGCCACGGCGAAGAAGATCGGTGCAAACACCGCCAGGGCCATGCTCTCCAACTTGTGCACCACGTCGGTGGGGAGGCGGGGCAGACGACCGAACAAGATCCCAATCGCAAAGGCTCCGATTACCGGCTCCAACCGGAGAGCTTGGGACAAGGCTCCCCAGGCGAATGCGAGCACGACAACGAGCGTCAGGATGGCGTCCCGGCCCCGGAATCGGTCCTGAATCAGGCCCAGGCCGCGGTCGACCAGCAACCGTCCGACGGTGATGGTGGCCAGGATGAAGGCGACCACCATGGCGATCGTCACCACCACCGTGCCGGCGGTGAGCGCCTCGGCACTGGCCAGGGCCGTCACCAGCCCCAAGAGCGTCCACCCCGTGATGTCGTCGATCATCCCGGCCGCAAGCAGTGTCTGACCGAACTCCCGGCGCATGAGATCGAGGTCCATGAGAATCTTGGCCAGGACCGGGATCGCGGAGATCGACAACGCGGTTGCCACGAAGAGCGCGAAAACGGTTCTATCTCCAGGATCCACGAGGAGCTCCTCGGGGATGGCGAAACCGAGCGCGAGCCCGGAAGCGAAGGGAACCACCAGTCCTCCCACCGCCACCCCGAGCGCCACACCGATGCGGCGCCGAATCAGGGATAGGTCCGTCTCGAGACCGGTGATGACGAGCAGCAACATCACTCCGATGAGGGCCACGACCTCGAGCATGTAACCCTGGGCCTCGGTCTGGGGCAGGATCCAATCGCCGATCCATGGGACCAGTCCCGAGAGCAACGACGGGCCCAGGATCACCCCGGCCAGGATCTCGCCGACCACCGCCGGTTGGCCCATCCTCCGCGCCAGACCGCCGAGGAAGCGAGCAGCGGCGAGCAGTACCGCGATCTGTATCACGAGTTGCAGAACCTCACCGTGGGAGGCGGCGCTGAACGTCTCCAAAGTCGGTGCCTCTTTTTCTTCCTCTGTCGCCTTGGGAGTTAGCTGACGGGCTCGGGCTGGAAGTTCGCCCTACCCGGCCCTAGGTGCCGGGATTCGCCCCTGATGGGGTTTGGTTCCCCCCACCCGGCACGTGCCGGGTTCGGCGGTAAGCGGGGCAATCTAGCCGGGGGTCTGCACAATCCCGGCATGTCTCTGGGTCTAGAGGACTAGTTCAGTTGGTTGTGGAAAGAATGGGCCATGCGGCCCATGCCCAAATCCTCGGAAATTGTGGATTATCCACAGGACAAGCAATTGGGTTTCCAGGAAAGGGCTAGGACAACGGTGATGGTGGCACCAAACCATGTGGAAGCGGGCGGGATGATGGCGAGCCGTTATGACGGCCTCGACACCATTTCCGCACTTCTCGAGGTCGAGCGCTACCGCCTCGGAGAATGGGACGAGCCATATGCTCGGCTCTACGCCATCGACTGCGCTTCGATCGTCTTCCGCTATCACCTCCCCGATCTCACCGAGCCGGCCCGAGAACTGATCCAGCGCCTCCTCCATCAGGCCTTGACTCTGGTGGCGGCGGGTCGGGAAAACGAGCTGGCCTCGATCGAGCGAGCTCTCATGACCGGTCTCGAGGCAGCTTCGAGGGTCACCAGGTCGGTTTGGCTGGTCGCCCTGAACGCGGTCCTCCCCGATCCGTTCCGTGCCGCGGTGATGAGCACCGAGGCCGCCCTCCACGCCTTCGGCCGCGGTCCCAACCCGCGCCGGGACGCCGTTGCCGAAGCGGTGAGACGCCGGGCCTTCTCCCGCACCGAGGAGTCCGCTCTACTCGGTTCTGTGATCCGGCTCCACTCTCCCAGCGCAGTCGCCTGAGTTTCTCCCCTGAAGGGGGGGTACCGGCGAAGCCGGGGACGGGGGAAATCTTCCTACAGTCGGGTCGTGACCCCTCTCGAGGCCGTTCAGGGTGACATCACCACCGTCGATGCCGACGTGATCGTCAATGCGGCCAACTCCTCGTTGATGGGTGGCGGCGGAGTCGATGGTGCGATCCACCGCGCCGGCGGGCCGGCCATCCTGGCCGAGTGCAAGCAGATAGTGGCTCGACAAGGCCCATTGCCGACCGGACAGGCCGTGATCACGACTGCCGGCGATCTGCCGGCCCGCCATGTGGTGCACACCGTGGGCCCGATCTGGGGCTCGGTGCCCGAGGAGGAGGCGATCGAATTGCTGGCCTCCTGCTACCGAAACAGTCTCGAAGCCGCCAGGGAAGCAGGGGCGAAAAGCGTGGCCTTCCCCAATATCTCGACCGGGGTCTACCACTTCCCGAAACCCCTGGCGGCGACGACTGCGATCGCTTCAGTCACAGCATGGGTGGCACACGACCCGGGCACAGTCGAAACCGTGACGTTCGTGTGTTTCGGGCCCGACAACCTGGAGCTGTACCAGGAGCTCCTCGCCGGCTGAACATGCCTTGTGTGGCTTAAAACGGAGCGAACCCTATGGTGGCGCCGATGTCGGCTGCCATCCGACTCCGTAGGGCGAGCCTGATCCTCGCCCTTGTCGCCACGACTCTGTTCGTCCCCGGCGAGCGGGCCACGGCACAGACCCCTCCCTGCCCGAGCCTCCCGACGCAGGCAGTGGAGTCCGCACCCGCGTTCACCCCATCTGCAGTGACCAGCACCAGAGCCAAGGACTGGCTCCGTCTGCATCCCATGCCGATCACCTCGTTGGTCGCTTCCGTACCCAACCCGCCCAGGAGCGTGGTCGATCGGTATCTGGGGACGTTCGGGGCCAACGCCGCCCATCTATGGAAGGACGGGCCGCCTCAGGTCGAAGGTTGGCTGGGGCATCGACGCGGCATGGGTTACCTCACTTGGCTGGAAAACAACGGTAACTCCGCCGTGTGGAACGGCTCTCAGTTCGTCGACAGCGGCAGTCTGGTCGGGGGCCTCCCCCCGAACAACCCGGGGCGCATCGGCTACCAGGTGGGCGATGAGCCGACCTCGGTCGCCATGATGAACGAGATCAACAACGGGATCAGCCGGGTTCGGGCCCATGATCCCGAGGCACTGGTGTTCACCAATCTCAGCTACTGGGTGCCCGACCCGAGCGGCGGGGACGCGGCGGGCCGCAACGCGATCATCTCGGCCTACGTGGGGGCCGGCGACGGCGATCTGATCAGCACCGGTGATTACAACCTGGACATCGCCCATTACACGGTTTTGCAGACCTTCCGCAACGCCGGGTTGGCCAAAGGTGTGCCCTACTGGGAGTACCTCAATGCCTACATCGGGCCGGAGACGGATTGCCAGCCGACCCACACCCGCTCCGACCTGCTCTGGCAGGCCATGGCCGGTCTGACTTTCGGCTACAGCGGTCATCACTGGTTCCTCTACCAGGCAGCCTCGGCTGGCCATCCCACCGCCACACAGTGGGGAGGCTCCATCCTCAACCAGCCGACGGGCACCTGGGGATCTTCGCCGACCCCGCATCATCAGATCGTCTCCGAAGTCAACGAACGACTCGCCAACCTTGGTAAGGCGGTCACCAGGCTTACCTCGACCGACGTCAGGTTCATCAAGGGCGGCCACCCGATCCAACCCGTAGACGTCGCCGCCTGGGCCCCCGGGGCCGGGGGGTTCCCCCACCTCGTCAACGTGGCGCCGGCGCCAGGCCAGCCGCCTCTGGAGATCCTGCTCGGCTTCTTCGTCGACGAATGGGGGACCCGCTACATGGTGGTGCAGAACGCCCGGCACACCCATTCGGTGCGGCGGGGCGAGCCCTCACTGCCCGGCTCGAGCGATACCGGGGTCATCCACCTCACCTTCGACTTCGCTGGCGTGCCGGCCGAGTTGGCCGACCACCTCCGAGTGTTGCGCTCGTCCGATGGGGTGAGGGGCGATCTGCCCCTGGAGAATCTCGGGGGCACTATGCGTCGGGCCAACATCATCCTCGAAGCGGGTGACGCGGTGATGGTCAAGTTCGCCATCGGTAAGGACTTCGTGTTCGGACCGGCACGCGAGGACATCGGGCTGGTCGATCCGGCCAGTGGGGTCTGGCATCTGCGCCGGGGTGGGGTCATGAGCTCGTTTTTCTACGGCAACCCGGGTGATAGCCCGTTCATGGGTGACTGGGATTGCGACGGGATCGACACACCGGGCCTTTATCGACGGTCGGACGGCTTCGTCTACTTGCGTAACTCGAACACCCAGGGAATTGCGGATGTGAGCTATTTCTTCGGGAACCCGGGCGACCTGCCCATCGCCGGCGATTTCGACGGCGACGGTTGCGACACGGTCTCCATCTACCGGCCCTCAGAGGGCAGGGTTTACGTCATAAATCGTCTCGGCTCCGGTTCGGCGGGGGCGGGGGCCGCCGAGACCACGTACTTCTTCGGGAACCCGGGGGACAAGCCATTCGCCGGCGACTTCGACGGCAACGGGATCGACACGGTGGGACTCCATCGAGAGACGACCGGGCTTGTGTATTTCCGCAACACTCACACTCAAGGCATCGCCGACAACGAGTATCTGTTCGGCGACCCGGGCGACCGTCTGGTCGCGGGCGACTGGACCGGTGTCGGGTTCTCCACCCCCGCACTCTTCCGACCCGACAATGCCACCTTCTACTTCCGCCACACCAACACGCAAGGGATCGCCGACAACTCGTTCCCGCTCGGTGATCCCCCGCTCCTGCCGGTTGCGGGATCGTTCGGCTGACCGTCGGTCAGAGAAGTCTGAGGGCCTCCTGAAGTCGGAGGTCAGACCGGGGCGCCAACTCCTACGTAGGCAGCGAGATGGTCGGTGAGGTCGTGGGCGTCGTCCCCGGCGCCGTGGATGAAGGTCGATTTGCGTCTTCGCAACACGTTCAATCCGATCCGATAGAGACCCGGCGCACCCGTGACCACACCGGCGTCGTGTCTCAGCCGTCCCTTTCGGTCGAGGACGCGGGCGTGGAGCCACGAATAATCGGGGCGGAAGCCGGTCGCCCAGATGATCGTCGCAATTCGGCCATTGGCAAGATCGAGACTCAGGGGCGGCGATTCCTCGACTCGGGTCGGCGCGAATCGATGGGGCGCCTCGACTTCTCGCTCCAACCCCTGCTCCAGAACCCAATCGTCGATGGTTCCGAGTAGACGGTCCATCTTGAGATCTGCGAGGTTGCACAGGTTTCGCAGCGAGCCCGACAATTGTGCTCTTCCATCCACGATTCCGGCCACACGGCCGACCAATCGCACCCCCTGGTCGGTCAGGACATTGAGGTCGAGGGTTCTTCGCTCCGGCGTCCCCACCAACTGCGGCGATGGGATGTTGCGGGCGCGGACCAGGTCGTCTACCTCGTCGTAACGCTCATCGAGAACTCCCGTTCGATCCAGCCACCACATGATGTCTTGGCCGCGATATACCCGCGGTAATCGGACGTGCTCCCCCACGGACAGCGTCACCGGCCGGCCCGAGGTATGCACCTCCTCTGCGATCTGGATTCCGGTGGCGGAAGCGCCTACCACCAGAACGTCGCCGTCAGGAAGCTGATCCGGCCCGCGGTATTGCAGCGGCGTGACCGTCTCGATAGACCCGGGTACGTCGTGAGCAATGGCCGGGATGTTGGCCAGGTTGAATCCGCCGGTCGCCAGCATCACGGTCGGGCTCGACCACGTCCCGTCGTCGGTCACCGTTTCGTACCCATCGTGATTGGGTCGCAATGACTTGACGGTGGTGTGGGTCCGCAACGGCGCATCGACGGTCTTTGCATAGGAGTCGATGAACTCGATCACCTCGGGCATGGTCATGTAGCCGTTGGGATCATCGCCGTCGTACTCGTGCCCCGGCAGGCGGCTCTGCCAGTTGGGAGTGAGCAGACGCAGCGAATCCCAGCGCTCGGTGCGCCAGGTGTTCGCCACCTCCCCGCGCTCGATCACGACATGGTCGATCGAGCGCTGGCCGAGGAAATGGCTGACGGCGAGTCCGGCGTGACCAGCGCCGATCACGACTGTCGTAGTGCGTGTGGGTGTTGTGCTCAGTTGACCTCGACAGTCACGTTGGTCGGGTTGGTGATCACATCGAACACCGCTGACCGCTTCTGTGACTGTGCCACGAGAGCCTCGATGTCTTCCTGCGAGGCGTCGGCATCGATGTCGTACTTCACCTTGATGTCATTGAACCCGTTGCGGACCTCTGGGTCACCACCGAGGATGCCGAGGACATCCATATCACCTTCGATCGTGGCCTTCACCGAGTTGAGCTGGATCCCGCGATTCTGGGCCACTGCGGCCACACCGGCAGTCAGACAGCTGGCCAGCCCCACGAGCACGAATTCGACGGGAGTCGCTCCATTGTCCTCGGAGGCGAACACCTCGGGATGATCGGCGTCGAAGCTGAATGTGGTGCGATGGGTCTGATCACCGCCCAGACCGAAGAACTCAGTGACCTCTGAATGACTGTGGGTGCCGCCCACCCATTCGGTGGATGCCTTCCAAGTGAATTGGGCCGCCTCCGGGGCGTCGACGAGGGCGGTTCTGGCATCGAGGAGTGCCTGTACGTTCACTCCGTTGTTGACCGGCGTGTCGGTCGTCGTCATCTTCTTCCTCCTGATCTGGTCGGTTCTCGAATAGCAGGACGTCTCGAGGATCTTCTCGATGACTCTCGGGAGCCTGACGTCCCTACGAGCGAATGAGGTCGCTCGTCACAGCCGCCCGAGAGCGAGGACAGACGCACATGCGCCCGGACGGGCGATTCTCGATTTTGTGCATTCCTGTCATGGCTCCGCTTTCAGCTGCCGACGAGCTCACCGACAATTTGAGCAGCGAACAGTCGAAGCGTCAAAGGTTCAGCATGGGGAATCCCCCCCATGCCTCCTCAGAGCCAGCCACTCTTCTTGAAACGGGTATAGAGAAAGAGGCAGACCCCGCCCATGATCAGCAGTGCCGCCGGGTATCCCCAGACAGCGCTGATCTCGGGCATGTGCTCGAAATTCATCCCCCAGATCCCGGCGAGCAACGTAGGTATGGCGGCGATGGCGACGTAAGCGGAGATCTTTCGCATGTCTTCGTTCTGACGAAGACTGACCTGGGTGAGATTCGCGGCGAGGACCGAGGTGAGCGTGTCCCGGTACACATTGATCCTGCTCAGCACCCGAAGGAGATGGTCGAGAACGTCCCGGAAGTAGGGTTTCAGGCTCGGGTCGATGGCCTTGAAATCATCCGTAGCCAGCAGGTCCAGCGGCTCCTCGAGGGGCTCCACCGCCTCGTGGAAACTGAGGACCTCCTGCTTGAGCCGGTATATGCGCTCAGAGTCCCCCTTCGACGAGAAGACGTCTTCCTCGATGGCCCGAATATCGGCTCCCAGTTCGTCGAGGACTACTGCGTAATCCCTCACCACCTGATTGAGGATGGCGTGGAGGACCGAGCCTGAGCCGCAGGCAAGCCGCCCTGGATCGGCCTCGAGCTTGTGCCGGGCCTCGATGAGCCGGCTTGCCTCACCGTGGCGGACTGCCACGACAAAGTTCGGGTCCACGAAAATCAGGATCTCACCAAACTCGACGATCTCAACCGGGTCTGCATACCGGGCCGGCTTCGTCACGACAAAAAGTGTCTCGTCGAAAGTCTCCAGCTTGGGTCTCTGGTGTGCCTTCAATGCGTCGTCGACTGCTAGCTCGTGAAGATTGAAGGTCTTGACGGCCTTCTCGAACTCCTCCGGACTCGGCTCGTGCAGACCCACCCAGGCAAACGTGTCGGACTCGTTGATGAGTCTCCCCGCCTCCTGGTAGTCGAATTCGCCGGGGACCCTGTGTCCGAGCTGATAACAGGCGGCGTCGACGATCATTCCGGGGAGGCTACGCCGCCCGCGGCCGAGCGAAGCTCTCGAAGTACCACGGGGTCAATGCGTTCGGTCCCCACCCAGCGCTCCTCGAGATTGTGCCAACCCAGCCAACTCTGAATTCTTTCTCCGAGAGAGTCGCCTGGATCCGACCATCCGATCGAATCGAGGATCTGGCCCAACTCGGCCCGCAGACCAGCGTCGAAGGGAAGGAGCTCGTCTTCCGCTGTTCGACCGAAGTACAGCGTATGGAGATCGAGAAGCCCCCGCAGGTCCTCGATCGGAGTTTCGGAGTGATCGACACGGAGATCGAGCCAGCGATCGTGGTTCCCCCCGTACCCGCCTCCTGGCCGCACCACGAGCAGAGCGGCCGACTCCATGCCCCGCTTCTCTCCCCCGGCCGTCTCACCGGCCATTAGAGCCCCTAGGAGGCGTTCGGCCAGCCCGCCCCGGGAGTCACGGAACTGGGAGGCCATGGCCTCGGGGACCTCGGCATTGGTCAGGATGTTGCCCTGGGCAGCGAAGCTCTCCCCGGTGACACCGCCGGCGTGTTCGAAGCACTCCTCCCCGGTGTACGAGGCGCTGCGGCCGTCGGCCGCTACCACTCCGACTTGTCGATGGCTCCGCATCTGGTCGTCGCCGGTCAAACGATCGATTGTGTCGTCGGGTGAGAGCCCGGATTCCAACAAGTCCAGCCCTCGGCTCCCGTAGGTGATCTCGGCGTATGCCTGAGTGGCCACGGCTCCGATCCCTCCCCGAGCCCAAGGAACGAACGCACCCACTGCGAGGAACTTCGACTGAACCGCGACCCCACACTCCCCCGCCTCGGGGTCGGCACCCACGATCGAGTATGTCGATGGGCCATGGGGCTGGTCGGGTCGCATTCGTCGACGCTACCTGTCGATTTGGTCGGAGACCGTTCGTTGTAAAGGATGTATGGGTTTGAGCAGGAACAAGGAGGTCAGCCCATGGCCATCGCAGCCAGCCGCAATCTCGATGTCGAAAGTCTGCGCCGAGCACTGACAGGACAGCTCTTCGCACCTGACGACACTGGATACGACGATGCCCAGCGGCTCTTCGTCCCCGTCTACGACGGCATCCGCCCAGCGGTGATCGCGCAGGTGGCGAACACGAGCGACATAGCCACCGTCGTAAGCACCGCGCGTGAGACAGGTCTCGATCTCGCCATCCGCAGTGGTGGTCATAGTGCCGCGGGGCACAGCACCACAGATGGCGGGATTGTGATGGATCTGAGGGGTCTCAAGTCGCTCGAGATCGATGTCGAGTCCAGGACCGCATGGGCCGATTCCGGTCTCACCGCCGCCGAGTACAGCAACGAGACCAACGCCGCTGGCTTGGCCACCGGGCTCGGGGACACCGGATCGGTGGGGCTGGGCGGAATCACCCTCGGGGGCGGAATCGGGTTCCTGGTCCGCAAGCACGGCATGACCATCGACTCCCTACTTGCCGCCGAGGTGGTGACGGCCGACGGCGAAGTCGTTCGCGCGGACGAGGAGTCTCATGCCGACCTCTTCTGGGCCATCAGAGGAGGTGGCGGCAATTTCGGGGTCGCCACCAAATTCAAGCTTGGGCTGCAGCCTCTGGACAAGATCGTCGGTGGGATGATGGTTCTCCCCGCAACCACGGACACGATCGTCGGGTTCATCGCCGAAGCGGAGCTGGCTCCCGACGAGCTGTCGACCATCGCCAACGTCATGAGTTGCCCGCCCTTGCCATTCGTCCCTGAGGAGATCCATGGCAGCCTCGTGATCATGGCGCTGGTGGCGTGGTGCGGCGATATCGATGAAGGGCAGAAGGTGATGGACCGGTTCCGCGGCCTCGCACAGCCGATCGCCGACATGGTCCAAGAGATGCCTTATCCGGAGATCTATGGGCCGGAAGACGAGGAGTACCGGCCGCTCGCGGTGGCCCGGACCCTGTGGGCCGACGACTTCGATCAGGCGACCGCCGAGACCATCCTCGGATTCCTCGAAGATTCGAACGCACCGATGCGGGTTGCTCAACTTCGCGTTCTGGGCGGTGCCATGGCCCGGGTACCCAACGACAGTACGGCGTTCGCACACCGCGATCGGAAGATGATGATCAACGTGGCGTCGTTCTACGAGGGCCCGGACGACCGTCCTCAACGCGAGGAGTGGGTGTCCGACTTCGCCAAAGCCCTGAGCAACGGCGATCTCAGTGGATACGTCGGGTTCCTCTCCGACGAGGGTCAGGAGCGGATACGAGCTGCCTACCCGGGAGCAACCTGGGACCGGCTACGTCGGGTCAAGGCCAACTACGACCCGAACAATCTTTTCCGCCTCAACCAGAACATCCCGCCGATGCCCTGAAGCGACGAATCCCCCGGTGGTGGACCAGGGGATTCTCCGCGGGTAGGGAGTCGCCAGACCGGGAGGAGAGGTGACTCCCACACTCCCAAAGTTCCTTTCCCCATTGCTGCGCCGAGCAAACCCGCCCTTGATTCTGGTGGGGGTCGTGAGAACCCCCTTCCTCGCCTTGGGGTTCGATCGCTACGGGAGACCTGGCGCGAGGCAGACCAACAACTGGCTGCCGGGGGTTTCGATTGTGGAGCTGAGGGGATTTGAACCCCTGACCCCCTGACTGCCAGTCAGGTGCTCTGCCAGGCTGAGCTACAGCCCCATGTACGGGAACCTGCATTTTACGGCGAGCCATCGTCCAAGGCTCAATCGTCATCCGTCGGCGACTACCGGCTCCGCCCAATCGACCTTTGCCGCGTCGGCCCACAACCGCTCCAAACCGTAGAACTCACGAGCCGACGCCTGGAAGAGGTGGACGATGACATCGCCGAAATCCAGGAGCACCCACTCGGCTTCGGTCCGACCCTCGCTCCGTAGAGGCTTGATACCGAGCTCTTGGGACATCCGCTCCTCGACATGCTCGGCCAGCGACTGGACATGCGGACGCGAGGTCCCGGTGGCGATCACGAAGACATCGGAGAGAACGAACAGCCCTTCTACGTCGAGCAACACGATGTCCATGCCCTTTTTGCTGAAGATGGCGTCCGCCGCCACCCGGGCCTGTTCTCTTCCGCTATCTACGAGGGTTCCTCCTGGTCGTTTGCGCTCCCCACCATATCGCCTGCCCACATTTGCGCGTAGAGGCCGGTGCTCTCGATGTAGCGGTGAACATCCTCGGGCACCAAGAAACGGTAGGGCCGCCCCGTAGCGGCCAAATAGCGGATGGATGTGGAGCTGATATCCAGCGCCGACATGTCCAAGATGGTTGCCGCGGGCAACATGGCGGCCACCGCGGCAAGGTCGGTCCCCGGTCTGGGGACCACGAGGAGGCCAGCCCTCTCGACGATCTCCCCCCATCGGTGCCAGGTGGGAAGCCCGAGGGCGGCGTCGGCACCGAGGATCAGGAAGAGCTCCTCGTCCGGCGGGAATGTGAGCAACGTATCGATGGTGTAGGTGGGGCCGTCGCGATCGATCTCACGATCGTCTGACTCGAATCGGTCCGTCATCGCGATGGCAAGTCTCGTCATCTCCAGACGTTGGGCGGCGGGAGTGAGCTCACGTGTCCCTTTTTGCCACGGGTCCCCGGCGGGCATGAACAGGACGCGATCGAGGTCGACTGCGAACAACGCCGTCTCCCCGGCGTGAAGATGGGCGATATGGATCGGATCGAAGGTCCCGCCCAGGATCCCGGTGCGCACGCTGGCGAGCATACGGCCCCGGCGGCGTCACCAAGCGGAGCGCCCGGGTGATGTCCGTATCACGGCATCCGAGTTGGGTCTCGGGATCTACGTACTCGCCGTCGATCCGGGTCGAAAGATGAACGCCTTCGAACCCGTGTGGGGAGCCGGAAGTGCCGATCGCATCGCCCCGATCGACCACGTCGCCCGACGACACGTTGATCTCTGAGAGATAGCTCAATGAGACCTTGAACCCCGGGACCGGTTCGATGGTGACCGTTCTCATCCCCGCCACCGAGCCGGCGAAGGTTATCCGGCCGGAGGTCGGTGCGAGCACCGACGTGCCGGCAGCCGCTGCGTAATCGATGCCCCAGTGGCCGCCATATGAACCGACCGGGGCATATTCGTTGATGACCGGTCCGTCGACCGGGGCGACGAGGCATATGGCGCTCAGGGCCAAAGCCAACAACATCTCAACCCTCCCGAACCTGAACCTACCGATGCCGGTTTGGGTCGCCAAGGGGTATGAGCACTAGTTTCAGGCACGCAGAAAGGAATCGATCGATGATGACAACCCGGATAGGGCTGATGGGCTTTGGCCGAATCGGGCGGAACGTGATGCGTCTCCTCCACAATCGAGCCGACCTCGACATCGTCGCGATCAGCGACATCGCCGATCCCGAGGCCCTCACCTACCTCCTCAAGTACGACTCCATCTACGGCCGGTTCCCGGCGCCCGTGTCTTACGCCGATGGCACCCTCTCCTACGGCGACAGGAGGGTGGCCTGGCTGAACGCCAGGGAGCCGGGCGATGCCGACTGGGGCGAGCTCGGGGTGGACGTCGTTCTCGAGACGACCAGCCGCTATCGAACCAAGGAAGCCCTCGAACAGCACCTCAAGGCCGGGGCGAAGAAGGTCATCCTGACCTCGAGCCCCGAGATCCCGGGTGAGATCCCGCTGCTGCTTCGAGGGATCAACGACGACGTGCTGGCTCCTGACGTGGACCAGGTAGCCCTTGGGTCCAACACATCGAACGCCGCCGCACCGATCTTGAAAACCATCAACGACGAGCTCGGGATCAAGCGCGCCTACATGACGGTGGTGAAGGCGATGTCCAATGCCGGCCGGCTGGCAGATGTGCCGACCGACTCCTACCGGACGTCCCGGGCTGCCGGGGAGAACATCATCCCCGCCGAGACGAATTCGGCCGAGATCATCACCCAGGTGCTTCCCGAGCTCGAAGACAAGCTCGCGGTGGTCGCCCTCAACGTACCGGTGGTCGATGGCTCCACCGTTGACATGGTCGTCGATGTCGAGCGCGCCACCGACGAGGAAGAAGTCAACTCGGTGGTGAAGGCGGCGTGTGAGAGCAAGTACCAGGAAATCATCGAATATGTGGCCGATCCGATTGTTTCCTCAGATGTGAGATCGATCGCCCACTCAGGTGTCTACGACAGCCTGGCCACCATGGTGACCGGGGGCACTCTCGTGAAGACCATCACCTGGTTCAACAACGGGTGGGGCTACTCAAACAGGGTGGTAGAGGTCACCGGGATGATCGCCTCCTACCTCAACGGAGAATGAACATGGCAAACGTCGCAATCAATGGGTTCGGGCGCATCGGGCGAGCGGTGTTCCGCATCATCGCCACGCGACCCGACTCGGGCCTCAAAGTCGTCGCCATAAACGACCTCTCCGATGACGACATCCTGGCCTACCTCCTCGAGTACGACTCAGTGATGGGACGGTTCGAAGAAGAAGTCACCGTGAACGACGGTGTCATGAGGGTCGGGGACCACGAGATCAAGATGCTCATGGAGCGCGACCCGTCGTCTTTGCCGTGGCAGGACCTCGACGTTGACATCGTCATCGAGTCGACCGGAGTCTTCAGGGACCGCGCCTCACTCCAGAAGCACATCGAAGCGGGCGCGAAGCGGGTCATACTCACCGTCCCCTCCAAGGACAAGGTCGATGAGACCGTCGTCCTCGGGGTCAACGACGACCAGCTCGACTCGGACGACATCATCGTCTCCAATGCCTCGTGCACCACGAACTCCTTGGCACCACTGGCCAAGGTCCTGGACGACAACTTCGGCATCCGGAAAGGCGTGATGACGACAGTCCATGCCTACACCAACGACCAGGTGCTGGCCGACGTCCCGCACCAGGACCTGCGCCGGAGCCGGGCGGCGACGGAGAACATCATCCCTACGAGCACGGGCGCCGCTGCGGCCATCGGAGAGGTAATCCCCAATCTCGCCGGAAAGCTCGACGGCATGGCGATGCGGGTCCCGGTGCCCGACGGTTCGACGGTTGACCTGGTCGTCGAGCTCGATCGTGATGTGACGGTGGACGAGGTGAACGCCGCGGTCAGGGCTGCAGCGGAGGGGCCGATGGCCGGGATCCTTGAGTTCGTGGAAGATCCGATCGTCTCGACCGACATCATCGGCAATCCGCACTCATCGATCTTCGATGCGGGCGCCACTCAGGTGCTCGGCGGGAACCTGGTCAAAGTGATGTCGTGGTACGACAACGAGTGGGGATATTCCAACCGGGTAGTCGACCTGGCCCAGCGTCTCGCCGAGGTCATGGCCAAGGAACCGGCCTAGGCGTAGGACCCCCTCCGGCCCTTCGGGCCACGTCCCCCAAGGTCGCTTCGCTCCTGGGGGAGGAAACTGTTACTCCAGTAACGAAAGAACTGTTGAGCGGAAGTCGTTGGGCTGGAACGGCTTGGTCACGAAGGCATCTGCGCCGCCCTCGTTGGCCCTCCGCCGGGATTCCTCTTCGGCGTGGGCGGTGAGTACGACAACCGGGATGTTCTTCGTCGACTCGTCCCGACGGATCCGGTCCAAGACCTCCCACCCGTCCATGCCCGGAAGTCCGATATCCAGGACGACCAGATCGGGTGACTCCGAGCCAACAGCGGCGAGACCGGTCTTGCCATCCTCGCGTGTGACGATCTCGAGATCGGCGGCGCGGAGACAGACTTCGATGAGCCGTCTGATGACGGCTGAGTCCTCGACAACGAGTATCCGCGAGCCCATTTAGTTCACCTCTGGTCCTGTTGCCCATTGATGGGCGTGTGCCACAACATCGGCAGAAAGCCTCTCACGGTTTAGACATTCTGGAGGGGCCGGGGTCCGGGCAAGGTCAATCCCTCGATAAATTGCTCGAGTTGGCGCAAAGTCCGCACTTCATGGACGGAGGTGCAGTGGGCGGCATAGTGCGACATCGCAGAATCGCCGGTGTCCCAGTATGCCTCCGGCTCGGGGTTGAGCCAGATCAGAGCACGAGCTGCCTCGGCGATGTCGCCGAGCACCCGGTCACGAGGTGGTCGGTAGTTGTTTCGGGCGTCGCCGGTGATGATCACCGTGGTCCTGGGGGTTAGCTGGCGGCCATACCGGGTGTGAAAGGTCTCGAGGGAGTTGCCGTAATCGGAGTGCCCATCGAGCCACACCACCTCGGCCTCGGTCGTGACTCGTCGCAGCGCCGAGCCGAAATCGACACCCGGACCGAAGAAGTCGCTGACCTCGTCGATGGTGTCGACAAAGGCAAAGGAGCGCAGCTTGGAGAAATGGGTCGACATGGCGTGGGTGAATTGGAGCGTGAACCGGGAAAAGGTCGCCATGGACCCGCTGATGTCGCAAAGAAGCCAGACCTCGGGCCGGTGGGGCCGGGGATGACGGAACTGTGGGTCTGCAGGGACACCACCGGTCGCCAGGGACTTGCGCATGGTGCGGCGGAAGTCGAGCCGCCCGGCCCGCATGCGGCGGCGGCGGGCCAGCCGGGCCGCCAGCTTCCTGGTGAGCGGCCCGATGGCGTCCTCCATCTCGTGGAGATCATTGGTCGTGGCGTGCATCAGGTCCACGTCCTCGATGAGTGGCCGTCGCAACGTGCGAGCCACCGCGTCACGGCCGCGATCAGCGACGAGGCGACGTCGGATCTCCTCCTCGATCTCCTCTCGCAGACGCTGGATTCTGGCCTCAACCTCCTCGCGGAGCAGACGTCGATCGAAATCTGAGATGTCCTGATCATCGGTGAGGGCCGAGAGCAATCTCTCCTCCAGATCGGCCAGATCCAGGCGACGCAGTGTCCGATACAAGTAATAGGTCCCACCGACCGGGCGGCCCGGCTCCATCCCGGCCAGCTCATCGACAGCCGTGCGGGCGCCTCGCCGAATCGCATCCTCGTCGAGGCCTGCCAGAGCTTCGAGTAGCGACTCAAGCAGCCCATCGAGGTCGAACGGCGCTGACTCATCGGAATGAGAGCGGTCAGCAGGCTGCTGAGCGAGGTACTCCCGTTGCTCACCTGCTTCGGACGACGGCTGGGGAACAGTCGAGAAGTAGACGTCGAACGCAGTATCGAAGGCACGCTCGTGGCGCAGGTTCTTGATCAGAGTGGCTCGTAGCGTCTCGCGGAGGGCGACCCGATCACCGATCTCGATGGCCTCCACCGCCCGCATCCCGTCGATGGCCTCGACCATCGAGACCGGGACACCGGCAGCCCTCAGCTCGTCGATGAAGCCAGTGATTATCCCGAGCACGTTACGTGGGAGGGCTCGATGTCAGCTCTTTCGCCGCTTTCTCGATGTCGGACTGGTACTTGAGGAGGACGTGCAGCGTATCCCCGAGGATCGCCTCGTCGACGTCTTCGATCGAGAGGGCGAGCAGTGTTCGGGCCCAGTCGATTGTCTCCGAGACGGAGGGTGCCTTCTTCAGGTCGAGACTCCTGATCGATCGGGCCACCTTGGCCACTTGTGCCGCGAGGTGCTCGGACAGCCCGGGAACACGTGCGGCGAGGATCTCCTGCTCCCTCTGGGCGTCGGGGTAATCGATGTGAAGGAACAGACACCGACGCTTCAGTGCCTCGCTGAGCTCACGCGTGTTGTTGGAGGTGAGCACCACCATCGGTTGGGTCCGGGCCTCCATCGTCCCCAATTCGGGGATCGAAACCTGGAAATCCGAGAGGATCTCGAGGAGCAACGCCTCGGTCTCGACCTCGACCCGGTCCACCTCGTCGATGAGCAGGACCACGGGATTCTCGGATCGAATGGCCTCGAGGAGAGGCCGGGTGAGAAGGAAGTCCTCCGAGAAGATGTCCTGTTCGATGTCCTGCCAGTCGTGGTCGACGTCGGCCTGGATCCTCAGGAGCTGCTTTTTGTAGTTCCACTCGTAGAGGGCCTTGGCCTCGTCGAGGCCCTCATAGCATTGGAGTCTGATCAGGTCGCGCCCGGTGACCCTTGCCAGCGACTTGGCCAGCTCGGTCTTCCCAACGCCAGCCGGTCCCTCCACCAGGATCGGCTTGTCGAGGCGGTCAGCGAGGAAGACGACCTGCGCGATGCGGTCGTCGGGCAGATAGTCGACCGAGCGCAGCGCATCGGCCACGGCCCCTGGGGTCTCGAAACTCATCGGCCGTCATTGTACGGGTGAAGCCCGATGACTCTGCTTCCTAAGGTTTGATCTCGTGAATGACCTTCGCCGGACGCTCAGCGACCGCAAAGCGGAGCTGCAGCTCGAGTTGGACCGGCTGACGGCACCCCCCACCAGCGGTGCTGCCGTGTCGTTTGGAAAGCGGGTGGGCGACGGCACCACCGAGGCCGTCGAGCGGCTGAGCACCACCGCCACCGCCCGATCCATCACGCACTCGATCGAGGACATCGATCGGGCATTGGCCAAGCTGGACGATGGGTCGTACGGGAGATGTGACGTGTGCGGGAAGGAGATCGGAGCGGCCCGCATGGAAGCACTCCCCGCCGCCTCACGCTGCGTCGTGTGCGCCGGTCGACCTTGACGTCGTGCCCTATTCCTCCTCGTCCCGTTCGGGGATGAATTCGAAGGAGATCTCGCCGATCCTGACTTCGTCCCCCTCGACCGCCCCTGCCTCGAGCAGCGCCTGATCCACACCAAGTCGGGAGAGGCGCCAGGCCGCCATATCTGCGGCTTCGGGCAGAGTCAGGTCGGCAAATGCAACCGCCCGCTCGGCGGCGAGACCCTCGATGCGCCAGCCCCCCTCTTCCCTTCGCACGGTGAAGGTCGGGCCCAGCGGGCGGTGGAGCACGTATCCCTTACGCTGGGGCGCGATCCGCTCCGCCTCGTCGACCAGGTCGGCGATGGCGTGCAGTGACTCTCGGATGCCGTCTCCGCTGACCGCCGAGACCGGCGTGGCGCCAAGCGAGATGGCGAGATCGGTGACGTCGGCGAGGTCTGACTTGTTGATGAGGACGATGCTGGGCCGGGACGCGATCTCCGCGGAGTAGTCGGCGATCTCGCGTCTCAGGATCTCCAATTGCTCCTCCGGCGAACGCTCCTGCATCGGAGATGGATCGAGAAGGATGACGAGAACCCGGGCCCGTTCGACGTGACGGAGAAACTCGTGACCGAGACCCTTGCCCGAGGCTGCGCCTTCGATGAGACCCGGTATGTCGGCCATTACCAACTCCCGCCCGTCGAAGCTGACCACACCCAAATTCGGCACGAGAGTCGTGAATGGGTAGTCGGCGATCTTGGGCTTGGCGGCCGACACCTTCGAGATGAATGTGGACTTCCCGGCGTTGGGAAAACCTATGAGGGCGGCATCGGCGAGGAGCTTCAACTCCAGGGTCAGCCATTCCGACCGCCCGTACTCCCCTTGCTCGGCGACGCCAGGAGCCTTATTGGAGGGGTTGACGAAAGCGGCGTTGCCTCGACCGCCCCGTCCGCCCTTGACCGCCTCGATCTCCTGACCTGCATCGACCAGATCGGCGACCACTGTGCCTTCATCGTCGATAACGACGGTGCCCAATGGGACTGACAGGACCAGAGCCTCCCCGCTCTTGCCGTGTCGGACGTCACCCGAGCCGTGCGTGCCGTGTCCGGCGGCGTAGTGGGGATTCCGCTCGTAACGGAGCAACGTCGCAACGGAGGGATCCGCCCTGAGGTACACCGATCCACCCGGACCACCGTTGCCACCGGTCGGCTTTCCCTTAGGCCTTCCTTTGGACCTCACATATGAGACAACCCCCGCACCGCCATTGCCGGCGCGGAGGTTGACACGAACCCGGTCGACGAACACGACCGGTTACTTCACTCGGGCAGGACGCTGACCCGACGCCGGTTGGCCCGTGTCCCGTACTTGACAGTGCCAGGGGCAGTGGCGAAAAGGGTGTCGTCGGAGCCCTTGCCCACGTTCTCACCTGGATGGATCCGGGTCCCTCGCTGACGCACCAGGATGGCCCCGGCGTTCACGAACTCGCCGTCGAATACCTTTGATCCGAGCCGCTTGGCGGCAGAGTCCCGACCGTTCTTGGAGGAACCGCCTGCTTTGGTCTTTGACATCTCACTCCTCCTCTGACGAGTCGGTTTTTGCTTGCTTGGTGGTCTTGGCCGCCCCAGCCTTGGTGGCTGCAGTCTTGGTCGCTCCCGCCTTGGTCGTTGCAGTCTTGGCGGCGGTCGACTTGGCGGTCGTCGACTTGGCGGCGGCGGGCTTCGTCTCGGTTGGCTTGGCCGCGGCCGTCTTGGGGGATGCGGTCTTGGCCTTGGCTCCCGGCAGCTGGATATCGGTGATCTCGATCTGCGTGTACTTCTGACGATGACCCTGGCGACGGCGATAGCCCGTCTTGTTCTTGTACTTGAAGATGTCGATCTTCGGGCCCTGCGACTCGCCCAGCACCTTGGCCGTCACCGATGCCTTGGCCAACAGGTCACGGTCGGACACCGCGTTTCCCTTGTCGTCCACGATCAGGAGAGGTGAAAACGACATCTCTTCGGCGTCGCCTTTCACCCGCTCTATCTCGATCACATCGCCCGATTGCACCTTGGCCTGTTTGCCGCCGGCGCGAATGATGGCGTACATGGGTAAACCTCTGGGAAGGGGAATCGAGGGTAATGGTAACTGTCGGGCTGAAGTACCGCCAAGCGGACTCTTGTCCAAGTCCTTGGTACCAGGTACTTGGGACAGCGAGCGAAGCGAGCTACTCCGCCAAGGAATAGTCCTCTACGACGAGTTCGTCGGCAGCAATGGCGTGCTCATGGACGATCACGCCTCGGCCGCCACATTCCTCACACTTCGAGGAGAACTGCTCGAGCAACCCGGCCGAGACATTCTTCCGCGTCATCTCCACCAACCCGAGGTGGGACACGTCGAAGACCTGGGTCCGGGTCTTGTCCTTGGCCAGGGCCTCTTTGAGACGTCGCAACACCTGCTGCTGGTTGTCGATGGTCTCCATGTCGATGAAGTCGATGACGATGATGCCGCCGATGTCCCGCAGCCGCAGCTGACGTCCGATCTCCTCGGCCGCCTCCAGGTTGTTCTGCAGAACGGTTTCCTCCAGGTTCGAGGAGCCGACGAACTTTCCGGTGTTGACGTCGATGACGGTCAGCGCCTCGGTCCGATCGATGACCAGATGGCCACCCGACGGGAGGTAGACCTTCCGGTCGAGAGCCTTCTTGATCTGGTCGTCGACGTGGTACCGCTCGAAGAGAGGCACCTCGTCTCTGTAGTGCTGGACCTTGGACACGAGATCGGGCGCGGTGCCTCGCAAATAGTCGACGACGGTCTCGTACGCCTTGGCGTCGTCGATGAGCAGCTTGCGGAAGTCCGCGGTGAAATGCTCGCGGATCACCTTGATGAGCAGATCGGGCTCCTGATGGACGAGTCGAGGGGCTCCACCGTTCTTCGATTCCTCGCCGATCTGATCCCAGACCTTGCGCAAACGGGAAATATCGGCGGCGAGCTCTTCTGCGCTGGCATGGAGGGCGGCGGTCCTCACGATCACGCCGTATCCCTCGGGGCGGACCTTGTTGATCACTTCCCGGAGGCGGGTCCGATCGTCGTCAGGCAGTCGTCGGCTGATCCCGATGCTGTCCGATTCAGGTACCAGGACGAGATAGCGACCCGGAAGGGACGGCACACCGGTCAGCCGCGCACCCTTGGCGCCCATGGCGTCCTTGGTCACCTGGACCAAGACGTCATCGCCCTCCTTGAGGACATTCTCGATCCGGCGGGTGGCGCGGCCGTTGCCCTTCCCATCCGAGGCGACGTCGGAGGCATAGAGGACACCGTTCTTCGGGGCACCGAAGTCCAGGAAGGCCGCCTCCATCCCCGGGAGGACATTGCGGACCTTGGCCAGATAGATGTTTCCTGCAACCGATCCCGCATCTTCACGTGCGACGTAATGCTCGACGAGAACCGGGCCCTCGAGGATCACCATCTGGGTCTGCCCCCGATGCACTCGAACGAGCATCTGCTTTCGCCCTGACTCGACCGGGAGGATCACCTCGTCGTCGACGGGCCGCCGCGTCCTCGTCCTAGAGGTGGATACACCGTTTCTGGAGTGGTTGCCACCACCTTTGCCCGACGGCTGGTGGCGTCGCTCCTTCTTGGGTTTCGTGGCGGGGGCTGGTCTGCCCTCGACCCTGGTTACCTCTACCTTTTTTCCCTTGACGCGGATGGTCTTGTGCTCCTCGACGGTCCCTTCCGTCGATGACTTCCGAACGATCTGTGGGCTCTTCTTGCGAAATAGAGCCATGTGTTGTCACTCCTCTGAGAGTCGATGCTTGAGTCGACCAGAACGCCCATTTCCTGGCAGGGACATTCGGGCCCAAATAGATGCGCCAGATCGCGGTGGGGCGCCCGCCCTGCATTGAGGCGGTCGCCAAGGACTGACATGCCGGCCGACCGGTATGCAAGGGTGCTCATCAACGAAACACTCCGAAGAGGGGAAGATGTCGCGTCTGGCGGACGAACGAAGGTTACCAGAAAGGAAACGCTGAACCTATCCAGCGCCGAGGTCGAGCTCAGGCTGCTCGGGCTCAGTTGGGTCGTAGCAAACGCGGCAACGCGCCTCATAAGCGCCCTGGGCTCCGAGAACGACCAGCTCCTCTGAATGAACGATCCGCTGGGTGTACATGCCCGGCCCACCACACTTGTGGCAGACAGCAAGCATCTTCGTCACATATTCGGCACGGTCGCACAGAGTCGGGATCGGCTCGAACGGGCGCCTCAGGTAGTCGGTATCGAGACCGGCGACGATCACCTGTTTCTCGGCCGAGGCGAGTTGCTCGACCACGTCGATGAGGCCATCGTCGAAAAACTGACCCTCGTCGATCCCGATGACACGTGTGCTGTCATCGACCCGGTGCAGCAGCTCGGACGAGGTCTCGACCGGAATCGCACCGACTTTGAGGCTCGAATGGGAGACGACCTCGGCGTTGGCGTATCTGACATCGAGCTGTGGTTTGAAGGTCTGAATCGGCACCCGGGCGATTTGATATCGAGTCACCCGACGGATCAGCTCTTCGCTCTTGCCGGAGAACATGGGACCACAGATGACCTCCACCCAGCCTCGTTCACCACGTCGGTCCATCCGGCGGCAGAGTAGACCTTGGAGCGCATCGACGATCGCCGCCGCCGGGTGAGGGTCCGATTGACTCCTCTCGGACGACGCGCCTTCGATGAGCACATCGCAGCGATCAACCAACGGCTAGGTGAGCTGGTTCTCCCCCGGGACCGGCGTGCGCAACAGCCAGACGGAGTTGGCCACGCCGAGAGACAAGGTCATGGCCAGATAGAAGGATCCACCCGCGGAAAGGAAGGGAAGGGGAATGCCGGTGACCGGCATGATCCCGATCGTCATGCCAACATTCACGAACACGTGGAAGACCATCATCGCGGCCAGACCCGCCGCGATGAGGGCGCCGAAACGGTCCCTGGCGTTGGCCGCGATCACGAGAAGCCTCCAGATGATGACAGCGAAGGCGGCGACTACCAGGACTCCGCCTACGAAGCCGAGTTGCTCTGCCACCGCCGTGAAGATGAAGTCGGTTTCCTGTTCGGGGACATACTCGAATGACGTCTGGGTCCCCTCAGCGAACAGACCCTTGCCGAACAGCTGGCCCGAGCCAACGGCATACCTCGACTGCAGGATGTTGTAGCCAATCCCCTGTGGATCGATCTCGGGTCGGAACAACACCAGGATCCGGTTCATCTGGTACTCCTCGAGCAACTTGAACTGGAGGACCGCAGCCACGCCCGCCGCCGCCGCAGCCGTCAGCGCCAGCATCTGCCGCCACGTGGCCCCGGCGACGAACAGCATGACGAAGAGGATGAACCCGAAGACGAGTGTCGTGCCGAGATCGGGCTCGAACAAGACCAGGACTGCGGGCAACGCGACGATGAAGATGGCCCGAAGAACGGTGGGCCAGGTGAGTTGGCGTTGACCCACCTCTTCCCGGTTGCTGGGAGAGAGGATCGCAGCCAGGAGGAGTATCACCACAACCTTGGCGAACTCGGCCGGCTGGAGCTTGAAGAACCCGAGATCGATCCACCGCCGAGCGCCATTGACCGGCTCGAACAGGTAAACCGCGAACAACCCGACCAGCACCGCGATCGACACGATCGGGATCAAGTTCTTCAACTCCCGATAATCGATGTTGGAGATCACCGCGTACAACGTCAGGCCGGCGGCAACGAAGATCATCTGCCGCTCCATTCCCACCGATCCGCTGCTCCTGGTCGCGGAATAGACCATGAGCAATCCAAAGGCGGAGAGGGCGAGCATCGTCCCGAACAGGATGCGGTCCGACTTGTTGCGACCCCGGTCGACGGCCACCTCGCGGAGACGGGTGAGCACCGCCATCAGTCGGCCTCCTCGCCTTCGACGATGGGCGTCGGCTCGTTGCCCGAGAGGAACTGCATGATATGACGGGCCACCGGCGCCGCTACCTGCCCGCCAGACCCACCTTCGTCGATGAGAACTGCCACCACGTAACGCGGGTTGCTGATCGGGGCCACGCCGACGAACCAAGCATGGTTGTCCTGGGCTGCCGAAGCCTGTGCGGTGCCGGTCTTGCCCCCAATGCTCTCCAGACCTTCACCGAAGTCGGCGAACGCCGCTGCGGCAGTGCCCCCGCTGACGACACCGCCGAGATCGGCCAGCAACGATGCCCGGGTCGCCGGGTCGATTTCAACTGTGATGGGGTCGGGTCGATCCACCGGTATCACGTTGCCCTCAGCGTCGATCGTTTCCTTGACGACGCGGGGCTCCATGACCTTCCCCCCGTTGACCAGCACCGCATACGACGAGGCGACCTGAAGCGGTGTGGCAGTGAATGCGCCCTGGCCAATGGCGAAGTCCATCAGGTCTCCACCCAACCACGGTGAGGCGAGCTCGAGACGTGACGGCTCGAGACGGGGCGGCTCATCGGGATTCTCTAACTGGTAGGCCTTGTATTCCTCGAAGAGCTGGCGGGTGGGCACGATGCCGGGCGCTTCGCTGGTCAGATCGATGCCGGTCTCATGCCCGTACCCAACCCGGCTGGCCCATTCTTGGAGGATGTTCTCATTGGGGCTTCCCTGCGGGAACGCCTGATAGGTCCCGAGGGCGACGTTCCAGAAATAGATGTTGCAGGAGTTCGACAGAGCACCGTGGATGTCGAGCCAGCCGATATTGCGCGGGTCGTACCAGTCGTGCTTGACCTGAGCCGAGCCGTCGGCGAGCTCGTCGAGGACGAGCGTCCCATCGCAATGGATGAGGTCACCGTCGACACCCTCGACATCGGCGGGGAATGGCAAGTTCTCCTCCAGCTTGGCCGTGTAGGTGATGGCCTTGAACGTCGAAGCAGGTGGGTAAAGACCGCTCACAGCCAGGTTGTTGAAGGCCTTGGTCTCGTTCAGGCCCTCGAAAGTGGTCTCATCGATACCGGCCACGAAGAGCTGGGGGTCGAAGTCGGGGAAAGACGCAAGGGCGAGCACATCGAAGGTGTTCACGTCGAGCACAACCGCCGCGGCACGTTGGGTTTCGTTGAAGACCTCCTCTCCGTCGGCCCTCTCCTCCTCCTTGACCTCGTTGGACAGTGTCACCCCGCTCTCCAGGGCGAGCTCGACCTGCTCTTGAAGCGGGAGATCGAGATTGAGCACGATCGAGCTGCCGGTGACCGGGTCGACCGGTGGGCGTTGTTCGATGATCTCGCCCCTCCTCACCCTGTACTCGACCGACCCGCCCGTGCCTTGCAGCACTTCGTCATAGACGCGCTCCACTCCGAGCTTGCCTATGCGAACGTTCCGGTCCAGATCGGGGCGTTCGGTGAGGTCGGCTTCCTCGGGCAGACCGAGATGACCGATCACATGAGCCATCGTCGGTCCGGACAGGTAGACCCGCTCTGGCACCTTGACCACCTCCACCCCGGGAAGCTCGTCGAGCGACTCGTTGATGGCATAGGCAGTCTCGTTGGAGACCGTGCTCACCTGAAAGCGACCGTTGATCCCGGCCTCCTCATACAGCGCGTCGAGCTCGACAGGGTCGACCCCGACGATGGAGGCCAGTTCCTGGATCAGCGGCTCTCGTTGCTCTGGTTGAACGAACGTCCGGTCGATCATGACCGCGGGCACCATGCGGCTGGTGGCGAGCAGGGTCCCATTCCGGTCGTAGATGTCGCCCCGCGCTGCGAACGTGGTCTTGCCCACCCAGGTGGCCTCTTCTGCCGCCTGGGCGATCTGGGGCCCCTCAGCAACCTGGATGAACCACAGGCGGAGCCCGACCACCGAGAACATGACAATGAAGATGACTCCCAGAGTCGTGAGTCTCAGCGCGAACTTCATGGGTATCGGAGAGCGGTCCGGTCGCGGTCGACCAATCGTACGAAAGTAGGCGCCAGTAGCGCGGCAACCGCGACATTTGCCAGTGGGACGAGGATCATGACGCTAACCGCACCCCCGCCGATCAGAGCCGCCTGTCCGAACAGCGTCCCGATGAGGAGGATGAGGACGACCCCGAGGAGGGTGAGGAGTCCCGCCCATAGGGCAATCGTCACCCGCCCCAACTCGGCTCTCTCCTTGGTCCGGATGGCGATGTAGGCCACGGTGGTGTAGACCACAGCCCGCAGACCGATCAACGAGGCGCCCAGCAGGTCCATGATCAGACCTGATAGGAAGGCGACCGCGAGCACGGCCTCTGTCCGGACCCTCGTCAATGCGAGCAGGATCCCGATCAGCATCACCAGGTCGGGTGTGACGACTCGCAATCTCCCGAACAGGGTGGTCTGGATCACGACGGCGATCACGACCGTGAGGCCGATCATCAGCGCGGTGCGGCCTCTCATCAACCATCGCCCTCGGGGGTGGTCGTGATGGTGGTCGCTTCTGCAGGAATGGTCGTGTCGGTGGTCTCCACGGGAACCGTGTCATCCGTCGCAGCCGACACGGGGTCCGGGGGCCACGCCAACACGACGACGAATCGGAGAGCCTCCGGATCCACGAACGGCCGCACGATCGTCGTCAGTGAGGTCGACTCGGGAGATGCGTCCTCGATCACTTCGCCAACCGGGAGACCGGCCGGATAGTCGGTGCTCGCCGCCGAGGTGAGGACACGGTCGCCCGCCAGCACTGGCTCACGTGCATCGAAGACATCCAGATCCATCTCCAGCCCTAGATCCGATGAGAAGGGCCGGGTGACCAGAGTCCCGGTCTGCGAGCCGACCAGCACGGTGAGACCGTCCCGGCTCGCAGTGATGGGCAGGATGGTCGCGCTGCCGTCGCTGGCACTCTTGACGGTCCCGATCACGTAGCCGTTTGTGTCGATGACTGGTTGACCGGTCAGGACCCCGTTCCGGGTGCCCTTGTCGATGATGAGCGCCGCATCGACCGATCCGATCACATTGGCCACGGTCTGCCCCAACTCCGCTCCGTCGGTCTCCAGGTCGTAGATCTGCTCGAGAAGGGTCAATTTCGCCTTGTCGTCCTGCACGGCCACCAACGCCGCTTGTGCCTCGGCGAGCTGGGCAGAAAGGGCTGCGTTCTGCTCTCTGAGTGAGGCCACGTTCGAAAGGCTGTCGAGTGCATTCGCAATCGGGTTGACCGCATAGGCAGCGACTCGTTGCATCGGAGAGACGATCGCCTGGGTGCCGCTTCGCAACACACCCACCACTCCCCCACCCTCCAACCGGACGTCGAAAGTCATCAAGAGCACACCGATCACCAGCAGGCTGATGAAGGTGGGGAGGGCTCGGTCGGATTGCTTCGAAGTCAGCATGAGTCAAGACGGGTCGAGGTAGTCATGGCCGGGATGACGACACGAGCACTTCCTGCAACGTGTCGAACTCCTCCAGGCACTTCCCCGAGCCGAGCACCACCGACTGCAGCGGATTCGCGGCAGTGACGATGGGCATCCCCGTCTCATGAGCCAGACGATGGTCCAGCCCTACCAGCAGTGCTCCTCCCCCGGTGAGCACGATCCCACGCTCGACGATGTCAGCCGCCAGCTCCGGCGGCGTCTTGTCCAAAGTGAATTTCACGGCATCGACGACCGCTTGAGTCGGCTCCTCGATGGCCTCTCTGATCTCGGGGCTGGAGAGCAGGATCGTCTTGGGGAGACCCGTGACCAGGTCACGCCCGCGTACCTCGGCGGAAGGCTCGTCGGCGTATGGCCATGCCGATCCGACGGCGAGCTTGAGCTGCTCTGCGGTGCGCTCGCCAATGAGGACGTTGTACTCCTTCTTGACCCAATCGATGATCGCTGTATCCAGTTCGTCGCCGCCGACCCTGATCGAGCGGGATACGACGATGCCACCGAGGGAGATGACAGCCACTTCGGTAGTGCCGCCACCGATGTCCACGACCATCGATCCGGCCGGCTCGGCGATGGGGAGCCCTGACCCGATGGCAGCGGCCATCGGCTCCTCGATGGTGTAGGCCCGGCGTGCGCCGGCGTGATAGGCCGCCTCTTCGACAGCTCTTCGCTCCACTGGCGTGATCCCGGACGGAACGCAGACAACGATCCGGGGGCGGGCCCATTTCCTGCGGTGGACCTTCTGGATGAAGTAGCGCAGCATCTTCTCGGTTACGTCGAAATCGGCGATGACCCCATCCCGTAGCGGTCTGATAGCGGTGATGTGCGCCGGGGTGCGCCCGATCATCCGCTTCGCCTCCATGCCGACGGCCAGGGCGCGGCCATTCTGAGAGTTGATGGCGACCACCGACGGCTCGTTGAGCACGATGCCACCGCCACGCACGTAGACCAGTGTGTTGGCTGTTCCGAGGTCGATGGCCATGTCCTGACCGGCGAATGAAAAAAGGGTTTCAGCCATGGCTGATGATGACTCCCGCGACGACTCGGGGAGTGTAGGTGTCGACCAGATCTTGTGCCAGAGCGACGTTTCTCCCCCGAGCAAAGCGTTGGGGGGAGTACCGCCGCAGGCGGGGAGGGGGGTTCTTCACCTCAGCCGAAGTAGATCTCCAGCTCGCGAGACGCGCTCTCCTGCCCGTCACTGCCATGGACGATGTTGTGGGTGACGAGCAAACCGAGGTCTCCTCTGATGGTCCCGGGCGCCGCCTGCTTTGGATCGGTTGCCCCCATCAGGCCCCGGCACACCGTGATCGCCGACTCTCCCGACCATTCCATGGCGACCACCGGTCCCGAGGTGATGAAGTCGAGCAGCTCGGGGAAGAAGGGCTTCTCCAGGTGCTCCTCGTAGTGACGACGGGCCAGATCTTCGTCGATGTCGAGTTTTCGGATCTTCTCCAGGGTCAGGCCCTTTCGCTCGAATCGGGCGATGACCTCCCCCACCAGGCCCCTTGCGACACCATCGGGCTTGACCATGATGAAAGTGCTTTCGATTGCCATGTCGGCGGGAGCGTACTTCAGGCCGGGCATCAGTCAGATGAGCAGCGCCCGAGCCTCACCCACCAGGTAGAGCGAGCCGGCCACGAGAACCGCCCCATCGGGTCCGGCCTCGGCGCGAGCCATGTCGAGAGCGATCTCCGCGTCCTCGGCTTCGATCACGGCCAAGTCAGTCAGGTCATTGATCCTCTCCGCGAGCACCGACGGTGGGACCGCGCGCTCCGATTTGGGCGCGGTGGCGATGATCCCGGCCAGCAGCGGTTCGAGGCTTTCGACCATTGCCTCTACGTTCTTATCGCCCATGACGCCCAGCACCAATTGCCAGCGGGTCGTCGGATACTCCTCGTCCAGGGACTCGGCCAGGGCATCCACGCCGTCGGCATTGTGCGCTCCGTCCACCATCACCAGAGGGTGCGTGCCCAACACCTCCATCCGTCCCGGCACCGTGGCGACGGCCAGAGCATCTCGAACTGCCTCTTCGTCCAGCTTCCGTCCAAGCAAGGCCTCGGTCGCGGCGACCGCGTTGGCCAGGTTCACCAGTTGATATCTTCCGTGGAGGGGAAGGAACAGGTCCTCGTAGGTTTCCTCGGCGCCCAGGATGGTCACCAGCCAGCCGCCCACTCCACGTTCGGCGTCGAGCACCGAGAAGTCCTTTCCATAGTGACGGTGGTGGATACCGAGATCGCGTGCACGGCCATCGGCGACTTCCAGAGCCTGGTCCGGCAGCGGCCCACTGATCAACGTTGCATTGGCTCCGGCGATGGCGAGCTTCTCACCGGCGATGGTGGCAACGTCCTCGCCCAGATACTCCGTGTGCTCGATCCCGATGCTTGTCAGGACGCACACCTCCGCGTTCACCACGTTGGTCGCATCCAGACGACCGCCCAGACCTACCTCGAGCACGGCTGCGTTGACCGCCTGATCGGAGAAGAAAGCGAAGGCGGCGGCGGTCGTTAGCTCGAAGTACGTGTTCGGATCCTCACCTGCCTGGGCTCGGACGTCAGCGAAGGCTGCAACGTCTGAGACGGCCAGAGCGAACTCCTCCTCGGTGGCCATTCGACCATTGATGGCAAGACGCTCCTCGACCTTCTGGAGGTGGGGCGACGTGTACGTGCCGGTGTTCAGACCGTGGGCGACGAGGAGCAATGTGGCGAGCTGTGAGGTCGAGGTCTTGCCGTTGGTCCCGGCCACATGGATTATCGGGTACCCCTCGTCCGGTCGCCCCATGTCGTCGAGCAACCGGTTGATTCGCTCGAGGCCCGGCTTGATGCCATGTGCGATATGCCCGTCGAGATAGGCAAGGGCGTCGGGATAGTTCATGAAAAGCCCCGGGAGGTTAACCCCGGGGCTTTGTCATCGACTGGACGGTCAGGATTCAGCTCTCCTCGAGCTCATCCTTCCTGGCGCTGAGCACCATCAGCCCGCCAAGGGCGAGGGCCGAGAAGGCAACCGCTGCCAACGCCCCACCCGGGATACCGGTGAAGGGAAGTACCTCCACACCACCAATCTGACTTGGCGTCGTCGGTGGAGTGATCACCACTCCTCCCACCACATCCGGGATGTTCTCCGGATCGGCGCAAGCCTCGGTCGACTGCGGGTACGAGACCGTGAGCACGGTGCTCGGATTCACCTCGAAGAGAACACTGATGTTCCCCCGAGCCCACAGGAATCCATCATCGGCCGCAACCCAGACGCCATCCTGGAGAATCCACCCAGGCCAGTCTGGTGGGCTTTCGCTGGCCCCGGGCCAGAGTACGGCCCCGCTCAGCGGCTGGTCCTCGTAGACGATGTCGGCACCGTTGGGGTTGAGGAACGTGATGGTGGCCGATTGCCCTGCCGGGAAGTCGATCGCGTAACTGAGGTACGGGATGTCGTTGAAGCACTCGGCTCCGATCGCCGTCAGCTCCAGTTCTCCTGGGGCAATCGAAGGCAGGGTCGTTGTGGTCGTGGTCGTCGTGGAACTGCAGTCCTCGTCGTCGTCGGCGTCATCGCCACCATTCTGAACGGCGACCTCGGGGCACTCCTCGGAATCACAATCCTCATCATCCTGATGATCCCCACCGCCATTCAGCGCAGTCGACCTCGGGGCACTCCTCGGAATCACAATCCTCGTGATCGCTCCCGCCACCGGTCTGAGCCGCCACGTCAGGGCACTCCTCGGAATCACAATCATCGTGACTCCCACCGCCACCGGTCTGAGCCGCCACATCGGGACACTCCTCGGCAGGCGGCTCACAATCCTTGGAACCATCCCCACCACCGGTCAGCGCACCAACCTCGGGGCACTCCTCGGAATCACAATCATCGTGACTCCCACCACCACCGGTCTGAGCCGCCACGTCAGGGCACTCCTCGGCAGGCGGCTCACAATCCTTGGAACCATCCCCACCACCGGTCAACGCACCAACCTCGGGGCACTCCTCGGAATCACAATCATCGTGACTCCCACCACCACCGGTCTGAGCCGCCACATCGGGACACTCCTCGGCAGGCGGCTCACAATCCTTGGAACCATCCCCACCACCGGTCAGCGCACCAACCTCGGGGCACTCCTCGGAATCACAATCATCGTGACTCCCACCACCACCGGTCTGAGCCGCCAGGTCGGGACACTCCCCGGAGTCGCAGTCCTCGTCATTCTGCTGGTTCCCGCTCCGTTGGCTACCGGCGCCAAGCGCGGCGAGCTCAGGACATTCGTCGGAGCAATCTTCGTGGTTACTCCCGCCGCCGGTCTGAGCTGCCAGATCAGGGCACCGATCGGGCTCACAGTTCTGATGATTCTGTCCAGCACTCTGGACATCGAAATTCGTACAGTCCTCGCCTTGGTGATCGCTGTTCGTTTGCTGACCAGTGGTCGCAGCGGCGGCTCCGGAGAGCACGATCGACAGCGACGACACGAGCATCAGAGCCATCATCAAAGCGAGGACGAATCGAATCCGTCGCACACTGACCCGCATGAATCCCATCCCTTCATTGCGCGTTGGGACAGGCCGGTCTCACCACTGGCTACCTCACGACCCAGGTGACCGCCTACAGGTCGCGAGGTCAATGCCTCCCGTTTTCTTCCCCTTATGACCCACCCAAGGAGGATCCCCGTCACCATAACGGGCGCGGGTTAACCGCCTGTGTCTTGCGGGCGAACTTCCGCGAGTGCGCTAGCCCCCGAGGCGAGTAGTGATCACGGAGGCTCTCGGTCAAATGGCCCTCGACCTGCGCCCACGAAGCGCCTGCGCGCGCATCTCCGTGATTTGACTGCTCATGAACGCCTCCGGGATGCAAATCCCGGGGCCTCGCCGTGGACTTGCCGGTTATTGATCCTCTGGTCGACGCCTCGCGCCGAGAACCAGGATTCCACCAAGCGTCAACAGGCTCCCGCCGATGAACAGCAATGCGCCGTCGTGGGGGCCGGTGAACGGGAGTTCTTCCAAGTCGCTGACCTGATCACCCACGGTCGTACTGGTGATCACCGTCCCTAGGACCTCATCCTCCACAGTCGTTGTCGTCTCCCCGCCTGCGACGCTCGTGCTAGTAGCCGCGGTGGTCGTCGTGGTCGCCAGCGTCGTAGACGTCGTCGTCTCGATCGTCGTCGGGGTCACTTGGGTGCAGTCGATGACCACGTCGAGACCCGCCGAGAACACCGCATCAGGCCCCATGTGCAAGGTCACCGTCACCTCCGGGCCGAGTACCAGCGTGCCGGCAGCCTCGACGGAGCCCCCGGGGACGTCCTCCACGTTCTGTAGCACGACCTCGGATGTACCCGAGCGGATTATGAGATCGTTGTCTGGGTGCACCGAGTCCTGGTTCCGCGAAATCCCGGTGACCGCGCAGCTCTGCCCGGCAAACTGTTGAGGTACCGGTTCGGTAGCTAGGAGCCGGTTGGAGTCCCAAGGTATGTACGCCACGGTATCTAGCGGGATGGTCAAGGAAAACCCGTCGCTCGTCTGGGCGAAGGCGAATTGGGCGAAGGCTACGACGAAGATCATCACCGCAGCGACCAGGGCCGCAACGCTGAGTCGCCACGTCGCTACGCCGAATGCGGAACTCCCAAGCTTCACCCCACTACCTGGCCCCCGGAGGACTTTGGCGACGCCGACGGCTCGGACCGTGTTGGGCCTTTTCATTGTTTCCCATCCCCTTTTTTGCTCATGGGACGGGCCGGTCTCACCACTGGCTCCCCCGCGACCCAGGTGACCGCCTACAGGTCGCGGGGTCAACGCCTCCCTTTTATCCCCTTATGACCCACCCAAGGAGGATCGCCGCCCACCATAACGGGCGCGGTTTCCCGCCTGTGTCTTGTTAGCGAATTACCTCCGAATAGCCCGAGTGCGCTAGTCCCTCGGCTTGAACCGGAAGGATCAGGCCGATTTCTCGGCAGGACCGTCCTCGACGCGCGCAGGTACGAGCGTCGGGTTGACCTTCTCAGCGACCACATCGCGATCGATGACCACTCGCTCCACATCCGTGCGCGATGGGAGGTCGTACATCGTGTTGAGGAGGACCTCTTCGAGAATGGCCCGGAGGCCGCGTGCGCCGGTCCCGCGCTTGATGGCCTGGGCGGCGATGGCATCGAGCGAGTCGGTGGTGAACACGAGCTCGACGTCGTCCATCTCGAACATGCGGGCGTACTGGCGGGTGAGAGCGTTCTTCGGCTCGGTCAGGATCTGGATCAGGGCATCCATATCGAGATCCTCCACGGTCGCCATCACCGGAAGACGCCCGATGAACTCGGGGATGAGGCCGTACTTCATCAGGTCCTCGGGCATGACCTGGTTGAGCAAATCGGATGGGCGTCCGTCGGCCTTGCCCCGGACCTCGGCGCCGAACCCAACGCCACGTCGTCCCACCCGGTGGGCGATGATATCCTCGAGCCCGCCGAAGGCGCCAGCGCAGATGAAGAGGATGTTGGTCGTGTCGAGCTGGATGAACTCTTGGTGCGGGTGCTTGCGCCCGCCCTGGGGCGGAACCGAAGCGACCGTCCCCTCGAGAATCTTGAGGAGGGCTTGCTGCACCCCTTCTCCCGAGACGTCCCTCGTGATCGACGGGTTCTCGGCCTTGCGGGAGACCTTGTCGATCTCGTCGATATAGATGATCCCTTGCTGGGCCCGGTTGACGTCGTAGTCCGCGGCCTGCAGCAACTTAAGGAGAATGTTCTCCACGTCCTCACCGACGTACCCGGCCTCGGTGAGGCTGGTGGCGTCAGCGATGGCGAAGGGGACGTTCAGTTGCCGGGCGAGAGTCTGGGCGAGAAGGGTCTTACCCGATCCGGTCGGGCCGATGAGGAGGATGTTCGACTTCTGCAGCTCGACATCGCGCTGGACCTCGCCACCCTGGATCCGCTTGTAGTGGTTGTAGACGGCGACGGAGAGCTTTTTCTTGGCATCCTCCTGGCCGACCACGTAGTCATCGAGATATGAGTTGATCTCGACCGGCTTGGGCAGCTCGGTGAAAGTGATTTCCTCGGTGGCGGAGAACTCTTCCTCGATGATCTCGTTGCAGAGATCGATGCACTCGTCGCAGATATAGACGCCGGGACCGGCGATCAGTTTCTTGACTTGCTTTTGAGACTTCCCGCAGAAGCTGCACTTGAGCAGCTCACCGCCGTCACCGAGTCGTGCCATCGAGTTTTGAACCTCCTCAGGTGGAGGCTACCGCCGCAAGCTCCCGACGGGTGAGAATTCCGTCGATGACCCCGTAGTCCTTGGCCTCGGCAGCCAGCATCCAGTAGTCACGCTCTGTGTCGGTCGAGATCTTTTCCAACGGTTGGCCGGTGTGCTCGGCGAGGATCTGGTTCAACGACTCTCGCATCTGCACGATGAGCCGGGCCTGGATCTCGATGTCCGAGGCCTGGCCCTGGGCGCCACCATGTGGCTGGTGAAGCATGACCCGGGCATGGGGCAGGGCGTAGCGCTTGCCCACAGCCCCTCCGGCGAGGATGACCGCAGCCGCCGAGGCGGCCATGCCCATGCAAACCGTGTTCACCTCTGGCTTGATGTATTGCATCGTGTCGTAGATGGCGAACAAGGAAGTGATAGACCCTCCCGGCGAATTGATGTAGAGGAAGATGTCCTTGTCCGGGTCCTCCGACTCGAGATGGAGGAGCTGGGCCATGATCAGGTTGGCAATGGTGTCGTCGATCGGAGTGCCCAGGAAGATGATCCGGTCTTTGAGCAGCCGGCTGTAGATGTCGAAGTAGCGCTCACCCCTACTCGTCTGCTCGAAGACAGTGGGGATCACATAGTTCTGGAACTGGTCGTTCATTCTTCTTCCTCCGCCGCTGTCGCAGCCACTTCGCCGATTGGCACCTCGCCCACCAGGATGTCCCCGACCGGCTCGGCTTCGACTATCTCGGCCTCGACTATCTCGGCCTCGACTTCCGTCACATTCAATTTCAAATCGATCGGGTTGCCGTCTTCGTCGACCGGATTCGCCGCCGAGAGGATGGCGTCCAACGCCCTGTTTCTGAGAATATCACCGGCCACTGCCAATTCCCGGCCGCTTTGCCGGAAGGCCTGCAGATAGGCAACCGGATCCCCGGAACGAGCGGCCGCGTTCTGGATCACCGCCGAGACGTCCTCGGGGGTGACATCGATGCCCGCTTCCTTGGCCACTGCCTCGAGAACGAGCTGGTTCCGAATGGACATCTCAGCCTGTTGGCGGAGATCGTCGAGAAACTGCTCCTGATCGATCCCCGAGGCCTGGAAGTAGTCTTCGAGGGTCAGCTCGTTTTCTTCCAGACGATGAGCAAACCGATGGAGGTGGTCGTCCATTTCGGACCGGACGAGTCCCTCCGGTAGCTCGATCTGCACCTGATCGACCAGGGTGCTCAGCGCCCTCTCAGCGTATTGCCGAGAGACCGACTGCAGCTTGGCCTCGGCGAGACGCTCCCCCAGTTCCGACTTGAGCTCTTCGACCGTCTCGAACTCGGTGTTCTCATCGACCCAGGTGTTGTCGAGCTCGGGAAGGATCCGCTCCTTCACCTCATTGACGGTCACCTCGAAGCCGACCGGCTCCCCGGCCCGGTCGCCGAAGCCGACGGGCAATGGGGCATCGAAGTTGAGAACGGTCCCCGGTTCGGCTCCTACGAGGAGCTCGTCGATTCCCTCAACGAACAACCCCGACCCAACCTCATACAGAAGATCCGCCGCAGTCGCCTCTTCCACCGGCTCGCCGTCCTTGGTCGCCTTGACGTCGACGGAGACGAAATCCCCAGAGGCTGCCGGTCGGTTGGCCTCCTCGACGGTGGCGAATTGCTCGAGCATGCGCTCGGTTTGCTGGTCGAGCTCTTCGGGTGTGACCACGGGTGAGGTCACTTCCACATCGCGGTCCCGATAGTTGGGCAAGTCGATCTCGGGCCACAGGGTCACCTTGATCTCGACCTCGACACCGCCGTCCACATCGTTCAGAGCTTCGAGCTGGGGAGTCACCGCCGGGCGCAGTTCCTCGTCGTTGAGGATCTCGTTCAGCGCCGGTGGCACCAGGTCATCGATGACCTCGCTTCGCAATCGGGCCGGGCCGACCGCAGCCTCGATAACCGGCAATGGGGCCTTGCCCGGCCGGAAGCCTTTCAACTTCATGTCCTGGGACAGCTTCCGCGCGGTCGCAGCCTTACCGGCCGTAATCTGGTCGTCGCTCAGTTGAAAGGTGACCAGACGCTCGAACGGGCCGGTCTCTGTGACTGTTGTTGTCATTCTCTTCCTGTCTTACGACCTATGACTTATGACCTAGAACGTGGCCGCCCGTCACCGGGCGGCCACTCTTGGGTGACCGACGGGATTCGAACCCGCGACTTCCTGGACCACAACCAGGTGCTCTAACCGGGCTGAGCTACGGCCACCATGTCTCGAATGGGTCTTACCTTCGCGCCCCCGGGAGGACTCGAACCCCCAACCTGCGGATTAGAAGTCCGCCGCTCTATCCAATTGAGCTACAGGGGCGAGGGCTTAGGTCTGTCCCCGAGGGCGACCCATTCGAGCGGGTGAAGGGAATCGAACCCTCACCGCCAGCTTGGAAGGCTGGAGCTCTACCATTGAGCTACACCCGCGGGCACGTCATTGTAAAGCCCCGGTCGGGCTGGTCGGATTCGAACCGACGGCCTCTTGCTCCCAAAGCAAGCGCGCTACCAAGCTGCGCCACAGCCCGTGATCGGGTCAGCGTACTTGCGTCCCGATTCCTGTCCCACCTCACTCATATGGTCGAATCATGGAGCTGGGGAGCGAATTTCGGTCCCGGATCGAGGTGTGGGACCGACTGTCCCGATGGGAGCAGTCCGAGCTGGGAAAGGACCTGCGCCGTCTCGGGCTGTCGTATGGCGAGATCATCGACCTGATTCCGGTCAAGAAGTCCACCCTGGCCACGTGGTGCCGGGACGTGAGGTTGACTGAGGAGCAGTGGGCGGCGATCAAGGAGAGAACGTACGGGTCTAGGTTGGGCATCCCCGTCGACACGCAGTGGAAACGACGGACTGAGGTGCATCAGATTCGAACGAAAGCAAAATCACAGGTAGTGGATCTGATCAGAGATCCATTCTGGGTTGCAGGCACCATCCTTTACTGGGCCGAGGGCAATAAAGGACCGCACCAAGTTGCAGTTGCCAACACCGATCCACGGACGCATCACCTGTTCATCACCTGGATCAGGCGATATGTGAGGGTGGACGCCGAGTTCCGGCTGCAGCCGCACGTACACGAAGGAAATGACGAAGATAGGGCAAAGAGGCATTGGAGGTCGGTGCTGGGATTGTCGGACTCACCTTTCTACAAGACATTCATCAAACCGGCGGGCAACGGGCATCGGAAGAACACCCACATTCACGGCGTTTGCACGGTTCGCCTCACGAAGGGCGCCGACGCGGCGCAGACTATCGACGCGTGGATCGATGAATTGGCCGAGAGGTTCACGCTCGGTAGACCGCTCGGTGCAGACTAAAATTGTCCCTTCGGGTCGCTGGCGCAACTGGCAGCGCAACGGGCTCTTAACCCGCAGGCTCTGGGTTCGAATCCCAGGCGACCCACTACTCAACTCCAGGTCTGGAGTTCGAATTCGAATCCTCCCACACGCGGGTGTGGCGAAACTTGGCATACGCGCAGGGTTTAGGTCCCTGTGGGCGAAAGCCCGTGGAGGTTCAAATCCTCTCACCCGCACTTAGGCTTTTAAGGGTCGCGCCCTCAGAGCGCATCCCCGACCGCAACCAATTTGCAACCATTCGAGACAGCACCGCCCCTTGGCGGGCTTGGGCGCTACGGGATCGTCGTGGTGGTGGGCGTGCAATCTGCGGTGACCGAGAGCCAGCCCTGATCGAACAAGAGCATGATAAATCCGACGATAAAGACGAGGTTGGGAAAAGCGATCCCAGCGGCCGACTTGATGATGTCGGGGATGCTCGAGAACTTGATGTCCCCTCCGCTTCCTTCTCAATGGCTCGACGTCGACGTCTACGCCCAGGTGAACAGGCTTGCCGAATTGTTCGGACTATCCCGCCTCTTCCCTGCGCCGAGGACTAGGGAAAACAAGAACCCCCGGGTCTTGGGTGCCGGGGGTTCCGAATCGTCGGGCTGGCGCCCATCTTGTCGCTAGTTAGGTGAAGACGCTAACGCCGCCCGGTCCGACTAACAGACCAACCACGATTAACACAATCCCCCACAACATTTGACCGCGCAGGATGGCCGCGATCCCCGCGATCACCAGGATCGCCGCGATAATCCAAAGGATTGTTGCCATTGGTTAGTCCTCCCAGACTTGAAGTGGCACACACCTACCCGACACAAACAGCCAACAAACAGCGACCTCACCGCTCAAGGCACGCCAGACATCCGTACCTTCGGGAGGAACCCGACGGGAGCCCCTTGGGCGCCCTCCCCCAAACCCAAGGGACTCCGTCGATGTGGAACCGAGCCATCGCGGACATGGCTCTTCTTCAGGTACTTCATTCCCGAATGCCAGATCACGCGCACAAGAGCGCGAAATTTTTCATCGGTTCACCCAGGTGAAGGGCCGTAGCCCAATCAAAGCAGGCCGTTTCTTTGGGAGGGGGTCGCCTTCCACCCTGCCCACCGGTGAAAATTTAGATTGACCGTTCAGCTAACGGCAGCCAAAGGCCTGCCGTCAACATCCAAGGTCGTTCAGGACTTGGCCCACCATCTCAAATGCTGCGTCCTCGGCGGAACCTTCAGTGATCACGTTGATCGTTAGTCCGTTGCACTCGGTCACTGCTTGGTAACCCTGCTTGTGGTCCACCATGGCTACGTCAGCGGTTCCGATCCGCTCAGTCCTGGTTGCGCCAACAGTTGAAGGGTCAGGAGATTCAGATCCGGTCAATCTCGTTATCACTGGTGTTGTGAAAAAGACGACTGTTGCCGGCGTTTGATCGAGTTCAGCCTCGAATTGCACGACACGGGATTGGCCTAGCACCCCGTTGCATTTCAGGGGTGATCGGCACGCACGACCACCAAGACCGTATTGCGCGCCAATGACAGATTTCGCGTTGTGTTTTGGGTTCAAGGGGTCCCGTCGGTTCTCTTCCCTTGGGCTATTTGAGAATCACCGGCCTGACCTCGAGGCCGGCGTGACGCGCCCCAGTTTCCGTCAGCTCACCGGATTCGGCGATCCACCCCCAGTCTCGGGCCAGCCGCCATTCGGACATCGCCCGCAGTGCTTCAAAATCGACATGCGGCCACGATCTGAGGGCGACGAGAAGCGTCGCCATGTCATGGGTGATGTCCACACAGCTCATGCCCGCTTGTTCAGCCTCCCAGGCTGGCCGTCACACAATAGATGCCACTGTCCGAACGCGGCTGCCATGGACTCCTGCTGGTTGAGGAACCTGTTCCCCTTCAGGCGCGATTGTTTAGTGACAGACCCCATGGAGGGCTGGGGGGCAGAGGGACCATGGGGCCTGTCGCTGTCGACTCCGCTGGGACACAAGCTAGGTACTCGGGCCGTTACGGCTTGGGATCTAACCGCGATGGAGGATGGCTTCCGCGCGGGTGGCGCCTTCGGGTCTATTGGGAACCGCACAATGAGAACCCCCCGAAGACTCGTCGGATAACTGCAACGAATCAGCCATTGGGGAGTTTCTCTATCTGCGGCCTCGAGCGGATCGACACGCCGCATGAATGACGGCTAGGTTCGAAAGGAAGCGGGACCTTCATTCCAACAGTCCTGCTGTAGAAGCCCCCACGCCGGACTGCTCGGACGCCCCCCAATCGTCCAGCCTCCCCCCGGCTTGGGGGCTTCCCTTTGTCGGCCCAGAGTTGTTTGTGCCATTTCCCCGATGGGTAGATGCCGTTTTGGAATCAACCGGTTGCCGGGATCTCCAGTCTCCCGGTGGGAAGCCGATCCCCCACGGCGACAACGAGGGCGGATAGCCCGGACGATCAACGGCTTGAGGGATGGCCAAACAGAAAACCACGGGGCGCCCTGGACGGGCGCAACGGCCGGCCTATCCAGTGAAGCTAAAGGGGATTCTGTGTCTGACCCGTTGCAAACCCGATTGCAACCCAACAGCCTGGAACGGCCTGGGACCGCCTGGAATCGACTTCCGAGAATCCCCTATGAATGCTGACTTGCAGCTACCGGTTGGTACTCGCCTGGACGCACCTTGTTGGGTTTAGGTCCCTGTGACCGCAAGGTCGTGGAGGTTCAAATCCTCTCACCCGCACTAGTTCAACTGATGGCGAATCCGACCACGATCATCACCACGATGGCCAAGGCGATCCAGAAGAACAGCCACTTGTTCTCTCGCCAACTCTCCCATCACAGCTTCTCCGGGTGCCTGTCCCGGAGTCGCTCTTCGTAGCTCTCTCGGTCGTCATCACTCATGGCTCACCTTTCTCCGGCAACCGCGGCACGCCGGTGATGATCCTCGCCCCACGTCGGAAAGTGAGATAGCTCCACGCCCATGAGATCAACACAAGGACCCGATTGCGGAACCCGATCAGATAGAAGATGTGGATCGCCAGCCACGCCACCCAGGCCAGGAACCCGCCGAACCTGATCCGGCCGAAGTCGGCCACCGCCCTCGCCCGCCCGATAGTCGCCAGCGCTCCCTTGTTCCGATAATGGAATGGGAATCTCGACCGCACTCGGAGGTCGGCCCCGATCATCCGACCGGCGTGCCGCCCCATCTGCATGGCCGCTGGGGCCACGCCGGGAACGCCGGGAACCGTGGCCAGGTCACCGGTGACGAACACGTCCCGATGTCCCGGGACCGACAAGTCTCCCTCAACATGGACACGACCGCTTCTGTCGGTCTCCACCCCCAACGTGGCGCCTAGCTTCGATGCCTGGACGCCCGCGGCCCACAGGACCAGCCCGCACTCGATCCGCCGGCCATCGCTCAGCGTCACACCGTCATCGCCGATCTCGCTGACCATGGTCCCGGTCATCACCTCGACGCCGAGGGCCTTCAGTTGGCGTCGGGCGCTTTCCGACAGGTCCTCCGGGTAGACCGGCAGGACATGGGAGTCCCCTTCGACCAGGAGGACACGTGCCCGCGCCGGATCGATCACATCGAATTCCTTGCCAAGCGAGTGGACGGCGATCTCGATCAATGCCCCGGCCAACTCGACCCCGGTGGGCCCGCCTCCGACCACGACGAATGTGAGCAGGCGATCGGCATCATCCGGGTGGCGCTCTGCCTCTTCGAAAGCGGCCAGGATCCTCTGCCTGAGGAGCAGAGCGTCCTCGAGACTCTTCAACCCCGGTGCGAGCCTCTCCCAATCGGCGTGACCGAAGTACGAATGCGTGGCCCCGGTGGCGAGGATCAGATAGTCGTAGGACAGGACCGCGCCGTCGTCCAGGCTCACCTTCTTTCCGAATAGATCGATCCCGATGACCTCGGCGAGGAGGACGCTCCTGACATTCTCCTGTCGTCGGAAGATCGACCGAATCGGATAGGCGATGTCGCTCGGATTCAACGCAGCCGCCGCCACTTGATAGAGGAGCGGCTGGAAGAGGTGGAAGTTCCGCCTATCGACGATCGTGATGTGGACCGGTTCCTGACGAAGAGCCTTGGCTGCGTTCAGGCCGGCAAAGCCAGCGCCGACGATGACGACGCGAAGGGGCCCGGTAGTCACCGCTCGATCCCGACCGCCTCCGCCAACGCGCGCAGGGCTCGGGCCCGATGAGACAAGGTATTCTTCTCGGCCATCCCCATCTCGGACAGGGTCCGATCCTCGACCTCGAATACGGGGTCGTAGCCGAACCCGCCGTCGCCCCTGGGGGATTCGGCGATCACCCCATCGAGCGCTCCGTCGACCAAGATCTCTGACCCGTCAGGCATGACCAGCGCCACCGCCGTCCGGAACTGAGCCCGTCGATCGTCCGCTCCATCCAATTTCTTCAAGAGAAGCTCGACATTGTCCTGGTAGGAGGCGCCCGGTCCGGCAAATCGCGCCGTTCTCACCCCGGGCAGGCCGCCGAGAGCGAAAACTTCGAGCCCGGTGTCGTCGGCGACAGCGGGGAGCCCTACCGCCTCCATCACCGCACGCGCCTTGAGCAGGGCGTTCTCCTCGAGGGTGTCCCCGGTCTCCTCGACATCGGGCCAGTCAAGACCCCGGACGATCTCGCCGGCCAGACCCACTTCGCCCAGGACGTCCTCGATCTCCGCGATCTTGTCGGGGTTCTTCGAGGCGACGACCAGACGCGGGATCACTCGGCGGTCACCGCCCGGCGTTGCAGATCATGGAGCTCGGTGATCCCGGTCGCGGCAAGATCGAGCAGCTTGTCCAGCTCGTCCCTGGTGAAAGGGGCCCGCTCTGCCGTTCCCTGGACCTCGACCAGAAGACCCCTTCCGCTCATGACCACATTCATGTCCACCTCGGCCGCAACGTCTTTTTCGTAGTCGAGGTCCAGCACCGGAATGCCATCGACGATGCCCACCGAAACCGCCGCCACCTCATCGATGATCGGCATCGAAGCAAGTTGGCCCTTGTCGACCGCGTCCTCCAACGCCTCATGAAGGGCTATCCATGCGCCGGTGATCGCCGCGGTCCTGGTCCCACCGTCGGCTTCGATCACATCACAGTCGACCATCGCCATTGCCTCGCCCATGGCTTTGAGATCGACGACTGCCCGCAATGACCGCCCGATGAGTCGGGAGATCTCTTTGGCTCGACCACCCGAGACATGGTCACGGCGCACTCTCTCTGGCGACGATCCCGGCAGCATGGCGTACTCGGCGGTGATCCACCCCTTGCCCGATTCCCTCATCCACCGCGGCACATCTGACTGGACCGATGCCGTGCACAGGACCTTGGTCTTCCCCATCGATATCAGCACCGAGCCGGGTGTCGAGGACGTGTAAGGGATCTCGAGCTTGACATCTCGTAGCTGATCGAAAGGGCGATCAGACATCGAAACTCACTCCGGGCATGGCCAGCAAGACCGGTCTGTCGAATGCAGTCTCGGCCTCGTCGATGGACCTGCTCACATCGAGGTAGGGGGGTATGTGTGTGAGCGCCAGGCTGTGTGCTCCGACCTCACGGGCGATCTGACCCGCCTCGGTAGCGGTCAGATGATGCGGGTAGTCGCCTTCGCCTCTCTCCTGATAGGCCGCTTCGCACAGCATGAAATCGACGTCACGCGCCAAATCGCGCCAGATCCCTTTCGGGCCGGTGTCGCCCGTATAGAAGAGGGTGCGATTCTCCGCCTCCCATCGCGAGCCAACCGTGGGCACCGAGTGATCCATCTCGACGAACGAGATGGAAATGTCTCCGATGTCGATTCGGTCGCCCGTCCAAACGGGGGTGAAGTCGAATGTCTCCGTCAGTCGGGAGCCCTGGCCACCGTCCAGATAGCCGGACACGCGATCCCACACCTCCTGAGGGGCGTACAAAGGGACGCTCTCTCTCGGATCCGGACAATAGGTCCAGGCATGAAATGCGGTGAATAGGTCAGCACTGTGGTCCGGATGCTGATGCGAGACGACGACCGCATCGATCATGTAGGAATCGACGGGCAGATTCACGAAAGTGCCCGGGCCTGCATCCAGCCAGACCCTGGTCCCCGCCTGCTCGACGAGGTACCCCGACGCGGGGCGACCGGCCACGGGAAAGGTCCCCGACGACCCGATGACATTGACCTTCACGGTGCCAGCCTCTCTTTGCGCCACCCGGCGCCATCTCGCAAGTAGCGAACCCGGTCGTGAAACCGGTTGGGCTGACCCTGCCAGAACTCGACGCTGTCCGGCGCCAGCCTCCACCCACCCCACGCCCGAGGCCGCGGCACCTTCACCCCTTTGAACCTGGCGTCTAGCTCCTCGAAAGCCTGCTCGAGCTCTTCACGGGACGCCACGATCTGGCTCTGCGCCGAGGCATGGGCAGCGATCTGGGCGCCCCTCGGTCTCGCATCGAAATAGTTGTCGGCCTCTTCACCCGTCACCATCGAAACCCTCCCCTCGAACCTGACCTGACGATGCAACGGGACCCACACGAACGTGGCCGCCGCAAGCGGGTTCACCCGCAACTCTTCGCTCTTTCGACTGGCCAGATTCGTGTAAAACACCAACCCCTCGTCGTCGATTCCCTTCATCAGGACAGCCCGGGCCGATGGCACCGCCTTGGCATCGGCAGTGGCCAGGACGAAAGCGTTCGGCTCTTCAAGACCGGCCTCGATGACGCCGTCGAACCACGACCTGAACTGGGTGATGGGGTCGGCGGCCATGTCGCCTTCGCTCAGGCCCATCGCCTCGTACTCGCGGCGGAGCTGGGCGACCTGATCCTCGATCACCCGTCTGACGATAGCCTCAGGCAGGTGAGCCGAGACCCGAGCGCATCGACACTCACGATGATCGGTCGGGCAGCGCGACGTCGGTGCCCGAGGTGCGGGGGAAGGGCGTTCTCCTCCTATTTCACCCTGCGTGAGAACTGTCCCGAGTGTGGGCTCCGATTCGAGCGGGAGGAGGGTTACTGGGTCGGAGCCCTGGTCATCAACACCGCCGTGGTGTTCGGGTCGTTCCTGGTGCTGTTCGTCGGCGGGATGCTCGTCTTCTGGCCCGACGTGCCCTGGGGAGCGCTGGCAGCCGTGACTCTGGGGACCATGGCCATTCTCCCGATTCTCTTCTACCCGGTGTCCAAGACATTGTGGATGGCCTTGGAGCTCTCCTGGCACCCGTTGGAAGACGACGAGATCGCCATGGCTGCGAAAGCAGCCAACGCATGACCCATCAGCCACAACCGACCACCCATCACAACCTCTTTGCAATCTCGTCGAGCATGACCTCGGTCGCGCCGCCACCGATCGAGGCGATCCTGACATCCCGGTAGAGCCTCTCGACGGCGGTCTCCGCGATGAATCCCATGCCTCCATGGAACTGCACGCAGTCATAGAGGACCCGATTGGCCGTCTCCCCGACGAACGCCTTCACCTCCGACACATGGCGCGTGGCATCTTCGCCCTGGTCAATGAGCCAGGCGGCGTGATAGGTGAGCTCCCGTCCCGCGTCGATCTCGGCTTGGCGCATGGCTACCCGTTGGCGGATCGCCTGCTTGTCCCACAGTGGGCTACCGAACGCACTCCTCTGCTTGACGTGCTCGATGGTCAGCTCAAGCGCCCGCTGTGACTCTCCCAGCGCCTGGCCCATGATGGCCAGGCGTTCGTTCTGGAAGTTCGACATGATGTAGTAGAAGCCGCGATTCTCTTCGCCGATCAGATCGGCCTGCGGAACCCAGACGTCCTCGAAGATCAACTCAGCGGTGTCCGACGAGTGCCATCCCATCTTCTCCAGGGCCCTGCTGGCCTTGAATCCAGGCGTGTCCTTCTCGACGGCGAATATGGATATGCCCCTCGAGCCCTTGGCCGTGGGGTCGGTTCTGGCGGCGACGAACACGAGATCGGCGATGCCACCGTTGGTGATGAACATCTTGGTGCCGTTCAGGACGAAGCCGTCGCCTTCCCTCACCGCCGTGGTCCGCATCGCGGCAACATCCGAGCCCGCGTCGGGCTCGGTCACTGCGATGGCGGTGAGCTGCTCACCCGTGACCATTCCCGGAAGCCAACGCTTCTTTTGCTCGTCGCTCCCGAAGTTCGTCACGTAGGGCATGGCCAGGTCCGTATGGACCAGAACCGTGATGGTGAATCCGCCATAAGTCGATCTGCCGAGCTCCTCGGCGAAGACAACCGAGGCGAGAGCACCCAGGCCGATCCCGCCGTGCTCCTCAGGCACGCGAAGCCCGAAGAACCCGAGCTTTGCCATGTCGTCCAGCACCTCGCGAGGAACACCGCCGGTCTCCCATGCGTCGGCGCGAGGGACGATCTCCTTCTCGACGTATTCCCGGGTTTGGGCCCGGATCGCCTCCAGATCGTCGCTGATGTAGATCGACTTGGTCATTCCCCATCCCTCGATGCCAGCAGTGCCTTGCCGGCGGCACTCCCGTAGGTGAGATTGTGGTCGGCGCAGAATCGCTGAGCGACCCGGGCCACCTCGACGATGTCGATGCCGTGCTCGATTCCGAGACCGTCGAGGAGGTAGAGGATGTCCTCGGTGGCCACGTTTCCTGTGGCCCCGGGTGCGTATGGGCACCCGCCAAGCCCACCCGCTGACGAATCCATCATGGCGATGCCACGCTCGAGCGCGACGACGCTGTTGGCGACAGCCTGCCCGTAGGTGTCGTGGAAGTGCACTCCTACCATCTCGGCGGGAACCCGATCCAAGACGTCGTCGAGAAGCCGATCGACATGGGCCGGTGTCGCCCTCCCAATCGTTTCCCCGAGAAACACGGCGTGCACCCCCCATTCCACCATCGTCTCGGCGAGGTGGGCCACCCAGTCGGGATCCTGCTCACCCTCGTAGGGGCAATGAGTGGCGGTGGATATGTACCCCCTCACCACCAGATCCTCCGGGGCATCGAGGAGGATCGACCTGATGCGGTGCATGGATTCGTCGACAGTGGCATTGATATTGCGCTCCGTGAACGTGTCGGACGCGGCGGTCAGGACACCGATGCCGTCGACGCCGGCCGCCACCGCGGCATCGAGACCCCTGACGTTCGGCACCAGCCCGAACAATGCCATTCCGTCAATGCGGTCGACACCGGCCAGCACTTGGGCCCCGTCGGCCATCTGCGGTACTGCCTTGGGGCTGACGAAGGACACTGCGTCGAAGATGCGGAGTCCGGTGACGGCAAGGTCGTTGATCAGGCCCGACTTGGCAGAAGTGGGCACGAATACCCCAAGCGACTGGAGACCGTCACGAGAGGATGACTCGGTGATGGTGACCCGCGAGGGCAGAGCACTCACGGAGGAGACGGTAACCGCAAACTCTTGCGCCGATCAGCCGCTTTGCTTGAACTCGGCGAGGCCCTCGATGAACTGGATGCGGCGGCCACTTCGAGCCAGCCGGTTGCCGATCTGGCTGTAGGTCTCGCCCTTGTCGCGCAACCTCAGCACCACGCGTTCGACAGGTCGCAGCGGGTGATCGCTCGCGGTCTGATCGGGCAGATCATCCTGCTTGTACTCGGTCATCCGCATGATCCGCGTGACCGTGCCGGGTTTCTTCCCCACCTTCTTGCCGATGTCGGCCAGAGAGCAGCCTTCGTCGTGAAGTCTCATCACGACTCGCTCTATGGGGCGCATTCGAACGCCGGCCGCGTCAGGCATGAACGGCATCCTCGCTGTAGGGCTCGATCATGATGCACTCTCCCGGGCACTCCTCGGCCGACTCGATGGTGTCCTCGATGAGTGAGTCTGGGACCCTGGCCACGCCACGGGCACCATCGGGGGCGGCCTCACCGTCGAAGACCAGGGTGCGGCCGAAATGCTTGGTCTCCTCTTTCACCACCCACAGACCGTCATCACGACCCACGAAGACATCCGGAGTGATCTCCTCGCAGATCCCGTCGCCCGTGCAGAGATCCTGATCGATCCAAACCATGAGCTTGGTCTTGTCGGCCACTTCTTTTCACCTCGTCTCGAAAGAGCCGTCACCAAAGACCCTACCCCGGACCTCTACACATCAATCTGCATTGGCTCGAGGACGAACACCCTGATCGAGCGATGAGACGCCCGGCCGGCATAGTGCTGATAGCCGGGATAGGCGGTGGCGGCCCGATCCCAGGTCGCCGACTCCTCGCGCGGGTCGGCTGGTCGGGCGCGCACAGGGACGTCTGTGCCCCTGAAGGCGACCCTGGCATCGGGATTGACTTCGAGATTGTGCACCCATCCCGGCGTCGTCTCGGAACCGAAATGAGTGCCGAGGACCGCAAGGTCGTCGTCCAGAGGGAATCCGATCAGTGGAACGGTTCGGTCGGCACCGGTCTTAGCCCCGCGTGTCGTCAGCCAGAGCACGGGCAAACCGCTCGTGACGGAGGTCACGGTCGATCTACCACCCGTCATCCGGAGGGCGAAACGGTCGAGCGAGGGCAGGATTCTGCGGCTGATACCTGACACCAGACGGGTGGAGGCGAGGGCGATGATCCATCGCTGGATCAGGTACTGATCGCCCGGCCGGTAGCCGAGTCGGGAGGCGAGGCCCATTCACCTACGGTACGCAGCCATGGATCGACACGCTCTCGTCATGATCACGGTTGGTGATCGACAGGAGGCCGGAGAGATCGCCCGGCACCTGGTCGAGGCCGGGCTGGGCGCCGGGGCTCAGATCCTCCCGATCGACAGCATCTATCGCTGGCAGGGTGACATCGTCGAGGACCAGGAGTGGCTGATCCTGGTCAAGACCCGTAGCGACCGATTCGACGCCATCGAGACCGCGGTGAGGGACCTGCACTCCTACGAGGTGCCACCGGTTCTGATGATCGAAATGGACGAGGCGAGCGAGCCGTATCTCGTCTGGATCGATGAGAGCGTGACCGGGTGACCACCCTCGCCAATCCCACGGTGGTGGACTGCCCGCTGCGCGGGGAGGGGCGGATGGCGGTCACCACACCCGCGACAACGGTGCCGAGTCATGGCGTGGACATGCTGGGGCAACGCTTTGCCTACGACCTGCTCAAGGTCTGCCGGGGATACGGACGGATGATCAGGTGCCACTGGGTCGGTTACTGCCTGGCCACCCTCGGCAGACGACAGCATTCAGGAACGCTCACGCGCTTCCCGCTGCTGGTACAGCTCCTCGACCGGGCTCGGCAGCGTCGTCTCGAAGTCGATCAGCTTCGCCCAGGTCGGGGTCACGACGATCCGGACCATGCCGTCGTAGAGCGAACATACTTCAGCCTCCCACTCCACCCGCTGCTCGGGCGTCATCGTGTAAGTGCCGGACGTCTCGAAGTATTCATCCGGGATGCCATCCACGACGTCCAGCTCGGCCTTACCGCGAATAAGGAGGGTCTTTGGTGGGTGCACCTCGGTGTCGATCGTCAGCGCGACCGCCGGATTGTGGCGCAGGGCCGGTAGCTTCGGGGCGTTCTTGGCAGTGCACATGACGATCGTCGACCCGTTCCACACGAACCCGATCGGGATCGTCCGCGGGGTGCCGTCCTTGGCCACATAGGCCAGGCGGGTCAAGTCACGAGCCAGTAGCTCCTGGCTGATCGGACGGTTCAGAACCTCGTCGATCTCACTCGGATGCACGGTCAGGCCCTCTTCCGTCGTCGATGAGTGCCACCCTAAGCCCGGGCCCGGTGAGAACCCTCTGACCCGTTCGCCGGGCAGCCGGCGCTTAGCAATTGTGGAGGTGCGGGGAGTCGAACCCCGGTCCGTCGAGCCGTCGGCGCCGGCATCTCCGAGCGCAGTCGTCAGCGAGCTTTCGGCCACAGGAACTCTGACGACGAGTTTCCCTGCGCCTATCCGGAGTTGGCTTGGCCCCACGGTCCCGAAACCCCGTGGGGGGCGTCCCGCTTTGCGGCGCCCGGCCCCGACCGTGCGGGAGTCGGTCGGGCGGACGGGCTACTTAATTAGGCAGCCAGTGCGAAGTTATCTTCGGCACTTATTGGTTTTTCCGGTTTGTTGACGGGGCCCCGGAGACCCCGGCTCGCTTCCAACGCCTCAACACTCAACGTCGAAACCGTTTCACCCCCATGGCCGGCAAAGCCGACCGAGGTACTTGGTACATGGTACTTGGTATCTGGAAGATCCGGTCCAAGTACCAAGTACCCAATACTAGGTACCAGCTCGCCGCCGATTAGCCATCGCTCTCTCGACTTCTCGGTCCGCGTCCCTCTCCTTGATGGTCTCTCGCTTGTCAAAGGATGTCTTGCCTTTGGCCAGGCCCAGCTCGACCTTGGCCTTACCCGCCTTGAAGTAGACCTGCAGCGGGACGAGGGTCAAGCCCTTCTCGGCGATCTGGCCTCCGATGCGGTCGATCTCCCGACGGTGGAGCAGCAACTTCCTCTCCCGTTCCGGCTCGTGGCCACCGTCCCGGGCGAACTCGTAGGGAGCGATGTAGGCGCCCACCAGGAACGCCTCGCCACCCTTGATCAGCGCGTAGGAGTCCTTGAGATCGAGACGGCCCTCACGCAGAGACTTGACCTCGGACCCGAGAAGGGCGAGACCAGCCTCGACCGTCTCGACAACCATGTAGTTGCGACGGGCCCTCCGGTTGCTGGCCACGGCCTTGACCCGCTCGGTCTGAGCCGAGCCTGCCATCACGCCGCCCCGGTCGGGATCTCTTCCCCGGTCCCGTCGGCCTCGCGCAGGTATCGGCTCAGCCCGAGTAGTGAGCCGATGACACCGGCCGCCGCACCGAAGATGATGAAGAGCAAGCCCCAACGGAAGAAGAATTGGTTGCTGACATCGAGGCGGAACAAGGCAAAGCCCTGACTGGCCTCGGCCAGCCGCGAGGCGCCCAACCAGACGGTGAACACAGCGAGAGCCGCCCCGACCACCCCCTCGATGAGGCCCTCGAGCAGGAACGGGATCCTGATGTACCAGTTGGACGCCCCAACCAGCTTCATGATCTCGACCTCGTCGCGGCGAGCGTAGATGGCGAGACGGATGGTGTTGGCGATGAGGACAACGGCCGACACGCCGAGGACGATGGCCATCCCGATGCCGAGCACGTTGAGCACACTCGAAAGGTTCTGCAGCTGTTCGATCTGTTCTGCGGCGGTGTCGACCCGCCGAACCACCTGCTGCTGTTGCTCCAGCTTGAACTTGACCGATTGGTGCAGCTCGATCGCAACCAGCTCGATTCGGATCGAAGCAGGCAGGATGGTGGGATCGATCTCGAGCAGTTCGTCCTGCCCGGCGAAGATCTCCTGGTATTCGACCCAGGCCTGTGCCTTGTCGACGTAGAAGGCGCCATTCACCTCTTCCCAGGTCTCGACCTCATCGAGCAGCGCCTGATGGGCACCGGATGGCACGCCATTGGATCCTTCGTCCTGGAGGAAGGCGATGACATGCACCCCCTCCTGCCAGGCAAGGGTGTTGAGACGAAGGATCTCGTTAACAACGAGGGCGCCGAAGGCGAGGCTGAGCGAGATGAACACAGCCAACACGGCACCCGCGACGACCAGGAAGTTCCGCTTGAGATTGACCAGTGCCTCTCTGAGGAGGAAGAAGAACCGGCTCACGCCTGGCCCTGGTCGTACCGTCCGGAGTGCTCATCCCTGGTGACCACCCCTTTCTCCAACGCGACCACCCGGCGCTGCATGGCATCGACGATGGCGAAGTCGTGGGTGGCCATGACGATTGTCGTGCCGGTGCGATTGATCCGATCGAGAAGCTTCATGATCCCGACCGACGTCTTCGGATCGAGGTTCCCGGTCGGCTCATCGGCGAGCATGATCGGTGGACGGTTGACGAAGGCACGGGCTACCGAGACACGCTGTTGCTCGCCACCTGAGAGCTGTTTCGGATAGCGCGCCCCCATGTCGGCGAGACCGACGAGATCTAGCACCTGGTCGACCTGGGGCCCGATCACCGAGCGCGGGCGACCCAGCACCTCGAGGGCGAAAGATACGTTCTCGGCCACAGTCTTGTTGGGGAGCAGCTTGTAATCCTGGAAAACAGTGCCCACCGACCGGCGCAAGTAGGGGATCTTCCACTTGGGCAGCGTGGTTATGTCCTTTCCGGCCACCCAAACCTTGCCCCTGGTGACACCCTCGTCCCGCAACATCAGACGGATCAAGGTGGACTTGCCGGAGCCCGAGGGACCGACGAGAAACACGAATTCTCCCTTCTGGATGTCCAGGGAGATGTCGTGGGCGGCCACTGTGCCGCCCTCGTAGACCTTGGTTACGTGTTCGAGCCGAATCATGGGGACAAAAGGAGTTTCGCAGCCTTCATTGACAGAGCTGCGGACCTGGGGACGGTAACGGTCTGGCCAGGATTACGCGGAATCAGGGCCTGCCTCGTGCTCGGCGCGCCGCCAGCGGAGATATGCCTCGACAAATCCCAGGAGGTCCCCGTCGAGCACCCCCTGGACATTTCCCACCTCGTGGTCGGTTCGCAGGTCTTTGACCATCTGATAGGGCTGGAGGACATAGGAGCGGATCTGACGACCCCAGGCGGCTTCCCCCTGTTCTCCCTTGAGCTCCTCGAGATGAGCCTGTCTCTCCTGGCGCGCGCGTTCGGCAAGACGAGACTGGAGAATCGCCATCGCTCGCGCCTTGTTCTGCAGCTGGGACCTCTCGTTCTGGCATTGGGCGACGATCCCGGTGGGAAGGTGGGTGATCCGCACCGCGGAATCGGTGGTGTTCACGTGCTGACCACCTGCGCCCTGAGAGCGATAGGTGTCGATGCGGAGGTCGTCCTCATCGATCTCCACCTTGGCCTGGTCGCCGAGGTCAGGGACGACGACAACTCCGGCGAATGACGTGTGGCGTCGGGCCTGGGAGTCGAAAGGGCTGATCCGGACCAGCCGATGGACTCCTCGCTCGGATTCCAGCGTCCCGTAGGCCCGATCGCCCTTGACCGAGAAAGTGGCCGACTTGATGCCCGCCTCCTCTCCCTCGGTGACTTCCTCGACCGTGTAGGTGAAACCTGAGTCGGTGAGGAAGCGCTGGTACATCCGGGCCATCATTTCGGCCCAGTCCTGGGCATCGACCCCTCCGGCGCCGGCGTGGACGCTGAGAATCGCATCCGAATCGTCGTATTCGTCGAAGTAGAGCGACTCGAGCTCCAGCGCATCTAGCTCGGTCGAGACTTCCCCAAGTTCTTCGAGCGCCTCCTTGCGGGCCACTTCGTCGCCGGCCTCGTCGGACAGCTCCAGGAGGACCTCCGCATCGTCGATCTTGGCGGTGAGACTTCTCACCATCTCGAACAAGCCCTCGTACCGGGCGAGACGCTGGCTGACGGTGCGGGCCTCGTTCTGGTCATCCCACAGGTCCGGAGCCTGGGCCCGCTCCCGGAGCTCGTCGAGCTCTTTCTCCTTGGTTTCGAGATCGAGGAACCCGCGCGCTTCCACCAGCCTCTTGCGAAGTTCGGCCAGCGTGGCCTTGGGGTCGGTTATCTCGGTGGTCATCGGAACGCCTACGCGGCGCCGTGACAGCGTTTGTACTTCTTGCCAGACCCGCAGGGGCAGGGATCGTTGCGCCCGATCTTGTCCGAGACAGCTTGCTTGGCGGGGGCCGGCCCGACTGGGGCGGGCTCCACTCTTTGCGGCTCGGTCTTGGGCTTGGCCAGCTCGACGTGGAAGAGATATCGAACGGCATCACGCTTCACCGCGTCCACCAGCTCGGCGAACATGTCGTACGCCTCGCGCTGATACTCGGTGAGCGGATCCCTCTGCCCCATCGCCCGTAGGCCTATCCCGGCCCGCAGATAGTCCATGTCGGACAGATGCTCACGCCACTTGTTGTCGATCACCGAGAGCATGACCGATCGCTCCACCTGTCGGAGCAGATCCGCCCCCAGCTCGTCCTCGCGCCTGGCGTAAGCATCGAGCGCCTCTTCAACGGCGTACTCGACGACATCGTCGGCGCCGCCGGAGACCTTCGTTTCGTCGATGGCCGTGGGATAGACCTGGCTCAGCTCACGCTGGAGCGCCTCCCAGTCCCATGCCGAACGGGCGATCTCGGATGACACTTCCGACTCGACCACGTCGCCCACCACCGTCTCGATCCAGTCACCGATCAAGGCATCGCCCGCCGTGCCCTCGAGGATCGATTTCCGCCATTCGTACACCACCTCACGCTGGCGGTTCATCACCTCGTCGTACTTCAGGACGTTCTTGCGGATCTCGAAGTTCTGGGACTCGACCTGGCGCTGGGCACGTTCGATCGCCTTAGAGACCATGCCGGCCTCGATCGGCTGGTCCTCGGGGAGACGAAGACGATCCATGATCCCGGTGACCCATTCCCCCTGGAAGCGCCGCATCAAGTCATCCTCGAGAGAGAGGTAGAAGCGGGACTCCCCTGGATCGCCTTGACGGCCGGAGCGCCCCCGAAGCTGGTTGTCGATGCGTCGCGACTCGTGCCGCTCTGTCCCCACAACGTATAGACCACCCGCGTCGATGACCCGCTGCTTGTCCGGATCGATCTGATCCTCGAACTCCTGGGTCAGCTTCTGCTCCAGCTCCTCGTAGGACGGATCGTCATGAGTGATCCCACGTCGCTTGAGCTCGGTGCGGGCCATACCGTCAGGATTGCCCCCGAGTTTGATGTCGACGCCGCGGCCGGCCATGTTGGTGGCAACCGTGACCGCGCCGGGCCGCCCAGCCTGGGCGATGATGTCGGCTTCCCGGGCGTGGTGCTTGGCGTTGAGCACCTCGTGCTTGACCCCGCGATGCTCCAATTCCTTTGACAGCTTCTCGGACTTCTCGATGGAAACTGTTCCGAGCAGCACTGGCTGCGAATTCTCGACGCGGGCGGCGATATCGGCCACCAGCGCCTCGTACTTGCCATTCTCGGACTTGTAGACGAGGTCGCCCTCGTCGTCGCGCGCCACCGGCTGGTTAGTGGGGATGGCTATGACCTCCAGCGAGTAGATCTGAGCCAGCTCGGCCGCCTCGGTCTCCGCGGTGCCGGTCATCCCGGCCAGCTTGTCGTAGAGCCGGAAGTAGTTCTGCAATGTGATCGTGGCCAGCGTCTGGTTCTCGTCCTTGATGGTCACGCCTTCCTTGGCCTCGATGGCCTGGTGCAGCCCCTCGGAGTAGCGGCGGCCTTCGAGGACGCGGCCGGTGAACTCGTCGACGATCTTCACCTCCCCATGGTCGATGAGATAGTCGACGTCCCGTAGGTAGAGCTCCTTGGCCCTCAGGGCTGCCTCCAGATGGTGGACGAAGTCCACGGCGGCATGGTCGAACAGATTCTCCACGCCCAGGACCTGCTCGACACGGGTCACGCCCTCCTCGGTCGTGAGGACCTGCCTCTTTCGCTCGTCGACCTCGTAGTGGAGGTCTTTCTGGAGCCGGTTGGCGATCTTGGCGAAGTCCCGATACCACTTGGCGCTGTCGGAGAGACGTCCCGAGATGATCAAAGGGGTTCGTGCTTCGTCGATCAGGATGGAATCGACCTCGTCGACGATGGCGTAGGGGTGACCACGCTGCACACGGTCCTCGGCCCGCATGGCCATGTTGTCCCTGAGGTAATCGAAGCCGAACTCGTTGTTGGTCCCATAGGTGATGTCGGAGTCGTAGGCGGGATGGCGCTCTGCCGACGACAAGCCATTCTGGATGAGACCGACCTTCAGCCCCAGGAATCGATGGATCGCTCCCATCCACTCCGCGTCTCGAGATGCCAGGTAGTCGTTGACGGTGACCAGGTGAACACCCTTGCCATTGAGGGCATTCAGATAGGCGGGCATGGTCGAGACGAGTGTCTTGCCTTCGCCGGTCTTCATCTCGGCGACCATCCCCCGGTGCAGGGCGGCGGCGCCGATGATTTGCACGTCGAAGTGTCGCTGGCCCAGCACCCTCTTGGCGGCCTCCCGCACGGTGGCAAAGGCCTCGACCTGAAGCTCCTCCGGGCTCTCACCGGCAGCACTGCGATTGCGGAACTCTGTTGTCTTGGTGGCTAGGTCCTGGTCGGTGAGCGCCTCGAATTCCGGCTCGACGTCGTTGACTGCGGCGACGATGCCCTGGAACTGTTTGAGCGTCTTGCCTTCCCCGGCGCGCAGGACCTTGGAGAGGATTGGCATTGGGGCCTTCATGCTACCGGCGGGCATGAATTGACCCACTTCGGATCCGTTCCGTGAAGGTTTGCCTACACCCTGTGTACCCAAACACTCACAGAACGGTTCACCGGACTTCGATGAGCCCTTCCCGCTGCGCCCAGGTGACAGCCTCGAAGCGGGACTTCAGACCCAGCTTGTCGAGGACGTTGCGCACGTGGTTGCGAACAGTGTTCTCGGAGATGAATAGCTCGGCGGCGATCTCCTTCGAGGTCTTGCCCGCGCTCACATAGCCGAGGATCTCGAGCTCGCGCCCGGTCAACTCGGGACTGCGAGCCATGGCTTCTCCGTGATGCCGGAGAAGGTCACGGAGGGCACTGAACAGCTTCCCCCCCATCGCCGGAGAGACGGCGGCGCCACCGGCCAGGACGTCGTGCATCGCTGCCACGAGACGGGGCAGGGGCGTGTCCTTGGTCAGGTAACCCGACGCTCCAGCCTTGACGGCTGCCAGCAGGTCCTTGGCCGACTCGCTCGATGTGAGCAGCACAACCCGGGTGCTCGGGCAGGCCTTGATGATCGCACCGACCACCTCGACCCCGGACATGCCCGGCATGAGCAGGTCCAGCATCACCAGGTCCGGTTGGTGCACCCTGGCCATGTCGATGGCCCGCATGGCATCGGCGGCTACCGCTTTGACTTCGAAGCCTTCCTGGACGAAAGCCGCGCGCAATGCCTCGCGAAACAGCTCGGCGTCGTCGACTATCACGACAGAGGCCATCAGCGCCTACCTCGTGATGCACATTGCAAACAAAACATGAGTTCTCCAGGTTGGATCATCGGTGACTAGACACCGTATCGGCCAGAGTTGCCGCCAGCACAAGCGCGATTCGGTCAGACCCCAATGTCTTCACCGCCGAGCGGATGGTGGCGCCGGTCGTGACCACGTCGTCGACGAGGACGACCGGCCCCAATATCGCCTTCGCCGTCTTGAGTTCCGGCGGCGGGCGGTTGTGATCACCGCCTGCGCGCCTCGGGGCATGGAGCGGGGCCGCGAGGACGTCGATCAGCGGAACGTCTTTGGCCCGGGCCAGCCGCAGACCTATCTCACGGGCGGGATCGATGCCGTAGCGGAGCTGTCGCGACCAGGTCCTGGGCACCGGGACGACGGGTAGAGACGGCATCCGCGGGGCAACCACCTCGACCACGAGGTCGGCGAAAGAAGTCATGGCCCTGTACTTGAGTCCGTGAACGAGCTCCCGGGCCACGTCCTCGTGTTCGAATGCCGCCACCAGCCTTATCCCATCGTCGAGGATCCGCTCCGGTGCAGGCCGTAGCCGGGCCCGGCACCGGGAGCAAAGGAACCCGCGCGCCGGCGCATGACATGATTGGCAAAGCATCATCTCCGACCCTACGGGCCAGGAGTGACGATTCTGGCCGGGTACCCAGTAGAAAGTATCAAGTACGGCACGGCCGTCTAGGCCGTGCCTTCCTGCCATCCGGAGAGATAGGCCACCTGGTCCTCGGTGAGGCTGTCGACTCCCCCACCCAGATGCTCCAGCTTGATGCGGGCGACCTCGGTGTCGATCTCGGTGGGCAGCGTGTAGATCTTGGCCTCGAGGTCATCCACGTTCAGCGCCAGATATTCGGCCGCGAGCGCCTGGTTGGAGAAGGACATGTCCATCACGTCGGCGGGATGTCCCTCGGCCGCTCCCAGATTGACCAGCCGCCCCTCGGCGATGACGAGCAGACGCCTGCCGTCCTGGACTTCGAACTCCTCGAGATTGTCCCGGATCTCACGACGGGCCACCGAAGCCGCTCGCAGCGAAGCGAGGTCGAGCTCGATGTCGAAATGACCTGCATTGGCCAGGATGACGCCGTCCTTCATGACGTCGAAATGCTCCATCCGCAGCACGTGTTTGTTTCCCGTGACGGTGATGAAGATATCGCCGACGCGTGCGGCGTCGGCACCGGTCATGACCCGGAACCCGTCCATCGCCGCGGCCAGGGCACGAACCGGGTCGATCTCGACCACGATCACATTTGCCCCCAGCCCGTCGGCCCGGTTGGCCACACCACGCCCGCAGTCGCCGTAACCGATCACAACGATGTTCTGCCCAGCCAGGAGGACGTTGGTCGCACGGATGATGCCGTCGATTGCCGATTGCCCGGTCCCGTAGTGGTTGTCGAAGAGATGCTTGGTGGCCGAGTCATTTACCGCCACGACCGGGACTCGAAGAGTGCCGTCGGCGGCCATCGCCTTCAGACGGATGACACCGGTGGTCGTCTCCTCGGTGGAGCCGATGACCTCGATGTCCCTCCGGTCCGTGTGTAGGAGCGTGGCCAGGTCGGCCCCGTCGTCCATCGTGATCGCGGGTGCGTGGTCGAGCACGGCGTGGATGTGCTTGTAGTAGGTGTCGGCGTCCTCGCCGCGAATGGCGAAGACGGGGATGCCCTCTGCGACGAGAGCTGCCGCGACATCGTCCTGAGTCGAGAGCGGGTTCGAGGCACACAGCAGGGGATCTGCCCCGCCGTCCCGGAGAGCCAGCATGAGGTTGGCCGTCTCGGCCGTCACGTGGAGACATGCAGCGACAACCAGCCCATCGAGGGGCTTCTCCTTGGCGAACCGCTCGCGCACGGTGGCGAGCACCTGCATTCTGCGCCCGGCCCATTCGACTCGTCGGGCCCCGGCCTCGGCGAGCGTGGGGTTGGCAATGTCGTAGTTCATCTCAGTCCTTCACCAGTAGTTTCTTCAGCTTCTCGATGGTCTCGACCGGTACCGGGTCGACACCCGCCTCTCCGGCCAGCATGTAAGACACGAGGTCCCCACTGACCGTGAGTGACATCAAACGTGCGAGCTCTGAGTCGCCTCGCGCCGACACCACGCCGAGCCACGGCACAGCGAATTCGGTCAACTGCGACGTGTGGTCGAGTCTCGCCCGAACCCGCTCGTGGTCGGCGACGTCGGTCAACGACACGATGCCAATCATGTCCCGGGTCATCGAAGGCAGGGTCTCCCACCCGACGATCTCATTGTGATCGAGCTCGGGGAGTACCGACCACCAGGCCGGCATCTTGGCGTTCTCGTTGATCTGGGTCTTCCAGCGTTGGGCGGCGGTGGAGCTGATGGGACCACCCCCGTAGACGACCGTGACCCGGCCCACCAGACCCTTGGCCAGCCCCTGGGCTATGTCCCATGTCTCCGAGCCCTCGGTGGCAGCGGCATCGACGAGGTCGGCCGCCTCGTCGAGGGCTCCGGATTGGTCGGCCAGGATGCCGAGCGTGCTCAAGAGTCTCGCCACCGCCCCGGCCAGATACCCAACGGCAGCCCGGGGCTGGAGCCCTGCCGGGACTGTGATAGTTGGCCAGCCATTCTGTGCCGACATCTCGGCCAAACGTCCACCGGTGGTCACGGTCACGATGGGGAGCCCGGTCGCAGCCGCGGCCTCCACCAGGTCCAGGGTCTCTTCTGTGTTCCCCGAATACGAGGCAGCAACGACGGTCGGCCTGACCCTTTGCGCCCAGCCGGGGAGCGGCGAATATCCCTTGTGGACGGCGACCCGACCCGAAGTTTCGGTGGCCAGAGCGGCCCCGAAGTCTCCTGCTATCCCGGAACCTCCCATGCCGCCGACAATTACTTCGTGGTTCGGGGGGAGATCGGGGACGTCGAGGTCGCGTGCCCAGCGGATCTGATCCCCCAGGGTCCGGATCATGTCGAGCATCTCACTCATCCGGGCCTCCTTCGGCCTCCTCGACCAGCATCACGGGGATCCCGTCCCGCACCGGGTACCGGCGGCCACACTCCGAGCAGACGAGCCGGGAGGCGGCCTCGTCTTCAGAGAGGTCGGCCTTGTCGACCGGGCAAACAAGGATGGCGGCCAACTGCGGATCGATCAGACTCATCTCTCCTCCTCGAGAGTCGCTGCCAACTCGTTCACGGTCGATTCCAGGGCATGCTGATCGGCCGACTCGACGTTCAGTCTCAGCAATGGCTCGGTGTTCGACGGCCGAAGGTTGAACCAGACGTTCCCGAGATCGATCGTCAAACCGTCGACACGATCCTTGGTCGCATCGGGATACATGGCGTCGACGCGCTCCATGGCGGTTTCGGTGTCGGATACGACGAAATTGATCTCCCCCGATGCCCGATATGGCTCCACCTCGCGACGGAGGGCCGAAAGCGGGCGGGCGGCCTCCGAGATCACCCGCAAGAGGACGAGCATCGCCAGCATCCCCGAGTCCGCTCGGAAGTTGTCGGCGAAGTAATAGTGGCCGCTGTGCTCACCCCCGAAGACAGCCCCCGACTCAGCCATGACCTGCTTGATGTAGCTGTGCCCGACCCGGGTCCGAATCGGGGTCCCACCTGCGGCTCTGATTGTCTCCGGGACCGCACGCGACGTGATCAGATTGTGAATGATCGAGGCACCGGGGTGCCGTTCGAGCATCCAACGGGCGATGAGAGCGGTAACGGTGCTCCCGCTGACTGCTTCGGCATTGTCGTCGATGAAGAACGCTCGATCGGCGTCGCCGTCGAAGGCGACCCCCAGGTCATGCCCGCCGTCGGCGACCTTCTCGATCAAATCACGCAGGTTCTCGGGTTGAATGGGATCCGCCGGGTGATTGGGGAACGTGCCGTCGGGCTCCAGGTAGATGCCGTCCAACGTTGCTTCGACACGGGCGAAGACCTTCTCGATGGTCACTCCAGCCATACCGTTCCCGCCGTCGACCGCAACCTGCAGCGGGCCGATCGTTGACCCATCCACAACGCCGAGGAGATGATCGACATAGTCGTCGATGGCGTCCAAGGTGCGGAGGGTGCCGTGTGACGCAGATTGACGGATCTCGCCATCGATGACCGCCCTCTTGATTTCTTCCAGCCCGGTCTCCGCGCCGACAGGAGCCGCTCCGGACCGGCACAGCTTCAATCCGTTGTATTGGGGAGGGTTGTGCGATGCGGTGATCATCGCCCCCGGGACCGAGTACTTGCCCGAATAGAAATAGACCAGATCGGTCGGCACCTCCCCCAGATCGATCACGTCAGCGCCAGCCGTCGTGATCCCCTCCACCAGCGCCTCGAACAAAGCATCCGACGACTCCCGGCAGTCCCGCCCGACCGCCACCTCGTCGGCCTCGACCAGCAACATGAACGCTCCGCCGATCTTCCGGTACAGATCCGGCGTGACCTCGCCGTTGTCCGTGCGTCCGCGCACGTCATAGGCCTTGAACACAGAATCGGGGCTCATCGGCGCCGGAGTCTAGGGGTGGGCCTATCCCTTGCTCATTTCTACACTTGCTCCCGGATGCGCCCCACCTTCTCGATAGTGGTCCCTGTCTACAACGAGGCCGAATTCATACCGCAGGCCGTTCCGGCGCTCATCGAGCAGATGGAGAGCATCGGCGAGCCCTACCGAATCCTCATCGTCGAGAACGGCTCGACCGACTCGACGGCGACGGCGGCCCAGCAAGTTGCAGCGGGGTATCCCGTGACGGTCTTGTCCCTCGATGCGGCCGACTATGGGGCGGCGATGCGACACGGGTTCCTGGAAGCCGACGGCGACTGGGTGGTGAACTTCGACATCGACTACTTCTCGGCCGACTTCCTGAGGAGAGTGCTGGCCCTGGATGCCGTCGATCTGGTCATCGCATCGAAGCGCGATCCCGGCTCCGAGGACAAGCGATCGCAGCTGAGGAGGATCGCGACCTGGGTCTTCAACCTGTTGTTGCGCACCATCCTCGACTCGAAGGTGAGCGACACCCACGGAATGAAGGCGTTCCGGGACGAGCTGGTCTCGACGGTGACGCCGTCAGTCGTCAGTCGTCAGGACCTGTTCGACACCGAGCTGGTGATCCGGGCCGAGCGGGCCGGCTATCGAATCGAGGAGGTGCCGGTCGTGGTCGAGGAGATGAGGGTGGCGAGGTCCTCCCTCGTGAAGCGTGTTCCCCGGACGATTCAGGGATTGTTCGCGATCAGACGGACGCTGACAGACGAGTCCCTACGTCTGGCGGCGACGCACGCCCCAGATCCCGACGCCGACTAGACCCAGGACTCCGACCAGGGTGGCGATCTTGCCTCCCGTCTCCGCCCAAGTGTCCTCGAACTCGAGCACGACGTTCTCACTCGTGGGAACGACAACCATCAGGGAGGGGGTGGACCTCCAGGGGCCGTCGGCACCGGTCGCGGTCCAGTTGGGGAAGTAGGAGACCTTCACGAGGTGTGGCATCCCCACCGCGGTGGTGGTGAAGGAGATCTTGTGGTCCTCGATCACGATGTCGCTGACCGCGTCCTCCGGCACCTCCAACGGAACATTGGGTCGCTCTTCGATCGACTCGATGCGCGGCCATTCCTCGGGGCCGTCGGTCACCACCAGTCTGTCGAGATTGTCGACGTCCTCGTACCAGGTGAGGGCCATGTCGAAGAAGCTGGGGAGCTCCTCTCCATCCGAGCCGGTGACCGTGTCCGAGCCGGTCAGTGAGTCGAGCAGACCGTGCTCGGGGACCTCGTACACCGAGGGGAGGAACGACGCCACCTCGACGAGCTCCGTCTCAGGGAGCTGATAGATGCTGAACGGGCCGGTCGTGGCCAACTTCGACATCTCGGGGATCCCGTCGGCTCGCTCGGTGGCCTCAGGTGTCACCGACACGTAGTAGTCCACTCCGAACAGTTCGAGATGCTTCAGGCCACGTTCCATCTCACCGGTGTGGTACTGCAGTCCCGGTATGGGGTTCGAAGGTCGCTCCGACATCTCCGATGAGTTGATGAAATGGAACGGGGTGGTCAGCGACGACTCGAAGAAGAGCCCTTCCATGGAGGGGTGTGAGCCTTCGGTCCAATACGGGATCAGCATCGGGGACATCGGCGTCCCGTACACACCGAGCTCCTTGTTGGCGGCCTCCCAGTGGACCCTTCCGTCGGGGAGTGTGTCGATCTCGGCCATCAGCGCCTCGTACTCGGGCCATTTGGCCTTGCTCTCGTACCCCGCGTAGTTCCACTTCGCCCACCCATCGACAAAGGTCACTCCGGACAAGGCACCCAGGACCACAAGGGAAACGGTGGCGCCGGTGAGGAAGGCGCGGGTGGAGAGGTTCGACCCCCAAAGGAAAGTGAGCCCGATGATCAGGGCCCCGGCGACCCCGACAGGTATCGCCACCCACGCTGGGAACTCGGTCGAATCGACGACCAAAGCGCAGGCGACAACCGTGATGAGGGCGATCAGGGCCCGGGGCCAATACGCAGAGACCCGGGAGGGCAGCCTCCTCGACAGCCAGATGACGGCGGCTCCGACACCAACAGCGGCGAAGAAGGCGACCCCGAAATACCAATAGGGAAGGAGCCGGCCATTCCACAGCTTCCATCGGTCCCCGCCGAACACATTCGGCAACAGCTCGGGCATGATGTGGGGAAGGGGGAAGTAGAGGACCGGCAGGATCGTCGCGGCCAGCAACGGCGCAGCCCGTGAGGTGCGACGGCTGATCCAGATCGCGCCCGGGATGGCCAGCGGGAGCAGGAGCCACAGTTCGACCGGGAAGATCTCCTCCCAACGGGACAGCGGGGTCCAGGACATGTCCGAGCTGAAACCGATGCGGGCGATGAGTGGCAACGCCCAGAACGCGGCAATGGCGAACCCCCAGAGCCAGATGGCCAGTGTGCGCCAGAAACCCTTCCGCCAGGGCAGGACGAAGAGGGAGGCGAAGATGACGACAATGGTCGTCAGCACATGGGAGAGGGCGGTCGCGGCAAGAGCTAGAGCCGCCCACTTGAGATATCTGCGATCGTCACGAACCGCTCGGATGAGCAGGCCGAGATAGAAGAGGGACAGGGCGAACGACCATGAGTAGGCGAACTCGCCGGCAAGCGTGGAGGCGATGTTGCCCCCGTATATGGAATAGCTCTCGAAGAATGCGAACACCACACCCGCACCGGCCGCGACCAATGAGATGTGCTTCCCCAGACGCATCGAGCGAGCCAGGTAGTAAGCCGCGGGCGGGGTCGCCAACAGGCCCATGACCGTGACGATCTTGAAGGCCACCCCATAGGGCATGAACAGGTCGAGAAAGACGATGGTCAGTGACGGCAGCGGGAAGTAGAAGTAGAACGCGGGGAATCCGGCGAACCAGTCGTTCGACCAACCCTGGAATCTGCCTTCGGGGAGCAGGCTGTCTCTGAGGAACGCGGGTCCGAAGACATGGGCACCCATGTCGCCGCCGGTGGGGGTGGTCGAAGCGACGATCCACCACGGATTCATCACTACGAGGATGACGAGAGAGATCCCGGCGAGTGTGAGGACGATCGGCCAGGGGTTTCCCCGCAAGAGAGACCGTGGAGTTGTCACGCGCGATGCTGTCGGACGATCTCCAGAACCTGCGAGATGTCGATGTCTTCGCCATCCCGGTTCCACCATCTCTCTTCGCAGTTGTGACAGGCGAAGAACAAGACCTGGGTCCCGTCGGGCAGGACGTGCTCGATCTCGATCACATCAGGTTTTGAGCACTGTGGACAGTTCATCTCATCTCGACGCTGGGGAGGAGCACATGGTACGACCGAAGCGGCCCTACAACAATGCTTCCTCGTCGAGGAGACGACCCACATAACGGCTGCGTCTCCGCCCGTTCTCGGTCCAATATGCGTACCAGTAGGGGCCATGTGGGCATCGGGTGCAGCCCGTCTTGCCGCAACGCACCGCCTGCTGGCGGAGGTGGACTTCGGGGTGGTCGTCGGCGCCGAGAGCACCCGAGCCTTGGAGCTGCGCCCGGGTCAGAATGAGAAGCCGACGAAGATCGTGCTCGTCGAGGTCTTTGACCGCGTCGAGCAGATCGCGGTCGAGGGCCATCAGGCCACGGAGAGCGGGGCGAACAACCGAGTCACAGTCCGTCGGTCGGTCAACGTCCACCCGAGAGGGGGGATCATGCGATCGGCATGATCGGCACACATGGCGTACCCGTGCCGCTCGACGCCGCTGACCAGGTCATCCATCCAGACCGAGCTGTCGGGGTAGGAGAAGGTCATGACGGCGGCAGCCGGCGAGCCGCATCGGGCACAACTGAGAATCATGGCGGAAACGGTAGGTGTTGGGACATCCCTGTTCAAGGATTCAACCCTCGGACGGCCCGATCGGGCATTCCGGGATGGACTGAGGCCGAGCCGTCATCACCGACGACGACGGTGCAGGGCACGGCACCGATGTCGAGTCGGGTGAACAAACCTGGCTGGTCCTCCCACCTGATCTCGACGTATCCGGCGCCGCCCAGAATGTCCGCCAAGCGCGCCCTCGCGCCCTCGCAATCGGAGCAGGTCGAAGAAGTGAAGAGGTAGATACCCGGGTCGAGCCCGCGACCATCGCCTGCGTTCGAGCTGCCGGGCCGGCGACGTATGACGAACATCACGAGCAGGGAAAGAGCGACCGCCCCGGCGACGATCGCCAGCCGGAGCCAGACCTCACTCATCGATGATCGGAACCCCGATGCTGTAGGCCGCTCCGGTGGCCGTGGTCGTCACCCACATCGGCACCAGTGAGCCGATTCCCTTCACCGTGTAGGCGTTGGCACCGCCCTCGACGGCCGGAACCTCCAGCACCATGCCGGAGGGAATGGTGTGCTCCTGTGCCGCCGACTGGTCGCGTCGGGCGGTGACCACGACGACATCTTCCTCGAGCCCGGCATTGAGGATCACCGCGGACCCGGTTCCGCCAGGAGCCAATCCGGCAGCGGGGAGAAGCCAGCTGGACGAAGCAACCGACGCTCCGCTGGTGATGGCGACGCCGGTCTCGGCGACACTGCGAAGGAACGCCGCCACCGGCTGGGTTGATATCACTCGAACCGCGGACGCCCCTTCCAGGCCCAACTCGGATAGTGGGACGACCGTGGCACCTCGACTGGGCACCACGCCGTCCTGAAAGCCCTCGACCACACCCTGGGGCCCATACACGTCCACCTGGAACGCCACTTCGGCCGCGACACCTGTCGAGATGACGACATCACCGCCAAGACCTGCGGCAGGCACGGGCAGATACCAATCCAGAGCCGGCGCCACCGAGTGCCAGAGAGCGCCGTCCGCCCCCACATCGAATCTGCCCACCGCCATGACATTGCCTCTTGCCACCTCGATGGTGATGGAGAGCGATTGTCTCCCCGGGAGGATCTCGGCGAGGTCAATGACGACCGTCGAACGAGGAGGAACCATGACGCCTCTCAGCTGCGGGGCGGCCTCGAGACCGGACTCGGATTGGACGATCAGATCCACGGCGGCCTCACCGGCGTAAGGGTTCATCAACTGAACCTGGAACCTCTCGCCGCTCACCGTGGAGCCGCCGGCCAGCAAGGTCTGCTGGATTGGGCTGGGGACACAAGCTTCGACGGCAACAGATTGGGCACCCACCAGCACCGAGCCGGCCGCCACGTCTGGTCCGGGCAGCTCGGCGAGGCCGGCGCCAGTTCCAATCGGCGCGATCTCGGCCAGCGGGATCGCCGCCGAGCCGGACGCGCCGGTCGAAAAGGTGCTCGAGCCCACGGACACTCCGGCACCAAACGCGGTGAATCTGCCCTCGTCGTTGACACCGGATGCCACCCCGATGGTCGTTGTGCGGCCACTCCCCTCTTCCACCGGGCACACCGCCACCGCCGGCGCGTCGACGGCGGCGACTTCGTCGGCCTGGGGCGGCTCGAGGCTCGGGATGAGCAACACCCCCACGGTCAAGGCTGCTACCAGGATGGCGAAGAGTGCCTTGGTCATCGTCTGGCCCGCCCCCATGCCACGAGGCCCAATGCCAGGACGAAGAGCAGGGCTGCAGCGTAGGGAGTGTATGAGAGATACCCCGTCGCCGAGAACACCGCCGTCCCGTCCATCCCCGAGACGGTGGTGAACCAATCCTCCAACTCGGGCTGGGGGTTCCAACCGTGCGAGTAGTTGACCCTGAGCACAGCCGGCCCCGACGACACCGGACCAGCGAATCCGGTGCCTTCCCGGTGCCAGACGACATCTTCTTCGACCGAGGCAAGCGGGTCGACACGGGGGTTCTCGAACACGTCCGCGTTCGTGACCAGTGGGGTCGGGACGAGGTCGACCTGCGAGTCGAGGATCGGATCCAACGGCGTCTCGGTGCCTTCCACCACCACCCAGTCGATGGCGAACTCGGCCAGCAGCTCGCCGGGGCGCAGGTCGGCGCCGCTGGCGATGCGGTCGATTGCATTGGCGAGCTGGATGTCACCGGGCTGTGGCTCTGGCAGCCACACCTCGTCGAGGGTCGTCCCGTGACCGTCGACGGCTCGATACCAAATGCCGGGGCCCGGCCGCGCCTCGCCGGGGATGAGACTGCGGTCAGTCGACATCACCAGGACACGCCCGGGCGTCGCCTGCTCGGCCAGCGTCGAGGCAAACCCGAGGCGTTCGTTGATGTCACCAGCCGGAAGGCCAAGACGACCGTTGATCAGGCCGGTCGCCGACACGAGGAGCATGGCGATGGCACCGATCGAGGCCAGGAGACGGCGGGGCTCGATGCTGAGACGATCGAGAGCCGCGGCAACGACGATCGCCGAGCCGAACGACGCGAGCACCAGGGCCGCCTCTTCAACCCCCGGTCCCCCCAAGGGGAGTCGCACCAGGAGGAGACCGCCCAGACCAACCAAGGCACCGAAGAAGCCAAGTCGGCGCGTACGCCCCTCGACGAGCATCAGAGGAATGGTGGTGACAGCTATGAGGACGGGCCACCAATCGGGGACAATCAGGCCCAGCCGGCGATCGACATCGAGCAACCAACCTTGATCGTCGTATACGAATCCCACGGCCACCACACCGGCCAAGAGGGTGACGAGACCGAGTCGAAGGGATGATCGGCTCCCGCCTATGAGACGCCACAGGAGGGCCGACACCAACGGAATCACACCGAGCAATGGTGAGACGGCGGTGAGCAGGATCGACCAGACGAGGACCCAGCCGACATGGGTCAACCAGCTCCTCCCCCGATCGTCCGGGTGGAGGATCACGGAGCGGACTGCCCAGGCCAGGAAGGCGGCTGCGCCCAGGGCCAGCCAGGAGCCGGCGCCGACGATGAGCGCCGTTCCCGGGCCGGCGAGGAGCACGAGGCCGGCGAGATAGCGGCCCGGCCCTCTGAATCCGAGACGACCCGCGAGTCGGCCCATGCCCAGGACGGCAAAGACGGCGAAGAGGATGGTTGCGATCGTGCGGGCCGCTCCCTCTGCGCCAAACCAGACCAGCGAGATCAGCCCGGTGAACCCGGAGGCCGGATGGACTGCGTCAGCCGAGCCAAGTCCTGAGTCGTTCCAGCCGGCGAAGAACCGGTCCAGGGCCACCGTCGGAGGCTCGAAGGGGAAGTTGTAGCCGCTGTTGGGGACGCCAACGAAGAAGATCGACCACGAGGCCACCAAGACCACGACAGCCGCAATAAGAGCGCCCCAGATACCGGGGCTCGACCAGATCCTCCTGGTGCCCCGAGCCAGCGCCTGGTCATCATCGAAGATGGAAAGGACACGATCGGTGAGCTCCGATCCGACCTCTCGCAGACGAACAGAGCCTCTCGACTGAAATCTGAACAACTCCTCGTCTCCGACTGCTCGAACCTGTCGGAAGCGACGCCGCTCGGCGATCGTGGAAGGCAAATGCCGGATGTTCCAGAGCCAGGAGATGAGGTGGCGAGCACCCACTCTCCAGCGGAAGAGGATCAGGTTGGCCAGCGAATCGAGGACCGAGACGAGGATTTCGAAGGGCACCACCCAGAGCAGGGTGATGGGCCGGTAGGCCTTGAGCATGGCCCGCAAACGGCCGGCTTCCTCTCGCCAGCCACCTGCCTTCTCCTCACATCGGGCTTGGTGATAGACCTCCGACGAGGGGACGGTGATCACGCGCCCTCCAGCCAGGCGAGCCCGTTGGGAGAAGTCGAGCCCGGCGGCCACCGGCTCGAGCAGCTCGTCGAGGCCGCGCAGCCCTTGAGCCAGGTCACGTCGCACCAACATCGACACCGAGGACACGAAGGCAACCTCACGCACGACGTCGTATTGCTGGAGGTCGATCTCCCCTTCGTCGAGCCCGGTGTAGGGATCGCCGAACACATCCGTGGCGCTCCCGATCGACTCCAACTCGTCACGAGTCCCAGCGAAGAGCAGCTTGGATCCACCGAGCGAGGCTTCGTTTCGGTCGAGCTCCCAGACCAGGGCCGCCAGCGCATCGGGCCGGGGCCTGGCATCGGAGTGCAGGATCCAGAGATAGTCGACCTCTGCTCCGGTGACGGCGATGGCCTCTTCCAGCGTCGCCATCCAGCTCACCCCGCCCGGCAAATCGCCATTCGTGTCACCGATCACGACCACCTCGTGGACGCCTTCATAGACTTGCCGGTCCACGGTGGCCAAGGCCGCCTCGAGGTCGGAGCCTTCCACCAGGGTGACGATCACCTTGACGCGAGGCGCGTCCGGTGGCACCAGGGGTGTTGATTCGTCCGCGATCTGCGGAGCTGAAGCACTAGTCATGCGGGAGGACATTGTGAACCGGAGCGCGCCACTGAGCAATATCGAGAGCTGTGACCAGGGTCGTTGAGCTCTCGGGAGGGGTCGGTGGAGCCCGGCTGGGACGCGGCCTCGATGCGCTTGCCGACGTCGATCTCACTGTTGTGGTCAATGTCGGGGACGATCTCCCCATCCACGGGCTCTACGTGTCACCCGATCTCGACACCATGGTCTACACCCTTGCCGGCATCGAAGGCTCGCATGGCTGGGGACGTGCAGAAGACACTTTCGTCGCCAACTCAGAACTGGCGCGATTCGGTGTCGACAACAAGTTTCAGCTGGGCGATCGGGATCTCGCGCTCAAGATCAATCGCACTGATCGGATGACGCAGGGGGTCCCCCTGTCCGAAGTGACCGACTCGGTCCGGGCCGCGTTCGGGATTCAATCCGCGATCCTGCCTGCCTCCGACCAGCCGGTCCGCACCATGGTCACCACGACCGATGGGAGCAGACTCACATTCAGGGAGTACTTCGTCGATCGTGGTCACGAGGATCATGTCAAAGAGCTCGAATTCGACGGCGCCGCACACGCCAATCCCGCCCCCGGTGTGATCGAGGCCATCGATGCGGCCGATCTGGTGGTGATCGGGCCGTCCAACCCGCCTTTGTCCATCTGGCCCATCCTCGCCATCGAGCCGATCGTTCAGGCCGTACGACGCCACGCCAGCGTGATCGCGGTCAGCCCGCTGATCGGAGGTCGCACCCTCAAAGGCCCGGCCGATGTAGTGATGGCCGACCTCGGCCTCGGTACCGGGTCGGGCGCCGTCGCTCGCGTCCTATGACGGCCTGATCGACACACTCGTGGTCGATATCACCGACAGCGACGACGAAGGAGAAATCGGCGGTGTCAGGGTGGTGGCGCTGGAGACCCGGATCGCCGCGAGGGAAGACGCGGCCAATCTGGCCCGGGCGATACTCAGCCTGTGACCCTTCAGATCCTTCCACTGACCGGGATCGGGACAGTCGTGCCTGGCGACGAACTCACCGACATCCTCGCTACCGCCCTCACACCTCTGGATCCGGTGGCCGGGGACGTGTTGGTTGTCACGCACAAGATCGTCTCCAAGGCTGAGGGGCGTGTGGTCACCATTGAAGGCGACGAGGAAGACTTCAAGCGGGCGTTGGTGGAATCCGAAGCCGTCTCCGTGGTGCGCCGACGGGGCAATCTGATAATTGCCGAGACGGCGCACGGATTCATCTGTGCCAACGCCGGCGTCGACAGGTCCAATGCCGAATTGGGGACGATGATCCTGCTCCCCGAGGACCCGGATCGGTCGGCGCATCGGATCAGGACTCGTCTCGAGCGCATCCTCGGAGTTGATCTCCCCGTCATCATCTCCGACACCTTCGGGCGGCCTTGGCGACGAGGCCTCACCGACATTGCCATCGGGGTGTCAGGTCTAGAGGCAGTGATCGACCTCCGAGGGACGAATGACTGGGCGGGTCGGGAGCTCGAGGTCACGGAGATCGCGGTGGCCGACGAGCTCGCTGCAGCTGCCGACCTGGTGATGGGGAAGGCGGACGGGATTCCAGCCGCACTGATCCGTGGTTACCAGGGGCCGCGTGGCGAAGGCCGGGGTCAGGACCTGATCAGGCCCCCGGAGGAAGACCTGTTCAGGTAGGACCAAATACCAAGTACGGCGCCGAAGGCGCCGCTCAAGCTCCTGGCCGACCCAGACCCCAGTAGTCGAGACCGACGGCTCGAACCTTCTTTGGATCGAGGATGTTGCGGGCGTCCACCACGCGGTGCCCTCTCATCACCTTGGCCACCTGTGCCATGTCCACCGTCAGGAACTCGGGCCACTCGGTGGCGATGAGGAGGACATCGGCCTCCTGCACCGCGGCAATCGGGTCGGGGGCCATGGTGAGCAGATCGGTCTTCGCTTCGGGGTCGTAGGCCACCACGTCGGCGCCATCGGCCTGGAGCAATGAAGCGATTCGAACGGCCGGCGACTCCCGCACATCGTCGGTGCCCGCCTTGAAGGCGACTCCCCACATGCCGACACGCCGTCCTCGCAGACCTCCTCCGGCGGCCTGCCGGACCTTGTCCGCCACTCGCCGACGTTGTTCCTCGTCTGCCTCGATGACCGCGCGTAGCAACTCGAAGTCGTAGCCGGCGTCCTGGGCCACGGCAATCAAGGCTTGCGTGTCCTTGGGGAAGCAAGAGCCCCCGTAACCGGGACCGGGTTGAAGGAAATGAGGGCCTATCCGATGATCCATCCCCAGACCCTGAACGACGTCGAGGATGTCGGCGCCGACCGCTTCGCAGACATTGGACAAGGTGTTGACGAAGGTGAGCCGAGCAGCCAGGTAGGCATTGGATGCGTACTTGATCATCTCCGCCGAAGTGGGATCGGTCATGACCACCGGCGCGTCGAGGCTTCTGTAGAGATCGGCGACGGCTCGTGCGTCAGCCTCTTCCCACGCACCGACCACGATGCGGTCAGGCTCGAGGAAGTCGTCGACCGCCTTGCCCTCACGGAGGAACTCAGGGTGAGAGACGATACGGGCCGAGCTGCCCAGATCCGCCAGACGCTTGCGAAGGGATGCAACCGTGCCCGGGGGCACGGTCGACTTCACTACGAAGATCGTGTCCTCACCGACCACGGTGGCCAACTCGTCGGTTACCGCATGGACGTACTTGAGGTCGGCCCGGCCGTCCTCCCCTTCGGGAGTGGGGAGGGCGAGAAATACGAAATCGGCTCCTTCGACTGCCTCTTTGTTCGAGGTGTGAAAGCTGAGAAGGCCGCGGCCAGTGGCATGCGATAGCAAATCGGGCAATCCCTGCTCGTAGATGGGGACGCCGCCGCCACGGAGAAGCTCGACTCGTTCTGCATTTGCCTCTCCGAGACGTACCCGGTGACCGAGACTGGCGAGACCGCCTCCGGTGACAAGACCGACGTAACCAGCGCCGATGATTGCAACGTCCATTGAACCCCCCATGGTAGATCGCGAGGCCTTGCGATCAGGAGGCGTCGGCTCCGACGATCACAACGGCGTCATAACCGTTATCGACGGTGCCGAACTGAACTACACCAAAACCGATCTGGCCGATGATCCGATCACCGGCACTGCTCCCCTCGGGAACGAGGATGGTCGTGGTGGCGTAGTCCTTCACCTCGGCATCACCCACTCCGGCGACCTCGAAGCCGGCCGCGGCCAGCCGTTCTGACATTGCCGAAGCTGCGCCGTTGACGCCATTCCCGTTGAGGACCTGGACGCGGATCGGTCCTGGGTCGGCGGTCATGACACCTGTGAGAAAGCCGTCGATCATCGCCGAGGCCTCCGGCTCGGCCGCCATCACGACGGATGCGCCGTTGACCGAATCGCCGTACACCGGGAGGGTGTGCCCCTCGATGCTCCCGGTGACCAGCCCGCGGAAGTTCCAGGCAAGCGACGCCACGGAGGTGTCGGCCAGGGTGCCGTCGACGGTCATGTGCTGGGCCATGGATCCTGCGATGGCTCCTGCTTCTGCGATCGAGGACGGCGACTTCAGTTCGGTGAGGATGGCCCGGACCACTTCCTGCTGTCGTTGGGTCCGTCCCAAGTCACTGGCATCGACACTCACCCATCGTTCGCCCTGATACTCCTCGTACTTTCGGGAGCGGGCGAAGGCGAGGGCTTGCTCGCCGTCGAGCATCTGGGTGCCATCGTCGACGCTGAGCCCGGAGTTGGCGTCCCGAGCCGGATAGGGGAAGGTCATCTCGATGCCGCCCAACTCATCCACCATGGCGGTGAAACCGAGGAAGTCCACCTCCACATAGTGATTGACCTCGATGCCGAGATTCTCCCTGATGGTCTGGACCATGAGCGACGGGCCGCCGTACGAGTAGGCCGCATTGATCTTGCCGACACCGTTGCCCGGGATATCCACCCACAGGTCTCGAGGAATGGAGAGCATCCGGGCTTCGCCACTGGCCTGGTCGAGACGGACCAGCATGATCACATCACCACGCTCTCCACCAGCGGGCCCGAAAAAGGTCAGATCTTCGATGCCTTGACGCGAGTCACTTCCCACCACGAGAAAGGTCAATGTGTCCCCGCTCGGCTGGCTCAGCTCATCGACGACCTCATGGTCGGTCGCGGCCATATCGAGCACATCCTGACCCGTGTCCAACGCCCAATAGATTGCGAGCGCGCCGAGGCCGGCCACCATCAGGAGGCCGAAGATGGTGAACTTCAGCCATTTCGGCAGCCCGCGACGGGGCGCAAGGTGTCGTGGGGAGGATGAGGACATCTTCGGGTAAGACGTCGTCAGGCTAGGCAGGGGTTCCACGAATCTCTGGCAATCGCCGCCGCTTTCGGGTGGGCCTAATCTCCCCGCAGATGGCGGTACTCGCTCACGAAGGAACCCATCCGATCATGTACGGGGGCTGGCCCCTGCCGATCGGTTCGAGTCTCCGGACCCAATACCTGGCCCGGCCCGACGTCGCTGGTCAATTCCCGGTGGTGCTCGTTCTCCCCACTCTCGAAGGCATGTCTGGGTTCGAGAAAGGACCTATGTCGCATGTTCGCCCGCTGGGGGGTGGTGGCGATAGGGGTCGATTTCTACCGTCAGAAGGGCGATCCGAACGAGGCGTACGAGGCCCTCTCCGATCGTCGAGCGTTGATGGACCTGGACGAGATCCACGAATTCGTCGTCTCCAACGACGTGAGCTGGGCCGTCAGTGGTGATCTAGGGGTCCTCGGCGTAGATGTCGGCGGCCGCTTCGCGATCGTGGGCGCCTCCACCAGGTCCTGGGTCAAATCCGTGGCGGTCGCCTATGCCCCGCTCACCGGCGATGAGGAACGTGAACACCAGGTCGCCTCATATCTGGACAACCTCCCTGTGCCGGTTCTCGGCCTCTATGGCGCCGCCGACGAGCTGATCGCACCGTCCACGGTCGACGAGGCGCAGCGCCGAAACGACCACGGCCAATGGCTCCTCTACGAAACAGCAGGTCACTCGTTTCTCGATGTCGAAGCCGAGGGCTACGACGCCGACGCATCCGCCGACGCCTACCCCCGGCTCGTCGAGTTCTTCAAAGCGACCCTCCCGGCAGCGGTGGAGGTCGATCTCGGTTAGTGGCGGACGTGCCTGATCGCGCCAGACGTGAGGGTTCTTCGCTCCCCCGAGGATTCGACCACGAGGGCACCGTCGTCGGTGATGTCGACCGCAGTCCCCCGACCATCCGGTTCCCAGCTGATCTCCTTGCCGAGAGTCGTGCAAAGTGACCGGTATTCGTCGATCGGCCAGTCGTCTGTGTCGATGAGCCGCATCAGTTCCGCCGCCCAAATCCCGGCAATTCGGGCGTGAAGGTCAGGCCCGGGATCGGTGTCGCGGAGGGCGGCCATGCCCTCGGGGGCGTCGGGCCACCACAGGTTGACTCCCATCCCGATCACGGTCTCGTCGGCGCGCTCGACCAGGATCCCGCCCACCTTGGCCCCATCGGCCATCAAGTCGTTGGGCCATTTCAGGCTGACACCGTTCAGGCCACGAGCCGCGGCCACACCGGCCATCAGCGAAAAAGGGCGAAGATCGTCATCGGAATGGCGGAACGCCAGAGAGACCGCGAGGGCTCGGGGCGCCGACAGCCAGGCCACGCCGCCCCTTCCTCGACCCGCAGTTTGTCGTTGGGCCGCCACGACCACCGGCAGATGGTCCAGCTCGGAGCGGGCCATGTCCTGGGTGGATGCGACCTCTTCCGCCCACAATTGCAAATAGGGTGTAGCCATCTCGTCTCCTGACGAGTCGGAATGTGTGAGGTTACGGAGGAGTCTTGGGGACCGAGGCGCGAATCGAGCGGCTCAGGGAGCTTCGCGAGGAGGCCCTGCATGCCGGAAGTCAGCGAGCGATCGCCCGCCAACACGAGCAGGGGAAACTCACCGCCCGGGAGCGGCTCGACGCCCTCCTCGATAAGGGGTCGTTCCAGGAGATCGATCAGTTCGTCCGGCACCAGTCCTCCGGGTTCGGCATCGAGGACAAACGGCCTCTCGGGGACGCGGTCGTCACCGGCCACGGCACCATCGATGGCCGGCCAGTCTTCGTCTTTGCCGAGGACTTCACCGTGTTCGGCGGCAGCCTGAGCAAGGTCGTCGCCGACAAGATCTGCAAGGTGCTCGACATGGCCCTCGACACCGGGACGCCGGTCATTGGCCTCAAGGACTCAGGCGGGGCGCGCATCCAGGAGGGTATTTCTTCCCTCGACGGGTATGGGCGGATCTTCGAGCGAAACGTGAGGGCGTCGGGAGTCATCCCCCAGATCTCGGTGATCATGGGACCTTGCGCCGGGGGCGCCGTCTACTCCCCTGCCCTCACCGACTTCGTGTTCCAAGTGGACCAGACGAGTCATATGTTCATCACCGGGCCCGATGTCATCAAGGCCGTTACCGGTGAGGAGGTCACCATGGAGGAGTTGGGCGGTGCCGCCACTCATGCCTCCAAGTCCGGTGTCACCCACTTCGTCTACCCGACCGGCATCGACGCCCTCGAGGCGGTGCGGTACCTGATGTCCTATCTGCCCCGCAACAACATGGAGCTGCCCCCCTACTTCGCTCCCACCGATCGACCCGATCGGATAGACGACTCGCTGGACTCGATGATCCCCGACTCGGCGAACCAGCCCTACGACATGGTGGAGCTGGTGGAGACGGTCCTCGACGGGGGTGAGTTCCTCGAGGTACACGAGATGTGGGCGAGGAACATCGTCGTGGGGTTCGGACGTCTCGACGGGCACACGGTGGGCGTGGTGGCGAATCAGCCTGCCGTCCTGGCCGGCACCCTCGATATCGAGGCATCAGAGAAGTCGGCACGCTTCGTCCGGTTCTGCGACGCCTTCAACATCCCCATCATCACTTTCGTCGACGTGCCCGGCTTCCTCCCCGGCGTCGAGCAGGAGCATCAGGGGATAATCCGCCACGGCGCAAAGCTCCTCTACGCATATTGCGAGGCGACGGTGCCACGGATCACAGTGATCACCAGAAAGGCGTATGGCGGCGCCTACCTGGTCATGAATGCCCGCGGCATCCGGGCCGACCTCGTCTTTGCTTGGCCCTCGGCCGAGATCGCTGTGATGGGGGCGCAGGGAGCGGTGAACATCATCCATCGACGCGAGATCAGCGCCACCAAGGAGCCGGAAAAGGTGCGGTCCGAGCTGATCGCCGACTACGAAGACACGTTCAACAACCCCTACGTGGCCGCCGAGCTCGGCCTGGTCGACGAAGTCATCGAGCCTCGGGAGACCCGTTACAAGCTGGTCCGCGCCCTCGAAGTCCTCCGCACCAAGCGGGAGACCCTCCCCCCGAAAAAGCACGGAAACGGTCCTCAGTGATGAAGAGCCTCCTCGTCGCCAATCGCGGCGAGATCGCGGTCAGGGTGATCCGCACGGCTCGGGAGATGGGGATTCGCACCATCGCCGTGTATTCGGAGTTGGATCGTGACGCTCTTCATGTCGACCTGGCCGACGAGGCGTGGAATGCCGGGCCCGCGCCCGCCGCCGACAGCTATCTGAATCAGCAGAAGATCCTCCAGATCGCACATGACTCGGGGGCCGAGGCGATACACCCGGGCTACGGATTCCTCTCCGAGAACGCAAAGTTCGCAGCTGCGGTCAGCGAGGCAGGGATCGTGTGGGTCGGGCCTCCGGCCAGCGCCATCGAGGCGATGGGTGACAAGATCACCTCGAGACGAAACGCCGAGAAATTTGGCGTGCCGACGGTCCCCGGCGTCACCGATCCGGTCACTTCCGTCGAGACGGTCGCCACGCTCGCCGAGCAATTCGGCTACCCGGTCGCCATCAAGGCTGCCCACGGCGGGGGTGGCAAGGGGTTACGGGTGGTTCATGGGCCGGAAGAGCTCGACGATGCCTTCGAGGGGGCCAGGCGCGAGGCCGACGCCTATTTCGGCAACGCCGAGGTCTACGTCGAGAAGTACCTGGAAGAGCCACGGCACGTCGAGGCCCAGGTGCTCTTCGACGCCCAGGGCAAGGGTGTCTTCCTGGGTGAGCGGGATTGCTCCGTGCAACGGCGTCATCAGAAGTTGATCGAGGAGACACCGTCGCCGGGTCTCACCATCAAGCAACGCCGGGCGCTTGGTCGGGCTGCGTTGGCGGCGGGCAAGTCCTGCGGATACGTGAACGCCGGGACGGTGGAGTTCCTCGTCGATCGTTCCGGCGAGTTCTTCTTCCTCGAGATGAACACCCGTCTCCAGGTCGAGCACACCATCACGGAAATGGTCACCGGTCACGACATGGTCGAGTGGCAGCTCAGGATCGCGTCTGGCGAGGACTTGACCATCGACACCGTGGAGCCGAGGGGCCACGCCATCGAGTTCCGCATCAATGCCGAGGATCCGTTCAACCAATTCCTCCCCACCCCAGGACAGGTGGTGGAGTGGCAGGAGCCGGCCGGGCCCGGGGTCAGGGTCGATTCCTGGATCAAACCCGGGACCAACGTCTCCCAGTACTACGACAATCTCATGGCCAAGCTCGTCGTCTGGGCACCGGACAGGGCCCGGGCCATCCAAAAGGGACGGCGGGCTCTCGAGGAGTTCCGGGTGACTGGCGTGGCATCCACGATCCCCGCGCATCTCGCGGTGCTGAATCATCCCGACTTCATCAATGGGAAGCATCACACCAAGTGGATGGAGGAGAGCGTCGACCTCGGCGGCGGCGACCCCGACGCCACCCCGTCGCTCCCCGAAGAAGAGAGCCTGTCCCGCCGAGATATCACCGTCGAAGTGGGTGGCCGGCGCTTCGCAGTCAGTTATTGGGCACCGGAGCCATTGACCGGCACCATCCGAAGGAGGCCGCCCAAGCTCCAGCTGACCGGGCCGGGCACACCTTCCGATGGAATGGTGACGGCGCCAATGCAGGGCACGATCGTCAAGGTCCATGTCGCCGCTGGTGCCGCGGTAAGCGAAGGCGATCCGATCTGCGTGCTCGAGGCCATGAAGATGGAGAACGAGGTTCGATCCCCGGCCTCCGGCGAAGTCGTCGACCTCCGGGTCCAACCTGGCGACACCGTGACCCCGGGTCAGGTCATTGCGATAGTCAAGTAGGCCGACCCGCCCTAGGTGACGGGTTCCTATTCAGCGGCGTCGGAGATGGCTTCTGTCATCGAGGGGTGGACCATCAGCGTCTCGACCAGTTCCTTGACGGTGACGTCCGCCTGGACGGCAAGGGTGAGGACACCTATGAGCTCGGAGGCGCGGTGGCCGACGATGGTCCCACCCAACACCACACCCGTCGCCGGGTCGGAGGTCAGCTTGACGAAGCCCCTGGTGAAGTGCTGGAGCACGGAGCGGGCATTGGCAGCGAACGGCACCTTCATCGTGCGCACCTTTCGGCCCTGCGCCGCGGCCTCCACATCGACCAACCCGACCGAGGCGATCTCCGGCTCGGTGAATATCGCCTCGGCCACCTTCGAGTAGTCGAGAGGCGTCACCGGAAGGTCGAGGGCGTGACGGGCGATCTTTCGCCCCTGCATGGAGGCCACCGAGGAGAGAGGCATCTGGCCGGTGACATCGCCGGCCGCGTATATGTGCGCGACCGACGTCCGCTGAAACTCGTCCACCTCGATGTACCCATCGGTGGCTGCCACCCCAGCCGCCTCGAGGTCGAGGCCGTCGGTGAGGGGAATAGATCCGACGGCCAGCAGGGCGTGAGAGCCGCGCAAGACCCGCCCGTCATCGCAGAAGACCGAGACACCGGACTCGTCGAGATCGATCTTCTCCGCCCGTGCCCCGAACGCAAGGTGCACCCCCCTTTCGATGAAGTCCTCTTCGAGGACGGCGGCGACTTCGGCGTCGCGGTAGGGAAGGATCTGGCGACGGGACACGACGAGACTCACCTTCGACCCGAGGCTCTCGAAGATATGGGTGAATTCCACGCCGGTGACCCCCGACCCGATGATCACCAGGTGCTCGGGGACATCGATCATGTCGTAGCAGTCGCGTGTGATGAGCACCTTCTCCCCGTCCACCGGGGCCCACTCCGGGACGCGGGGCGCCGAACCGGTGGAGACCATCGCCCGATCGAATGCGACGCGCCGCTCACCCGCCTCGGTCTCGACAACGACTTCCCGATCGGACACAAAGCGTCCCTGGCCGTAGATGACTTCCACTGACTGAGACTCGAGCAGTTCCAGCCAGTTGCGATTGATGTCCCCGGTTATAGCTTTGATCCGCCCCGACAGGACACCGGTGTCCACCCGCGTCGGCTCGGTGGCCAGCCCCAGCTTGGCGGCATTGCGGACCGAAGAGTGGCGCAGGGCGGCTGCCGCCATCGTTTTCGACGGAATGCAGTCCCAGAGATGCGCCGCCCCACCGACGATCTCCTTCTCGATGAGCGTGACCCTCCCGCCCTTGGAGGCTGCTGTGGTGGCGGCCTGGGTTCCAGCAGGGCCGCCCCCGATGATGACCAGGTGTCTTCTCGTGTCGCTCATCTCATTCCCGTTCCTTCACACCGGACGGTAGACACCGAACACAGTGCGCAGACGATTGGACACCTCGCCGACTGTCGCCCCGTGGCGTAAGGCCTCTTTCATCGGCACGAGGAGGTTGCCATCTCCGGCCGCTTGGCCCTCCAGGTCATCGAGGGCCGCCTCGACGGCGGGCTCGGCCCTGCTCGCCCGCCATCCGGACAGACGTCGCTGCTGCTCCTCCTCCAGGGCAGGGTCGACATCGAGGACCGGAATGCCATCACCGCCACCCCCGGAGTACCGGTTCACGCCGACCACGACACTCGAGCCGTCGGCCTGACGCCTCGCCTCGGTGTATGCGGCATCCTCGATCTGAGCTTGCATCCAACCGTCCTCGATTGCAGCTACCGCGCCACCCAGCTCTTCAACCCGAGTCAGCAACGATTGGGCCGCCTCTTCGAGCCGATCGGTCAAGTACTCGACGAAGTAGGAGCCGGCCAGTGGGTCGACGGTTTCGGCAACACCCGACTCGTGGGCGATCACCTGCTGCGTGCGGAGAGCGAGAAGAGCCGACTCATCGGTGGGGAGACCGAGCGCCTCGTCGTAGGAGTTGGTGTGAAGCGACTGGGTTCCGCCGAGGACCGCGGCGAGGGCTTGCATTGTCGTGCGAACCACATTGTTCAAAGGCTGCTGAGCGGTGAGCGTGGACCCGGCGGTCTGGGTGTGAAATCGCATCGCCCAGCTCTTCGGGTCCTTGGCGCCGATCTCATCTCGCATCAACCTTGCCCAGAGGCGCCGGCCGGCCCGGTACTTGGCGATCTCCTCGAAGAACTCGTTGTGCCCGTTCCAGAAGAAAGAAAGCCGGGGGGCGAACAAGTCCACATCGAGACCAGCGTCGATGGCCGCCCTGACATAGGCGAGCCCGTTGGCGATGGTGAAGGCCAACTCCTGGGCAGCGGTCGAACCGGCCTCCCGGATGTGATAGCCGCTGATGGAGATCGGGTTCCATTGCGGCAGCTCGGCGGCCGAATAGGCGAACACGTCGGTCACCAGCCTCATCGAAGGTCGCGGCGGGTAGATGTAGGTGCCCCGGGCCACGTACTCCTTGAGGATGTCGTTTTGGATGGTGCCCCTGAGCTGTCCCGAGTCGACGCCCTGCTCCTCGGCGACGAGCTGGTAGAGAAGCAGAAGGATGGCTGCAGTGGAGTTGATGGTCATCGACGTCGACACCTGGTCGAGGGGGATGTCGGCGAAGAGTCTTCGCATGTCGTCGATGGTGTCGATGGCGACCCCAACCTTCCCCACCTCGCCGGATGCCAGAGGGTCGTCGGAGTCGAGACCCATCTGGGTAGGCAGGTCGAAGGCAACGCTCAGCCCGGTCTGCCCGGCCTCGAGAAGAGCCCGGAATCGCTCATTGGTCTGGTCCGCCGTGCCGAACCCGGCGTACTGGCGCATGGTCCAGAGACGCCCCCGATACATGGTCGGATGCGGCCCGCGGGTGTAAGGAAACTCGCCTGGGCGACCGATAGCTATAGGGTCTGCCGGGTCCTCATGGACAACCTGGATCTCGATGCCGCTGGTAGTGCGACGGTTTTGTCCCATATACCGGGTATCCTTGCATCGTTCCCTTCGGTGTAGGTGGGGAACTCCCAGGACCTCTACGACGTCCATCTCTCTCAATGGCCAGAAAAGCGCTGATCCACCAAATCGAGGCGCGGGAACGGCGCGGCCGATGGTTCGGCGCCCTTGCCACGCTCATATCGATCTCCCTGCTCCTCTCCGGATGGGTGGGGCTCTTCGCATTTCTCGGGGCCAACTCGGCTTACGGCACCTTCGAGGGCGTGAAGAACGAATGGGTGCCCGACACGAAGTCGATGGAGCTCACCCTTCCGGACCTGAGCCGTGTCAGTCGCATCTACGCCGATTCGGGTGAGGTCCTGGCCGAGCTCCACGACGGTCGCAACTCCGAGCCGGTGGCCTACGAGGATGTCCCCGAGACCCTGGTCTATGCAATCCTCGCCGCAGAGGACAGCGAGTTCTTCGAGCACGAGGGCATCGACTTCTCGGCCATCGTGTCGGCCGCGATCGACAACCTGATCACCGATCGCACTCGTGGCGGCTCCACGATCACACAGCAGGTCGTCAAGAACGCCTTCGTGGGGACCGAGGTGAGCATCCAGCGCAAGATCACCGAGGCGTTTGTCTCTGCCGAGGTGGAACGGCGATTCCCCAAGGAGCGGATCCTCGAGTTCTACATGAACTCGGTCTACTTCGGGGCTGGGGCCTATGGGGTCAAGACCGCATCTGTGGAGTTCTTCAACAAGCCGATGGATGCGCTCACGATCGCGGAGTCGGCGACTCTCGCAGTGATGGTCCGCAACCCGTCCCTCTACAACCCCCGCAGCCGGCCGGAGCTGACTCTGGATCGGCGCGATGAGGTCATCCGGGAGATGCAGGAGAACGGGTGGGTGACCGAGGCGCAGGCCAGCGCCGCTGCCCAAGAGCCGATCGGTGTGATCGAGGCCCCCCTGCGGCGTGGCCAGGCCGATCATGTGGTCGCAGAGGTCAAGCGCCAGCTGCTCAACGATCCCGAGTTCGACTTCCTGGGCGACTCACCGGAAGAGCGAAAAAAGGCAGTCTTCGGGTGCCCGGCTGACGACGTCGCCTGCGAAGGAGGAGGCGGTCTCCAGGTCTTCACCACCATCGATCTCGAGCTTCAGCAGAAAGCGAACGAGATCCTGGCCACATGGCTCCCATTGCCGCCTTACGAGGAGAACCTCGCAAAGTGCCGCGAGATCCTCCCCAACGAGACCGACGATTTCCTCGCCCGCTACGCCGAGACCCACTCCTGTGTCCCGACCGGGGCCATGACCATGACCGACAACTGGAGCGGCGCCGTGAAGGTGATGGCGTCGGGTCTTCCCTTCGAGTTCTCCCAGTTCGATCTCGCCGTCCAGGGACGTCGTAACCCGGGATCGTCCTTCAAGCCATTTGGCCTCATCGCTGCCCTGGAGAACGGATACACGATGGGACACAGTTGGAGCGGCAAGAGCCCGATCAAGATCGAGTGCCCGTTCCCCTGTGCCCCCAACGGCTCCAACATCTGGACCGTTCGCAACGCCGGCGCCTCCTTCGGGGTCATCGACCTGGCCTCGGCCACGTACAACTCGGTGAATGCCGTCTACGCCCAGTTGTCGCTCGAGGTCGGCCCTGAGAAGGTGGTCGACGTCGCCAAGCGCATGGGCATCGACGAGTCCGCCCTCGACCCTGTGCTCTCCATCGTCTTGGGTAGCTCGGCCGTGAGCACCAAGGAGATGGCCAATGCCTATTCGAACTTCGCCACCTACGGGATGCACGCCGACGATTACATCGTCGCCAAGATCGTCAATGGCGCCGGAGAGACCATCTACGAGCACCAGCCGGAGACAACTCAGGTGGCCGACCCGGCCATCTTCGCCGCCGCCAACCGGGCCCTGAAGGTCGTCCCGGTGTCAGGCACCGCCCCTCGGGCCAACATCGGCATCCCCCAGGGAGGCAAGACAGGCACCCACCAGAGCTATCTAGATGCCTGGTACGTCGGCTACACCCCTGAGTACAGCACTGCGGTCTGGGTTGGATATGAAGCCCAGCAGGTGCCCCTGACCAACGTGGTCATCAACGGTCAGAATTATGACCGCGTCTTTGGTGGCTCGGTTCCGGCGCCGATTTGGGCCGAGTTCATGACTTATGTCCATGCCGGGCTTCCCGTGACCGACTTCCCACCAGAGCCTGGCAACATCAGCAAGTGGCTCGTGCCGCCGCCCACGACTGTGCCCAATGTCATCGGGCTGACGGAAAGCGATGCCGAAGCCGAGCTGCGTCAGGCCAAGGTGAATGCCTCCGTCGAACCGATTCCGTCACTCGAGCCCGCGGGGATAGTGGTCAACCAATCGCCGGGCGGGGGCGCCACCGTTCGACAGGGTTCCTTCGTCACCATCTACGTCTCCACCGGAGAGATCCCCGCCGGTGCTTTGCCAAACCTCACCGGGCTCACCTTCGAAGAGGCCCTCGAGATCGTCCGCTCGTTCGAGCTCGATTCTGGGGTCAGGGTCAACCTGGTTCAACAGAACACAGGAACCACCGATCCGGCCATGGTGGGACGCATCGTGAACACCAACCCGCCACCGGCGACCGCAGTCCAGGGCGCTGTGGACATGGTGGCCTTTATCGGAGTGCTCCAGGAAGCCCCACCGCCCACTGCTCCGACCACCACCGCGCCACCCGACGACGACTGAGGCTCGCTTCGCTCCAGAATGGGTGTAGTCCGGTCAGCCCGACCTGAGCGCCTCCACGGGCTCCAGGGCCGCGGCTCGTAACGCAGGATAGAGACCGGCGACGAGGCCGGTGAGAGCCCCGATCAGAGGTGCGAGCAGCGGGACAGCCGGATCCAGGACAGGAGTCCAGGTACGCGCCGCAGAGATGGCCACCACCACCAGCACGCCAAGGCTGGCACCGATTATCCCTCCGACCAGGCCCATAGCGGTTGACTCCATCAGGAACTGCCCGGCGACATGACGACGTGCCGCCCCGAGGGCCCGACGCAGTCCGATCTCTCCCACCCGCTCCAGGACAGAGACCAGGGTGACATTGGCGATGCCGATGGCACCGACGAGAAGGGAGACCCCTCCGAGCAAGAGGAACAGTGCGTTGACGTCGCTCTCGACATCGCGTCTCAGGTCCTCCGGCTCGGGCGGCTTCTGGACCCTGAGCAAGGTTGGCTCGTCGGGCGAGAGGGCGACGGGGGCCTGCTCGGCGATGAGTGAGGCGGCGCCTATTTCGACGTCGATCTGAACGGTGGATGCCGACTGATATCCGTACATCTCCCGAGCGGTCCCCTCCGGGATCAGGACCGCGTTGAGCAACTCGGGTTGACGCTGGACCTCGTCGAGGATGCCGATGACCACGAACGCGTCGTCGCCGACGAACACGACCGGCTGCTGGTCAACTCTCGTCACATTGAGGCGCTGGGCAGCGCCCGTGCCAAGGATTGCGACGCGGTCCGCCCGATCGGTGTGGCCCCAATCGAACCATCGGCCGGTGCTCAACTCTCCCCGGACCGCTTCCAGAAGCCCCGGACTGCCCCCAAAGACACTGATCTGAAACTCGGTCTGTGCCAACGGATCAGGGATGGGCACCGAACGCACCAGGGCCGCACCAACGTCAACCGGCCCCAACGATCCTGCCGCGGTGACCCCGTTGAGTCGGAGGAGGCGGGTTTCGGCGTCGATAGGGATGGAGGCGCGAACATCGCCGCCACCCCCGAAGAACCCCTGCTCATTGGTGACCACCACTGACGTCGCCGCCAATTCGTCGAACCGCCCCACGATCTGATTACCCGCCGTGTTGGCGACACCGAGAGTGGCAACCAGGGCGCCGATGCCAAGGACGGTTCCGAGGACCGTGAGCACCGTCCGCCCGGGTCGGGCGAAGATACCGGCGACAGCCTCCGCGGCGAGGTCGCGTGGTGACATCCTCGCCGGAGCCACCTCGGCGACCCCCTGCGGGACAACGAGGTCGGTCATGTCGATTCCACTATCCGGCCGTCCCGAAGATGGACGGCGCGCTCTGCATGGGTCGACACCTGGCTGTCGTGGGTCACCACCATCAGTGTCAAGCCATCGGCGCGCAGTTCGTCGAAGAGATCGAGCATGGCGCCGCCCGTCGCCGAGTCGAGGTTGCCCGTCGGCTCATCGGCAAGCAGAAGCGCGGGCCGGGTGACGAGCGCTCGGGCGATGGCTACTCGTTGCCGCTCACCACCAGAGAGCCTGGTCGGCATGAAGTCCATCCGTCGGCTCAAACCGACACGGATGAGGGCGGTCTCCGCGGCGGGAACACGGTCGGCCCGGGGCATGCCGTTGTAGATCGTGGAGAGCATGACGTTCTCGATGACCGATCGATGGGCCAGCAGGTGGAATGACTGGAAGACGAACCCGATACGGCGGCTGCGCAGGCCGGCTCGCTGCCCCTCCTCCAGATACGAGGTGTCGATACCTTCGAAGAGATAGGACCCGTGGGTTGGGCGATCGAGGAGGCCGATCAGGTTGAGCATCGTCGACTTGCCCGAACCGGACGGGCCTACCACCGCCAGGTAGTCGCCTCGATTGACCGTCAATGACGCCCCCGTGAGGGCGGGCACAGAGACATCGCCTGCCGAAAAGGTGCGTCCGACGTCCTTGAGCTCGACTACCGGGGCTCCAGGGCTCATGCCTCGCCGTCGGTGGTCTCTGTCGGCTCTGTGGTGTCGGTGGTCTCGGCCGGCGTCGTCGTGCCCGTCTCGTCGTCCCCGCCCGATTCCGACGAAGCACCCTCCCGGCCCACCACCACCCAATCCCCCTCGGCGAGATCGCCTTCGACGGGAGTCACCTCGACGAGGCCGCCCGCGGCAAGACCAGGCTCGACGGTGACGGTTCGGAGGGTCGAATTCTGATCTTCCACCTGGAGGATGGTGTCCCCCGCAGCGGTGGCGGAGAGGGCGGCGGCAGGAACGGCCAAGACCTCGCCACCTGTCGAGCTGACCGGGATGGTCACCCGCACATTGGTCCCAATGATCTCCGGGGGCAGCTCCGATGGGGTGATCTCCAGATAGATCCGATCAGGCTGCACCCCGTCGGTGCCGGCACGATCGGCCTTGAAGCCGATCACACCCGGGATCACACCGCCTGTCTCCGGGTTCTCGATCTCCACCTCCATCCCGACCTCTACGCGGGGAGCATCACGCTCGCCGACCGACGAACGGAGAGCGAGCTCGGAGCCGGATACGGTGATGAATGCGCCGTCGATCACCGATCCACGGGCGACTGCGACCTGATCCACCCGGACCGGCATCGCCTTCAGGAAGACGAGCTCACCTGCAGGAAGCCAGGTGCCGAGTTCGGCCTCGAGGGCAGCCAGCTCATCCCGAGCAACTCCTACTTCTTCCCGGGCGGCATCGATCTGCCGTCTCATCGCCGAGGTGTCGACACCCCTCTGTAGATCGGCCAGGCTGGCCTGGGCGACTGTCAGCCGGGCGATGGCTGCATCCACCAGCGCCTGCTGCTCGGTGGCGGTGCGCGTCGCAGCGAATTGGGCTTGCTCCAGCGCCCCGGCCGCCTCTGCAACCGCTGCCTCCGCGCCGGGCATTCCATTGGCCAGATCCTGTTGGGCGGTGGCGAGCTGCTGCTCGGCCGATGCCACGGCCCGAGCAGCCTCGAGATTCGCCCGGTCGGCGTCGATGTTGGCCAACCCCCAGGCATCCCTCGCTGCATCGATTTCCGCCTGCGCTCCCGCTACCGCGGCCTGACCCGAGCCGGCGTTGGCGTCGCGGAGCGCCTGCTCGGCATCAGCGACTGCCGTCTGACCTGCCGTCACGCGATCCCTGGCGGCGCGAAGGGCGGCATCGTCTTCCTCGGATAGCCCGTTGGGTCGGTATCCGGCGGTCTCGTACCAGGCCGCCACAGCAGCGCTCGTCTCCTGATCCCAGAGATTGTCGGGCACCCCGGCGAAGAAACCCATCCTGGCCAAGGCGTGCTCCACCTGGAGCACATCGTCGCCCGTTGCCCCGGGGCGCAAGTCCCGATACATCGGGATCTCCCCGGTGAGGAGGAAAACGGGGCGGCCGACGACCTCGACGGCTACCGCTCCCTCGGCCAGTTCTGAATTCACCTCCACCGCCTGGGTCACCACCAGCTTCTCCGGGGTCTCGGCGAAGGATCCGGACAGCGCCACCGACACCGGCTCGTCGTAGACGATGTCACCGCGGGTGATCACATCGGCCGACAAGACCTCGCTCACGACTTGGACTGTGATGTTCGAGGCCTCCGGTGGCTCGGCCTCAGCGGCGGCCTCGGCCGGGGACTGAATCTGCGATCCGAAGAACCATCCGAGACCCGCAGCCAACACCACGGCGGCTATCACACCCCCAAGTAGCACGTTACGTCTCAACGCCCCCGCTTCTCCTCTGTCAAGTCGACGTCGTCAACCCTGCTCGGCTGCCCGAATCTCCTCGAGGGCCGCCCTGTTCTCGGCGATGAACTCCGCCTCGTACTCCTCGCTCACCTCTTGATAGACCTCCCAGTAGTCGCCGCGGCACTCGTAATCGGCGACGGCGAGGTCGATCTCCTCCTGCTGGAGGGCAGCGAGTGCCTCCATATCGACATTCTGTTCCGATTCCTCCTGGGCCGCGGCGAAGAAGGCATCGATCTCCTCCTGGGTCTTCTCCTCGAAGAAGGCGTCGATCTCTTCTTGGGTCCAGCCCTCGAACGGATCGGCGTAGCCCCCGTTCGGACCGACGATCTCGTCGAACCGGGTCTGGAAGTCGGTGTAGACGCTCTCCTGCATCGCGGTCATCGATTCGTATTCGAAGCCGCGCTCGGCCATGCAAGCCGACCACTCCTGATCGAGCTCGACGATCCGCGGGTCGGCCGTGACCTGCTGGTACATGGCGTCCATCTCGGGCTGGAGGTCCTCCCACAGAGCGTTGGAGTCCTCCATCGAGCCGTACTCGGCTTCGTAGGCCTCGCCGTTGCAACCGGGGCCGTACCCGGTCATCATCTGATACTCCTCACCGGTTTCAGGGTCGACCTCCGTCTCCATCTCGGCTTCCTGCTGCTCCGGAGTGCCGTACAGGGCCTCGTTCCAAGCAGTGCTCTCCGATTCGGACATAGCCTCGAGCATCTCCTGATTGGGATCGATCCACTCCTCTTCGACCATCGTGGTGTCTGTGACCTCCTCGTTCCCGTACCAGGTGGAGATCCCGAACCCCTGGGTGCGGACGTATTCCTCCTCGTCCCACTCCTCACCCACCATGAAGGATCCCTCGGGCGGCATAACCGGCTGGTACTCGAATCCAGCCTCGGCCATGCACTGACGGATCGACTCCTGGATTCGGGCCTCCTGCTCCCTGTATTCGACCTCCTGGGCCTCAGGGTCCTCGGTGCCGTAGCCGAAGAAATCGGCCATGGTCTCGCCCTCGGAGCTCGCCTCCTCGGTGGCCTCTTCGTCTGTCCCCGTGGATTCAGGGTCGGCCGCGCCTCCACCACCACATGCGGCCAACACCAGCAGCACCACGATCAGGGTGAGCCACCTTCGCATGAGTCCCTCCTCGTCTCCCTCGACGGGTTTTTCTCCCTTTAAGACGCTACCTGCAAGCCATAGGTTCCGCAGAATTCCTGCCTCTCCCGAGCAAATGTTTCGCGACCCGCCTTTATGACTCTTGACGTTGTTTTATGGTCACTGGTAGATCTCAACGTATGAGAACCGAAGTGCCCGGGGGTGGCCAGACTGCTCGTCCTCCGCATCTGCGCACCGTGGGGCCTCCGGGCACTTCGGTCCGGCCGACGGCGAGGGTCCGGCCGGTGGTCCCGGTCCGGCTGGAGCCTCGTCGCGGTGGGTTCGAGCCTTCGGACCCATACGTGAGGCGGTTCTGGGTGGCCGCAATCGGCTCGAGCGCCGTTGCCGAGCTGCTCCGCCTGGTTCGGGCGGCCGAGAAGGGGGAGGGGGTGCGGCTGCCCAGGACCCTCCCGATCTTGCTTCGTGGCGGCTTGGTCAAGGCCGAGACGTCAGGTTTGGTGGTCTTCGACCGCATCCCGGCGGTGCCACCTGAGTTGCGCTGGCGATTCCCACCGAGTCTCGGGGCCGAGCACGCGAAATGGGTTACTTGAGAACCGGGCCACCCGTTGCCAGGAACGCCATGGCGACAAGGGCGACGGTCTCGCCGACGAGAAAGGCAAGAGCAACCCGAACGTCGGGGGAACCCGCGAGGAGCGCCAGCGCCAGCACTGCGGTCACCAGGCCGGCGATCCAGGCGATTGAAAGACGTGACGTTCGTCCTTCGGCGACCAGGACCTGACCGGCGATCTGGGCCGTGGCCGCGGCGGTCACACCGGCGGCAGTCAGGGCAGCCACCGTCGCAGACGGAGCGAACTCGGGTATGAAAAGAAAGCTGACGATCTCCGGCCCGACCAACCAGCCAACCAGCGCACCCAGGCCAGCCAGCACGACCCCACCGATCACGACGAGCCGGGCAATCTGAGCGAGGCCCTTGCGGTCTCCGGCCTGGGCCATGCCCACCAGATATGGAAGGACTCGCCCCTGGAGTGAAAAGATCAGGGTCAGCGGGGCACGGAACAGGGTGAAGGTGGCGAAGATCACGGATTGGATCGCTTCGTCTCCACCAAGCAGGGCAACGGCAACCGGGGCCGCTCCTAACAAGACCTGCGACGAGGCAGTGCCGCCGACATACCCACCGAGGAAACGAGTTGCCGGTGCCGCCGAGGGCCGGGTGGTTCCCAGGTCATAACGCCACCAGCCCAACCCGAGGACAGCGAATCCGCCTAGCACCATTGCCCAGCCCAGAGACTCCGCCGTGGCGGCGAGTTGGATGGCGACGATGCCTGCCACCAGGCGGACAACGGTCTCGACGATCAAGACCCACCCCACCTTGGCGAACTGGCGGCGACCGGCGTAGACGCCCTTGCCGACGAAGAGCAGGCCGTAGCCGATCATGAGAAGCACGATCTGAATCACATACTGGAAGCTCCCGGCAAACAGCTGGTCAATGGTGAACAAGACGAACCCGCCACCAATGACCGCCCCGATAGCAGTCACAGTCATCGCCGGCACCAGGTCCCCCGGTATCACCTTTCGGCCCCCGGCCACCTCACGGGTGATGTACTGCTCCAGCGGGACGAGCAGCACGGTGGCGATGATGAAGAACACCGTCCAAAGTTGGGCAACGGGCGCGAAGGCTTCGGTGCCGAGTTGCCGGCCCCCATAAGCCTGGAAGATGTAGGCGCCGATCGCCCCGATCAACCCGCCGGCGACCATGAAGGTGGTCCCCGGTGCCTTGAAGCCTCTCCGTTCGGCTTCTAGCACCAGGACGCGCTCAACGTGCACCGGCCCCGGTAAGGACGGTCCAGACACTTTTCCAGAGCACGCGGAGATCCATGACCGGGGACATGTGCTTGATGTAGTAGAGGTCGTAGGTCAGCTTCTCGATGGTGTCCGCTTGATCGTCGGCATATCCATAGTTGACCTGAGCCCATCCCGTGATACCAGGGCGCACCAGATGACGGTGCTCGTAGAACGGAATCTGCTGTCGGAAGGCTTCGGCAAAGGTGACTTGCTCGGCCCGCGGCCCGACAAGGCTCATCTCCCCCTTGAGCACGTTCAGGAGCTGGGGAATCTCGTCCAGACGCGATTTGCGGAGGAACCTCCCACCGCGGACGACACGGTGATCACCCTCACTGGCGAAGCTGGGTCCATCCTTCTCGGCGTCTCTGTCCATGGTCCTGAACTTGTACATCGTGAAGGGCGCACCCCCGAACCCGGTCCTCTCCTGGCGGAACAACGCCGGCCCCCGTGAGGTCAATCGAATGTATGCCGCGACCAGGATGCCGAGGGGCATCCAGAGGGGAGCCGTCAACAACGCAGCCACCGTCTCGACGGCTCGCTTGCCGGGCAGCCACGGCGCCACCTCGAGTAGCGGGGCCGAGATCTCCCAGCCTTCGGCGAGATGGACCAGAGGCACTCGCCCGGTGTGCTCCTCGTAGGTCGACGTGAATGGCCTGATCGTGTATCCGGCGACGTCACAGGAAGACAGGAACTGAGCGACCCGTTCCGAGAGGACGAGTTTGAGGTCGACCGCCATCGTCACGTCCCGGTCCGGGAGGTCCGGCACACTCTCCGACTTCGGATCGAGCACCCACACCACGTCGGCATGTGGGGAATCGACCAGGTCCTCTGCCAGCTGTTTCTCGCCGGTGATCACCGCGATCCTCTCGGTCCAGGGTCGGCGGCGCCGCACCATGCGATGGGCGGTGGCCAGCACCAGCCAGGAGACGGCGGTGACGAGCAAGAAGGATCTCGAGAAGTAGTCGCGACTGAAGAGAAGGAGCAACGCGGTGAGCCCGCCCGTGCCGAGAAAGATGGCAAACATCCGCCCGTAGGTGGGACGGGGAACCCCCGGCCCTGACATCTGCGCCGTGAGAAACGAGAACAGAATCATGGACAGCGTCATGTAGACGACCATCGGGATGACCTCGGTACCCCGGATCGAATTCCACGGAAGAACGGTCCCGAAAACGTAGAGCGATCCCGCCACCATGGCAACGGCCAGCGCGAGCAAGTCGGACAGGGCGGAGCGGATGAGGAACCGTCTGCGCATTGGTGGAGATGCTAGGAAACGGCGAACGCTTTAGCTGGCCACGACCAACGAGCGAGCCACCTCGACGAGGGTGCGAACGCCAACGCCTGAGGCGCCCTTGACGTGCTCACCGGCCGTCTCCCTCGATCGGGCCGGCCCGGCGATGTCGAGGTGCACCCACTTCTCGTCGTCGACATAACTCGACAAGAACAGCGCGGCAGTTATGGCGCCCCCGTAGCGTCCGCCGGAGATGTTCTTGATATCTGCGATGTCGGATTCGATCGACTTCTTGTAGTCCTTGAACAGGGGCAGCTCCCAGAAGTGCTCCCCGGCGCGGGAAGCCGCCTCCAGAAGCTGAGCCGACACTTCGGAGTCCGAGCCGAACACCGCGGCGATCTTGTCGCCGAGCGCCACGTGGGCGGCACCGGTCAAGGTGGCCACATCGATGATCAGATCGGGCTCATAGCGGCGAACAACTCCCAGTCCGTCGGCGAGGATCAACCGACCCTCGGCATCCGTGTTGAGGACCTCGATCGTGGGCCCCGCCACGGGTCTGAGGACGTCGCCGGGCCTGGTCGCCTTCCCGCCCACCGCGTTGTCCGTGAGAGGCACGACCGTCGTCACCCGAATCGGAAGCCCGAGACGTGCGATCGCGATCGTGGCCGCGATGACCACAGCGGCACCGGACATGTCGTCCTTCATCTCTTCCATGTATTGGGCGGTCTTGAGAGAAAGTCCACCCGAGTCGAACGTGATGCCTTTCCCCACCAGCCCGAGGTGAGCTCCGGGTGCGTCCGGGTTGTGCTCGACCACTACGAGCCGGGGCGGCCGGTCCGAGCCGGCGGCCACACCCAATAGGGCGCCCAGTTTCTCGGAGACGATCCGGTCTTCGTCCCACACTTCGACCGTAAGCCCAGCGCTCTCAGCCGCTTCCTTCATCGATTCGGCAAGTGTCTCCGGCGCCTTGTCCAGTGCCGGCGTGTTGACCCAGTCCCTGGCGAGGTTCGTGGCCTCGGTGGTGATCACAGTCTCAGAGAGCGATGCCTCGTCACCGTCGACCAACTCGAGAGTCTCGATGGACAGACCCTCCCCCTCGGTCTTGTACGCCCTGAACTGGTAGCCACCGAGGGCTGCCCCTTCGACGACCGCGCGGGTCGCGCCATCGACGGGGATCTGGTTGAGGTTGGTCACCGCGCGCTCTGTCTTGACGAGGCGGACCGCGTTTCCGATCCCGCTCCTGATCGTCTCGAAGGTCGCTTCGTCTCCGAGACCAACGAACACGACCGACTTCGCCTCGGCATGGGGCAAGGTGAGCGCCTGACCGGTCTTCCCTTCGAACTTGGCCAGCTCGAGAAGTGCCGGGTCGGCAGCGGCGTAGGCCTCCTCGGCACCGGGTGCGGGCTCGTTCTCGGCCAGCATGCCGACGATCAAGGTCGCGTCCGTCAGGTCGAGTTCGACGGGTGCATTTCTGATTTCCACCATGACTCCTGTTCAGCTAGCAAACGGGCCCAGGCCGGCGACGAGCGCCCGCCCTAAGAACATCCCGCCAAGCGTGGTGAGCACCGCCAGATATGACAAACCGGTGGCGGCCATGACGCCGGCGTAAGAGGGGTATCTGAGCGACCCGATCACAGCGGCCATCAGCACCACCGACGTCACCATCAACACCCAGAATGCGATGGTGCCCCCTCCGGACGGGAGTCCGGCGAAGGCGAGCACGGCCGAGTCGGCGGCAAGACCGACGATGCCCACGATGGCGAGTGCCCTCAACATCCATCTCGGCAGCCTCGGGTCCACCAGATACCAGTGCCCGAGGGCCATCTCCCCGGTCACGCCGCCAAGGGCTAGGGCAGCCGAGATCGCAGGCGCCCATCCCCCCGACGACGCTTGGATGAGCAGGGCCAATCCGGCAAAGAGCTGCAGGATTCCCGAGAGCTGGCGGTTGCGCGCCCAAACGAGAGCAAGGGCCAGCAAGATGAGACCGAAGCGGGCCCACCACGGATCCTCCGCGAAGACACCGACCAGCCCGATCGCAGCAGCGATCGACGCCACGAGCCAGGTGAACCCGGGGCCGACCACCCGGGCGATAGCGACCGATCCCGATACGAGGGCCAGCCCGGCGGCCCACGCCACCAACACGAACTCAGGTCGAACCAAAATCGTCAGGTCGTCGGGCACGGGCCGGGACGGTAGTTACCAATCGTTTTGGCGCGCCGATCCGGGTCTCTAGGCCGGGATCGGCGCGCCAGAAGTGGTGGTATTACCCCTAAATCGAGGTCCCGGTAAGAATGACGTTGCCCTTCAGGGGGCCCGCAGCCCTGCCGAATGAAAAATAGGCAACGGGAGGTAAGCGGACTGCCCATGCTGCGACCCACACTCAAGAAGCGCTTCATCCTCCTGGCCCTGACCGGGGTCATGCTGGTTTCGACCGCCCTTCCGGCCTACGGCGCCGACAATCAGGTCACCGTCACAGGGGGTGGCTGGGGCCACGGCATCGGGATGTCACAGTACGGCGCCAAGGCGCACGCCGAGGGCGGCAACACCGCCCACCAGATACTTCAGTACTTCTACACAGGGGCCACCATTGGGGCCGTTGGCCAGGGCGGTCTCGTCGGCCACGCCGCACCACTCCGGATCGGTGTCGGTCAGAGCATGACTCGATTCGACTTCTCGGCCGTCGGTGGTCCGGTCAATCTACCCGGGGGTTTGGTCGCCCAACCTGGCCAGGGGTGGTCATTGCGGGTCGTGGGCCCCGGACAATGCCAGTACTTCTTCGGCGAGGGAGCGCAGGCGCCCGCCTCCTCGTGCAGCGGGGCAATCACCTGGGCCAACCAGCCCAACGTCAAGGTGAGCGTCCCCACCCTCAACCGGACGTACGCCCGAGGAGTGCTGGTCGTCGTGCCGGTGCCCAACAACCCGGGCGCCTTCCATCTCGTCGTCGAGATCGACCTCGAGCAATACCTCTACGGACTGGCGGAGATGCCCTCGTCCTGGCACATCGAGGCCCTCAAGGCCCAAGCCATCGCCGGGCGTACCTATGCCCTCTACCGGGCCTGGGTCTTTCGCAATCTGGCCGGGAATGCAGCCCGAATGAATGCATGCGGCTGTCATCTCTTTGCGTCCACACAGGACCAGAAGTACATCGGATGGGCCAAAGAAGCCGAAGGCGGCGGAACTTATGGTGCGCGTTGGCGAGACGCCGTCAATGCCACTGCCGGCCAGGCCCTCGTCCATCCCCACAGCGGTGGACGAGCGCTCGAGGCCTATTACTTCTCCTCATCCGGCGGCAACACCGAGAACAATGAAGATCAATGGGGTGGCTCGCCCTATCCGTATCTACGATCGAAGGGCGACCCCGGCGCTACCGCATGGACGGCCGCGATCCCTCAGTCCTCGTTCGCATCGATGCTCGGCTTCAACGCGATCGTGTCGGCTGTGGTCACCGAGCGGTACACGTCGGGCAGCCCGAAGCAAATCGTGGTCCAGGGTTCGGCAGGAGGGGCGCCCCTGACCAAGACCTATACCGGCTCACAGTTCAAGACAGCGCTCGGGCTTCGCTCCCATTACGTCAAGGACATCACCGGGATCGTCCCGTTCATCGCAGGGGCTGATCGAACGATGCTCCATGAAGCCGGCACCGGCAAGTGGCGCTTCCACAACTCCGCTGGAACCCTCGGCGAGTTCTACTTCGGGAATCCTGGCGACTTCGGATTCATGGGGGACTGGGACTGTGATGGGGTCGACACACCCGGTCTCTATCGCCAGTCCGACGGGTACGTCTACCTGCGCAACTCGAACACTCAAGGCGTGGCCGACGTCGCCTTCTTCTTCGGAAACCCCGGGGACATGCCCATGCCCGGCGACTTCGACGACAACGGCTGTGACACGGTGTCGATCTACCGGCCCGCCGAAGGCAAGTTCTACATAATCAACGCGTTGGGATCGGGCGACGCTGGGCTGGGAGCAGCCGATTTCTCCTATTACTTCGGGAACCCGGGAGACGCTCCGTTCATGGGAGACTGGGACGGTGACGGGATCGACACTCCGGGCTTGCGCCGCAACTCCAACGGGTTCGTCTACCTGCGCGACACCAACACCGAAGGTTTCGCCGACGTGGAGTACTTCTACGGTGATCCCGGCGACGTGGTGTTCACCGGGGACTGGGACAACGACGGGAACGACACTCTCGGCCTCTACCGGCCTTCCAACGGGACTGTCTACCTCCGAAACACCAACGACACCGGCATCGCCCACTTCGCCTACCAGATGGGGACCAGCGCCCACCGGCCTGTCGCCGGAACGCCTTAGGAACCTCCCCCGTCCCCAAAGGTGACTCCGGAAGCCACCAGCGTGGTCCTCGTCACGCACGACTCCGCCGAGTTGGTGGCTCCTGTCCTCGATGCCCTGTTCGCGGACCCGGTGCATCCCGGTGAGGTCATCGTCGTGGATTCCGCCTCTACCGACGAGACTCTCGAAGTGCTCGCCGCCTATGACGTGACCGTCCTCCCCCAGTCGGAGAACGTTGGGTTTGCCCGGGGATGTCACATCGGAGCGCGAGCCGCGATCGGGGATGCCCTCGTCTTCCTCGGGCATGACACCGTCCCTCGCCGCGGCTGGCTCCGCCCGCTCATCGACGTACTCGATGACCCCGAAATCGGCGCGGCCATGGCCACTATCGAGGACGCCGATCGGCCGGGAACGTTCAACACTTCCGGGGGTCATCTCACCTACTTCGGGATCGCTTGGGTGAGCGACCTGGGCCGCCCGATCCCGTCTGAGGAGCCCGGACCGGTCGAGGTGCCCTTTCCCTCCGGCGCGGCCACGGCCATCACCCGCCAAACCTGGGATGAGTTTGGGGGGTTTCGCGAGCAGTTCTTCATGTACCACGAGGACACTGATCTCGGCTGGCGTCTCCGCCTCGCCGGCAGGCGGGTGGTGCGGGTGCCCTCGTCGAGAGTCGCCCATCACTACGACTTCGCCCGATCCCCCACCAAGATGTACTACCTGGAGCGAAATCGCTGGGTGATGCTCCGCTCCAATTACCGAAGGCGGACCCTGGCGCTCCTCTCCCCCGCCCTGCTCCTGGTGGAGATCGGTATCACCCTCACCGCTCGGCGGGATGGGTGGCTGGCCGAGAAGCGGCGAGCCCGGGCCGACGCGGCCACGGCCTCGCTGGCGGTGGCGGAAGGACGCGCCATGGTCGAGTCCACCCGGGTTTCCGGCGACGCTCCAATCCTGGCCACCATGGGCCACAGTCTCTCGGGCATACCTCAGATCAGACCGCCCAGAGGGACCATTGCAGTCGATTTCCTGCTGCGGCTCTGGCAGCAGCTCGTCCTACCCCTCGTCCGGCTCGCTGACCGTTTCGGCTGAGTCCGCCAGCGCCACTGCCTCGGCGATGTCACGAACCTTCTCCTCCATCGCAGAGAGCGACACCGAGAGCTGGAGAAGAATCCCCAGTATCACCAGCGTCGCCAACAGAAAGAGAGTCGTGGTCCCGGACTGGATGCCGAGAGCAATGGAGATGCTGTCGAGCCAGGGACGGGCGATCACCAGAGCCACCATCCCGAACGCGACAGCAAGCCAGATCACGGCATATCGCTCCTTCAGACGTCGCCTCCTCACCAGCATCACCACCCCGGCCACGGCTCCCAAGGCGATGACGATCACGGCCGCCTGGGCGAGCCCGCTCACGGTGGGCCCTTACGCGGCTTGCCGGCGATGACCGTGAGCAGGACGCGGCCGAACTGGGCAGCGGCGTGGACGGTCGTGGTGGGATCCCCCCCAAGTCTCGCCTGCATCGGCACCTCGACCTCCACTATCGAGGCGCCGAACCACCCGGCTTGGAGGAGAGCCTCAACCGTGTCGCCGAGGTATTCGGCCGGATAGGACCGGGCGAACTCGGAGAGAAGCGGCTCCGAGACGACCTTGAACCCGGAAGTGGGATCGGTGACGTGCACCCCGATCCGCCGGCTGACCAGGCCTGACAGGAGCTTCATCCCGAAACGTCTCACTCCGGGGTCGTAACCGGATCCGAATCGGGAGCCGATGACCAGGTCGGCGCCCGTGGCCGCCTCGAGGAGTGCCGGGATCGCCTCCGGAGGATGTTGCAGGTCCGCATCGACCTGGACCACTCGCTTGTACCCGTGCCCCACCGCGTATCGGAAGCCGGTGCGCAATGCCGCCCCACTCCGACGTTCACCGGAAGACTGACGACGGTCGCGCCAGCGGCCTCTGCAGCCAGAGAAGTGTTGTCGGAGGAGCCGTCATCCACTACGAGCGATGGCAATCCCAGGGCTCGGATTCTTTCGACCACCAGGCCGACCGATTCCTCCTCGTCATGGGCGGGGGTGACCACCAGAATGCCGTCGGTCATCCACCCAAGGCTACCTCTGTGTCCCCACGCTCCGGGCCAACTCAGCGGGCGACGATCTTGAAGACCTGACCCGTGAGCGAGGTGACATAGACCTCGCCGGCGGCGTCGTATCCGAAGGAAGAGAGTTGGGAAACCACACCCAGCTCCCCGGCACGGTCCTGATGCTTGGTGACGATGCCCCCATCGAAGACGAGGCTGTGGATCCTGCCGGCGCAGAAGTCGGCGTAGAAGTAGGTGCCGGACAGACCGGGGATGGCCGACCCCCGGTAGACCATCCCGCCGGTCACCGAGCAACCATTGCCATGGGTGTACTCGATCTGGGGGAAGGTGAACCCCGCCGTGCCGCACGGCCCCTGGAAGCATCGCGTTCCCTCCCAGGTGTTCCACCCCAGGTTGGCTCCGGCGGAGGCTGCCGGAAGGACGGTGACCTCCTCCCGATCGCCCTGGCCAACGTCGCCGATGTAGACGAGGCCGGCGTCGATGTCGAACCGCCACGGGTTGCGCAGGCCGAGCATGTAGACCTCCGGTGCGCCGCCGCCGCCGGCGAAGGGGTTCGAGGCCGGGATGCCGTAGGCCCGGCCCTGTGATGTCGTGTTGACGTCGATGCGGAGCAGCTTGCCCAGGATGTCGTGCGGGTTCTCCGCACGGTTGTCCGGGTCGCCGCCGCTGCCCCCATCGCCGAAGCCGATGACCAGGTGCCCGGACTCGTCGAACAGCAGCATCCCCCCTTTGTGATTGGTGAAGGGCTGCACCACCTGGATCAGGACTCGCTCCGATGACGCGTTGGCCAGGTTCGGGTTGGACGAGACCGTGAACTCGGAGATCCGTGACACATTGTTGATCGTGTAGTTGACGTAGAACTTGCCGTTCGAGGCGTACTGGGGGTGGAAAGCGAGCCCGAGTAGCCCCCGCTCCCCCCCAGTGGTGACCCCGAGGTCGAGGAACGGCGTGGGGAGGACCGAACCGTCACTGATGATTTCGATGTCCCCGCCCTGTTCGACGATGAAGAGCCTGGGGTCGCCCGGAGGTGAGGCGACCAGCACGGGTCGACTCAGACCAGCGGCGACTTGTTGCAGGGCGAGTGGCGGCGACGGCGCGGGCAGATTGAGATGGAACTCACCGGAAACCGGCGCCGAGCCCGCCGTCCCGATGCCGAAGCCACTGTCGGCGACACCGGTGGCGTTGGTGTTCTTCAGGAAGAACGTGCCGCTGGAGGGCCGGAACAACCCGAAGGTGTCGGCGCCGTCATTGTTCCAGTCCCCGGCGACCGGGAGGTCGCCGGGATCGCCGTAGAAGAACGATGTGTCGGCGAAGCCACTGCTGTTGTCGTCGCGGATGTACACGAAGCCATCAGTAGGGCGGCGAAGACCTGGAGTGTCGGTGCCGTTCCCGTCCCAGTCGCCGAAGACCGGCAAGTCGCCCGGATTGCCGTACTCGAAGGAGAAGTCGGCGGCCCCGAGCCCGCCACCGTCGACACCGAGCTCATTGATGACATAGAACCTGGCCTCCGAGGGCCGGTAGATGGACAGGGTGTCGCAACCGTCGCCGTCGAAGTCACCGGCCAGGGGCAAGTCGTCGGGGTTGCCGAAGAAGAAGCTGACGTCGGCGATCCCTGTGGTGTTGCTGTTCCGCAGATAGGCGAACCCGTCGGACTGGCGGTACAGACCTGGGGTCTCAACCCCGTCGCAGTTCCAGTCCCCGATGAAGGGCACGTCCCCGGGATTGCCATAGACGAAGGTCTTGGTGTTGGTGTTCTCATCGCGAAGGGTCCAGTGACCGGTGGCCGGATCCTGGACTCCAACTGTGTCGGTAGCCACCGCGGGCAGGCCGATCAGCACGACAAGCCCGAGGACAAGCGCGACGCGCAGAGCCTTCATCTAGAAGTCGCCACCGTCCAACTGCATCCCCTGCCCGACGCCGAAGGTGTTGTCTGCGATTCCCGTGCTATTGGAGTTGCGGAGATAGACGGTCCCGGTCGACGGCCGATAGAGGCCCAGGGTGTCGTCGCCGTCGGAATCCCAATCCCCCGTGAAGACGACGTCACCCGGGTCGCCGTAGAAATACTCGATATTCGCGATGCCTTGCGTATTGGAGGTCCGCATGTACACGAACCCATTGGAGTCACGCCGTAGACCCGGTGTGTCGATCCCATCGCCGTCCCAGTCTCCCATGAACGGCGAATCACCCGGGTTGCCGAAATAGAACGAACGCTCAGCAGCGCCCAGCCCGGCGTCACCCGATCCGAGATGATCGATTATGTAGTACCTGCCCTCGGACGGCCGGTAGATCGACACGGTGTCACACCCGTCCCCATCGAAATCTCCGGCGAGCGGTATGTCCCCCGGATTGCCGAAGAAGAAGGCGACGTCGGCCACACCCTGGCTGTTCGCGTTCCGTAGGTACGCGTAGCCATCTGACTGGCGGTACAGACCGGGGGTGTCGATCCCATCACAGTCCCAATCCCCCATGAAGCCGAAATCACCCGGATTTCCATAGAAGAATCCGGCCATCTGGGCCGGCCCTTGGTGCAGCCGCCAGAACCCGGCATTGCCCTGAATCGAGGCATACGTTGCGGTGCTCGCCGCTTGCCCGACGCAGCTGGCGGTCCCGGCATCCATCATCAGCCTCAGCTGCTCGACGGCCCCACCGGCGTCCAGGCTGCCGAATCCGGACTGCTCATCCCAGCCCGGAGTGCCCACATTGACCGCAGAGCAGGTGAGAGCGTTCTTGATCTGGAGGGCAGAAGCGCTCGGGAAACGCGAGATAAGGAGGGCGACTGCCCCGGAAGCGTGACCCGCTGCCATCGAGGTGCCGACGAACCCGTCGTAGCCCCCGAGCGTGTCCTGCCAGATGAAGGTGGTGGGGCTACTGCTGGCTTCGCCGCCCGGTGCCACCAGGTCGAGACCCAGCCCGCGAGCGGAGTAATCGGCAACGTTCCCGGCACGGGTGGTGGCGCCGACAGCGAGCACCGCCGGGTGGTTGGCCGGATAAAAGACGTCGATCGCTGAGTTCCCCGACGAAACAACGATCACCACGCCGGCAGCGTCGGCGCGTTCGATCGCCTCGTTGAGGGTCGAGCTCGCACCACAGCCGGGGCATCCAAGCGACATGTTGATCACCCGGGCGCCGTTGGCCACCGCCCAATCGATACCTCTGGCGACGTCCGCCGTGTTGGCCCCACCCGTCGACGAAAACACCTTGACCGGCATGACACTGGCCTCCGGGGCCATGCCCGCCCCTTCGACACCGTTGTCGGAGCACTGGGCGGCAGACCCGGCGACATGACTGCCGTGACCATGTGTATCGAGGGCGGCGCCGGGACCGGCGATGTCGGACACCGCGTTGTATTCGGCGACGAAGGGTCGGCAGAACCCGTCATTGCCGTTGTTGACCCCTGTGTCGAGGATGGCCAACCTCACCCCGTCACCAACAGTGCTCAGCCAGGCTCCACCGGCGTTGGCGGCATGCAGATGCCACTGCCATCTCGGGTCGGAGCTATTGGTATAGAGCGGATCCGGCGATTGGAACGGCGGGGTGGCCTGCTTGTCGAGAATCAGGTCGAGCTCGGCCACTTCGACACCGGGACGGCCCGCCATCTCCTCGGCCCAGTCGATCGGTTCCCATCCGGCCGGCACCGGCACCTCATACCAGCCTGCCCCGACTTCCTCGCTCGCGGTGTCCAGCATCCGCACGATGGCGGACGGAGCGGCCATTTTCACCAGGATGTGAGACGGATCATGTGGCGCGGTCTCATCCCGAGCCTCACCTAGCTCCCCCGTCGAGTTCGTCTCTTCTAATGCCCACGCTGCGGGAAGCGGGAGGAGCATGGCGAAGGCGAGACTTGCGACTGCCACACGGCCGATCGACTGCTTGGGAGAGGAGGTCAACCGGGTCATCGTATGCGTGACGAAGGTTTAGTCATTCGGCCGGGAGGGTTCGAGCAGAGGCCCCGCGAGATCCGACGAGATCAACGGATTCCTCGGAGCCAACACATGTCGAGCTGCTCCCCGCTGCGGGTGCCCTACGGCAGGAGAGCGATGACGCTGGTGTAGTCCCCGACGACGAAGCTGGCGTCGGCGACTCCGTCGACGTTGGTGTTCTTGAGGTAGAAGATGTCGTCCGAACGTCGATAGACCCCGATGGTGTCGGTGCCGTCGCCGTCCCAGTCCCCGGCCACCAACTTGTCACCCGGGTCCCCATAGATGAACTCGAAGTCGGCGACCCCGGTGCTGTTCGAGTCCCGGAAGTAGACCAAGCCGGTCGACTCGCGGTGCAATCCGACCGTGTCGATGCCGTCCCCGTTGAAGTCTCCCACGAAGGGCTTGTCCCCGGTGTCGCCGAACACGAACGAATACTCGGCCGCCCCGAGACCGCCGTCGTTCGAGCCCAGGTCGTTGATCACATGGAACTGCTGCTCGGCGGGCCGGTAGATCGACACCGTGTCGCACCCGTCGTTGTCGAAGTCACCGGAGATAGGGAAGTCGCCCGGGTTGCCGAAGAAAAACGAGATATCGGCGACGCCCTCCGTGTTCGAGTTGCGCAGATAGACATAGCCGTCAGATCGTCGATAGAGACCCGGAGTTTCGACGCCGTCACAATCCCAGTCACCGGAGAAGGGAACATCCCCGGGGTTGCCGAAATAGAACGTGGTCGCCGCAGCGTTGATGGCTAGCTGTTGCCAGAGGACGAACTGGCCCCCCTGCTCCTGGAAGGCCACGGTGTCACAGACCTGTCCCTCCGGGCAGATGGGCGCCACCTTGAGCGATGGTCCCGCCGCCAGCAATGAGGCGTAGGGGTCGACCGGCACGTCGCTCGGGTCGCGTAACTCGAAATGGAGGTGAGGTGTGCTGCCCTCGGCGTTACCTGAATCGCCGCTGTAGCCGATGACCTGACCGGCCTCGACCCGGGCTCCGACGACGATCCCCGGTTCGATGCCATCTCCGAGCCCGTCGTCGCTGTAGGAGCCGTCGGGGTTCTGGGTGTCATTGTTGAGGTGGATGTACCAGGTCTCCCAGCCATCATCGTGCTCGATCGCCACATAGCAACAGGTGCTCCCGATCCATCGCACCGTCCCGTCCGCTGCTGCCACCACGGGCTGGCCCTTGGCGTCGGCCATGATGTCCTCGCCGGCATGGCTGCGGCCACCCGGGCGCGGATCACCAAACGAGTTGGTGAGCCGAAAGCCACCCTGGAGCGGGAAGACCATCGGGTAGACGCCGTCCGGGCCCATCTGTGCCTCGGCCGGTGGGGCGAGGGGAATCGCAGGGACGGCGGTAGCCGCGATCAAGAGCACGAGCAGGATTCGACGCATCATCGGTTCAGCGCCGCCAGACCGGTATAAGACCCGGCGAAGGCCCAGGCGTCAGCGTTCCCCTGTGTGTTCGAATTGCGCAAGTAGAAGATCCCGTTGCCGGGGCGATAGACCCCGATGGTGTCGGTCCCGCTGCCATCCCAGTCCCCAGCGACGATCTTGTCCCCGGGGTCGCCATAGATGAACTGGCTGTTGGCGACTCCGGTGCTGTTGGAATTGCGAAAGTAGACCAGCCCGGTCGACTCACGATGCAACCCGATCGTGTCCACCCCGTCGGCATCGAAATCGCCTACGAATGGCTTGTCGCCGGGATCGCCGAATATGAACGAGAATTCCGCGGCACCCAGGCCGCCGTCGTTGGATCCCAAGTCGTTGATGACGTAGAACTGCTGCTCGGCGGGTCGGAATATCGAAACCGTGTCGCACCCGTCATGGTCGAAGTCCCCAGACATCGGGATATCGCCGGGATTGCCGAAGAAGAACGCGATATCGGCGACGCCCTGGCTGTTCGAGTTGCGCAGATATACGTATCCATCCGACTGCCGGTAGAGCCCGGGGGTGTCCACCCCGTCGCAGTTCCAGTCGCCGGAGAAGGGGACGTCGCCGGGATTGCCGTAGTGGAAGGAAGACTGGACCTTCCCGCTGGTCGCCAAGTCCCATATGTTGAACCTGCCTGCCCCATCCTGGAAGACGGCCGTATCGCAGTCGGCGCCGGCCTTGCACAGCGTGACCCCCGAGTTGAGGCTAAGGCTGAGCTGACCCGGCTGAAACCAATCCCGGAGTGGCCACTGGTATGCCGTCGACGGCGCCCTCACCGCATCCCTCCACCCCGCGTTGACTGTCGGATTGACCCAGACCCGCCAATCGGTCTCGCCCGGCTCGCCGGACTTGTTGAGGTTGAAATAGACGATCCCGACCACGCTCGGATTGGAGGCCGCCCACGAGAACATCTCTCTGATCCACTGGTCTTTGCTTGCTGAGGGCCATGCGCCGGTCTGGGCGATGATGATCGGCTTGCCAGGAAAGGCGCCGGCCACCTGGTTCACGGTGTCGCCCATGACGGAGAACACATTTGCGCCATCGGCCCATCGGTACGCCGAGATCCCGATCACGTCGACATAGGCGTTGCCCGGGTAGTAGCTCCCTATCGAGCCACAGCCAGGAGGAGTCCAGCCGTTGGGCGCAAATGCGAAGCGCACCTTGGTCTCGTCGATGCCCCTTCCTCTGATGATGTCGACGACACGTTGGTACGCCGAGATGAAGTTGGCGGGGTCACAGCCATAAGAGGTCCAGTTCCCGTTCATCTCCTGGAGCGGGGCGAGGACCAGGCTCCGCCCTCCGCCCAGGTCGAGGAACTGCTGTAGATGAGACGCCCACTCGTTGATCTTCCCGTCCCAGGCGCCGGAGGCGATCGAGGCGGCAGAGGCCGGAACCGTGAGATTGGCGAAAGGAGTGGCCTGGCCCGCCCAGACTGCGTTCAAGGCCTCTCTTGTGTTCGACCAGCCCCCGGCCACACCGTCGTTCTCATTCACCGAGTGGAAGGTCCCGGCGAACGTCATTCGCTTCCCGGTGGCGGCGGCCAGGTTGTTGAGATCGGGTCCGGCCTCGAAGTGCTCGGAGTAGATGCCGGCGTAGACCGTCCCGGCCCCGCTGATCGTTGCTGCCTGGGCAGGGGGCGCGGGCGGGACGACCACCACCAGGCCGGTCAACAGGACCAGCGCGGCGAACAAAGCCACCTGACGACGCATTGGCCTGTTATCGGTCATCGGGAGAAACCTCTTGAACCGGGGCAGATCGGGCCACTCGCCACATGGCAGTCAAGGCGGTCAGCTCGCCGAGCGCAAAGGCGAGGGCCACGCGGGTGAGTGGCTCGAGCGAAGACACCAGCAGGACGACCGTGGCGACGACCAGGCCAACAGACCAGACGAGGGCGAGAGTCCCCATCCTCCCTTCGGCTACCAGCACCTGACCCACGACCTGTGTCGTGACGGCGGCGACGACCCCGCCGGCGACCAAGGCGGATACCACCGCGGTCGGTCGGAATTCTGCCCCTAACAAGAGCTGTACCACATCCGCCCCGACGAGGTACCCGGTCAACGCGCCAGCCAAACACAGCCCGGCGCCGACAGCCATCACCCGGGCGATGAGACGATCGGAGTCGGTGCGATCGCCTGTCTCGACCATCCGTACCAGATAGGGCAGGATGCGGCCCTGGAGGAGGTACGTGAGAGTCAATGGTGCCCGGTAGAGAGTGAACGTGACAAAGGCGATGCTGATCATCTCTGGAGTCCCACCCATCGCCAGGACGGCCAGTGGAGCCCCGGCCAACAAGGTCTGCGATGCCGCACTGGCAACCACGTAAACGCCGAGGAACTTCGATGCCCCGACCATGGATCCGGAAGGCGCCTCGTGGTCGAACCGCCAGAACCGGGTCAGGACGACCGTGAGGGACCCGAGGGCCATGGCCCAGGCCAGCGAGAGAGCCGACATGACCACCGCCAGGAATCCGATAGCCAGGGCGAGCCGGCCCACCGACTCGCCGATCATGGCCCAACCAACCAGCGCGAATTCACGATGACCTGCGAGCAGGCCGCGACCGACTTCATACACCCCATATGTGGCGAAGAGAACGGCAGTGGCGACGAGGAAACGAGGGTCGGCGAGAAAGGCCCGATCCATAGTGAGAAGCACGAAGCCGACGCCGACGGCGGCGGCGAGGACCACGGCCACGATCGCGGGGAGGAGCCCGTGGAAGGTCAGCACCTTCCTCCCCGACGCTGCCTCACGCGTTACGTGCTGCTCGACGGGCACGAGCACCACCGTGGCCAGGATGAAGAACATCGTCCAAAGCACCGAGATCGGGGCGAAACCCTCGGCTCCGAGCGCTCGCCCGCCAACGATCTGGAAGAGATAGGCGCCGAGTGCGGAGATGAGACTGCCCGCGACCATGAGACCCGTGCCGGGAGCACGGAATCCACTGACGGATGCCCGGGGGCCCTCGTCGACCGTCATGCGACGCCGGCTCTCGCCCTGACGCGTTCCCGCGCCGTGCTGTCGGCGAGCCAGAGCCCGAGTGTGAACCAGAGGACGGGCTCGAAGAGAATCGTCTGGGTGACCGCCGCAGCAGCCACCACGGCGAGGGCGGGGCCGACGGTCCAGCCACCGCCGCGACCGAGCGAGATGATCATCGCAATGAAGCCGAGGGCTCCGATGATCCCCGTCTCGGCCAGCAGCTCGAGGGCGAGGTTGTGTGGCTCCTGGAGACCGGTCTCACCCCATCCGGTTCCCAGCCCGATCCCCCGGATCGGGCTGTCGAGGAATCTGTCCGCATATTCGGTCCACACCTCGATCCGGTTGTCGTCGACGACCAAGTTGGGGTCGATCACGCCCGCCTCGCCGACATCGATTTGCCCGAGGGCGAATAGATAAGTCCAGCGGAAGACAAGGGCGTCTTCGATGTCTCCCCCGATACCGGACGGATCGGTGGCGATGTGGAACCCAATGAGGGCAACCGAGACCAGCGCTCCCAGAGCCACGGTGCGCAACCCGCGCATCAGATTCGGTCGGCCGTCACGCCATAGCCAGACCAAACTCCCGACGATCGCAACACCAAGGCCGAACCAGCCCGTGCGTGCGTAGGTGAGAAGTGAGGCAACGGCGAGACCACCGATCACCAGGGGCGCCACCCATCGCGGCACCCTGATCACACCCCGCCCGATGCCCACGAGGGACAAGGCGATCCAGACGTTGGTCCACAGCGCCGAGTACCCGGGGTCCTGATGCCAATTGGTGAGAGCGATGAATCCCGATGCGAGGTATGCGGGCTTGTTCACTCGGTCGATCAGCCAGATGTCATTGATGGCCTCCACAGCACTTGCACCGAACACGCCGTTGGTGACCATGGTCAGGACCACCGCAGTGCCGGCCATCGCCGCCCCCGACCAGAACACAACTGTCAGCACGTCCTGGATGCGGTTGGCGTGACGTCCCGTGACCAGAAGGGCGACCCCTCCTGCAATGAGCGCCAGAAAAAGGCGCCAGAAGGTGGCACCGGCAGCCGACCCGGGCCAAGACACGAGCACAGCGGCCAGGAAGATCAGCACACCGAGCCCCGCTCGCCTGGGCCAGGGGAACCCTCGCTCTTGCCACATGTCGAGGATCGCGATGGCGACGAGAAGGATGAGCCAGGGCTTCCAGGCGACCTCGACCCGGATGAACACCGTGTGCAACGGGAGAAGGGCAACCAGCGCCAGAAACAGGCGGTCGGACAGCGAACGGGAAGAAAGAGGTGAAGTCACGGGGAAGAGCCGGAAGGCTAGTGATTGCCCATCCCCCTGCCACTGGGACTCGGCAGTACCATCATCCACTCATGCCGGCTACGACGCGCATCGTCTTCGTGACCACAGAGCTCTACCCGGAGACGCAAGGTGGTGCAGGTGTGGTCGTCGATGCCCTGGCCCGTCATCTCGGCGCCTCACGACCAGTCCTAGTGATGCTCGCCAGCCCGGACCCGATCGAAGTGATGAACCGGGATGGGGTCGAGGTCGAGGTTGTGATGGTCCCGCCCACGGGTTTCATGGAGAGATCGGAGACCACGGCTCGCCACGTGGCCGGCGTGATCCGCCCCGGGGACCGAATCGAGGTCCAGGACTTCGAAGGGCTCGGCTACTCCCTATTGGTCGACCGGATCGGTCTGGGACTGGAGAACACCCCGATCACCGTCCGGTTCCACGGGCCGTACGACCTGCTTCGTGAGGCGATGGAGACCACCCCGCTTGATTGGTGGCTACCCGCAACCATGGAGCGCGGCGTTTTCTCGATGGCCGACCAGATCTTGATCCCAGTGCCCGGACACACGCACGCCATGGTCGGTCGATATGGCGCAACTCCAGATCGTCTGGCTGTGAGCCCTCCCCCGATACCGCCGCTGGAAGGAGAGACGGCGCCTTCTACCGGGACTCACGTGTTCGCTGCTCTGGGAAGGCTCGGCGAGATGAAGGGCTCTCAGGACCTGGTCCGCGCCGCCCTTCTCCTGCTCGCGGATGGTGCGAACCTGAAAGTGCGATTCGTCGGTGGCGAAGGGTGGAGCCCCACAGCGGTGATGCCGATGACCGATTGGCTGATCGGATTGATTCCCGAGACTCACCGGGCGGCGTTCGATTTCCCCGGACCGCACCCCCGAGAGCACATATCCGATGCGCTCGAAGGTGTCACTGCTGTCGTCGTTTCCAGCCGTTTCGAGAGCTTCTGTCTCGCCGCCCACGAGGCGCGCCGATTCGGGCTGCCGGTGATCGTCCCCGACCTCCCCGCTTTCGACGGCTTGTTCTCCGAGGCCACTGGAGCGCTGGTCTATGACCGGACAGTCGAAGGTCTGGCCGCGGCGATGCGCCGACTCATCGACGAAGCTGCCCTCGCACCCACCCTGGCGTCGAGACCTCTCCCCCAACCCGGCGACACATGGGAGGCGTACCGCACTGATCCGGAGCCGAGACACCCGCGCTCTCAGGCCGGGCTTGCCACCGAAGCGTCCCAATCCGTAGAGAGGTCGGCGCCACCGCCACTGACCCGGTCGAGCCCCACATTGCGTCAGGTCTACCGCTACCTGCCCGGGCCCGTGGCGAGGGTGGCGGCCCGTCTCGCCCCGCAAGGCGTCAAGGATCGGCTCCGCGAGCGCGCCTCTTGGCCCGTGGAACGGGCCCGCCTGGTTCGCGAGGACCGGCTGCGAGAAGTGCAGCAACGGATATCGAAAGGCGAGTTCGACCACCAGGAGTCGCCCGACGTCACCGTTGTGATCCCTGTGCGCGACAACTTCGAGTATCTGGAGGAGGCGCTGGCATCCGTCTACGAGCAGACCCACACGTCATGGGAGATCGTCGTGGTCGACGATGGGTCGGAGGACCCCGCCGCCATCGCCTTTCTCGACTCGTTGGATCGGCCCCGCCTCCGCATGATCAGGCAGGCCAACACGGGCCTATCCGGCGCCCGAAATGCCGGGATGAAGCTGGCCCGCGGAGAGTTCCTGGTCCCCCTCGACTCCGACGACGAGCTGGGGCCACAGTTCATGACCAGGCTCTTGGCCGCCATCCGACAGGACCCGAATGCCGGTTTCGCCCACTGTCTCGCTCGGTTGCACGGAGACATCGAGGCGATCTGGATTCCCCGACCCTTCAATCCGTATTGGCAGCTCATCGAAAACGCGGTCGTCGGATGTGTGTTGATGCGGGCGGCGGCCTGGGAGTCGGTGGGCGGTTACGACGAGACCATGACTTCGGGGAACGAGGACTGGGAGCTGTGGCTCCGACTCACAGGTGCGGGATGGGGGCAGGTGAGACTCGAAGAGCCCCTGTTCCTCTATCGCAAGCACGGCGTGTCGATGAGTGTCACCACCGAGGCTCGCTTCGAGCATGGGCGTCGGATGGTGCGAGACCGGAACCCCGAGCTCTACGAGCGCGAGGCGATGAGGGCCACGCGCCACGAGTGGTATCCACTCCTCACCATCGTGGGCGACTCGAACCCACTGCCCGAAGATGCCGAGCTCATCTCCACCACCGAAGGCCTCGCCGACAGTTGGGGGAAGTACATCGTCGATCTCACCGGCGTCGAGAAACAGACATCGTGGTCGACGCTTCGTGAGCTGGCGGATGCCCTCGAGGCTGATCCACGTGCATCAGTAGCCCGGAGCATCGGCGATCCTCCGCTCAGCATGATCCGACGATGGAGCCTCCATGACATCGACGCCGAGCCGAGCAACGAGATCACCCTCGACGATCTGAGCCCCGGCCCCCCTCCACCGCCACCGGGCTCCATGCCCCGTCCAGGCTGGGTCGTGCCCGTGAGCATTCGTGATTCCGATATCCCGGTCCAGCGACAACGGCCGGAAGAGTCGGCGGCTGAGCCCGACCCATCGAGATGGTGAACGGCGCCGATCGGCTGAAGCGCATCGTCCGTCCCCTCATACCCAACCGGGTGATGGCGCGCTATCGGCTGGTGCAGCACTCCCGATACTCGAGAGTCAATGTGGATATCTTCCTCGACGACCCCGCACTTGCCCGTCGCTGGCTCGACGCCACGCCTGACACTTACCGGGTCAGGCTGGCATTACCGAACACCGGGGAGACGACCGAGTTCCTCACGGTGACGGATCCGGCCCTGGCAGTGTCTCAGGATCTGGCCAATCGCGCCGTGGTCACGTTGGGTGACTCCGACATCGGAGCCGGTGTGGTCGGCGAAGTGGACGGCCCCCGACTTGCGGGCCGGCTCCGCGCCGAGCCGAAGGTGGGGCCCAGGGTGATTGCGGTGCGGAGCAGTGTCCTCGAGGAGGTCGGCGGCATCCCGCCTGGCGAGCACCCGCTGCCTGCCTTGCTCGCTCGTCTGCGAGATGCCGGAAACCGCATCGGGCTCATTCCTTTGCCGGCCGGCACGGCCCCAACGCGCCGCGGTGATCCGGTGAGCCGCAGCCCTGTCGTCATCCTGGCGGCGGTCCCCATCCACGACATCGGCGGAGGCTCTCGAAGCACGCAATTGGCTGTCGAGATGGTGAGACAGGGCTATCACGTGACTCTGGTTTCGCTGTACGAGGCGCAGGAATCGGTGGACTTGGGGTTGCGGTTTGTTCACCCGAATTTGGAACAGACCAGGGTGGAGCGGTTCGACCCGAGGCTGCTTGTCGAGCGAACCGCATCGGCCGGTCTCGTCCTGGTCGAGGCTCCCGCCTCGCCGCTGACGGCGCACGCCAAGATCTTGCAATCGGCTGGTTGGGAGCTGGTATACGACGTCATCGACGACTGGTCCGACCCAGCGCTCGGTGGCGAGTGGTACCGGCCCGAATTGGAGAAGGATCTGATCATCACGGCCAATCGGGTGGTGGCGTCCGCATCCGATCTGGTGGAACGCGTCGCCTCCCTCGGGAAAGAAGCGACCCTGGTGCCGAATGGGGTCAATGTCTCAATATTCGGGGGAGACCTTCCCCATCGCCCGAAGGACCTCCCCGAGGCGGAGGTTGTGATCGGATATCACGGCTCGCTCTACGGCGACTGGTTCGACTGGGAATCCCTGCGCCGGGTGGCCGAGGCCAATCCCGAGGCGGCGATCGTCCTCATCGGCGACGACAAGACGACGCGGCCCGTAATGCCATCCAACGTCCACCTGCTCGGACTCAAGGCACAGGGCGCGCTGCCGGCCTACGTCCAACGGTTCGATGTCGGGGTCATACCGTTCCAGATGAACGAGACGACCCATGCCGTCAGCCCATTGAAGGCGTATGAGTACCTGGCCTCAGGTGTCCCGATCGCGGCCCCGCCCCTGCGTGCCCTCGAGGGCCTGGACGGGGTGCACACCGACCCCGACCTGACGGTTGCAATCGCCACCGCCCTCGTCTCCGATCGCCCCGATCGGGCCAGAGCACTGAAAGAGCACTCCTGGGAGGATCGGGTGGTGAAGATCACCCAATCGGACGCGGTTCTGGTCGAGTACACACCGGTCTCGGTGGTGACCCGGCCGGCGATCCATTGGGAGAAGACGGAGCGGCTGGTGGACGGTTGAAGAAGATCGGGTTCCTCTCCTTTGGCCACTGGACGCCATCGCCCGGATCGCAGACGCGTTCTGGGTCCGACGCCCTGTTGCAGTCGATCGAGCTGGCGGTGGCCGCCGAGGAGCTGGGCGCCGACGGGGCGTACTTCCGGGTCCACCACTTCGCCAGGCAACTCGGCTCACCGTTCCCTCTGCTCGCTGCGGTCGGTGCCCGAACCAGCCGCATCGAGATCGGCACCGCTGTGATCGACATGCGCTACGAGAACCCCCTTTACATGGCAGAGGACGCCGGTGCCGCTGACCTCATTGCCGGCGGGCGACTCCAGCTCGGGATCTCCCGTGGTTCACCGGAGCAGGTCATCGACGGTTGGCGGTACTTCGGGTATTCCCTTGCGGACGGCGAGAGCGACGCCGACATGGCACGCCGGCACACCGAGGTGTTCCTCCGGGTCATCGAGGGAGGCGGTTTCGCTCAGCCCAACCCGCAGCCCATGTTCCCCAACCCACCGGGTTTGCTGCGGGTCGAACCGTATTCCGAAGGGCTGCGGGAGCGCATCTGGTGGGGCTCTGGCTCGAACTCGACGGCGCGTTGGGCAGCCGAACTCGGTTTGAACATTCAGAGCTCGACCCTCAAGTTCGACGAGAGCGGAAAGCCTTTCCATATCCAGCAGGCCGAACAGATCCAGGTCTTCCGCGACGCGTGGAAGGAAGCCGGCCACGAACGCGAGCCGCGCGTATCGGTCAGCCGCAGCATCTTCGCGTTGGTGTCCGATGAGGATCGTGCCTACTTCGGGCACGAGCGGAACGACCAGGACACCATCGGGATGATCGACCCACAAACCCGGGCCATCTTCGGCCGCAGCTACGCGGCCGAACCCGATGCCCTGATCGCCCAGCTCGAGGAGGACGAGGCCATTGCCGCTGCCGACACTCTGTTGCTTACCGTGCCCAACCAGCTCGGCGTCGACTACAACGCCCATGTAATCGAGAGCATCCTCCAGTTCATCGCCCCGGAGCTGGGCTGGCGTTGAGCCCTTGCGTCCTAACCTGCCGCGGTGACCACCATCGACGAAGAGGTCCGGATCTACGAGCCCGTCGTGCACTCCGACGAGCGGGGCAGCTTCTACGAGTCGTACAACGAGACGGCTTTCGACGACTGGGTAGGCCGGGAGGTTCGCTTCGTCCAGGACAACCATTCCACTTCGGCTCGGAGCGTCCTCCGCGGTCTGCACTATCAGCTCCCACCGGCCGCTCAGGCCAAGCTGGTACGGGTCACCCGGGGCGCGGTGTTCGACGTGGTGGTCGACATCCGGCGCTCAGGCCCGACCTTTCGCCAATGGCGCGGGTTCGAGCTGAGCAAGTCCAACCGCCTCCAACTGTGGATACCTGAGGGCTTCGCCCATGGCTTTCTCGCCCTCACCGACGGGGCTGAGGTCCAGTACAAGACGACCGAGCCGTTTGTCCCCGACCTGGACCGGGCCATTCGCTGGGACGACTCGAGAATCGGGATCGAATGGCCCCTCGATGGGATCGTCCCCAAGGTCGGAGATCGTGATAACGCCGCCCCTAGCCTCGCCAAAGCCGAGATCTTCGAATAGGGAGAGCTGATGGGGCGCAGGTATCTGGTGACAGGAGGGGCCGGCTTCATCGGCTCCAACTTCATTCGTCATGTCTTCGCCAACGAGCCGGACGCGGCGGTGACCAACCTCGATGCCCTCACCTATGCCGGCGTCCCGGCCACGGTGGCCGAGCTAGACGAGCACCCTGGCCACGTCTTCGTGAAAGGTGACATCCGTGATCCGGAGCTCGTGGGCGAGGTGATGCCCGGTCACGACGTCGTGGTCCATTTCGCCGCCGAGAGCCACGTCGATCGCTCCATCGTGGGCCCGGCCCCCTTCCTCGAGACGAATTTCGTCGGGACCGGGGTGTTGCTCGACGCCGCACTCCGCAGCGAGGTGCCCCGATTCATCCACGTGTCCACCGATGAGGTATACGGCTCGCTCCCGGTTGGGTCGGCGGCCGAAGATCACCCCCTCGACCCCTCCTCTCCCTACTCCTCGTCCAAGGCGGGCTCCGATCTTCTCGCCCGCTCCTATCACGTCACATACGGGTACGACGTGGTCGTCACCCGCTGCACCAACAACTACGGCCCCTATCAGTTCCCGGACAAGGTCATTCCCCTGTTCGTCACCAATCTCCTCGAAGGGAAGAAGGTCCCTCTCTATGGGGAGGGGGTCAATGAGCGGGACTGGTTGTTCGTGGACGATCACTGCGCCGCCCTTCACCTGCTCGTCGAGAAGGGGCAGCCCGGTGAGGTCTACAACATCGGGTCCGGCGCACATCTCTCCAACCTCGACCTGACCCAAGCGATCCTGGAACATCTGGGTCTCGACGAGTCCTGGATCGATTACGTGCCCGACCGTCCCGGGCATGATCTCCGCTACTCCCTCGACTCGTCCAAGGTCTCGGCGCTCGGGTGGGCGCCGGCACATGACTTCACCGACGGTCTCGAGGACACCATCGCCTGGTATCGGGAACGCGCAGACTGGTGGGAGCCGCTGAAGCGAGAGTCGTCATGAAGGGCATCGTCCTCGCCGGCGGAGCCGGGACCCGGCTCGACCCGATCACCCGGGTGGCGTCCAAGCAACTGCAACCGGTGTACGACAAGCCGATGGTCTACTACCCGCTGGCCACCCTGCTCGAGTCCGGGATCCGTGACATCCTGCTGATATCGACTCCGGACGACACTCCCCGTTTCGAATCACTCCTCGGCGACGGCCGCCAGTGGGGGGTGTCGATCTCGTACGCCGTCCAGGAAGTGCCGGGCGGGATCGCCCAGGCGTTCCTCGTCGGCAGAGAATTCATCGCAGACGACGACGTCGCCCTGATCCTCGGTGACAACATCTTCTACGGCGACCTCGACCTGCCTTCAGTGGTCAGCGGCTTCACCGGAGGGGCCCTGATCTTCGGCTATCCGGTCATCGACCCCGGCCGTTATGGGGTGGTGGAGGTCGGGGACGATGAGCTGGCCCTGAGCCTCGAGGAGAAGCCGGCAGCGCCTCGTTCGAATCTGGCCGTGCCCGGCCTCTATCTGTACGACGCGGGTGTGGTGGAGATCGCCAAACAGCTGAGCCCATCGGATCGGGGCGAGTTGGAGATCACCGACATCAACAACGCCTATCTCGAGGAGGGGCGGCTCCGGGTTGTTCGACTGGGCCAGGGTGTGGCCTGGCTCGACAGCGGTACTCATGACAGCCTTCTGGAGGCGGCCAACTTCATCGCCACCATCGAGCACCGGCAGGGTCTCAAGATCGCCTGTCTGGAGGAGCTCGCCTACCGGCTCGGCTACGTCGACGAGGTCCACATGCTGGAGCTGATCGCGGGCATGCCCGACTCCGGTTATCGGGATTACCTGGAACGTCTGATGTCCGAGTCGCGCCGAGCACAGTGATCGCTGTCCTCGGGGCCGCCGGTCAGCTCGGCTCCGCCTTCGTCCGCCGACTGGGCGACCGCTGCCTCGCGGTCACTCGGGATGAGCTCGACCTGGCGGAAATCGGTTCGATCGAGCCCTGGGTGGACTCGACTGCGATCCCGATCTGGTGATCAACTGCGCCGCCTACACCGCGGTCGACGCCGCAGAGACCGACGCCGATACGGCCCGAGCAGTCAACGCCGTGGCGGTTGGAGCCCTGGCCGAGGCGACCGCCCGCCGCGAGATCGGGTTCGTCACCTTCTCCACCGACTACGTCTTCGATGGTGAAAAGCCAACCGGCTATGTGGAGAGCGACCAACCCAATCCCCTGAACGTCTACGGGCGCAACCAAGCTCGAAGGGGAACAGTTGGCGCTCGACGCCCATCCCAATGCCCTGATCGTCAGGACGTCGTGGTTGCTCTCAGCCACACACCGCAACTTCCTGACCACGATGCTCGACCTCCTCGCCAAAGGCTCCGTGAAAGTTGTCGATGATCAGAAGGGCCGGCCCACCTTCGTCGACGACCTTGTAACCGGCACCCTCGCCGCTGTCGACGCCGATGCTTCAGGGCGTCCTCCATCTGACCAATCAAGGCGAGACGACTTGGTTCGGGCTGGCCCGGGAGATCGCCGAACTGGCCGGACGTGACGTCGATCTGGTTGAAGCCGGTCCGCAAGTTCAGATCTCGACCGGCCCGCCCCACGGCCACTCAATTCGGTCCTGGATAGTGAGAGGCTGCGACAGGTTGGAATCGATGCGTTGCCAGCGCATCTGGAGGCACTCACCAGAATCTGTGGTGAAATAGACCCGCTGACAGGTCCAGACCGATGACCAATCATCACATCGGTTGCTGCTACCAGTCGGTGACCACGACGCCAGGAGATGATTTTGGGAATCTCGACGGGATCTAAACGCGGAGGCGTAAGCCAGGCTCCGCTCGACGCCGCCGACGGCGCGCCGCCAATCGCACTACCGGATGTGGTCGGTTCGCTCGTCCTTGGTGTGGCTCTGGCCGTGTCTCATCCAGTCCTGGACCTGCTCTCACGCAACCTGGCTTTCTTCACCGCACACAAGACGATCCCCCTCGACGTCCTCGGACTGGCCTTGTTGTTGACCATCGTCCTCCCACTGGTGGTGGTCCTGCCGGTGGTAATCCTGATGAGACTGGCCCCACGGGTCGGCGTCGTCGTCTACGGGATGGTTCTTGGACTGCTCGCCGCTGCCGCCTCCCTGCCATTCGTGGAGCGTCTCATCGACACACCATGGCTTGTCGTCGTTCTCGCTCTCGGACTCGGAGGACTGGCCGTGGCGGCCTGCCTCCGCTTCCGAACCCTGCAGACCTTGTTGCGTTGGGGGGCGGCAGTACCCGTGGTCGTCCTCGCCTACTTCGTGTTCGCTTCACCCGGCCTCAGGACTGATCATCGCCCCCGACACGGCCCTCCACGAGACATCCGGTGTGGGCAACCCGATCCCGGTCGTGGTTGTTGTCCTCGACGAACTACCTGTGCAGACCTTGATGAACCCCGAAGGCAACATCGACTCCAGCCGATATCCGGGTTTCGCCAGCCTCCTCGACGACTTCACCTGGTACCGCAACACCGCCACGATGCACCACCACACCACAAGTGTTCTGCCGATGATCCTCACGGGAGGTCCCCGCTCAGAGCTGATGTCCAAGCCACATCGCAGGGTTATCCAAACAACCTGTTCACCATGTTGGCCAACAGCCACGACGTGTGGGCCCACGAAGAAGCGACGGATTTCTGCGGCCCGGACATCTGTGCTGAGCAACTCCATCCGGGTGCGCTCGAACGATGGCAGCTGCTGCTCACCGACACGAGCGTCGTCACCGCACATGTTGCCCTCCCGACGGCGGCGGAAACATGGCTACAACCACTGGACAATGCGTGGGCGGGCTTCGGTCTGGGCGAGCCGACTCCCGACACAACCGACCCGACTCTCAGTGACGGCGAGCCTGCCGTCTACGAGACATTCTTCGACTCGCTGCAAACAGTCGGGCCACACTCCCTTCGATTCCTCCACACCCTCGACCCCCACAACCCGTGGTACGCCCTGCCCGAGGGTCTCCGCTACCAGGACGAAGTCAGGACTTCGCACAAGGGGAATTGGGGGGACGACCAGCATGTGGTCGACCTGGCGCACCAGGCCCACATGCTGCAGACCGGCTATGTCGACAGCCAGCTCGTGCGATTCCTCGATCTGATACGTGACACCTCCTGGTACGACGATGCACTGGTCATGGTGATGGCCGACCACGGCATCGCCTTCACAGCAGGCGGCCTTGTCCGCGGTGGGATTCAGGAAAGCATCGACGACATCGCCTACGTCCCGCTCTTCGTCAAGACACCTGGACAAACCGAAGGCGGGATCGATGACCGTCCCGCCATGCTCTACGACGTTCTGCCCACCATTGCTGATGTTCTCCAAGTCGAGTCACCATGGCAAATGGAAGGCGTCTCACTTCTCGACGACCATCCAGACAACTCCCGGCAGAGAATATTCGAAGGACATGAAATCCTTGAACTGCCGCCCAACCCGGTCTTTGACGACGCCATCGCCCGCAAAGTGGAACTCTTCGGCTCCGGAACCGGCTGGGACACCGTCTACAACTTCGGCCCCTACCGGGACCTCGTCGGTGAGTCAGCCGACAGCCTCACCCAAGGAACAGAACCGGCCGAAATCGAAATCGTCGACGAGACCCTCTACGACCAAGTCGACCCCACCACCGGGATCGTCCCAGCCCTGATACGAGCCTCAGTGGACTCCCCCACAATCACCAACGACACATGGCTGGCCGTCGCAGTCAACGGAACCGTTGCTGCAACGGCACACGCCCAGCACTGGACTTCAGCGAACCACGAATTCAGGATCACCGAGCCACCGACAGAATTCGCGGTGATCGTGCCGCCGACCTCGTTCGAACCTGGCGACAATGATCTCGCCTTCTATCGCATCGAAGACACCGAGGATGGAGCTGTCCTTCATCACCTCGAAGACGATTGATCCACAACGAGCCAGAACCCCGATTTGGGAATCACAACAGGATCTAACAGAGGACGCGTATTCGCACAGCACGACGCGGCCGGGAGCGCGCCTTCGATCGATCTACGAGATGTGGTCGGTTCGCTCGTGCTTGGTGTGGCTCTGGCGGTGTCTTATCCAGTCCTGGACCTGCTCTCACGCAATCTGGCTTTCTTCACCGCACATAAGACGATCCCCCTCGACGTCCTCGGACTCGCCTTGCTGTTGACCATCGTCCTCCCACTGGTGGTGGCGCTGCCGGTGGTATTCCTGATGAGACTGGCCCCGCGGGTCGGCGTCGTCGTCTACGGGATCGTTCTGGGACTGCTCGCCGCTGCCGCCTCCCTGCCATTCGTGGAACGTCTCATCGACACACCATGGCTCGTCGTCGTCCTCGCTCTCGGACTCGGAGGTCTGGTCGTGGCGGCCTGTCTCCGCTTCCGCAACCTGCAGAACCTTGTTGCGGTGGGGAGCGGCAGTACCCGTGGTCGTCCTCGCCTTCTTCGTGTTCGCTTCACCGGCTTCGGGACTGATCATCGCCCCCGACACGGTCCTCCAGGAGACGTCCGGTGTGGGCAACCCGATCCCGGTCGTCGTTGTTGTCCTCGACGAACTACCCGTCCAAACCCTGATGAACGCCGAAGGCGACATCGACTCCAGCCGATACCCCGGTTTCGCCAGCCTCCTCGACGACTTCACCTGGTACCGCAACACCGTCACGATGCACCGTCGCACCTCAAATGTGCTGCCGATGATCCTCACGGGAGGTCCCGCCAGAGCTGATGTCCAAGCCACATCGCAGGGTTATCCAAACAACCTGTTCACCATGCTGGCCAACAGCCACGACGTGTGGGCCCACGAAGAGCTGACCGATCTCTGTGGACCAGACGTTTGCCGTGAGCAATCACATCCGGATGCCCTCGAACGATGGCAGCTCCTGCTCACCGACACGAGCGTCGTCACCGCACATGTCGCCCTCCCGACGGGAGCGGTATCGTGGCTACCACCACTCGACGGGGCATGGGCGGGCTTCGGTCTGGGCGAGCGCGACTCCGACACGCTGCGAACGACCCCACGGACGAGGCTGCCGTCTACGAGACCTTCTACGACTCGCTGCAAACAGTCGGGCCACACTCCCTTCGATTCCTCCACACCCTCGACCCTCATTTTCCCTGGCATGCCTTGCCAGATGGTCTGCGCTATGCGGGCGAAGTCAGGACGAACGGCAAGGGAAGTTGGGATGATGACCAGCACGTCGTCGATCTGGCGCACCAGGCCCACATGCTGCAGACCGGCTATGTCGACAGCCAGCTCGTGCGCTTCCTCGACCTGATACGTGACACCTCCTGGTACGACGATGCACTGGTCATGGTGATGGCCGACCACGGCATCGCATTCAGGGCAGGGGCGTTGATCCGAGGTGGGATCGAGGGCGATATCGACGACGTCGCTTATGTCCCACTGTTCATGAAGGCGCCGGGTCAAAGTGAGGGTCGCATCGACGACCGTCCCGCCATGCTCTACGACGTTATGCCCACCATTGCCGATGTACTCGAAGTCGAATCGCCATGGCAAATGGAAGGCGTCTCACTTCTCGATGACGATCCAGACAACTCCCGGCAGAGAGTGTTCGAAGGAGTAGTTGCCAACATTGACGTGCCATCAAACCCGGTCTTTGACGACGCCATCGCCCGCAAAGTGGAACTCTTCGGCTCCGGAACCGGCTGGGACACCGTCTACAACTTCGGCCCCTACCGAGATCTCGTCGGTCAGTCAGCCGACAGCCTCACCCAGGAACAGAACCGGCCGAAATCGAAATCGTCGACGAGGCCCTCTACGACCAAGTCGACCCCACCACCGGAATCGTCCCAGCCCTCATACGGGCCTCAGTGGACTCCCCCACAATCACCAACGACACATGGCTGGCCGTCGCAGTCAACGGAACCGTCGCGGCAACGGCGCGCGTTCATGACTGGACTCCGAGGTGGCAAAGTTCAGCGCGATCGTGCCCCCGACCTCGTTCGTCACTGGAATGAACGAGATCGAGTTCTACCGCATTGAAGAAACCGATGGTGGCCCCGTCCTTCATCACCTCGAAGACGACTGATCCTCACTCGGCATTCGCCATGGATCGTCCTCAGTCCGAATAGCGGCCTTCGGCTCGGGACCGCTGCAACAATGGCTGCCGGGCGAGTAGAGGCGGTCAGGGATTGAAGGTTGCGGTAATCGGGGGCGGGATCCAGGGAACATGCGTCGCGATGGAGCTGGCAACCCGTGGGGCCGAGGTCGACCTGATCGAGGCGAACGCGAGCTTGATGGACGCGGCCTCCCGTCACAACGAGGGCAAGATCCATCTCGGATTCGTCTACGCCAACGATCCGACTTTCCGGACCGCCGAGTTGATGTTCCGTGGCGCAACCCAGTTCGCACCATTGATGCGCCGATGGCTGGGATCGGCTTTCGACGACATCCCGGTGTCCACTCCATTCAACTACGCGGTGCACAGGGAGAGCCTGTTAGGCCCGGATCGGCTCGAGGACGCATACCGACGGATAACTCATCTCATCCAGGATCGGTCACAACGAGGGTCGTACTTCGGAGTCGACGATCCAGGCACGGTGACCAGGCTGAGAGAGTCAGAACACTCCTACGGGCCATCGATAACCGACGTATTTCGCTACCCGCGAGGTCGCAGTGAGCCCGGGGCCTCTCGCGGACCTGATCACCAAGACAGTCATCGATTCCGACGGGATAGACGTGATGATCGACACGACCGTGACCGCAGCCGACGCCGGTCGGCGCCTCCTCGAAACCAAAACGGTTGAGGGTGAAGAACAGCGGTTGGGACCGTACGATCACATCGTCAACTGCGCGTGGGCCGGACGCCCCGCCATCGACGAAAGCGCAGGGCTCCCGATCAAAGGCCCTTGGACTTTTCGAATGAAGTACTACCTGAGCGCTACCACGCCGCCCGATGGCCCGCTTGTCCCGTCTACGACGGTGGTCCTCGGACCTTTCGGCGACATCGTCGACTACAGAAACTCCGACTATTACCTGTCGTGGTATCCCGCCGGTCGGCGAGGATGGTCAACCGACCTGAGACCGCCCAACTGGCCGACACGCCCGTCTCCTGCCGATGCCAACGACATTGCCCGGGAGACACTCGAAAAGCTCGAGTGGGTTTATCCGGGAATGGCGGAGTTCGCGACCCGGGCAGGTGACGGACCAATGGTCCGCGGCGGTGTCATCTTCTCGCTCGGCGATACCGACGTCGACGATCCCGGCAGTGGCCTTCACAGGAGATCGGAGGTGGGCGTCACCTCCATGGGCTCATACCACTCGGTAGACACGGGCAAGTTCACCACTGCCCCGCTCTTCGCGGTGGCCGCCGCGGATCGAGTCCTCGGAAGCCGATGAGCAGCGGTGTGTTCATCGCCATGCCCGTCTACCGGGGCGAGGATGTCATCGAGGAGACGATTCGATCGATCCTCGACCAGGAGTTCGAGGACTTCCATCTGGTGATCAGCGTGGACGGCGAAGACGACCCGACGGTCGAGATCTGCCGGAAGTACACCTCCGACCCCCGCATCGACGTGGTGGTTCAACAACACCGCCTCGGGTGGCCGGGCAACTTCAATTGGCTGGTCGAGAACTGCGACCGTGAGTTCTTCTGCTACTGGCAACAGGACGATCTGGCTTCCACCGGATACCTGAGGAGCCTGCGAAAGGAACTGCTGGCTCGCCCCGACGCTTCGATAGCACACACCGACGTGCAGTGGTTCGGGCGAGTTTCGACCGTACTTCCACACCGAGCATCCAAGGCGAGCCCCTCTCCCCGTGTCATGCAGCACATCGAGGCGATCCGGTACGAGCCGCTTCGGGGCCGATCAGGTCTTCGACGCCTCCGGGAGGCGACGCCATCCCTGTCACCGAGGACGAGAGCTGCCAGGAGGAGTCGTCTTCCTGACACAGATGGCCGCGGCCGGGGCGTTCGTGCGCACGGATCAGGCGATGTACTTCAAGAGGCTCCACGCCGGCAACGTGTTCAAGAAGTGGTTCGGCTTCCCGAGTGGCGTCGAAGACGCGGCTGGCTGTCCATGGGTTCCGGCATGTATCACCTTGCCCGTCAGCACGCCCGCGTCCCGACTGGCCGCCGGTCCTCGCGGAAGTGGCGGACCGGCTCGCCGTGGTTCCGCATCGGAAGGGGGCGATTCCGACCCGCCATCGACAACACAGGCAAGGTATTGCCCGAATGGTCCGCGACTTCGTTGGATTCGCCGGATTGAGCGACGATGACCTCGGACCAGTCGGGAGTCGACCCCGGCCTCTACAGCGGCCGGTTCACGAGGACGTGCTGCGGGCCCTCGATGACGAGCGTGCCAGCTCGCTGAGAGGGCCGGCTTTGGCGACCACCATCGATGACGCGGGGACATGGACGACTGAGACCGCCGAGGACGGCCGCCGTCTCCCTCCTCGGTTATGGATGGAGTGACATCGAGCAGTGGGGGTCTGGACCGATGGCGAGGAGGCCCGTCTCAGCATCCCGGCGCCACCCGGCCGAAGGGGCCGGGCCACCCTAGTAGGCGAGGCGTATGGCGATCAGCGGAGATTCGAATCGGGGCCGGGCCGGGCAGCATGCCAC
>CAWENM010000002.1:0-583138 GCA_963810465.1 uncultured Acidobacteriota bacterium | reverse complement strand
GCGGTGAGGTCGGAGCGGGAGCGCTCGACGAGGGCGCGGGAAACGTCGGTGGTGCGGCGGAGGCCGTTGGTCATACCGTCGGGGTAGTCCATCTCGGCAAGCAGGTCGACGATCTGGTCCATCGCGTCCAGCGTTGTCTGGGCGCGTTCGATGTCTCCTGCCCGGAGGAGGTCGAGCAGACGCCGGCGCAACTCCCCCACCGCCTCCCCAAGACCGTGGAGGAAGGGGACAGGGTCGATGCCGAGCTCGGCGAAGCCTGGAACCGGCTCACTCCGGAACAGCGCTTCGGTGATCCGTGCCTCCGCGTACTCCTTGGCGGCATCGGAGATGAAGCCGGCATGGAGTATGTCGGGATGGTCGGCAAGTCCAGCCGTGATGTCCGTCAGGATCGCCCCGGCCTCTGAGATGAGCCCGGCGGCTTGGTCCCACTCGCCACGATGAAGAGCGCGGATCCCGTTGGCCGATGACCGGATCACCTTCCTCGAGCCGGTGATTCCCTTCTCACGCGCCGCGAACCGCGCGTCGAGAACGGCTCGGGCATCGTCGGCGAAATCGGGGCCCATCGCCTACTGGGCGATGACTTTGATCTGAGTGTCGTCCCACTCGGCGGGACGCTCGGACACATGGGTGACCTTGAGTCGCCACTGACGCTGCTGCTTCATCTGGCGCAGGGCCGCCACGTAAAGGACGATCAGTGAATCGATGAAGAGATGCACCAGAAGCAGTGCCAGCGAGTTCTGCCACAGGGCCAGCCCGGCGGTGAGCAGGGCCAGGAACCCGAGTACCGTGAAAGTGCGGCGACGACGGAGGCGGATGACGTCCCGCTGACCCACGGCCTTCCGGTCGTACGGCCGCTTCTGAACGTCAGCCATCAGATGGCTCCAGCGATCGAATTCCTCAGTCGAGTTCTTGGGTGCGTTTTGCCGGTCGCCGAACACCGAAGGCAGGAGATAGACACTCCACACAGCCGCTATCAGCAATAGGCCGACTATGACGCTTGTTGACATTTGGCTTACGACTCCGTCCACGGATGAGCGTAGTTGCCAGGACCCTGCCCGATCAACGACTCAACCTCGTTCCCACTTGCCGGACCTTCCACCTGATTTGGTCAGCAACCTAACCATCTCGATCGTGACGTCGCGCTCGACACCTTTCACCATGTCGTAGATGGTCAACGAAGCCACAGCGACGGCCGTCATTGCTTCCATCTCGACACCGGTCCGATCGGTCGCCCGCACGCTAGCAATGACCCGAACACCACGCCCACTCGACTCCAAGGTCACATCGACCCCGGTCAGCGAGATCGGATGACAGAGAGGGATGAGCTCGGAGGTTCGTTTGGCAGCCATGATCCCGGCGATCCGGGCGGCCGCCGCCGCGTCACCCTTGGGCAGGTCACCGGCGAAAAATCGCTCCGCGAGGTCAGGCGACATGACGACGTAGCCCTCCGCCACCGCCTCGCGGTCAGTGACTGGCTTGCCGCCCACGTCGACCATGTGAGCCTCACCCGCCTCATTCAGATGGGTCAGCTCGCGCTCATCGCCCATCGATCCACTCCCTCGACTCAGGCCACTTGAACATCTCGACGGTCACGTTCTCGCCTTCCTCGACGACCGCCGTCCCACGGGGCACCAGGGCGAATCCATCGGCGGTCGCCGCAGCCGACAGGACGTTTGAGGCCTGGCCACCCGACTTCACCACGGTGGGCGAGCCCTGCTCGAGGCCTTCCACGAGAACGCGGACGAAGACCGTCTTCTCCGGATCGGTATCCAGGGTTTCCCCCGCTGTGGCCACCAGTTGGGGCCGGAGCGTCGCGCGTGCTCCTTGCAATTTGAGCAACGCCGGCCGGGCGAACTGTTCGAAGGAGACCAGGACCGAAACCGGGTTGCCGGGCAGCCCGAAGAAGAGGGCAGCGCCGATGTGACCGAAGGCGAAGGGTTTGGCCGGCTGAATCGCCACCTGCCAAAAGTCGACATGGGCGTCGCCCTGCAGCACCATCTTGGTCACGTCGTAATCACCCATCGACACCCCTCCGGTCGAGACAACCACGTCTGCCTCGGCAGCCCGGGTGAAGGCCTCCCGCAAGACATCCGGGTCATCGGGGATGATTCCGAAGTCGACCGGCTCCACCCCCGCATCCTCGAGCAGCGAGAGCAGCATCGGCCGGTTCGAGTCCCGGATAGCCCCCGGCTCCAGACCTGTCGCCTCGGGAGGAGTCAGCTCGTCACCGGTCGACATGAACGCAACGCGGGGCCTTCTGAACACATCCGGGTACCCGACTCCGATGGTGGCGAGAACACCGACATGCATCGGGGTGAGACGGGTGCCGGCGGTGAACACCAACTGGCCTTCTGGAACGTCCCCACCGGCCGGGCGAACCGACGTACCCGGCTCGACCGCAGTGGAGATGGTGACCTTCGAGCCTTCTGTAGACGTGTCCTCGACCCTGACCACGGTGTCGGCCCCGGGTGGCATCGGAGCGCCGGTCATGATCTTGATCGCCTGGCCCGCCTGTACCTCGATGTCGGTGCTCGACCCGGCGGGCAGGTCGCCTATCACCTCGAGGACCGACCCGGCCGCGGAGACATCGGCAGCACGCACCGCGAACCCGTCCATCGCCGAGTTGGCGAACGGCGGCACGCTCTCGGGGGCGACCACATCCGCGGCGAGGACACGGCCACGCGCCTGCCAGATGGGAACCTGCTCGACTCCGAGGAGGCCGACCGAGGACAGAACCTCGGAGCGGGCCTCCTCCAGCGGCTTCACCCGCTCCGCTCCTTGAGCCAGGAGCTGAACTCTTGTCCGAACTCGTGCTCACCCAACTCCACCGACGCCTCCAGCAGGCCGATCGGCGTCCCCACATCGAGGAGGTCTTCCTCGGCCACATAACCACGGAGGCGACCGCGGACTCCCAGCTCGTTGATGGCGTCGGTCAGCTGGATTTCGCCGCCGTGACCGGGCTCGAGACCGCCCAGGATCTCGAAGACCTCCGGAGTGAAAAGATAACGGCCCACCAGCCCGAGGCGCGAGGGTGCGTTGGCCGGACCCGGCTTCTCAACAGCCCCGGCCAGATCGAGGTAGCGCTCCTCGAGCTCGGAGGCCGGGACCACGACGCCGTACTTGCTGAGGAACTCCTCGCTCAGCTCCCGCAGACACATCACCGACACCGAACCGTCGCGACTTCCCTCACCCAGACTGGTCAGCACGTCGTGACCGGGCCTCACGATGTTGTCGGAGAGGAGGCAGAAGAAAGGACGGTCTCCCACCATGTGGGCCGCCTCGTTAACCGCGTGTCCCAGGCCGAGTGGCTCCTCCTGGACCACCGGACGCAGCTGGATGTCCTCGAGACCGGGTAGCGGGCCTTCGATGTTGAAATGCTGGGCGAGGAGATGGCCGGCGTCGAGGTCGACGACCACGACTGCCTCCTTCGCTCCGGCCCGTGCGGCCTCCTCGACCGAGTATTGGATGGCGGGGCGGTCGATCACGGTGAGCAATGCCTTGGGTACCACCCGGGTCGCCGGTCTCATCCTGGTTCCCCGCCCCGCGGCGGGGATGACTGCAACTTCGATGCTCATGTAGTGACCTTCTCCTCGCTGCCAGAGACCATGCGTTTGATGTTTCCCCGGTGACGCCACACCACCAAGGCGATGATCAAGGCGACCCAGAGCAGCGACAACCCGGTGACACCCTGCCAGATCAGCAAGGGGATCGTGATGACGACGATCACCATCGAACCGATGGAGGCAGTCTTGGTGAGCCAGAAGATCAGGAACCACGTGGCGATCTCGATCACCGCGACAAGTGGGACGGTGAAGAGAAGGACGCCACCGCCGGTAGCCACCCCTTTCCCCCCCTTGAAGCGATGGAAGATCGGATAGCAATGGCCCACGACCGCGGCGAGGCCGGCGAGGAAGGCCCAATGCACCGCCGGGTCGGGCGAGCCAGAAGCGACCCAGCCCATCGCAGCTCCGATCGTCCCCTTGAGCGTGTCACCGATGAAGACCATGGCGGCAGGCACCCGTCCCATGGTGCGTAGGACATTGGACATGCCCGGGTTGCCGCTCCCCTCCTGGTGGATGTCGACGCCGTACATCCGGCCGACGATCACGGCGAAATCGATGCTCCCCACCAGGTAGGCGGCGACGATCGCCAGCGGCAGGGCTACGGCGGGCGACATGGGGGCCGATCATATTGCAGAGGAATGGAAGACCCACGGTCCCGGTTGTAGAATTCGCCTCTACCCCACCAAGCGGTCAGAAGTCGGTCATGCCTACCTACGAGTACACCTGTAAGCGCTGCGGCGAGAACATCGAGGTCTTTCAATCGTTCTCGGAAAAGCCGCTGCGCAAGCATCAAGAGTGCGGTGGGGAGTTGCAGAAGGTCTTCCACGCCCGTGGCGTGGTGTTCAAGGGATCAGGCTTCTACTCCACCGATTCCCGCTCGTCGGCAAAGTCCAAGAAAGGCGAGCCGGCCAAAAAGGCCGACTCGTCTAAGAGCGACTCGTCCGAGAAGAGTTCCAAGAAGAGCGAGTCGGCGACCACCGGTTCGACGACCGCATCTTCGGGTAGTTCGTCTACTTCAGACTGACCTCCGGTCAGTCCCTCTCGCTGACGAAGTACCAGATGCCCAAGGTCAGGGCCACGACCAGCAGCGCGATCACCGTTGACCGGAGCCAATGGGTTTCGGGTGTGATCGTTGTCTCTTGGACCTTTGTCTTCTTCTTCTCGCCCATCTTTGTCTCCTCGACGTCTGGATAAAGGAGGGGTGGACCCCAACCGTGGAAGATCAGTGGCCTCCGATGATTCACGAATCGCGGTCCACGCACCTCTCCCAAGCCACCTACCCGTCGCTGGCGTCATCGAAACCGACGGTGTCGACAGACTCCCGGGATCGGCCCAGGGTGATCAGCCCGATGGCGATAGCGGAGCCGGTGACGGCCATGAGCACCACGATGAGTCTGAGCAGCCACGTGGTGGCAGACAGGGACGAAGCGGTGCTCTCGACCACGCTCTGAGCCTGGTCGACAGTGGCGCGGTAGGAGTCGATGAGCTGCTGACTCGACTCCAGCTCGACTCGCAAAGCGTCGAATGCCTCTGCCGTCGCGGCGGCGTCCTGGGCGAATTGCTCTGAGACGGGGACCAGGGCCCGGATCGTCTCGGCCTGGGCGGACAGTTGGGGAGGTATCGGCTCCAGAGCATCTTGCACCGCTGCGAGCGACGCGTCGAACGACTGCTCGGGGTCGTAGTTCACACCGAGGAACGACAGTGCGCTCAGGGTGCTGTCGATGACTCCGGCGGTCTGGATGGCAGCCGGCATGGTGTCGAGCAGAGCCTCGATGCTGGCCTGTAAGTCGCCGTCGAGGAAGTCGGCGACGTCATCCAGCTCCCCGGCTGCGGTCAAGACCGCCTCCGACGCCGCGGCGATGCTGGCGGCGGCCGCGCCGATGCCCTCATCGACCTCGACCGCGACTGATTCGAGGACGCCAAGTGTTTCTTCCACCGCGCCGAGGGCCGACTCCGACACCGCCACCGACTGAGTGAGGTAGTCGGACAAGTTGTTCACCATGATCAGGCCCAGGATCAGCCCGGCGATGCTGCCAACCAGGGCCACGACCCCACTGACCACCAGTGTCTTCCGCGTCGTGTCTGTCACCGGGCCAACCTACTTCCCAGGCCCGTCCGCGCTCCGTACTTTCGGAAACGTGATCTGGCTGCAGTCGCCCCCGTGGGCGCGTTGGGCCGTTGCCCTTCTCATCGCCTCGGTGGCTTTGTGGATCGAGTTCCGACCGGAGCCGACTACTGCCCACCCCTTTGCCGACCGAGGACGTGACGGCCGGGATGGTCGTGGACGAGTCCAACACCGAGGTCCGGCAAGTGCCACTCGGGACTTTCACTCCGGTCGAGCTGGGGCAGGTGGCGCTCGACTCCATCCTCGCCGGTGATCCGGTGCTGGCGTCAAACGTAGGCGAGTCCGGCCAGGCGGTTCCCCCGGGATGGTGGAGCCTGGAGATGCCTCTGCCCCGAGGGGCACACCGTGGTGACTCCGCACGGATAGTCCTGCTCGACACCGAGGTGGTGGCTTCGGGCGTGGTGGTCGAGGACCCCGATGAGGACCCGCTCGGCTCGGGTCTGGGTCTGGTCGCCGTCGAGTCCGAGCTAGCCGCGGACGTAGCGCGGGCGGCCGGCGAGGGACGGGCGGTAGTCATGATTGCCCCGCCTTGAGCATTACCGTGCCGCCGTGCTTGCCGCCGTCATCTGGGGACTGATCCAGGGTCTCACCGAGTTCCTCCCCGTCTCCTCATCGGGCCACCTGATCATCATCCCCGCGTTCCTCAGTGAGATGGGTATCGACGTCCCGGTGCCCTCGCTTGCCGTGTCGACAGTGATCCATCTCGGCACCCTGGCCGCGGTGTTGATCTACTACCGGCGCGAGGTGATGGCGGTGCTTCGATTCCGGACCAACCCCGAAGGGCGGAAGCTGGCCCTGCTGGTCGGGATCGGCACGATCCCTGCTCTCATCGGTCTGCCGTTGGCCGACGAGATCGAGGGCATGCAGCAGTCCGTGGCGGCGGTGGGGTGGCAGATCGTGGCCACCGGCGTGATCCTGGTCATTGGCCAGCGCGTCGCCACCGGGCTGAGGAGGCTGATGGAGGGTCGGATCCCCGATGCGGTGGTCGTCGGGGTTGCTCAGGCGATCGCACTCATCCCGGGTATCTCGCGTTCCGGAGTCACCATCGCCGCCGGCAACCTGAGGAAGTTCGAACCGGCCGAGGCCGCCCGATTCTCCTTCCTGTTGGGCATCCCGGCCATCGCCGGGGCCGGCTTCAGCCAGCTCTTCGCCCTTCCTGATCAGGGAGGGTTCACACCCGAGCTCGCCGTCGCCATGGTGGTGGCGGGCGTGTCGGGATATCTGGCCATCGCCTTCATGATGAAGTCGATCAACCGCATCGGGCTGTACCCCTTCGCCATCTATTGCTTTGTGATCGGCCTGGCAACTGTGATTTTCTTCTAGGCAGTAGCCTCCGAATCCAGGAGGAACAGCATGACCCATGCCCTGATCCAGGAATCGATCGACAAGCGACAACACGTTCGTGACCTCCTGGCACAGACTCCCGACGACTATGCGGCAGTGCGCGAGCTGTGGAAGTCGCACTCTCTGGCCGAGGATGCGCGAGACATTGCCGGGCTCATGGCCACGCTCACGGACGATTGTGTCTACGAACTGGTTCAGACCGGGCATCGATGGGAGGGCAAGGAAGGGGCGACCCGTTTCTACATCGAGCTGCTTTCGGCATTCCCTGACATCGACTTCGCCCTGACCAGCATCGTGGTCGGGCCGCAAGGGGTCTGTGAGGAGGCAGTGGTCAACGGCACCTTCTCCACACGCTGGCTCGGCATGGAGCCCAACGGCGAGAAGATGGTGTGGCGAAACGTGATCTTCTTCCCCTGGGACCCCGATGCCCAGCTCTTCACCGGCGAACGGGTCTACTCCTTCTTCCCCGACCTCCCCACAGGGGACCTCCCAACGGGGATGTGACTAGAGAACGGTGTCGAGCCCGAGGTGCACCCCGGGGGCGAGACCGCCGACGCCCCGGATGGCGATGAGGGCGCCGGAGGCGAACGATTCGTAGCTGGTAGAGAGGTGCTCGATGGAAAGCACCTCTCCGAGATTTGATAGGACCACCTCCTGCTGGGAGATGAGACCGGGGAGGCGGACGGCGTGGACTCGCACCCCCTCCACCTCGGCGCCACGAGCCCCCTCGACCAGCTCCGTCGAATCCCGGGCGGACACCCCGCCACCCGAGGCCACGCCCATGGCGGTGGCCAGGGCAGTGCCCGAAGGGGCATCAGGCTTGGTCGAGTGATGACGCTCGATGATCTCCACCGCCTCGAAATGTGACGCCGCCTCGGCGGCGAACCTCATCATGAGCACCGCCCCGATCGAGAAGTTGGGGACGACGAGCGCAGCAGGGCCGTCCGATCCCCAGATCTCCCGCAGCTGCTCCAGACGCTCGGGGGTGAAGCCGGAGGTGCCGACAACCGCCGCCAGACCCTTCGCATGCCAAGCCTTCAGATTGTCGAGGACGACATCGGGATGGGCCGTCTCCACCACGACGTCGGCATCAACATCCGAGGATGCCCCGGTGACCGTCATGCCATGCATTTCGGCCCCGGATCGATTCGGGTTGTAAAGAGCGGTCAGTTCGAGATCATCGGAGGCCACGATCGCGTCGGCGATTGGTGTCGCCAGCTTGCCGCCGGCGCCTGAGATGGCGACCTGGATCACGGCGCAACGTTAGAGGCGCTCAGGCCAGTGCCTCGCCCAGCGCCTCATCGAAGACCTCGAGTGTCTTGGCGACGTCTTCGTCGGTGTGGGCGGCGCATACGAACCACGGCTCCAGTGCATCCGGACAAGGCATCACGCCGCGCCGGATCATCCCGAAGAGGATCTCCTCGTAGAGGGGCTCGTTGTGCTTGGAGGTCTCCCGAAACTCGTTGAGATCTCCCTCACCGATGAAGACCGAGAACATCGCCGGGTGCCCGGTCGCCTTGCCCTCGACACCACGGTCGGCCAGCACCTTCTCGATTCCTTCCATGAGGCTCCGCCCGACCTTCTCGATCCTGGCGTGCGGCTCACCGGTGGCGAGCTTGTCGATGGTCGCCGCGGCGGCGGCCACGCCGATGCCGTTGCCCGAGTAGGTCCCCGCCTGTGCGATACCCGAGGACCGCCAGCCATCGGCGACCTTGTCGGTCATGGCGATCGCAGCCACCGGGTAGCCGTTCCCCATTGCTTTGGCGTAGGTGCCGATGTCCGGCCGCACTCCAAAGCACTCGCAAGCACCACCGAAGGCGACCCGGAACCCGGTCTTGACCTCGTCGTAGATCAACAACGAGCCGTTGTCGTCGCAGAGCTTCCTCAGCCCCTCGAGAAAACCGGGCAGGGGCATGATCCCGAAGGCGTTGCCGAGCATCGGCTCGACGATCACTGCGGCGACCCGCTGGCCCTCGTCCTTGAAGGCCCGCTCGACCAGCTCCAGGTCATTGAACGGCAGGGTCCGGACCAGTGACCTGATGGCCTCCGGTATGCCCGAGCTCGATTGCAGGGCGATGGGGCGGAAACGAGACCCGAGCCCCTCGACCGGGACGCCGGCGGTGGAGAAGAGCACGTAGTCGTGCATCCCGTGGTACTGGCCCTCGAATTTGATCACGACGTCGCGCCCGGTCAGCCCGCGGGCGAGCCGGATGGCGTGCATCGTGGCCTCGGTTCCGGTGTTGGTGAAGCGCATGGCGTCGGGCCACTCCAACGCCGCCATCACCTTCTCGGCCGCCTCGACCTCGCGACGCTGGGTCATGGCGAAGCTGGTCGCCTGGCCGGCCGTGTCCACCACCGCCTTCCACACATCCGGGTCGCCATGACCGAGGATGACCGGCCCGAAGCCGCACTGGTAGTCGATGTAGTGCTTGCCGTCCATGTCGACGACGTGCCCTGCCTCGCCGTGGTCGATGACGAGAGTGTCGTCAGGCCCCCAATAGCGGAACTGGCTCGACACCCCGTTGACGAGGACTTTGCTCGCACGCTCGTACCACTGCCTGGTCTTATCTCCCTGGAGGCTCACCCGGCCATGCTACTGAACCGCCATTCAGTCTGACCTCGATTGGGATTAGCGTTGCGCCATGGCAACCGATCTCCAGCTCTTCATCGCAGGTGAGTGGACAGAGGGGACCGGTGACGACCACTACGAGGTCCACTCCCCTTCCACTGGCGAGCACCTGTACAACGTGCCGAAGGCCTCCCCGGCCGACATCGATCGGGCCGTGGCCGCGGCGAGGGAGGCAACCGAGGAGATGCGGCACTGGACCGCTTTCGAGAGGGCCGATCTCTGTCTCCGCATCTATGAGCTGTGGCAAGACAGGGTCGACGATGTCGCCTACATCCTCTCGATGGAGCAGGGCAAGCCATATGAGGCAGAGGCCAAGGACGACATCGCCGAGTCGGGTGACTATTTCCAGATCGCCGCCGAAGATGCCAAGCGGCTCAAAGGCGAGCTGATCCCTACCACCAGCCGACATCGGCGCATGTTCACGGTTCGACGCCCGGTCGGGGTCTGGGTGGCGATAACCCCCTGGAATTTCCCGGTGATGATCCCTATGGAGTATGTCGGGCCCGGTCTCGCCACCGGGAACGCCGTCATTGTCAAACCGCCGGAGTTCACCTCCTGGGCGCTGCTCGAGATGGCCAAGGTGTTCGAAGAGGCCGGAGCGCCGAAGGGCGCCATCCAGGTCATCCCCGGCGCCGGCGACATCGGCACGCAGTTGGTGACTCACGATGGAGTGGACGCGGTCGGATTCACCGGCTCGTCCGCCACCGGCAAGAAGATCGTTTCGGTGATGGGCCTCAAGCGCTCGATCATGGAGATGTCAGGCAACGGCCCGACCGTGGTCACCGCCGACGCCGATGTGGTCAAGGCGGCGGAGGCGGCGGTCTACGGGGCGTACTACAACGCCGGGCAAGTATGCGTCGCCACGGAGCGGGTCATCGTCCTCGACGAGGTGCACGACGAGTTCGTGGAGGCGTCGCTGAAGGCCGCCGAGAACGTGCGACTTGGCGACCCATTCGACGAGGCCACAAATATGGGACCCCTGAACAACGAGCCGACGGCGGCCAAGATGGACCGCCACATCGCCGACGCCGTCGACAAGGGCGCCGAGTTGCTGGTGGGCGGGGGGCGGGCCTCAGGGTTTCCCACCGACCTCTACTACGACTTCACCATCCTCGATCGGGTGCCCGAGTCATCGGAGGTAGCCCAGGAGGAGTCGTTCGGTCCGGTGCTCCCCATCCTCAGCGCGAAAGACGACGAGGAGGCGGTCGGGGTGGCCAACCGGACCCATCTCGGGTTGCAGGCAGCGGTGTTCACCAATGACCTCACCAAAGCCTTCTGGTACGCCGATCGGATCCGGTCGGGGACGGTGGTGGTCAACGACTCGACCGACTTCTGGGAGACCTTCCAGCCATTCGGCGGCGCCGCCGGGACCGACACCGGTTGGGGTCGGCAACGAATCGACGAGTTCACCGATCTGCAGACGGTCGTGTTCGTACTGCGCGAGGAGGAGTAGCCCGCTACTCCCGCATCGTCATCGCCATGCCGGCGAACCCACCGCCGAAAGCGCCGAGCAGGATTCCGGGGAGCAGGGCGGTCAAGGCCGATTCGGCGATGTCCAACGGCGTGATCAGCCAGATCCCGATGGTGAGCCCGACCAGGACCACCGGGATTCCGATGATGATCCCCCGCATGATGGCGGGGCCCATCGGATCGGTATCGGTGCTCTCGTGCTCGGCCACTGCCCCATGATGCCAGAGGTCAGGGGACGATTGTCGTCTCGGAGCGAGTGTCGGTATCGGCCCGCAAACCCATCCGGCGCACGGCCACGATGAAGGGCAGTCTGATCGCGTAGAGGACGCCGGCCACGACGTAGGCGGTTCCGAACGAGTACACCTCGGCCACCCGGCCCAGGGCAGGTTGCGCCACCACTCCGCCGGCGCTTCCCATCAGCGAGTTGAACGAGAGCACAGTCGCTCGCTGCTCAGAGGGAATGCAGGCATTCATGTACGCCTGCTGCATGGGGCTGGACAGGGAGGCGACCACGGAGAGCAGTGTCAACAGTCCAATCGCCACCCAGAACCCGACGGGGATCTCGAGCATCTCGGCCAGACCCACACCAATAAGGGCGACGCCGCCGAGAACGACTTCGAGGATGATGACAGAAGTACGGGTCGCGACCAGTCCTCGAACGAATTTCACTGAGGCGCCACCGGCCATTTGGGCGACGGCGAACACTGCCGCGGCTATCCCGGCGAGATACGTGGCGTTCGGGTCGCCGAAAAGCTCCAGCAAGTAGGGCTGAAACGCATAAAAGGCCCAGATGCTCACTCCGGCCGCAAACGGGGCGGCGAACATGAACATGCGGACCGGTGGGTTGCCGAACCCGTGCTTGATCGAAGCGCGCAGGATGCCGCGCACCTGCTCCCCGACCGCCACCCCCCTGGCCGGCTCATATCCGATGTCGTGCATCCAGAGCCAGGCAGCTCCGATCACGGCAAGGAGGAGCACCGAGCGAAGTGCGTAGGGAATTCCCAGATTGACCTGTCCCAGGAACCCGCCACCAACTGTGCCTACCAGCATGGCGGCGCCGCCGACGACCTGGCCCCGGCCAAACACGGTTTCGATCGCACCCTCGTACCCGGTGGCATGCAGGGCATCGACCAGCCAGGCCTCGGTGGCTCCGGAGAAGAATGTGAAGCCGAGCCCGATCAACACCGAGACCAGGATCCACCACCCGATGCCGGCCTCGACATACCACAGCCCTAGATAGGCAGCCGTCGTCACGAGGAGAGTGGCCGCACCGAGGATGAACGAGGTTCGCCTCCCGAAGGTGTCGGCGATGACACCCGTGGGGACCTCGAATATCACCATCCCGGCGGTGAAAGCGGCGTTGGCGACGAACGCCTCGGTGATGCTGAGCCCGGCGTCGAGCAGGAAAAGGGTGTTGATCCCCCAGATCAGGGAGGCGGCGAGGGTTTGGAGCAGGAGGAGGATCAGATAGGTGCGTTGAACGCGTTCAGGTGTCATGGCTCACCGAGGGGGTCTGGCAGTTAGCGTAACGATCCGATGTACACCCCCTATGAACAACGGAAGGGCGAGATTCCTTTCGCCTCCTCCGAATACATCTCCTTCGCCTCGCGGAACTCTTTTCTCGGCGTGCCCGCCGTCACCATGGATGATCTGGGGGACGGGTCTGTGGTCATCATCGGGGCACCGTTCGATTGGGGCACCACCTATCGGCCCGGGGCACGCTTCGGCCCGCAGGCCATTCGCAACGCCGACTACGGGGCAATGGACGGCTACCGGCCCCATCTCCCCACCGGGCTGGACCCATTCGAGACGTTGGGAGTGGTCGACGTGGGGGACGTCTACGTCCGACCGGGTGAGTTGGAGATCTCCATCGGTCGGATCGCCGACGCCGTCGAGCAGGTGTCCGCTGCCGGGAAGGTGCCGATCATCCTCGGTGGAGATCACACGATCACGTGGCCCGATGCACTAGGTGTGGCCCGGGTGCACGGGTTCGGCGAGATCGCTCTGATCCATTTCGACGCGCACGCCGACACCGGGTTCACCCAGAACGGCTCTCTCTACGGACACGGCACCCCGATGCGACGCCTGATCGAATCGGGCGCGGTGCCAGGCCATCGCTTCGTGCAGATCGGGCTCCGCGGCTACTGGCCCGAGCCGGAAGTGATGCAGTGGATGCGTGAGCAGAAGATGAGGTCGTTTCTGATGAACGAGATCGTCGACCGGGGTCTCACCGATGTCGTGGACGAGGCAGTGGCCTACTCCCTCGAGGGTGGGGCCAAAGGTGTCTTCATCAGTGTCGACATCGACGTGGTCGATCCGGGTCTCGCCCCGGGAACCGGCACGCCTGAGCCCGGCGGGCTCGGCTCCCGTGAGCTACTCGACACGGTGCGGAGGCTCTCCCGCGATCTCAATGTCCTGGGGGCAGACATCGTCGAGGTGTCTCCCCCTTACGACGGGCCCGGCGAGCAGACGTCCTACCTGGCCAATCGTGTCGTGCTCGAGATCCTTAACGGGATGGCAGAACGCAGATCCGGGACGTGACCTAGAAGGAGAGCGGCAGCCCCGGCCGAACGCAAGTCTTCTACTTGATCAGGTTCAGGCTCAGTGGGTAGTCGTACAGCTCCCCCCGAGACGCCGCCAATGACGCCATCAGGGCAAAGATCAACTCCAGGATGATCAGCACGAAGAGGAAGAGGAAGATGGGAATCGCCAACACCAGCCCGATGACGGTGATGGCAAAGATCACGCCGATGATCCCCCCGACGATGAAATAGATCAGGAGCGACAGCTGGAAGTTGAGGGCGGCGCGGGCATGGGGCTCCACGGCCGCGTCGTCTCGTTTGATCAGCCAGATCACCAGCGGGCCGACCAATGAAGGGATGCCGACGACCTGGACGAAGGCCGAGGCATGGGCCAGCACCTGCCACATCTGCGTGTCGCCACTCCGGGCCGGGGGCTGAGCCTGCGGCTGCTCGATGGGTGCCGAGGACGCAGACGTCTGCTGCGGGACAGGCGATTCCGGTGGTGCCGGCGGTACCGGGTGCGCCTCAGGCGGCGACGGTGGCTGCGGATCCGGGTCGGCAGGTGGATCCGTGGGCGGTCCTTGTGTCATCGGCCAATCGTAGGCCGGCAATCAAACACTGTTCTCCCAGACGATCAGGGCGGCCCAACCGTCGTCGGCCTCGTCCTCGAGATAGTTCTCGAGCAGCCCACGCACCTCGAAGCCATGGGACAACTGGAAGGTCAGAGTCGGATCATGAAGCTCCCCGGCCACCACCCGGTTCACATACTCGTCGATGGGCATCGTGTGCTTGTGCTGGAAGAAACCGGGCAGAGAGCCGCCGGCGATGATTCCCCGTTTGCGGTCCCGGATCACCAGGCCCTTTCGCTTCTCGTACAGCATGCCGCCGATCCCCCGGCCCCGATATTCGGGGAGCACTGTGATGTCGGTCCCGTAGTACCAGTCGCCGTCCGGGTCGTGATTGGCGCACTGGTGCTCGCCCGTGATCCCGGCGATGGTGTGCTCGGGGTGGTCGAAGTCGAAGTCGAGATATATGCCGGCCCCCATCCCGACCGGCCGGCCGTCGGCGAGAGCGACAAAGTAGCCCTCCGGGAAGACCTCGGCGTAGGCAATGATGTCCTCCCTCGACAGCAGGTCGTCGGGGTTGGCCATCGGGAAGCAGGTGAGCTCGATCTGCTCCAGGTCACCCGCCATGTCAGCCACGAGGTTGACGATCGTCACCCCGCTCACAGACGGAACGACTCCCAAGGATTGTCGCCGGGGATCCCCCACACCGAGTCGAGCCTCTTCTCCCGAGGACGGATCACGACTGCGCCGCACGTGGCCACGTCACCTGCCGACTCGGCCCGGCGCGCGATCGACGGGTCGGAGAAGAAGCGGTCCAGATCCTGGGCGTGCTCCGCCCCGCGGTCCAACCTGGCATCGCTGCCTGCTACATGCTCGGGGGTCCTCTCCCCTTCTTCGAGACGGGTGCCGGGATCTAGACAATGGTTGGTGTGCACGTAGGGGGTCTCGGTGACGCGGGTCACCTCGATCGTCCCCGGCATCGCCTCGATGTTGGCCCCGCTGCCATCGGGGCCGATGACGAGGTAGTTGTGGCCCCCGGCCAGATCGGCTGAAGCCACCACATCCACTGCCGAGTCGAGATCGGTCTGCTCGAGGACCTTGCGAACCACGAAAGGCCAGGTCACGCCGGGTTTCCCGATGGATGTCAGGTTGTTGATGCCGATCCCGATCCCTGCCTCGTTCATCCCGATCTGACCGAGACAACCTGCAGTGGTCTGCACCACCGCTCCCGGGCCTGAGATCGGGTCCAGCTTCAGCATCAAGACGTACTCGCCGGCCGAAGCATGCATGTCCCAGGTCTGGGCGAAGACGCCGTTCGCTGGATCTATGACGGCGGTGCAGTCGTCCTCGATGGGCGCCCACCCATCGTGTGCCCGGACCAGGTCGACGAGGTCGGTGAAGCCGCCGACCACTACGGCCTCGGCAGGTGTGATCCCCGCCGACTCGGCCAGCGCCATCATCTCGTCGTAGAGGGTGGGTGAGAATTCGCGGTGATGGGGCAGGGTCTGCTCGGCCAGCGCGAGGACCGTGTCGGCCGGAGCCGGGCGGCCCGCCCAGTTCGCGTCTCCGGAGAGACCGAGACGATCGTCGAGATAGTCACGAATCATCGCTTTGCACTCGGTCCCGTGGATTCGCCCAAAATCAGCAGGGGCGCCATAGATCTCGAGGACGCGGAGCGGCCCACTGTTCATCCCAGGAACGGTACCTCCTCCCGGTCTCCAGATTTCGTCGTAACGGGAACCGAGGCGGTGACCCTCACGTCCAACCGGCAAGCCCCGACGGGGTGTGAACGAGGAGAATCGAATGAGGAGACTGGCATTGATTCTGGCTATGGGAGTGGCCATCGCCGCATGCAACGGGGGTGGGGAGGCCGCCGACACCACCTTTGCCGCCGATGGGCTGATGGAACAGGGGGCAACCGAGACGACCACTGCCGCCGAGGAGGCGCCCGCCGGTGGAGGCGGCGAGGGCGCGATCGCGGTCGACCTGGAGGTGGCCCAGGATCGCAAGGTGATCCGTCAGGCACAGCTCCAGTTGGAGGCCGACGACACGAGAGCCGCCATCGATCGGATCATCGCGCTTGGTGAGGCGGCCGGTGGGTTCGTTGCCGATGCCGTGGTGCATCCGGTGGAAGGCGAGCAGGACCAGCCATCTGCGAACATCACTCTGCGCATCCCGGCGAGTGAGCTGACCGAAGTGATGACCGCGATCAAGGGATCGGTGGAAACCGTCATCTCCGAGTCGCAGGGCGCTCAGGACGTGACCGATCAGTTCATAGACCTCGAAGCACGTCTCACCAACTTGGAGACTCTCGAGGTGGAGTTGCGGGCTCTCCTCGCCGAAGTGAGACAGCAGCCCGAGGCCGACCCGGAAAAGCTGCTTCGTGTCTATAACGAGATCTCCCTGGTGCGAGGTCAGATCGAAGAGATCAAGGGACAGCTCAACTATCTCGACGACGTCGTCGACCTGGCCACGCTGACCATCGGCCTCACCCCTACGCCGGCGGTGGTTCCCATCGTCGAGGACACCTGGGAGCCGGTCGAGGTGGCACGGGATGCCCTGCGCAACCTGGTCACCGGTCTACAAGGGTTGGCGGACTGGGGCATCCACTTCGCCCTGTTCACCCTGCCGATGCTGCTCCTGGTGCTCGGCGTGCCGACCCTGATCGGCTTCGTCGTCTACCGGCAGTGGAAGAAGCGCCGCCCGCCAACGCCACAGGCCTCGGTGCCCAGCGAGACCTGATCGATCAGATCATTCTGGCGCGGAGATCCGACCCCAGGGGGTCGGATCTCCGCGCCAAAACAGGATGCTCAGGGCCAGGTCAGGCCCACGCCTCCGTCGTCGATCAGGGTCTGGACGGCAGATTGGAGTTCGCCAGAGGTGATGCGGGACTCGAGGTGGAGACCCGGGCAGAGAGTGGCGGCGTGGTCGCCGTGGCCGCTGATCGTCGCCGGCGACACCTCGTAGTGCTCCGCCGCCCAGGCCAGGACGGCAGCCAGCGAATCGAGTTGGGCTGCGGTTGGCCGGTCCACCTCGAAGTCGCCCTCGACCACCACGAGGAAGTGGCCGGTGGTGTCGTAAGCGGTGCCGGTATCCCCGCGGAACGCAGGATCCCGGCCTTCGTAGACGGCGCCGTCGACACCGATGATCACGTGATAGGCGAGGTCGGGCCAGTCCTGTCCATCCATGTGCCAGGCCTGCCATCCCCGGAACTGGGGCGGCCCGGTTGTGGTCCGGTGCGTGCCCGCGTGGTGCACCGTCAGACGGGTGATCGCATGCGGCGTCATCCGAGCGGTCTCGGCGGGCCGGGCGCCCCAGGCCTCCCTGCCCACCATCGACAGGAAGCGGGTGGGGCCCGGTGGCGGATCGGGCAGCGCGCCGAAGTCGCCGGCGACCGGCACGCCTGAGCCGTGAGTCGTCAGGTCGGCGACACCGGTCGAGTTGGCGTTCCGCAGGTAGGTGGTCGCAGTGCCAGGCCGATGCAAACCCAAGGTGTCGAGACCGTCTCCGTCCCAATCCCCGGCGAAGGGAATGTCACCCGCATCGCCGTAGAAGAAGGAGATGTCGGCGTTCCCGGTGGCGTGACCATTCCTCAAGTAGACGAATCCATCGGAGGGCCGGCGGAGTCCGGCCGTATCGGCCCCGTCTCCATCCCAGTCGCCGACGAAGGGGACATCTCCATGGTCACCGAAGGAGTAGGACCGATCGGCCGGCCCCAGGCCACCACCGTCAGCGCCGAGTTGATCGATGATGTGGAAGCGCGCCTCGCCCGGCCGATAGATCGAGAGGCTGTCGCACCCGTCACCATCGAAGTCGCCCGCCAGCGGGATATCACCCGGGTTTCCGAACATGAATGTGACATCGGCCACCCCGGTGGTGTTGGCGTTGCGAAGAAAAGCCTGACCCGTGGAACGGCGATAGAGACCGGGCGTCGCCACTCCGTCGCAATCCCAGTCACCGGCGAAGGCGACATCCGACGGGTTGCCGTAGCTGAAGTTCAGCCGACCCCGGGTGACGGGATCGACCAGCCTCCATTCACCATTCGCATCGACCACGCCTACCGCATCCCGCCCCAGCCCCTCGGCATGACCGGGCAGGGCACCCGCGAAGACCAGGAACGCCGCGAGGAGCGCCGGCCTCAGCCGCTCAGCTCTTCGCCTGAGCCAGGTAGTCGGTGAAGTTGATCTCGTAATCCCCGGTGTCCTCGATGATCTCCAGCCCTTCGGCCTCGAACGTCGGCGCATAGAACTCGATGACCTCGGGCTCGACGAGGTCGACTGCGGCCTCGTTCGGTGTCCCGTAGTAGTTCCAATTGGTCAGAGTCGCCCCGTTCTCGGCGTCGAGGATGTAGTTGATGAAGGTCATGGCGGTGCATGGGTGCTCGGCGTTGGCCGGGACCGCCATGTTGTCGATCCAGAGCGTGGCCCCCTCCTCGGGGAGGATGTACTCGTAATTGTCGGGGTCATCGGACCCGCCGATCCCAACGATCATGTTGCCCGAGTAGCCGTGCGACACGGCAACTTCCCCGGCGACGAGCGCCTCGTCGTACTGGTCGGAGTCGAAGGTCGCGATACCCCCGATACCTGCCGAGATTGCGTCGGATGCTTCCTGGAGATGAGCCAGGTCGGTGTCGTTCAGCGAGTAACCCAGGTACTTGAGGGCGGCACCCATCGCCTCTCGCGGGTCGTTGAGCACCGAGACTCCACCGGGGAATTCCGCGGTGAGCTCAGGATCGAAGAGAAGGGCCCAACTGCGGGGGAAGTCCTCACCGACGACCGAGAGATTGACCCCGAGACCGGTGGTGCCGTACTGATAGGCCGCCGAGTATTCGGGCCCCGGGTCATATGGAAGATCGGTGAACTGCGCCGCCAGGTTCTCCATGTTGGGAACGGCAGTGGTGTTGATCGGTGCGAGAAGCCCGTTCTCGATCATGATGCCGACCATGTAGTCGGAGGGCACGATCAGGTCGTAGACCGCGCCGGCCTGCATCTGGGCCAGGAGCGCCTCGTTGGACTCGTAGAAGTCCTCGACCACGTCCACCTGGTATTGCTCCTCGAAGGCGGTGACCAAGGCCGGGTCCATGTACTCGGACCAGTTGTAGAAGTTGAGATCGCCGTCGACCTGGTCCAGGGCGCAATCGGCACCGGTCGCACCATCAGGGGCTTCTCCGCTGCCCCCACTTGTGCCGTCGGGGCCTCCGCCCTCGTCCCCGCCGCAAGCCGCCACCAGCAATGCAAGCACCATGATTGAGGCGAATAGCCTCGCCGTCCGTCGCATGGATCCTCCCGGGATTCCGCCTTGTGGCGACACCTTATCCACGTCCCGGCGCTTGGCGAGGCCAGGGGTGGACGGTTCAATCAGCGGTTATCTCCTCGAGGAGACCTTCCGGATCGGCCAGCCGTTGCCCGCGCGCCTCTGCCCCGCGCTGGAATCCCAACGAGATGCCGATGAGCACCATCGAGGCCACCAGCATCACAGTGCTCACCGCGTTGATCAAGGGGGTGACACCCCGTCTGACCAGGCCAAACACGTACACCGGGAGGGTCGTTGCACCCGCCCCGGAGACGAATTGGGTCACCACCACGTCATCGAGCGAGAGGGTCAAGGCGAGCAATGCCCCTCCGGCCACGCCCGGTGCGATCAGCGGGAGGGTGACCTTGCGAAAAGCCTGCCAACGGTTGGCATACAGATCGGCCGCCGCCTCTTCGAGGGAGCTGTCGAGCTGGGAGAGACGGGCGCGCACGACGATGGCGACGAAGGAGATGCAGAAGGCGATATGAGCCAGCGCGATGGTGGGGAGGCCGGTGGTCAGATTCATGGCGAACATGTCACTCAGCAAGCCGAAGGCTTGGAAGAAGAAGACGAGGAGCATGACAGCCATCGTCACATCGGGGATGATGATCGGGAGATAGGCGACGCCGTCGAGTGTCCCTCGACCACGGAAGCGGTACCTCTCCAGGGCGATGGCCAGCATCGTCCCCAGTGCCGTGGAAACGATCGTGGACACGAAAGCGACCACGAGCGAGTTGCGCAAGGCGCCCATCACCCGCTCGTCCTGGAACATCTCCCCGTACCAGCGGAGCGAGGGCTGAGTCCAAATCCCGACGTTTTCGTTCTCGTTGAAGGAGAACACGATCAGCAGGACGATCGGGGCGTAGAAAAACAGATAGACCACCCAGGCGTTGAGGGCGAGGAGACGGTCGACGAAGCCCCTGGGCGCGGTCCCCTCGTTCACAACGTCCTCGCTCCGGCCCGGAAGTAGAAGATCGTCGCCACCAGCATCACGAACATGACGGCGAACGACAGCGCCGACCCGAAGGGCCAGTTCCGGGCCGCGAGGAACTGGCTGACGATGTAATCCCCCATCAGCACCGTCTTCGCCCCACCGAGCAATGCCGGGGTCACATAGGCGCCGAGCGAAGGGATGAACACCAGGATCGAGCCGGCGACCACCCCGGGCATCGACAGCGGGAGGGTGACCTTGCGAAAGGCGGTCCACCCGTCGGCGTAGAGGTCACGAGCCGCCTCCACCAGCCGCCAATCCATGCGCTCCAGAGAGGCGTAGAGGGGAAGGACCATGAAGGGCATGAACCCGTACACCAGCCCGATCAGGACCGCAGTGTTGGTGAAGAGCAACCGAAACGGCTCACCGCCCAGCAACACGCTCAATTGCGAGAGCGGCCCCTCGGACCCGAGCAGGACCCGCCATGCATAGGTCCTGACCAGGAAGTTCGACCAGAACGGGATCATCACCAGGATCAGCAGGATGTTCCGGACCCTGGGTGCCCTCGTGGCGATGTAGAAGGCGAAGGGATAACAGATGACCAGGCAGATCACCGTGGTCAGCAGCGCCAGGAGGAACGACCTGAGGAATATCTCCAGGACCTCGGTCGAGAAGAGCCGCCGGTAGGAGTCGAGGTTCCAATCCTCGAGCACCGTCTGCCCGGTGGCATCCCTGGTGGCGAAGGAATAGATGAAGACCAGGATCAATGGGACGACGAAGAGGAGGATGAGATAGACGAATGAGGGGAGGGCGATCAGAAAGCCCCGCCTCGACTCAGCCTTCTCCGCCGCCCGCTCCAGCTCGGGAGTGACCGGAGCCGTTGTCTCCGGCTCGGTGACCGTTGGGGCTGCCATCAGGAGGTCACCAGATTGGCCGCCTCCGGGCTCCACACCAGATACGCCTCATCCCCCACCTCGTACAGCTCGACACCGGGCCGATTCTCCTCCTTGACCTCGATCTCGGTGCCGATGCCGGCATCCACGTCGTAGAAATGCACGTCCCCGTAGTAGAGCCTCCTCGAGACCCGGACCCGGACCCGGTTGTGCCCGGCCGGAACCTCCTCGTCTATGTCGTAGAGGGCCAACCGCTCCGGCCGCAGGGCGAGAGTGACCTGTGCCGCCGAGCCGGCGGCGCCCGCGGGCACCTCGATCTCGGCGCCCGTGGAGAGATGGGCCGCACCCGAGCCGTTCATGGTGACGTCGATGAGATTGATGTCGCCGATGAAGTCAGCCACGAACCTCGAAGTCGGATGCTCGTAGATCTCCTCGGACCGACCGACCTGGAGGAGGCTTCCGTCATTCATGACCCCGATCCGATCGGACATGGTCAGGGCCTCTTCCTGGTCGTGGGTTACGTAGATGAACGTGATGCCGACCCTGCCCTGCAGGTCTTTGAGCTCCACCTGCATGGCCTGTCTCAGCTTGAGATCGAGGGCCCCGAGGGGCTCGTCGAGGAGCAGGACCTCGGGCTCGTTGACCAGGGCCCGCGCCAGTGCCACCCGTTGTTGCATGCCACCCGAGAGCTGACTCGGCCGGGCGTCGGCCCGCTTGGAGAGCTGAACCTGGTCGAGCACGCGGTTCACACGTCGCTGGACCTCCGACTTCTCGACCTTCTTCATGTTGAGCCCGAACGCGACGTTCTCCGCAACCGACATATGGGGGAAGAGGGCGTAGGACTGGAAAACCGTGTTTACCGGTCTCTGGTTCGCCGGCTTGAGCCCCATTTCGGCCCCGTGGATGCGAATGCTTCCTTCGGTGGGGTACTCGAAGCCGGCGATCATCCGGAGAGTTGTCGTCTTGCCACACCCTGACGGCCCGAGCAGCGAGAAGAACTCGCCATCCTCGATCGTCAGGTCGATCCCGTTCACCGCCACGACTTCGTCCCCGAATCGTTTGGTGACACCTGCCAACTCGACCGCGGGGTTAGCCATCAGACCTCCTCGTACACCACCCGTCCGCCTACCACCGTCATCGCCACGGAGGCATCCCGGATGTGCCCACTCGCCACTGGATCGCGGTCCATGACCGCCAGGTCGGCGAGCATACCGACAGCAAGGGTGCCGCTGAGGCCCTCACGATGGTTCACGTAGGCCGATCCCGCCGTGAATCCGACCAATGCATCGAGGAACGAGATCCTCTCCTCATCGTTGAGCGGGCCCAGGTCCGGCTCATCGTGGTTCGTCCTTGTCACCGCGGCATCGATCTGGTCCATGACATCAGCGGTGGAAACCCCCCAGTCCGATCCCATGGCGAGCGTTGCGCCGGCGCGGAGGAGGCTCCCGAACGGGTACTGCCATCGGGAACGCTCATCGCCGAGATGGGGCTTGGTGAGCACCCGCTGATCCTCTCCATCCTGGGCCCAGAGCGCCTGTGCGTTGGCCACCACACCGAGCCGTCGAAAACGGGGAATGTCGTCGGGGTGCACCACCTGGATGTGGCAGATCGTGTGACGGGTTCCCATCCAGCCATTGGCGAGACGGGCGGCCTCGACCGCGTCGAGCCCGCTCCGCACCGCGGCATCGCCGATGGCGTGAAAGTGACAGGAAAACCCTCGGCGGTCCAGCTCGACCACGATCTCACGCAGCTCGGCGGGCTCGATGAAGTCGATGCCGGTGTTGCCCGTGGGATGACCGGCCCCGTCGAGATAGCTCTCCAGCATCGAGCCGGTGAAGTTCTCGACCACTCCGTCGAGCATGAGCTTGACCGTCGTGGGCAGGTAGCGGCCCAAAGGCTCGGAACGCATCTGCTCTAGCTCGTCGATCTGATCCAGGCCCCCGTCCCGGCGCCACCACATCGCGCCGACTGCGGTCCCGATCAGCTCGCCGGAGCCGGCCAGGGCGCGATAGGCGCGGTGCGTCTCCTGGTCGACGTGTGCGTCCTGCCAGGCGGTGATCCCCTTGGCGAGGAGATAGGCCTGGCCCGCCAGCAAACCTGCACGCAAGTCCTCGGCGGTGTCCCCAGGCGCAATCTGCTCCACGAGCCAGGCTGCCCCTTCGTGCAGAGTCCCCTGGGGCTGGTTGTCCCCGTTCCGCTCTATGCGCCCATCGACTGGATCGGGGGTCGAGGCGTCGACCCCGGCCAGGGACAGGGCGAGCGAGTTGGCCCAGGCCCCATGACCATCTGCGTTGTACACCAGGACCGGGCGGTCGGGAACCACGGCGTCGAGCGCCTCCTTGGGAGGGCAGCCACGGGGGAACCAGGTCTGATGCCAGCCACCACCGAGGATCCATGAACGGTCCGGGTGGTCGGCGGCGTATCGCTCCACATAGGAGATGGCGTCCTCGGCGCTGGCACATCCTTCGAACGAGCATCGGAGCAGGTCGAGACCACTGCTCCCGGGATGGCAGTGGGCGTCCTGGAAGCCGGGGCTGAGCAACCGCCCGGCGAGATCGACCACCCGGGTACGCGGGCCGATCGACTCGGACACGGTCGCCTCATCACCCACCGCAGTGATCCGGTCCCCCGTCACCGCCAGGGCTCTGACGAACGAACGCGCCGGCCCGGCGGTGAACACTGGCCCGTTCACGAAGACGAGGTCGGCCGGCATGAGGCGGCAGAGTACAGACGCTTCTGGCACGCCGATCCCGCGCTATGGAACGGGTTCGGCGCGCCAAAACGAGTCTGTTGCCCCCCGGCTACCCTCGTCGCCCATGTCCTCTTTCTGGCACCCATTCGCGGAGATGAGCAAGGTGCAGCACGATCCGTTCATCATCGATCGCGGTGAAGGGATCTACGTCTACGACGAGGCGGGACGGCGCTACCTCGATGCCGCCGCCTCGCTCTGGTACATGAACGTCGGCTACGGCCGGACCGACATCATCGACGCCATGGCGGAGCAGATGCGCAAGCTGCCCGCCTTCCATGCCTTCATCGACTACGGGACCCGGCCCACGATCGACCTGGCGGACCGAATCGCTTCGGTATCCCCCGACCCAGACTCGAAGGTCTTCTTCGGATCGGGAGGCTCGGACGCAGTCGACACAGCAGCCAAGATGACCCGCCGCTACTTCAATGCCATCGGCCAGCCCGACCGGACCGTCTTCATATCCAGGGAATGGGCCTATCACGGGATGCATCCCTACGGGACGTCCCTGGGGGGGATGGAGCCCAATCGCACCGGATATGGCGGCGACCTCGTGGCCGACATCGTGATAGTCCCCCACGACGATGCCGAAGCGGTGGAGAAGGCGATAGACCACGCCGGGGCCGAGCGGATCGCAGGCATCTTCGTCGAGCCTGTCATCGGGGCGGGCGGGGTCCGTCCGGTGGAGGACGGGTACTTCGGCGCCGTCCAGGAGTTGGTCCGAAACGCTGGTGGGCTCTACGTCTCGGACGAGGTGATCACCGGATTCGGGCGCGTCGGGGACTGGTTTGCCGCCAACCGTTACGGTCTCGAGCCCGACCTGATCACTTTCGCCAAAGGGGTCACTTGCGGATACGCCCCCCTCGGTGGTGTGATTGCCTCGCCAAAGGTCGCCGCCCCGTTCTTCGACACGCCCGGGCTCATGTTCCGCCACGGATACACCTACTCAGGTCACACCACCGCCTGCGTCGCCGGCCTCGTGGTCATGGACATCCTGGAGCAAGAGGGCCTGCTGGCCCGAGCCGCCGAGCTCGAAGACGAGCTGTACCAGGCGTTGCTCCCACTCGAGGAATTGCCGGTCGTGGACCACGTCCGACGCGGGGTCGGTGCGTTGGCGGCCGTGCAGATGGCGGTCGGAGATGACGAGACGCTCCCGTACCGGGCCGCCGCCGCCTGTCGTGAAGCGGGTGTCCTCACCAGGGCGGTCGGGGGTGGAGGGCTCCAGGTGTCGCCGCCGCTCATCATGACGCCGGATCAGGTGTCCGAGATGGCCTCTCTCTTCCGGGTCGGCCTCGAGGCCATGTGAAGCAGACTCCCTTCTGGGTCGAGGAGCACCCCAGGCCGGAGAACATCACATCCGATCTCCCCGGCGACGCCGACGTCCTCATCGTCGGGTCCGGGCTCACCGGGTTGACTGCAGCATTGCGTCTGGCCCGCGGCGGGAAGTCAGTGGTCGTGGTCGACTCAGGCGAGATTGCCTCGGGAGCATCGAGCGTCAACGGCGGCATGGTCTCACCGGACATCAAGGCGGGCATCAAGGTCATCTTCGAGCAATACGGCCCGGAGCTGGGACGGGAGATGTGGCGGGCGACGGTCCGGTCGGTCGACATCGTCTCGGACTTGGCTGCAACCGAATCGATCGACTTGAAGATCATGAGGGGTGGCATGGCAGCCCTGGGGGTAGGGCCTGACGCCCAGGCCAAGTTCGAGCAGAGCGTCTCCTGGTATCGAGAGCACGTCGGAGTCGACTGGGAGGTGCTCGGCCCGGGTCGAGTCGGCGAGGTGATCGGGGACGGGCCCTTCACGACAGCCATCTTCGAGCCGGAGGGCTTTGGGATCCAACCGGCCCGTTTCGTCTTCGGTCTCGCCTCCCGTGTCGCCGCGGTCGGAGCCCGGCTCGTGTCCCATTGTGAGGCAACGTCTTTCGAAAAGGACGGTGCCGGGTTCCGGGTAGTGACATCGAAAGGCCCGATCCGGGCCGGCGAGATCGTCCTCGCCACCAATGGCTACACCACCGACCGACCCTCAGCCGAGCTCGCCCGGCGCATCGTCCCGGTCGGGTCATACATCGTGGTCACCGAGCCCATCGCCGATCGTGCCACCGAGATCTTTCCGGGCGGGGCGATGACCTACACCAAGAAGCGGCTCCTCAATTACATGCGGCGCACCCCGGACGGTCGCATCCTGATCGGCGGCCGGCGCAACCTCCACACCGGGCTCGACCTGGCCGAGTCGGCCGCAGCGCTGCGAAGCCAGCTCCTCGGGTACTTCCCCCAGCTCGAGGACGTGCCCCTGACTCATGTCTGGGGCGGCAAGCTCGCGGTCCCCTTCGACCTCGTTCCGCATATGGGGCAGGTTGACGGGGCCTGGTACGCGCTGGGTTATGCCGGTCACGGGGTGGGTCTGTCGACGCTGATGGGTCACGAGCTGGCCGGGATGCTCTTGGGTGAGGAACCCCCGAGCGTCTTCACCAAAGTGCATCACCCGACCCGCTTCTATTACCGGGGCAATCCCTGGTTCCTCACCCCGGCCTCGATCCTCTATCGGACCCTCGATCGTCTGAACCGATAGGCTCGGGATATGAGCTTCCCACAAGAGTCGACCGCATATCCCGAGGCCAGCCAGGCCTCCACCGCCCTCGTGCTCGGCATCGTCGGCCTGGTCTGTTGCCAGGTCCTCGGCATCGTGGCCTGGATCATGGCCAACAACGAGCTGGAAGGGATCAAGACAGGGCGCCGCAACCCGCAGAACGAGGGCACGGCAACCGCGGCCCGGATCATCGGGATAATCGCCACGGTGCTTCTCGGGCTCGGGATCATCTTTGCGATCATCGCCACCATCGCCGGATTGGCGATGGTCCCCTGGTCCGAGGAGTTCTGGCGGGAGGACATGTTCCGTTGACCAGGGTCTGGCGAGACCGGCTGTTACTCGCCGCCCCGCTGGCGGTGATCGCGCTCCTCGCTTCGGTCAGACCGGTGGATGACGGCGTCACGGTCTGCCCCTTCGCTCTGATCACCGGGATGGCCTGCCCGGGCTGTGGCATGACCCGGGCCGCCTCCTCTCTGATCCGGGGCGACCTCAGCACCGCCCTGGGCTATCACCCGCTGGTTCCGCTGATCGCAATCCTGTTGGTAGGGGGATGGGCCTGGTACCTGCTGCGACGCTCAGGGCGGGTTCAACCCCTCCCGACGAGATGGGTGAACAGCATCCTCATCGTCACCGGGGTCATGCTTCTTGGCGTATGGGCCGCCCGTCTTCTGAGCGGGACGTTGCCGCCGGTCTGACCCGCCGGCGGAACACGCGGAAGACGATCGCCGCGGCCATCGCCACCAGGCCGATGGTCAGCGGCACCATCCACTTCGAGTTCGCCAGCAGGGCGAAGCTCTCCCGGAACGGCGCTCTTCCGCCTTCGGGGTCGACGAGCCAGGAGCCGATCCGGAGCAGCACGGCGAACGAAAGGGCGCCCAGGGCGAACCGGGTGAGAAGCGCCCTGAACGCGCGCATCCGATCCATCGACATGACGATGTAGGCAGCTCCGGCAAAGAGCATGAGCACAGCGCCGAGCATCGCGGCCGTGCCCAGGTTGGCCGCCAACGGCGAGGAGGCCCCCACGAATGGCTGATCGGCCGGGTCACGGATGACGAGGGGGTCGAGTTGGGCCAGGGCGGCTTCGACCCGCTCGGCGCTCACCGGCACGCCGGCCTCGTTCAACCCCGTGGCGATCTGGCCCGAGGCGGGGACCAGGATGGCGGCCACATCGACCGAGCCTCCGTTCGGATCTCCCGAGGCCGCCGCTTCGACACCCTCGGCCACCAGCTGCTCGAGGGCCGGCCCGACAGAAGGATGGGCCAGCACCTGGTCGGCCACGACCGAAGCGCCGACGCCATCTACCCCGGCAGCCACGAGCTCGGCCTCCAGCCAGCTGGCCAGCCGATCGGACACCATGTCGCCCGCCGCCAGCGGGCTGAGCGTGTCGGCCAACTCGTCGGTGTCGACCACGACGGCCCTACCCCAGATCCCGACCAGGAGCACGGTGGAGGCGAGACCGAACACCCAGCCGGCCACACCGATGGCGAAGCGTCTGCTGCGATTTCGGGAGCTCAATTGATCACGAGAGCCGGGTTGGTCCTGATGCGAGGTCGCTTGTCGACAACCGCCTTCGCCAGGCCGTCGAATGCATCCGCAGCCTCGGATCCGGGAGCGGCGATCGAAACCGGATGTCCTTCGTCGGCGCCTCTTCCCATCGCCGGCAACAGGGGGATCTGAGCCATCAGATCCACCCCGAGCTCGTCGGCCAAGGCAGCGCCGCCGCCGCTTCCAAACAACTCATAGCGCTTGTCATCGTCACCGGTGAACCAGGACATGTTCTCCACAACCCCGATGACCTGCTGGTCGACCTCCGCCGCCATCAGGGCGGCACGCCGCGCCACCCTCTGTGCAGTGGGCTGAGGAGTCGTGACGAGAAGGACCTGGGCTCGGGGGAGGAACTGAGACATCGATATGGCGATATCACCGGTGCCGGGGGGCATATCGACGATCAGGAAGTCGAGTGTGTCCCAGAACACATCCTTGAGGAACTGCTCGATCGCTTTGTGCAGCATCGGGCCCCGCCATATCACCGCTTTGTCGTCGCCGACGAAATAGTCCATCGACATCACCTTCACACCATGGGCCGTGGGAGGAACGATCGCCTCGCCTACCAGCAGTGGGGGATCGGTCACCCCGAGCATCCGGGGAATGGAGAAGCCCCAGATATCGCCGTCCACGATGCCCACGCGGTTCCCACCACGCCGCAACGAGACCGCCAGGTTGGAGCTGACCGACGACTTGCCCACGCCTCCCTTGCCGGACGAGATCGCCAGCACCCTTGTCGGGGATCCAGGCTCCCCTAGCCCCGGCCCGGACTCCGCGCGCAGATTGCCGATCCACTCGATCGCCATCTGCTCGGTCATGACCTCCACGGTCACGTCTGCGCCGCGACCGTATGGCTCCAGTGCCTGTTGCAGACGCTCGTTGAGGAGATCGGGTGGGTTCGAGGTGGGGAGCAGCAGGTCGACCTTCACCTTGCCGAGCTTCTTCTCGGCCGACTTGACCAGACCGAGACTGCCCAATGTCCTACCCACAAGGAGCGGGGACTCGATGGACGCGACGGCCTCGAAGATCTCATCGTTGGAAGTCATCGATTTCCCCTACGCCGGCAGTGGTTAGAGAAGGCCTGGCCACTATAGTTTTGGCCGATTGGTACCCCTCATGGACACCAGGACCCTCGAATCGAGGATCTCCGACCTGACGGCAGCCTTGGGCGATCCCACCCGGAGGGCCATCTATATCGCGGTCAGGGAATCGGCCGAGCCCCTCACCACATCTGCTGTCGCCGAGCTCTTCGGCATCCACCCCAACGTCGCACGTCATCATCTCGACCTTCTGGCCGAAGAGGGCTATCTCAAAGTCAGCCATCGCCGCCCATCCGGCAAGGGCGGGCCCGGGGCCGGGCGACCGGCCAAGTGCTACGAGGCGACCACCAAGGAAGTGTCGGTCCATTTCGCCCCGCGGCGGTTCGAGATGCTGGTCGAGATGCTGATCAGGGTGCTGGATCAGGTTGCCCCGGACAACGTTGGCCAGGTCGCCGAATCGGTGGGGCGCGCCTACGGGGCCGAGTTGGCCGCCGAGATCGGGGTCCCTGATGAGCCCGGCTATGACGGGGCCGTCCAGGCCGTGGCCAGAGCCATGACCGGGCTGGGCTTCTCAGTCGACCCGGATGTGGAAGGCCAGCGGCTCTTGACCACCCATTGCCCCTTCGGCGAGGCTGCAACGAGCCACCCCGAAGTGATTTGCTCCCTCGATAGGGGGATCGTCGCCGGGATGTTTGGAGCCCTCTCCTATGACTGCAACCCGGTGATCATCCCCCACACCGTCCTCGAGGATGAATGCGTGACCCGCGTCCCCGTGACGATCGGGTAAGAGTTTTAGGTTCCAGGTAAGAGCGGCCAGTCTTTCGAGTCAGGCCCTGACCTTGGATTCCCATCCCGTCGGTAACCTTCGAGCATGTCCATCGATCCATTCGGGTCCCGCGCCACGCTCGACACCCCACTCGGGTCTCGGGAGATAGCCCGTCTCGACACGGTCGAGGGGGCCGAGAGCCTCCCATACTCGATAAAGGTCATCTTGGAGTCGGCACTGCGCAATCTCGACGGGACCTCGGTCACCGCCGCCGACGTGTCCACAATCGCCGCTTACGACGCCACCCGCGTCGGTGGGGGCGAGATCCCCTTCGTGCCTGGGAGAGTCGTCCTCCAGGACTTCACCGGAGTCCCCACCGTGGTCGATCTCGCCGCGATGCGATCGGCCATAGTGTCGATGACCGGCGACGAGGGATCGGCGCAGAGGGTGAACCCGTTGATCCCGGTCGACCTGGTGGTCGATCATTCGGTCCAGGTCGACGCCTTCGCCCGAGCCGATGCCCTGACGATCAACTCCCGCAAGGAGTTCGAGCGCAATCAGGAGCGCTACGAGTTCCTCAAGTGGGGTCAGTCGGCCTTCGCCAACTTCAGGGTTGTCCCCCCCGCCACCGGCATTGTCCACCAGGTGAACCTGGAGTATCTGGCGAAAGTGGTGTGGGACGACGGGCACTGGCTCTACCCGGACAGCCTGGTTGGGACCGACAGCCACACCACGATGATCAACGGCCTCGGCGTCGTGGGTTGGGGAGTCGGCGGCATCGAGGCCGAGGCGGCAATGGTCGGACAGCCGATCTACATGCTTCTTCCCGAGGTGGTCGGGTTCAAGCTGACCGGCCGTCTCAGTGAGGGGACAACCGCCACCGACCTCGTGCTGAGGGTCACTGAGATGCTTCGGGAGCACGGCGTGGTTGACAAGTTCGTGGAGTTCCACGGCCCCGGACTGGCCGACATGCCCGTGGCCAACCGGGCGACCATCGCCAACATGGCTCCCGAATACGGAGCCACCATCGGGTATTTCCCGGTCGATGACCGAACCCTGGACTATCTCCGCCTGACCGGCCGCGACGACAAGCTGATCGACACCGTCGAGCAGTACTGCAAGACCCAAGGCTTGTGGCGGGACGACAACCGGTCGGTCGCATACTCGTCGTCTCTCGAGCTCGACATGTCGACCGTCGAGCCGTCGCTGGCAGGCCCGAGACGACCCCAGGACCGAATCGCCCTTTCGGCGATGGCGACGCAGTGGCGATCGGATCTGACCAATCTCTTCGGCAAGAACGGGGGATCGTCGGCCTCCACGGTCGTCAGCTGGGAAGACGAGGGCGGCCGGCCCGTCGAAGCCGGATCGCTGAAGGCAAAGACAGGTGTTGAGGTCGAAGTCGACGGGGAGAGGTTCCTGCTCACCGACGGCGATGTCGTGATCGCAGCGATCACATCGTGTACCAACACATCGAATCCCGATGTGATGATCGGAGCCGGGCTGGTGGCTCGGAGGGCTCGTGAGCTCGGTCTCCAGCGCAAGCCGTGGGTCAAGTCCTCCTTGGCCCCAGGCTCGAAGGTCGTCACCGAGTATCTGACCAGCTCGGGTCTTCTCGAGGACCTCGAGTATCTCGGGTTTCACATCGTCGGCTACGGGTGCACCACTTGCATCGGGAACTCAGGGCCGTTGTCGGAGCCGATCTCCCGGGCGGTCAACGAGCGAGGGCTCGTGGCGGTCTCAGTCCTCTCCGGGAACCGCAACTTCGAGGGCCGGATCTCACCCGATGCCAGGGCCAACTATCTCGCCTCCCCGCCCCTCGTCGTGGCCTATGCCCTGGCCGGGACCGTCGATTGGGACCCGATCAACGAGCCGCTGGGCCAAGACCGGGATGGGAAGGACGTGTTCCTGCGCGACATCTGGCCCGGTCAGGAGGAAGTCGCCGGCCTCGTCGCGGATCACGTCAACCAGGGTCAGTTCGTCTCGAGATATTCAGAGGTCTTCACCGGATCCGATGAGTGGCGAGCCATCACCACCCCCGAGTCGGATCTCTATCACTGGGACGAGGAATCCACCTACATCCAGGAGCCTCCGTTCTTCGTCGGTCTCGGGCCTGACGTGGGCCCGATCGAGCCGGTGACCGGAGCCCGGGTGCTGGCCAAGCTGGGTGACTCGGTCACAACCGACCACATCAGCCCGGCGGGGACGATCTCACCGACCACCCCCGCCGGCCAGTACCTGATCGGCAAGGGCGTCCAACCAGCGATGTTCAACTCCTATGGGTCGCGTCGGGGCAACGACCGGGTCATGTCCAGGGGCACCTTCGCCAATATCCGGGTCAAGAACGATCTCGCCCCCGGCACAGAAGGTGGGTGGACAACTGATTTCCTGGACGGCCAGGTCAAGTCCATCTACGACGCCGCCATGCACTACCAGGAAGAAGGGATACCCCTGGTCGTGATCGCCGGAGGCGACTACGGCATGGGCTCGTCCCGGGACTGGGCGGCCAAAGGGCCCTTCCTCCTCGGCGTCAGGGCCGTGATCACAAAGTCATTCGAGCGAATCCACCGTTCCAACCTCGTGATGATGGGAGTGCTCCCGCTCACCTTCCTCGAAGGGCAAGATGCGTCCTCGCTAGGGATCGACGGGACAGAGTCATACGACATCGCCATCGACGACACCCTCCAGCCTCGTCAGATCGTGAAGGTGACTGCCACCGGGGCTGACGGGGCGGTGAAGGAGTTCGACGCGGTTGCACGCGTGGACACCCCGATCGAGATCGACTACCTCCGCAATGGTGGCATTCTCCACTACGTGTTGAGGAAGATGGCCTCTGCCTGAAGAGCCGGAGGGACCCCTGCAGGGTCGGGGGTTCCTGCTCACCGGAGTGTTCATCGGCGTCGTTCTCATCGGGCTCGCCGTGGCCTGGGCGATCGGCGGGTCCGGCGCCAGCGCAGTCGCCGAGGTCGGTGAGCCGGCGCCCGACTTCACAGTCGACCTCCTCGACGGCGGCAGCTTTTCCCTCTCCGAGCACATCGCCGACGACGGTCGCCCACTGATCATCAACCTGTGGGCCTCCTGGTGTGTCCCCTGCCGCGAGGAGATGCCCGACCTGTCCGCCTTTGCCGGGGAGAACCCGGACATCGCGATCGTCGGCGTCGCGGTCGAGGATCAGCTCGAGGCCGCCCGGGCATTCGGCGCCGAGATCGACCCGGTCTATGCCCTCGCCTTCGGCGACGAAGCCTTCGACCAGGCATACCCCAACTTCGGTCTGCCCGTCACCTACTTCCTCGACGCGGATGGCGGTGTGACCGATGTCTTCAACGGGATTCTGACTCCGGAGACGCTCGAGGAGCTGACGGCGGGTATCTAGGCCGGCAACCCGGCCGCGGCTTCGAGATGTTGCACGTACTCGACGTTCGGGCCCGCCACCAGCTCGGCGGTGATGATCAACCGCTCACGCGCCGAGTATTTGGGGTTGCAGGTGGTGAGGGTGAGCCACGCCCCGGGTCGGCTGTCGGTCACCCAGACGTCGGTAGGAGCCACGATGAACGACTCCCGGACCTCGTAGACGTGGGTCCCGATTCCGGTGTCGACCTCGACGCGGTCGCCAACCACCAATTGGTCGAAGTCGTGAAAGGGTCGGCCGTAGGTGGTCCGATGGCCGGAAATGACTGCGTTGCCCGGTTGACCCGGGAGAGGCGTCCCCGGCATATGGCCCGGGCCGTGAGTCAGGGTGGGCGTGGTCACACCCTCGAAGACAACGGCCTCCAGACCGACTTTTGGCACTCGCAACATCGCAAAGCCGACACCTTCGCCCGGCACATCTTCGAGCACGTGCTCGATGACCAAATCGTCCTGCTCGACTTCCTCTACCTGAGGAGGGGCGACATCGGCCATTCGCCGCTCGAGGTCCGACATCGCCTCTGCCTGCACCCTGGCATTGACGAGGTCGGTGCCGTACAGCTGCCATGCCAGGAACCCGAAGATGAAGATGCCGCTCCAGATCAGCGTCCACCCCAGGATCGAGACGTTCCTTCTCATGTCTGATTGCCGGCCGACTTTGCCCGCCTGTCTCCTCGCGTTTCGAGGTTGGCCGGTTGAAGGGGAGTCACCTTTCGATCCTCCGGCCATAGGGTTGGCTCCTCGGGCAAACAGACGCCGGTCGGCCGGAGCTTCCGCCGCGCGGCTGAGATCACTTCCACCGCGGCTCCCGCTTCTCCAGGAATGCGGCAATCCCCTCGGTGGCGTCCTCACTCATGGCCACCGCGGTCAGCCCGGTCTGCAGCCGATCGAGGGCGGCGTCGAAGTCGAGATCGGCCATCCCGAAATACGAGTCCCGGCCGATCATGAGAGTGGCCGCGCTCTTTGCCTGCAACGATTCGACGATCTCGTCCACGACCCGATCGAGCTGGGCACGGGGCACGACGCGGGATACGGCGCCGAGACGCTGCGCCTCTTGTGCGTCGATCAGGCGCCCGGTCAGCATCAACTCCAGGGCGGATTTGCGGGGCATCACCCGGGCCAAGAGGGCTGAGATCATCATCGGCCACAACCCGACCCCGATCTCGGGTGTCCCCAGCTTGGCGTCGTCGACGCAAATCGTCACGTCACAAGCGACGGCGAGCCCGAATCCACCGGCGAGCGCATGACCGTTGACCCGGGCCACAGTTGGCTTTCCACCGCGGAGCATCAGCCGGAACAGGTCGGCGAAGACACCCCTGGCCCTGTGCAATCCCACAGGGTCGTCCACGAAGCTGCCCGACAGATCTCCGCCGGCGGAGAAGGCCTGATCCCCGGCACCGGTGTAGACCAGGACACGCACGGCCGGGTCATCCACCGCCCGGCTCGTCGCCGAGAGGAGTCCCTCCATTGTCTCCACCGACAGCGGATTGCGGCGCGCAGGATCGGACAGCGTGATCGTCGCCCGCCCGGCCCCCACTTCGTACTCGACCATTTGTCCGCCTTCGTCTGATTTGACACCCGGTATTACCGTCGGGAGACATGCTATGGCTGGCCATTGTCTTGTTCATCGCCTTGGCCATGGCGGTGCTGCGCGGGGGCCGTCTGACCAACCTGGGCGACATCGAGCTTCGGGCTTGGTGGTTGTTGCTGGTTGCACTCGGGCTGCAGGTGGCGACGGTCTGGCTCCCGGACTCAGATTGGGCGGAGGGTCTCGGCCTGGCCATGGTCCTCATCTCATACGGGCTGCTCATGACCCTCGTGGTGCTCAATCGCACGGCCACCGGGATGTGGCTCGCCGGTCTCGGGGTCCTGATGAACTTCACCGTCATCGCCGTCAATGGCGGAATGCCGGTGCTGGCCGAGGCGGCGGAAGTAGCCAGCGGATTCACGGTCACCGTGCCTGATCTATCCGGGTCTTTCAAGCATGTGATCCTCGATTCCAGTTCGAATCTCACCGCATTAGCCGATGTCATCCCGCTTCGAATCGGGGGGATCGGCCAGGTGATCAGCCTCGGTGACGTATTCCTCGCGGTCGGGCTAGGCCGATTCCTGGAGCACGAGTTGCGCCGGCCCCGTCGTTACTTCAAACGTGGCGCCCACGCCCAGCCCGGCTCGGCCAGCAAGACCTAGGCCAATCAGACCCGGACCGGCGTAAGAACGCCGCGGCTCTCCAGCAACCGGCGTAGAGATGCGACGACTTCAGGGTCGTAGTCGTAGGCAGCACCGGTGTGGAGGATCTCGAGGGCCTGAAGCGGGGAAAGACCCTCCAAATGCACCTGCCAGTCGTAAGCAGCGGCAACCTTGATGATCCGCGACACGACGGAGACGTCGGGGTCTGTCTGCTCGCCGGGTTTGCGATACGGCTCGTATTGATGACGAACATGAGTCGCCACCCGGCTCAGATACGGCGACTCGGCGATGATCTCCGAGCTCCAGCGTGCGATGTCGGTGTCGCTGTAGCCCATGCGCAAGATCTGGGGCTCATTGAGGCTGACCCGCCCGATGTCGTGCATCAGCCCGGCGTACTCCACGTCCTCCACCTGGACCGGGCCCAGCCCGATCTCCTTGGCGATGGCCGAGGCGAGCTCCGTAGTCCGGTCGGCATGGCCATCGACCCCGAGGCCGGAGACCTCGGGGATACGGGCGAGGGCCCGGATGGTCTGTTTGTAGGTGATCTTTGTCTCCTGGAAGCGCTTGAAGGCGAGATGGGCGAAGGAGTAGGGGAGGAGGGCGATGGGGAGGGCCCACCAACTCAGAACCGGCCAGAGCTCCCCGAACAGGCCGCCGGTCAGGGCCAGACCCAGGAAGACATTGAGATCGTGGAGCAGAGAACGGGCCAGATAGGTCCGGGAGACCTCGCGCTTTCCGACGACCAGCATGGCGCGGGCGAACACCTCGACCGCGATCCAGGCGATGAGCGCCACCACGAATGGGAACAAGTCCTCCCAGCCTCCGCTCAGTTCTGCGAACGGCCCAACCCTTAGAGCGGAGTACACGGTGGCGTAAACGCAATATCCGGCGAACCGTCGCACCAGCGTGGGAAGGAGATCGGTGTGCTTCTCTCCGCGTGAGTAACGAAGGGCCCAGACGATGGCGAGTCCCAGCCCGTAAACGGCGAAACAACCGGCCAGGTCCACGCTCTCCGGCGAGCCGAGCACGAGGGGCACCGCCGCAGCTACCGCCAGACCGACTGTGAAACGATTTCCCGTGTTGGAGGCAGCGACCCCGATCATCGAGGCCAGCACCAGCGCGGTCACCGCGACCAGCAGTGTCATCGAGTCGCTCGTGGCGAGTGTGGCCGCGTAGAGACCGACACCGGCGATGACGATGACATAGAGCCAGGAGACAATCGACAGGGCGCGTGGGCTCCAGCTAGCCACGGAGGGTCAGCTCCGGCTCCTCGGCGAGACGTCGGGCCATCTCCTCGTCGTTGACATGCGGCGCACCCCAGCGACGCCCGGTCTTGGTCAATGCCCGCTCGAAGGCGTCGACGACCGCTGGGTGGAACTGGGCGCCCGAGTTGCGTCTCAGCTCGGAAATGGCGTATTGCTGGGAGAGGGCCATCCGGTAGGAACGTGCCGAAGTCATGGCGTCGAAGGCATCGGCGGCGGCAACGATGCAGGCTTCGATGCGGGGGGCCTCGCCCTGGCTGTGCCCACTCCCCCCGTAGCCGCTGCCGTCGAAGTTGCTGTGATGGCCGGAAGCGATCTCGACCATGGGCTGGAGAAAGTCCACCTCGGCGAGGATCTCCTCGACGAGTTGGGCGTGAGCTTTCATCTCGGCGTACTCGTCCTCATCGAGCCGGCCCCTCTTCCGGATTAGCTCGGTAGGGACCGCCAGCTTGCCCAGGTCATGGATCAGGGCCGCCCAACGCACGGTCTCGAGCTGGGTGCCCGTGAAGCCCATCTCCTCACCAATCATCTGAGCGAAGAACGCCACGCGCTCGGTATGGCCGCGGGTGTACATGTCCTTGGCCTCCAGTGTCTTGACGAAGCCCCGGATCGACCCGATGTGCGCGTCACGCAGTTGGGCGAAGGCATAGAGCCACATGTGGCCGAGGGCAAAGACACCGACGATGAAAACGATGATCGCCTCGCTGTTGGCGATGAGAAAGGCGGCGCCGATCAGGCCTCCGACCAAGCCCATGGCCACCTCACCGGTGAACAGAACCGGCATCTGCGACCAGGGCTCGAGATTGTCCCGACCAAAGACGACCTTCACCGCGTGACGCACCAGAAAGTTTTGCACTGTGGCGTAGGCCAGAGCCGCAGCCGCTGACACGGCCAGCACCGTGATCAGCGAGCCGGCTTCGACTGCCAAACCGTCTAGATACGTATCGAAGATGAGGCCGGCGACCGCGCCGGCGGTGGCCATCTGCCCGAAATTCGCCAGTGGTTGGAACCACCGCTTTTCCTTCAAGTCGAGCGGGGTGAACATGCCAAGGGCGCCCATCAACGCCAGACCGAACATTGCGTCGGAACCCGGCTGCATGGCGAGAATCACCCCTGCGCTCATTGCCACCATCACAGATGCGGACTGGAACATGCGATCGTTGACCTCGACCGCAAAGAACTCGAGCAGGACGAAGAGAAATGCGAACGGGGCCCAGTAGAGCCAGTTGGGCATGTCGGAGATCAGAAACGACCCGATGAGGGCGGCCAGACCCATGAGCGAGTAAGGCACAGCGATCTTCAACCGACGCTGCACCGTGGGGCGGAGACGTCCGAACCATCCCCGCAACGGTCTTTTCCTACCTAGCCTCATTGAGCCCCTCGACGACATGTGTGACCGTGATTTGGTGAGCCGGCGCCTATATCAGCCGATTCTTACGCCGGCGAGCACTATCTGCAGGCTCGCGACATATATGCGATTACGGGCCAGAAATGCCTTCATCAAGAACGCTCACCTGTTGGTGCCGTATTTCACCGACGTTGTGTGCCGGTGTTGACGATCCGCTCCGCTAGGTTCGATGGGCGTCCAGTTACAAGGCCGACGTCTGACGCCGGTCTCACCTCTTTCCCCGGCAAGTCTTGACGGGGAACCTTTTACATGTCAAAGGCCCCTGACTTCGCCCGCCATAGGCCAGGCAGACGGGTCAGAGACCTCGGCTGCCCCACGTTTCCAATAGCTGCCTTCCAGCCCGACGCAATCTAGAGCCTCTCGCGACCTTGAACAAGAGGAAATGGGTCCTGTTATCCCGATGACCTTCGTCGTTGACTGTACGCTGACCAGTCATGGACCTAATCGCCCTCCAGGACAAGATCTGTCGCATCGACGGTGTCGAAGCGGCGAGGATCGTCGCCGGCAACGGCCACATCGAGGAAATCCACGTTCTGGCGCGGAGAAACAAGCCGCCGAAGCAGGTAGTGAGAGACGTCCAGTCCCTCAGCCAGGCACTTTTCGGCGAAGAAATCGATCGGCGGGTCGTTTCCGTGGTCCAGCTCGCCGACTCCGATCTCGACATGGGGTTTCGCCCTGCGCTGGTCGATGTGAGTGAGCTCCTGGATGGCTCCCGCGCCGAGGTCTCTGTGACTTTGCGGTGGCAAAACGAGGTGTTCACCGGAACATCGAAAGGTGCGGCGGCGATGACGACTCGGTCCCGTCAGATCGCCGAGGCGACTCTCGAGGCGATCCGCCAGGCAATCCACCAAGAGTCGGCGGTTGCGGTCTCGTCCATGGACATACCGACGCTGGGAAGCCGGAAAGTGGCGGTGGCACAGATCGTCGTAGTCACCGAGGCGAGCGAGCGCCACCTCATCGGGTGCGCCTATGTCGAGGACGAGGAGTCGAGAGCGGTGGTCCGCTCCGTCCTCGATGCGTTGAATCGGGTGCTCCCCGACCTCAAGACATCCTGACGCAGGCGGTCTCCACCCCACATCATCTCTCCACGGAGGCGGCCAAACGCGTGCTGATCGGGGGAGGGAACGCGGTGGACGCAGCGATCGCCGCCACCGCAGCCCAGGGAGTCGTCGCCCCGGAGACATGTGGCATCGGCGGCGATCTCTTCGCCCTGGTGCATCGACCGGGTTGGGACATGCCCCGGGCGCTCAATGCCTCCGGCCGAGCCGGTTCCAATGCCGACCGGGAGCCGGTTCGAGGCCTCGGGTCCATCCCGCGGGACCACATGCTCTCCGTCACCGCGCCGGGATGCGTGGATGGTTGGGCCGCCCTGTCCTCCGAGCTAGGCCGCCTGCCGCTGGATGAGTGCCTGGCCCCCGCCGTGGAATACGCGACCGACGGGTTCGAAGTCTCGACCGAGCAGGCGCTCACCTTTCTCGAGCAGACGTCGTTCTACGCCGGGCAGCAGGCGATCCGGGAGTTCTACCCGGAGGGAGAGCCGGTGACACGGGGCGACCTCGTCAAACGGCCGGCGCTGGCCGCCACCCTCCAAGCTGTTGGCGAGGACGGGCGCGAAGCGTTCTATCTCGGGGACCCCGCCAAGGACATCGTGCAGGAGCTGGGCGGTCTGATCACCCGGGACGACCTGGCCCGGCCCCACGCCGAATGGGTGACCCCGATCTCGTGTGCAGTCGGGGACATGGCCGCCTGGACCATCCCTCCCAACTCACAGGGTTATCTAGGACCCGGCACCCTCGCCGTGTTCGAGATGCTGGGACCGCCGTCGGACCCCTCGGACCCGGACTGGTGGCATCTGATGATCGAAGCGTTTCGCTCGCTTGCCTGGGAGAGAGACGATCTCGTCGCCGACCCCGAACATGCACCCCTTCCCGGGCAGCTTCTCCTCGATCGCGACCGGTTGGCCCGCGCCGCTGCCACGGTCGACCGGGGAAGGACCGGGGTCTGGCCACGGAAGATGGGCTCCGAGTCGAGCACCGCATATATGTGCGTTGTCGACGCGGAAGGGATGGCCGTGTCCATCATCCAATCGAACTTCGAGGGGACCGGGTCCTCATTCGGAGCCGGTCGGAGCGGTTTCCTGCTCCACAACCGTGGCAGCGGCTTCTCGCTGACGCCCGGACACCCCAATGAGCTGCTGCCCGGGAAGCGCCCGCTCCACACCCTCTCCCCCACCCTCTGGACCCGTGATCAGGAGCCGAAGTGGGTAATCGGGACGAGAGGTGGCGCGGTCCAGCCGCAGCTCGTGGCTCAAGTCGCGGCCCGAGCCGTCGTGGCCGGTCAATCGATCGAGGAGACTCAGAACGCGCCCCGATGGGTCATCCGGGAATTCGGGCCGTTCTCAGAAGGGCAACTCCTCGTGGAACCGGGAGTCGCCGCGACCACTGTCGCCGATCTTCGGAGGCGCGGGCACCTCATCGAAGAGGTTGGCGAACACCAGCCCGGTTGGGGCCCGGTCTCGATGATCCACATCGACGGCGACACCCGCTCCACTCACCCCGATCCGCGCGTCGACACCACCAGCGCCATCGTGTTTTAGACCCGTTACCTGAGGTTCATGGCGCCATATGTGGCGCTGGGCCGACACAGAACGGGCCGCCCCCCTTTCTCTGTCCCCGTTGCGTCATATTTGGCGCTACATACCTCAGGTACGCGGTGTCTTCAGTTTGCGGATCACCTCGCGGAGGGCCTCGGCGTCGGCGTCGAGAGTGGGACCGATCGTGTAGAAGCCGATCCGCTGCACCCGATCGCCATATCGCTCCTGTATGGCCTCGGCGAGACGGTCGGACGTGGCCGCCACCCCCACCGTGAGCACGGCGTCGTCGGGGACGAGCCCGGCCATCTCCTCCCACTGGCCGCGTTTCGACATCGCGTTGAGCTCACCGCCGAAATCCCACCCCTCTGCCTCCAGAACCGGGAGATAGGAGGGCGTGGATGCGTAGAAAGCGATCTGCTGCCGCACCGGCCCCATCGCCTGCTCGACGTCGGCGTCGGTCTCGCCGGTCATGACGAAGACAGTTGTCGCCACCTCGACATCGTCGAGTGTTCGCCCGGATTTCCCCGCGCCGGCCGCAATCCCGGGGAGCACTACCTCATCGAGATAGCGGACCGTGTGAAAGGGATGGACGTGGAACCCCGAGCAGAGCTCGCCGGCGAGACGGCTCAGATGAGGGCCGACGCCGGCGATATAGACCGGAACGTCCGGATCTTTGATCGGCCCCGGGTTGAAAAATGGCGTCATCAGCGAGAACTGATAGAAGTCACCGTCGAAGGCGAGAGGGCTCGAGTCCTGAAAAGACCGCCAGATCGCCCGAAGGGCGAGGATGTACTCCCGGAGCCGAGGGACCGGACGGTCCCACGTCGTCGAGAAACGTCGGACGATGTGGGCCCTGACTTGGGTCCCCAGGCCGAGCATGAACTGGCCCCTGGACAACCGGGCCAGGTCCCAGGCCGTCATGGCCGTGACCATCGGAGACCTCGGGAAGGCGACTGCGATCGCCGTTCCGAGATCGAGACCGGGCTGGGCCGACCCGGCGAGTGCCAACGGGAGGAAGGGGTCGTGTTGAGTCTCAGCCGTGAAGAACCCGTCGTAGCCGAGGCTCGCCGCGGTCACCGCCGCCTCCGGAGCGTCCTCGGGTGGGCCGGGGGGGTAATAGAAGTCGACTTTCATCAGCCGGCCAGGGTAGATCGGGCCACGGATGGGTACGATCACGACTGATGAAGACGCTGGCCAAAGTCGTGGGTGTCGTCGGCGCTGCAGCCGCCCTGGTGTGGGCAATGCGCGATCGATTCATCTCGGTGGCAGCGTCGCGGGAACCGGAGCCACCGGTGTTGCGAACCGCCGCCCCGGATGCGACGGCTCTAGGGATCGATGCCATAGACGGGATCGGCCCCGTGTTCGCCAGCCGTCTCAAGAACGCCGGGATCGACGCCGTCTCCAAGCTGGCGTCGGCAACCCCCGACACCATCGCCGAGGCCGCCGGGGTCAGCGGCGCCCGGGCCAGGACCTGGATCGAACAGGCCCGCTCCCTGGCCTGACGGTGCCCTACCTCCATCAGCCGGAGGATCTGGGCGAGCTCCTCGAAGACGAGCCGTCGTATCGGGTCGACCAATTGCGCGACTGGCTGTACAGGACGCCCGTGTTGAGCAGTCAGGACATGACCAATCTGCCGGCCGGAGTGAGGTCCAGAGTGGAGCGCCTCTGGCCCTTCGATGTGGAAACAGAGCAGACCGCCGATGGCGGCACTACCCGCAAGTGGCTGTTCCGGGCTCCCGATGGGGCCGCGATCGAGGCCGTTCTCATGGGATATCCACGGCGAGCCACGCTGTGCATCTCGAGTCAGGCGGGCTGTGCCCTCGGTTGCACATTCTGCGCCACGGGCCAGTTCGGGTTCGAGCGCCATCTGGACGCGGGCGAGATCGTGGCGCAGGTCGCATACGCGCAGGCTTTCCTTCGTCAGATCGGCATGCCAGGAACACCCGACCACCTGACCAACGTCGTCTTCATGGGGATGGGCGAGCCGCTGGCCAACTACGACCGGGTCAGGGAGGCGATCCGGCGGATGATCGAAGTCATGGGGTTGTCGGCGCGATCGATCACGGTGTCGACGGTCGGCATGGTGCCGGGAATACGACGACTGACAGAAGAGCCGTGGCCCGTCTCCCTGGCTGTGAGCCTCCACGCCGCCGACGACGAGCTGAGGAGCACCCTTGTGCCCATCAACCGGCGCTATCCGCTGGCAGAGCTCGAGGAAGCCGCCGCCGGCTATTTCGAGAAGAAGCGGCGCCGGCTCTCGATCGAGTGGACGATGATGGATGGCGTCAACGACACCACCGATCAGGCAATGAAGCTGGCCGCGATCGCCCGGCGACTTCGTGCCCACGTCAATCTGATCGCCCTCAACCCGACACCCTTGACCAAGGAAAAGGCATCGAGCAGGACGGCCATCGATGCCTTTGCCCGGGAGCTGGGGAGACGCGGTGTCAATGTGACCGTCCGCGACACCAGGGGCCGAAACATCGACGCGGCCTGCGGTCAATTGCGTCTCCTCGCCGGCAAACCGGGGTTGAAACCCGTGCTCCTGGTTCAGAAAAGGGTTTAGCTGGCAATTTCGCGATCTCCGGTTAGGGTGGACTAGCGGACGGAAAAAGGGGCCTGAAGGAGTTGGACCTTCATGCCAGTCAATCGACGCGCCCGCGCCCTTGCTGTTGGCTCGGTTCTCGCCCTGACTGTGGCTCTTTTTTCCTTGGAGTACACCGTGCAGCGCGGGGACACCCTCAGCGAGATCGCACGTGACCACGACGTTTCCCTGTCGGATGTCATCGAGCTCAACGAGATCTCGAATGCCAACCTGATCCGGCCCGGCCAGGTGATCCTCATCCCCGGTGTCGACGGCTCCGTGGAGCAGGTCCATGTGGTGAGCCAAGGCGAGACATTGTCAAAGATCGCGTCCGCCTACGGCGCCAGCGCGTCCGACATCGCCGAGGCAAACAGCATGGCCAACCCTGATCTGATCCGCCCCGGTCAGGAGGTGCTCATCCCGACCACCAGGAAGAAGTCACCCGCTCCAGCCAGTCCCCCCGCTGCCGACGGACAGGCCGCCGAGGCCACCTCATCACGACCGGGCCGGTACCACATCGTTCAGCGTGGCGACACCCTCGACTCGATAGCCGGGCAGTACTCGGGCGTGTCGCCCGACACCATCGCCGCCGCCAACGGGATCACGAATGGGAAGGTCTACACCGGTACCCGACTCTTCCTCGATGGGCCCGCCTTCGTGGGCACCGGGAGTGGAGGATCGGCCAGCTACGTGGTCCAGACGGGGGACCGTCTCGGTGACATCGCCGCCGCGTACGGCACGAATATCTCGACACTGGCCGATTTGAACGGCTTGTCCGATGTCAACCTGATCCGACCCGGCCAGACGCTCGCGGTGCCGGGCGGGTCGAGTTGGGTGTGCCCGGTCGAGGGCGGCCGCTACTTCAACGATTGGGGCTTCCCCCGTGGCGGCTCACGATTCCATGAAGGCAATGACATCTTCGCCGAACGGGGCGCCTCGGTCAGGGCACCGGTCTCGGGCACTGTCGAGCTCATCGAGGGGACAATCGGCGGGCTCCAGTTCAATCTGCTGGGAAGTGACGGGATCAAGTATCTCGGCTCCCACCTCGATGCCTCGGGCAAGACCGGCGAGGTGAGCGCGGGTGACGTCATCGGGTACGTCGGGACGTCGGGCAACGCCCAGGGGGCGAATCCTCACCTCCACTTCGGCATGTACGGGGACGGCGGGGCGATAAACCCCCACCCGACGCTGGTCTCGAACGGCTGCTGAGGCTCAACCGGGACTCAGGACATCGTCTCCCGGAGGTGATCGAGCCTGATCGCGCCCGCGTCCAACAACCGGCGGTGGAAGTCCTTGCCGTCGAATGAGTCGCCGGCCTCGGCCATCGCTTGCTTGCGGATGTCGAGGATCTCGCGCTCCCCCACCTTGTAGGAGATGGCCTGGCCGGGCCACCCGAGATACCTCAGGACCTCCGATTCGGCCAGGTCCCGCGGCTGTCTGCCGATCTTCTCCATGTAGTCCACGGCGAGGTCGTAGTCCCACACCTGGCCCGCGTGGAGAGGAGCGTCGTCGGGGATCCGCTTCTCCAGATGGGCCCCGATGTCGACGACGACCCTCGTTGACCGAAAAAGTTGGCTCGCGAGCAAGCCCAGTCGATATTCCGGGTTCTCGAAGAAGCCGAGTTCCTCCATGAGACGCTCGGCATACAGTGCCCATCCCTCGCCCGAGCCCGGGTACCACACGAACAAGCGGTGGAACCGGGACAGCTTCTCCCGTTGCAGCACTGCGATTCCGACCTGCAGGTGATGGCCCGGGAATCCCTCGTGATACGCGGTGGCGACTTCCTGCCAGTACGGGATCCGGGTTCTCTCGCCCAGGGCATACCAGATCGAGCCGGGCCGTTCGAGGTCCTCAGATGGCGCCACGTACCACGCTCCCAGAGCGCCTCCGCTGGGGGCGAGATTGACCGTCACGTCGCACATCGGTGGCGGCACGTCGAACGCCGTCCCATCCAGGCGCTCCACGGCCCGCGCCTGAATGTCCCGGACGAAGTCGGCAAAGGCGTGATGGTCCGGCGCCGAGCGACCGGGGTCGCCGTCCAGGAGGTCGATCACCTCATCGATGTTCAGATTCGGGTCGATCTCCGCCGCGGTGTCCTGCATCTCGCCGAGCAGCCGGTGCACTTCGGACCATCCCCACTCGTACGTGTCGTCGGGGTCGAGCCGCATTCCGAGGAATCGCTCAGATTCCTCCGCGTAGCGATCGAGCCCTGCGGCGTCGGAGAGCTTCGCCCTGGGCAGATACGAGGTCTCGAGCCAGTCAGCGAACTCAGCTGATGCAGATCGGGCCCGGTCGACGGCTCCCGCTACCCGATCCTCGTCACCGCCGGCGGCCGCCGCCATCGGCGGTAGAGCCGTGAACCGCGACTCGGGGCCGGCCACCGAGCGCATCTGTTCGATGACGCTCAACACCTGACGTCGGGCGACCGTGTCCCCTTCGTCGAGGCCGACGAGAAGGCTGGCCCTGTATCCGTCCAGCATGTCGCCCCAGGTGGAGAGGCGGACGGTCACGTTCTCCCACGCCTCAGGCCCGACCTTGGACACGATGTCGAAGGTGTCACGGGCAGTCTGAAAAGGGCCAAAGATGTGGTTGAGGTCCCGCTTCCAATGCCCGCTGTCGTAGAGGCGGCGCTCCGAACTCAGATAACCACTCGCTACACGTGCCGCGGTCGCCTGTACCGGGTCGGAGTGATCGAGATGCCGCTCGAGATCGGCGACAGCCCTGGCCCTGAGCTCCTCCTTCGCCGCCTCTCCGTCGGGCGAAAAGTCGTCCCACAGATGATCGCGACCCGGAATGCCGGCCTCGGTTGCGGCGATCGGCGATAGATCGGCGTACGCCTCCGTCAAGCGATCACAGATCTCGAACGGTGTGGTCTCTGGCATGCGGGTGAACGTGGAGAGTAGACCCCCCGATACCCTTCGACTCGTGGAAGAGGTCATCGAGGTCCGCCAGGACGAGCAATTCGATGTCGATCGCCTCAGCGGCTGGATTACTGGCAACGAGTCGCTGCCCACCGGCTCTCCAGCCGTCCGGCAGTTCGCCGGTGGCAAGGCCAACCTCACCTACCTGCTCGAGTTCCCGGGGGGTGAGCAGCTCGTGCTGAGAAGGCCCCCATTGGGTCCCGTCGCCGAGAGCTCCCACGACATGACACGGGAGTACACGGTCCTCTCCCGACTCTGGAAGGGCTTCGACAAGGCGCCCCGGGCCGTTGCGCTATGTGAAGACCCCGACGTGATCGGTGCTCCCTTCTTCCTCATGGAGCCCAAGCCCGGTGTCGTCATCCGTGATCTCGTCCCCGACCTCTTCGGAGCGGGAAGGGACGACCGGGCCAACCGGAAGCTGTCCGCGGTCGTGATCGACACGCTGGTCGAGCTTCACTCGGTGGACCCGGCGGACTGTGGTCTCGAAGACCTCGGGCATCCGGACGGGTTCCTGGAGCGGCAGGTCGAGGGATGGTGGAGACGCTGGGAACAGGCCAAGGACGACGACGATCCCCTCGCCGACGACGTGGGCAAATGGCTTCGATCCAGTGTGCCGCAGTCGGGGTCGCCGACGATCATCCACAACGACTGGCGTCTGGACAACATGGCGGTATCCCCGGCCGACCCTGGTGTGTGTGTGGCTGTGTACGACTGGGATATGGCGACGCGGGGGGATCCTCTCGCCGACGTGGGAACACTGATGGCATCGTGGTACGACGAGGGAGAGGAGAAGTCGACGTTGGCGCCGATGCCCACTACCTCGCCTGGATGGCTCGACCGGCGGGCCGCGCTTGACCGCTACGGCGAGCGCTCTGGGAGGGACCTGGGCGAGGTCGACTGGTACGTCGTCTTCGGGACCTGGAAGCTCGGGGTCGTCCTCCAGCAGATCTATATCCGATGGCTGAGGGGGCAAACCAAGGACCCGCGCTTCGAGCCGCTTGGAGACGGTGCGCGGGCGTTGTTCCGTCTGGCGGCCCGAAGACGGATCTAGCCGCCCACACCTGTATTCGGCCGGTCAACCCTGGTTGACAACGAGGGTCTGTCAACCTAGGATGACAGGATGACATCTCCCAAGCTGGCCGGCGCCGACAGCGATGACCCTGCCCAGGGTCTTCAGGCCGTGGTAGTGCTCCGACGCTTGACCGAGAGGCTGGAGGCGACCCACGTCGAGGCGGCCCGGGCCCATGGCTGGACGTGGCAGCAGATCGGCGATGCCCTGGGCGTGTCACGGCAAGCGGTGCACAAGAAGCACGGGAGGTAGCTGTGTTCGAGCGATTCACCAAAGATGCCCGGCTCGTGGTGACTCACGCCGTCGAGGAGGCACAGACCCGTGGCGATTCCCGCATTGGCACCGAGCATCTCCTCATCGGCGTAGCCCATGCGCGATCTCTCGAAGACCTGATGCCGGATGTCGAGTCCATCCGCGCCGAGCTCGACCGGATGGACCGGGAGGCGCTGGCATCAGTCGGCCTGGACCCGGCATTGATCGAGGTAGCAGGGCCGGCTCGTGGCAAGAGAAGCGGACATATCCCATTCACCAACGGCGCCAAGGACATACTGAAGGACGCCCTGCGTGCAGCGCTGGATCTCGGTCATCGACATATCGGAGTCGAGCACCTCGCGGTGGCATTGACCGATATCGAAGGGCCCGATCGCGCCACCGGGGTCCTCTACGGTCTCGACCTCGATCCTGATGCTTTGCGAGCAGCCCTGCTCCGACGGGCCCGCCAAGCATCTTGATCTGACCCTGAAACCATCGAATACGGCGGCGGGCAACGGTCCGGCCGTTGTTAATTTGGTGACCGTGACGACTTCAGGTGACCTCCCCCTCGGGACGGTCAGCTTCCTATTCTCCGACATCGAAGGCTCGACGAGGATGCTCCAAGAGCTCGGCGATGCCTTCCGGGCCGTCCTGGAGCGCCACAACGCGATCGTGCACGAGTCAGCCGGGAAGCACCGTGGCCGAATCGTCAAGAACGAGGGCGATGGCTTCTTCGTTGCCTTCCAGTCGGCCCTCGACGCGGTCTCGAGCGCGGTGGAGATCCAGCGGCGGCTGGCATCCGAAGAATGGAGGTCACCGCAGGACGTGGTCGTGCGGATCGGAGTCCACACGGGTGAGGGTCGGTTGGGTGGCTCCGACTACGTCGGCATCGACGTCCATCGGGCGGCGCGCATAGGCGACAGCGGGCACGGTGGCCAGACCCTGATCTCCGAGGCAACGGCCCGTCTCGTCGAATACAACCTCCCGGAAGGGACCCGTCTCGAGGATCTGGGTACCCATCGGCTGCGTGACCTGACCCACGAGGAGCACATTTTCCAGCTGAGCGTGGACGGGCTCCCGACCGAGTTCCCACCTCTGCGAACACTGACGTCGTCCAAGGGCAACCTCCCGATCCGGGACCTCTCCCTCGTCGGCCGTCAACACGAGAAGGACTCGGTCCTCGAAGCCCTCGAGGACTCGCGTCTGGTGACGCTCACCGGTCCCGGCGGCGTCGGCAAGACGACCCTTGCACTGAAGGTGGCCGAAGAGCTGGCTTCGAGCTTCGAAGACGGTGTGTGGTTCGTCGAGGTCTCGAGAGTGGCGGACGACAATCTTCTCGCCGCCGCCGTGGCCCGCCAGCTCCACATCACGGAGAGCCCGCTCCAATCGATCATGGACACGCTGATCTCGCGACTGGCCAAGGCACACTCGCTGTTGATCCTCGATGGCTGTGAGCACCTCATCGACGCCGTGGCCAAGCTGACCGATCAGCTGCTGCAGGGCACGGAGAGATTGAAGATCCTGGCCACTACCAGGGAGTGGCTCTCGATCAGGGAAGAGCACCTGGTGCAGATATCCCCGCTTGCCGTTCCCGGTGCGGACATCAGATCCTTGGATCAGATCGCCTCGTTCCACTCCGTCGAATTGTTCGTCAACCGGGCACGTTTGGTGAATCCGAATTTCGAGCTTGGCCTGGCCAATGCTCAGCAGATAGCCGAGGTATGCCGGCGACTGGACGGGATCCCCCTCGCCATCGAACTGGCGGCAGCACGGCTGAAGGTGTTGTCGATGGGACAACTCGTCGAACGCCTCGACCAACAGTTCGCCCTGCTCGCCGGGACGGCTCGTGACCTGCCACCTCATCAACAGACGCTCGAGACCACTCTCGACTGGAGTTATGACTTCCTCGGTGGCGCGGAGCGGGTCCTGTTCACGCGGCTGTCGGTGTTCAACGGCGGATTCACTCTCGAGGCGGCCGAGAGTGTCTGCTCCGGGGGCCTGGTCGCTCGGGAGCACGTGATGAACCTCCTCGGCCGTCTCGTCGAGACGTCCCTTGTCATGGCAACGGACACCGACCCGGTCCGCTATCGGCTCCTCGAGCCGATCAGCCACTACGCCCGCATGCGGCTCGACGAGGGCGCCGAGCTCTCGGCACTCCGCGACCGTCATGCCGGGTTCTTCCTGGCCATGGCAGAGGAAGGTGACAGCGAGATCCTGGAAAACGAGCAGAACGTTTGGGCCGATCGTCTCGAACGCGACCGCTACAACCTGCGGGCAGCACTGGAGTGGCTACACGACTCGGGCCGGGCACAGGATGCGATGGCCATGGCCGGGGCCCTCCGCTGGTTCTGGGTCATGAAACGCGAGGTCAGCGACGGGACGGAATGGCTCGAGCGCACGCTGGCTCACCGGGAGGGTGTCGATCCCGCAATCGTCGCCCGGGCGCTGAATGGCGCCGGGCTCCTCGCCAGCCGCCGGCTCGCATTCGACGAGTCGTATAGCGCCCTCACCGAGGCGATGGAGATCTACCGGAGTCTTGGAGATCGACGTGGCGAGGCGCGCCAGGCCTATCAGCTCATGGCAACGGCTTGGCTGAGGGACGATCTCGAGGAGGCAAAGCGTCTCGCACCCGAGGCCGAGCGCATCAACCGTGAGGTCGGCGACACCTGGATGCTGGCCTGGACCCTCGCGGTCTGGGCAACGATGGCCCGCCTTCAGGGAGATTTGGAGGAGGCGCGTGCGAAGATGACCGAGAGCCACGGGCTGTTCCTCGACCATTCGGGTGTCCTCGACATTGGATGGTCGGCGCTCAGGCTCGGCGCCGTGGCACGTGACGAAGGCGACTACAACGAGGCCTCAGACAGGTATACCGAAGGTCGGGATCTCCTCGTCATCGCCGGCGACTCGTTGGGCGTGGCTCACGCCGACGCCGGGTTGGGAGCGATGGCGTGGCTCGCCGGCGACCACGACTTCGCACTGGAGCTGTTCAAGTCGGTGCTCGAGGGCTTCAGCCTCTATGAGGAGACGGCCAACAACCTCTTCGAGATGAAAACGATGATCCAATCGAACCCGACCACCGCCGAACTACAAAGAGTGGTGGAGCAGAACCGGGACCGTGCCACCGTCGTCAGCGAAAGGGCCGGCGCCAGAGCCGCTCTCGGGGAATACCTCTATCACATGGGGAAGACTGCGCACCGGCACGCCCAGTTCGGACGGGCCCAGAACGCCCTGGTCGAGAGTCTCGTCCTGGCCGAGGCCGCAGAGGACATGCGTGGTGTGGCCATCGCCATCGCCTCGCTGGCCGTCGGGGCCCACGCCCAGGGCCGCGACATTGTCGCCGCCCGTCTCTTCGGGCTTGCCGACCTGGTCGCCAGCAAGCACCGAGTCGCGATATGGCCTCCGCCAGAAGAGCACGACTACGCCGCCCAGGTGTCGGCCACCCAGGAGGCGCTTGGCAGCCAGGAGTTCGCCCATGCGACGGTTGCGGGTGAATCGCTGACGGTGGAGGAAGCCGTCGAGATGGTGCGCGCCGGGGTCTGAGAACGCTTTTCGCGCACCGATATCGGTCCACAAGCCGACATCGGTGCGCGAAAACGACTATTCAGTAGTCGATTCCGCGTCTGGCCATGATCCCGTCGTCGAAGGCGTGCTTTACCTTCCGCATCTCGGTAACGGTGTTGGCTGCGTCCACCAGGGCGGCAGGAGCATCACGTCCGGTGAAGATCAGGTTCAGCCGACTCGGGCGGTGTGCGATGGCGGCCAGCACGTCGTCGAGGTCGATCCAGCCCCAGTTGATTGGATAGGTGATCTCGTCCAGGATCAACAGGTCGTACTCATCCGAGGACATCCTCGTCTTTGCGCTGAACCACGCCTCCCGGGCAATCGCCTCCGATTCGTCCATGTCGTCGGAATCCCAGGTGAACCCATCGCCCAAGGCCCACCAGTCCATCCCCAGCCTCCGGCCCACCTCCTCCTCGCCGACCTTCCAATCCCCCGACTTGAGAAACTGGACCACGCCCACCTTCCACCCGCGGGCCACAGCCCGCAACGCGGTGCCAAAGGCGGCAGTCGACTTGCCCTTGCCTTCGCCGGTATTGACCAGCACCAGCGAGGGAAGCCGCGTGTGCGCCGCAGGCGGGGACTCAGTCGGTGGGCGGGGATGATCGGTCACTCTGTCTCCGCGTGGGGATCACTGTCGGCCCGTCGCCGTTGGTCACGACTCGAATCCCGGCACCGTAGCTCGGGATGAGGGTGTCCTCGGTCAGCACCTTGGATGCGCTGCCTTCCGCGACCACTTTCCCACTGTCGAGGAGGACGAGTCGATCGGCAAACCGGCCGGCCAACGTGAGGTCGTGCAGGGCCGTGACAACCGTCAACCCTCCGTGGAGTCTCAGCTCATCGAGTATTTCGAGAACGTCGAGCGCATGGCCGATGTCGAGGCTGGATGTCGGCTCATCCAGTAGGAGCACCGGCGCCTCCTGGGCAAGGGCCCGGGCGAGGACGACCCGCTGTGCCTCGCCTCCTGAGAGAGTGGAGAGAGGGCGATGAGACAACTCGACCAAGGCGAGGCGCTCGATTGCTCTTCCCACCGACTCCAGATCGTTGGGGCTCTCCGATCCCAGGTAGCCGAGGTGCGGGGTCCGGCCCAGGAGGACATAGTTCACGACGTTCATCTCGTCCGGCATGAGGGGACGCTGCGGCATCCAGGCGATGTCCGCCCCTGCCCGTCTGTCGCGGCCGAATAGATCCACGGTTCCTTGGTGGGCGACGATCCCAACCGCTGCCTTCAAAAGGGTCGACTTCCCGGCGCCGTTGGGCCCGATCAACCCCACCCACTCACCGTCGCCCACTGTGAGTGTCACCGGCCCGACCACCGTCACACCGTCGAAAGAGACCACGACATCACGCCAGGAGATCATGAGGAGCCTCTCATCGACCGCAGGACGAGCAGGAAGAATGGGGCTCCCAAGAACGCCGTCACGACGCCGATGGGCAACTCTCCTGGCGCCACCACCGTTCGGGCACCCAGGTCGGCCAGGATGAGGAACGAAGCGCCGTAGACCAGGGATAGCGGAATGATCACCCGGTAGCTCCAGCCCGTGAGCAGACGGATTGTGTGGGGCACGATGATCCCGACGAATGCGATGAGTCCGCTGACGCTCACGGCGGCAGCCGTGGCCAGGGTCGCGGCCAGGACCACGAGACGGCGCACCCTCAACACGTCGACGCCGAGGCCCGCAGCCTCTTCGTCGCCAAGTCCGAGCACATCGAGCAGGCGACGCATGAGGACAAGGACGGTCGCGGCCGCGACCGCGTAGGGGACGAGGGTCCAAACCTCGCTCCACCCGACGGTCACCAGCCGGCCCAGTATCCATGAATACACCTCTCGCAGGGTCTCGTAGCTGCGCTGGAGCAGGAATGTCTGAACGGCTGTGGCGAAGGCGGCGACGGCGACACCAGCCAGGATCAGCGTCGTGGTAGTCCGGCCACCAACCGTCCGGCTCAAGGCATAGGTTGCCCCCACAGCCGCGATGCCGCCGACGAAGGCCACCAAAGGGAGCGCCGCCGACCCGGCACCGAGCCCGATCACGGCGGTTGCCCCAAGACCGGCACCCGCGGCTACCCCGAGCAGATACGGATCTGCGAGCGGGTTCCGGAACACACCCTGATACCCAGCGCCGGCGACCGCCAACACCGCGCCCACCAGGCCGCCGATGACGACACGAGGCATCCTCAACTCGAAAAGGAGCCTCGTCTCGACCTCACTCAGCCCATGCTCCACTGTCACGAGCGGGAGTCGGTCGGCAACTGCCTTGATCACCTCCACCGGTGGCAGGGCCACCGAGCCGACGAGCAATCCGGCCAGGGCCACAACGACCAGGACTGCCGCCGCCACCAACCACCGCCTGGCGCCGATTCGCGCCGGAGCGATGGCGGGCGGGGACGACAGTTCGCTCAAGAAGCGGGCACGAGGGTCACCGATTCGGCGATCAACTCCAGCAACTCGACGACACGCGGGCCCCAGTTCGAGGCCAGATACGCCTCCAGCGGGACAATGGCGCCGTTCTGTATCGCGGTCATCTCCGCCCATCCCGGCCGCTCACTGAGGCTTTCGGGCGTCACGCCGAAGTCGACATCAGCAAGGAAGATGATGTCCGGGTCCTGGCTGACGATGTACTCGGAGGCGAGCTGCGGAAAGCCACTGCCCTCCGTGTCGGCCTCGTCGGCGATGTTGGTCAGACCGAGGAGCCCGTAGATCTGGCCGAGGAAGCTGTTGGAAGACGCTGAGAAGAGGGTGGCATCGACCTCGTGATAGAAGGTGACTCCTGCAGGAATGGAGGTCGTGGCCACGATCTCATCGATGTCGGCCTGCATCTGCGCGACCACCTCAGCCGCCTCTCCGACATGCCCGGTGGCCGCCCCGAGGACTTCCAGCTGGGTGTATGAATCGTCGAGGCTCATAGCTGTGGGGAGAAGGAGCGTCGGCACTCCGACCGCCTCCAGCCCCGACACGAGCTCGCCCGGGTCGAACGAGATCACGACCAGGTCGGGGTCGTAACCGACTATCGCTTCGATGTTCGGGGTGAAGCCGGAAAGGTCGGTTATCGGTGCCTCCGCGGGATAGGTGGAGAACTCGTCGACGGCGACCACTTGATCGCCGGCGCCGATGGCAAAGAGCATCTCTGTGCCCGTCGAGGACAGCGAGACGATGCTCTCCGGCCTGGACTCGATGGTGACCGCGCCATTGGCATCGCTCACCTCCACCGGAAACCCGGTATCAGCGACAGTAGTGGTTGGATCCTGCGGGGTCGTAGTGGTCGGGTCGGCTTCCGCCGTTGTTGTGGTGGCGACATCGCCGGTTGTGGTCGTGCTGCCGCTTTCCCCGGCACATGCAACGAACACCAGCAGGGTGAGGATCAGGGCGATCCTTCTCATAAGACACATCCTCCGTTATCGGAGGATGAAGAGGCCGGTGGCTTCCCTGAGCCCACGCTTCCGTCTTCATCCGAGACTTTCGTCGTGGCCCTGGAGATCAGGCGACCTGGCTCGTCCCCCGTCAGGGGGCTTCACAGTTGCGGGACAGCGCCGGGGTCAAACCGGCTTCGCTGTCTCCGGGGCAACCCACCAAATGACAGTGGGCCCGGCCATCATAGCCGGGCCCACAGGGAGGAGCCTCTGAGGTTCTTTCGATCAGCCGAGGTCGGCGGGACGCTCGCTCATGGTCACCGGGATGGTCATTTCGTTGCCGTCACGGACGATCACGAGGTCGACCGTGTCGCCAGGCTGATGAGTCTGCACCTGCGCAGCGAGATCGCCGCCATCCTGAACTGGAGCACCGTCGATGGAGATGACCAGGTCACCAACCTCGAGACCGGCATCGTCGGCGCCGGTGCCCGCAGTGACTTCGTCGATCAGGGCACCGCCCTGACCCGACTCGACCGCGCCGAGGGAAACCCCGAGGTATGCGGTCTGGATCTCCTCACCGGCAACGATGCTTTCGGAGATCTCGTGTGCGATGTCGATCGGGACCGCGAAGCCCACACCGTCGTTGGCGCCGGACAGGCTGAAGATCGAGACGTTGATCCCGATGACCCGACCCTGCCGGTCGACGAGAGGTCCACCGGAGTTGCCCGGGTTGATGGCGGCATCGGTCTGGAGGACGGCGCGAGCGGAGGTCCCTTGAGGGATTGCCTGATCGACGGCAGAGATGATCCCGGAGGTCACTGTGCCCTGGAGCCCCCATGGGCTGCCCACGGCGATGGCCATCTGGCCTACTTGCGGATCGTCGTCGAGCGCCAGCTCGGCCGCCGGCAAACCCGTCCGATCGACCTCGACCACGGCGACATCCGCGCCGGAGGTGCCACCACGGACGGTGCCCTCGACCTGCTCACCGTCGGCGAAACGCACAGTGACGGTGTCGACGCCCTCGACCACATGAGCCGCAGTCAGGATCAAACCGTTGGAGTCGTAGATGACACCGGAGCCAACACCCTGGCCGGCCTGAATCTGGACCACCGAGGGCATGATCACCGCGGCGGCGTCGGCGACCGGCTCCTCACCGGGGACCAGCTCGGCGGCGGCCGCTTGCTCGTCGGATCCGGGCTCGGCAGTCTGGCCGGCGGGTACCTCGTCGTTGTCGATGGTGGTGACCAGATAGGTCGCCGCCGAGGAGCCGACTACCAGTAGTAGGGCTAGAAAGGCCATCAGCCATGGAGACATACGGGCTGAGCCGCCCTTGGCCGGCTGGATCGGCTCGGCGGGCGGGGGAATCTGACCCGCCTCCGGGATTTCAGGAATCTCCTGGGTGGACGGCGCCTCGGTCGCGACCGAGCCGTGTGGGGTGGGGTTCTCGTCGCTGACCGGGCTTTGCTCGGTGGCGGACGGGCCTGTGTGTTGTGTCATTTCCTCGTTTGTCATCGTCTAGAAACCTCCTGGCACATCGAACCTAGGACCCGAGAGATCAAGCTCCCGTAAATGGCGTGAAATCGGGCGGGGAATCTGTCGCATGGCCGTTCGGGATCCAAATGGTCATCGTGGTGCCTGCGCCATCGGGGCCGATCGCGGAGATGAGGGCGCCCTCGTGACCCTGCGCAATCTGCTCCACGATGGAGAGCCCGAGTCCGATCCGACCGCCGTCCGGTTCCTCGGGCAGGCCCGGGCCTTCGTCGGACACCGCCATCCACGCCCAGTCGTCCACCACTCCTGTCCCGATCCTGATCCGAGATCCGGTGCCCGACACACTGATGGCATTGTCGAGGAGATTGGTCAGGGCCCGGTCGAGGGCGACAGGCACACCTTCGACCAGCGCCGGCGCCACGACGCTCTCGAGGACCATTCCATTCTCCGCCAAGGGCTTGCCGTATTCAGAGGCCTTGGCGTCGACGATATCTGCGAGGTCGATGGCGACCGCCTGCGCCTTGCCTGTCTGGAGACGTGCGGTGGCGAGGAGCCCGTCGATCATCTCGGACATCTTCTCGGCGTTCCGGCGGACGATCCCTCCCACTTCCTGCCAGTCCGTCACGGTCGCCTCCTCGTCATCGGCGACCACTTCCACATTGGATCGGATCACGGCCAGAGGAGTGCGGAGATCGTGGCTGGTGTCGGCGAGGAACCGCCGCTGGCTGGCAAATGCGCGGTCGAGTCTCTCGAGCATCCCGTCGAAGGTGTCGGCGAGCCGGGTGATCTCGTCGTCAGGGCCCTCGAGGGCAATGCGGCGGCTCAGATCGGAGGCTTGGATCTCACGGGCCACGTCCGTGATCTCCTTGACCGGTCTGAGGACCCGGCCCGACATCACCCAGCCGACGACGATGCTCAGCAGGAATAGGGCCACCAGGGCGAGGATGGTGGCCTTGGCCACTTCGTTGAGGACGATTTCGTTGTAGACCGACTCGATCACCCGCACCTCTTGGGCTGCGATGGTGGGCAGGACGACCTCGACTCCATCCACCACCACCTCGCGCCCGCTCCACACATACCGCGTCATCGTCTGGGCTCGCAGCCAGTTCCTGAGGGCCATGTAGACCAGGCCCAGCAGGGCACCGCCCAGACCGAAAACGATGGCCGAGTACTGCACCGAGAGGCGGAAGCGGATCGAGTTCCAGGCTTGCATCACTCACCCAGCCTGTAACCGCGCCCGGCCACGGTGGCGATGAGCGGTGGGTCGCCGAGTTTCTTCCGCAGGTTGCTGACCGTGACTCTGACCACATTCGTCATTGGATCGGCCATCTCGTCCCATACGTGCTCGAGAAGGTGCTCCTGGCTGAGCACATGACCGGCATGAGCCATGAAGTAGTGGAGGAGTGAGAACTCCTTTGCCGTGAGATCGAGGGCTACGCCGTCCCTGGACGCCTCGAATCGGGCCGGATCGAGCCGTAACGGCCCGACATCGAGCACCGGGTCGGTGCCGTCGTCCCTCCGGAGCAGCGCACGCACCCGCGCCGACAGCTCGGCAAATGCAAACGGCTTGACCAGATAGTCATCTGCGCCGGAGTCGAGACCGGTGACCCGATCCTCGACCCCGTCGCGGGCAGTGAGCATGAGGATCCGCGGCCGCTCGCCCTCGAGAGTTGGCAGTTCGCCACTCACCAGCCGGCGGCAGAGCGAAATACCCGAGCCGTCGGGGAGGCTCCAATCCAGGCAAACGAGGTCGTAAGTAGCGGTGCGGAGCTTGATGTCGGCGTCGGAGGCAGTCAATGCGGTGTCGACTGCGTGACCGTCACGGCGCAAGCCCCTGGCGATCGCGTTGGCCAGGTCCGGCTCGTCCTCAACTATTAAAAGGCGCACTTTTCACCAAGCTAGGAGGCGGCGGGTAACGAATTGATAAACCAAGAGTCGTCGTCGCTCCGTACCAGTATGGGTCCAGCGACCCAACTGATAGTGAAACCGAGTGACGATGATGTGAGTCGGATACTTTGCAAATGGTCGTTACTTTCATAACCCAAGATCAAGACGGATTTCACACCTTCACGGGCCACGTGGTCTCACGTGGGCCGGCGACGATCGTGGTGATGCTGACCGAGCCATTCAGCATGGCAGGACGCTCGGTCCAATTCCCCATGAAGGCCGTCGTCGAGGAGAAGGTCGTCTCAGCCTGAGACAGTGGACCTGCACAGCGGCCCCTCTAACAGCAGGTGTGCCGCGGTGTTCCTAGACGCATCCACGTGGCAGGCGCTCGCCATCGCCGGGGCGGTCGGCGGTGTCGCAGGCCTTATCGCCGGATTCGTTGCCAACGCCAGCAATCTCCTCGGTGCAATCCTCATCGGGATCATCGGTGGTATCGCCGCGTCGGCGATCATGAAGATCGCCGGTGCCCCGGCGATCGCATCCGTTGGAGACGGGTTCTCCCTCGTGTGGGCGGCCGTCGGCGGTCTTCTTCTCGGGTACGTAGTAGGTCGCTCCAACTAGCTCCCTTGGTCGGGCGTTGCTCCGTCCACAGGGGTTATCTCGACCTCCCCGACCCGGCGCCCCTCGATGCTGCGGACACGTAGCCTCCAGCCTTCGTCCTCGATCTCGTCTCCGCGACGCGGCAAGCGCCCGAGACGGTCCATGACGAGACCCCCGATCGTCTCATAGTCACCCGAAGGCAACTTCACTCCGTACCTGGCCAACTCGCCAGGACGCATGGTGCCTGCGGCCACGATTCGACCGTTTGGCTCCACCGATACCAGCTCCTGACGTGGGTCGTGCTCGTCGGCGATCTCGCCGACGAGCTCCTCGGCGATGTCCTCCATCGTGATGATCCCTGCCGTGCTGCCGTGCTCGTCGACCACTACGGCCAGATGGGATCGAGCCTGTCGCATCTCGTCGAGCACAGATCGCAGCGGGGCAGTCTCCGGGACTACAAGTGGCTCCCTGAGGCGTTCGGGGGGCAACGGAGCATCCCGGTCTATTTCTTCAGTCATCAGGTCCTTGACGTGGATCAAGCCGGCGACGTTGTCGAGATCGTCGTCGTATATGGGGATACGCGAATGACCCGTGATCCTCATCATCTCCTGAATCCCGGCCACGGGCGTGTCAGAAGGGGCGGCCACGATGTCCGGCCTGGGGACCATGACCTCGGAGGCGTCGAGATCCCCGAAGACGATGGCGCCCGTGAGCAGGCGATGGGCGAAGTCCTCGATGACCCCCTCCTTCCTGCCGGTCCCGATTATCACCGCCAAGTCCTCCGCTGAATGGCCGACTTCGAGAGCGTCCGTCGGCCGAACTCCGAACAGGCGGAGCACTCCATTGGCACTGGCATTGAGAAGGGCGATCAGGGGCCGGAAGAGGAGGATGAAGCCGCGGAACGGCATGGCGAGGAGCACGGCGGTTCGTTCCGGAGCAGAGATCGTGATGTTCTTCGGCGCCATCTCCCCCACCACCATGTGAAGGAACACGACGATGAGGAGTGCGATGACCAGGGATATGCCGTGAATCACGTTCTCGGATAACGGGAGGAATCCGAGGCCGAGCTCGAAGATCGACGCAACGGCAGGCTCGGCCACGGCACCGAGCAACAGCGAAGCCATCGTGATGCCGAGTTGGGCCGCGGCCAGACTGAGTGTGAGGTTCTTGTTCAGCCCCACGGCGATCTGGGCCGACCTCCGCGGTACCTGCTCCAGGACGTTGCGCCGCGCCGTGATGTAGGCGAATTCGGCCGCGACAAAGAACCCGTTGGCCAGGAGGAGTAGGACCAGCCAGAGAAAAGCAGGCCAGTTCACGCCTCGTCCCCTTCCCGATCCCCGGTTCGGCTGACACGCACCTGATCGACCCTGTGACCGTCCATCGACAGCACCTCGAAAGACGTCTCACCGACCCGGATCTTCTCGCCGACCTGAGGGAACCGGCCCAGTGCGGCGACCAGAAAGCCGCCCAGGGTCTCATAACGGCCCTCGGGCCATTCGAATTCGATCAACGCCTCGACTTCGTGACGATGCAGGAGCCCGGAAAGGACTTCAACCTCTTCCTTCTCCGATTCTGCGATGGGCTCGGCGTCGTACTCGTCTTCGATCTCGCCGAAAATCTCCTCGAGGAGGTCCTCGATGGTGACGATGCCGGCGGTGCCGCCGTATTCGTCGACGATCACCGCCATCCCCCGTCCTGCCGACTGGAGCTGGGTGAGCAGGTATTCGAGAGTGCTCGTCTCCGGTACCTGCAGGGCTGGTTTAGTCAACTCCCCGACCGGCGTGAGCGGAATCCGCGATTCGGGCACGTTGAAGCTGTCTTTGACGTGAACGACGCCGACGATGTCATCGAGGTCCTCGTCGAACACCGGGAATCGTGAGTGGCCGGTAGCAGCCGAGGTCCTCCGGAGCTCGGCGACCGAGTCATGGCGGCTCAGCCCCACGACCGAGACCCTGGGAACCATTGCATCCGCAGCGACCTTTTCGGTGAAGGTGATGGCCCGGGTGAGCAGCTCCATCTCATCGTCGTCCAAACGACCCTCCTCACCCGATGATCGGATCATCAGCTCGAGCTCCTCCATCGACCGAACACCGGCCAGCTCCTCCCTGGGCTCGATGCCCAGCTTGCGGACCGTCCAGTTGGCCGACTCGTTCAGGAAGAGGATCAGCCGGCGAAGCACGCGGTTGACGACCTGGAGGGGAATAGCGAACCAGACCCCGGAGAAGTACGGCCTGGCAATGGCCAGGTTCTTGGGCACCAGCTCACCGAACACCATGGCCGCCCCCGTCGCCAGGATGAATGCGATCACCACCGACACCGCAGGCGCTGCGGTATCGGTGACGAATGGGAGCGAGGAGATCCCAGGTTGGATCAGCCTCGCCACTGTCGGCTCGGCGATCGCACCGAGGATCAGCGACGTCACCGTTATCCCGAGCTGCGCACCGGAAAGCTCGAAGGAGAGATTGCGCAGGGAGGCGAGGATGCGCCGCGCCCTCCGATCACCATCCTCCGCCCGTCGCTCCACGTTGCTGCGATCGACGGCGACGAGCGCGAACTCGGCGGCCACGAAGAAACCAGTGAGCAGGATGAGCAGGACGACCGCGCCCAACCCGAGGTAGGTACTAATGGATTGGCTCCGGGCTCACGGTTGGGACAAGGATAAGTCGGGTGGGTCCCAGCGTGGTTTGTGGCCGTGACCGTGGTGGTAGGTGTCGACGGAAGCGATGCCCAAGTACCTCGTCAACAAGGCTGCAGTTGCCAAGGCCGAAGAGCTGATCGAGGCGCGTCAATACGTGGTGCGCAGCGAATGGTCGGACGTGCAACCGAGCGCCGCCTCGGAGAACGAGTTCCTCGAGCGCAACGACTGGGAGGCGTACTCCCTATGGCATCTCGGGCTGACGGAAGGCGCACCGGAGGAGACCAAGGCCCGCTACGCCTTCGTGTTCGGTGACCTGCGCCGTCTCCATCGCAGCGGGCTGATGGCGTGCCGATTTCGGGCGACCCAATGGGACCACAAGGAGATCGAGCTGGCGTCCCACGAATTGATCCAGAAACTCGACGCCCGACGCGGGAAAACGTAGAACGTAAAGACGTAGAACCTAGGACGACGTAGTCGTCCTAACCAACGGCCCCCGCTTCCACCATGTTGAGCTCGATGAGCCGGTTCATCTCCACCGCGTACTCCATCGGGAGCTCCTTGATGATGGGCTCGATGAACCCGGCCACGATCATCGTCGTCGCCTGGTCCTCGGTCAGACCCCGGGACATGAGGTAGAAGAGCTGCTCCTCGCCGACCTTGGACACCGTGGCCTCATGGCCGATCTCGGCGTCGTTCTCCTCGATCTCCATGTACGGGTAGGTGTCGGAACGACTCTCCTCGTCGAGGATCAGGGCGTCGCAGCGGACGAACGACTTGGCGTTCTCGGCACCTGGCTCGACCCGGACCAGACCCCGATATCCGGCGCGCCCGCCGCTCTTCGAGATCGACTTGGAGACGATGGTGGAAGTCGTGTCAGGGGCGACGTGGATGATCTTGGCTCCGGCATCCTGGTGCTGGCCCTCGCCGGCGAAGGCGATGGAAAGGACCTCGCCATGGGCGCCCGGCTCCATCAGCCACACCGCCGGGTATTTCATGGTGAGGCGGGACCCTAGATTCCCGTCCACCCATTCCATGGTGGCATTTCGGTAGGCCGCGGCGCGCTTGGTCACCAGGTTGAAGACGTTGTTCGACCAGTTCTGGATCGTGGTGTAGCGGCAGCGCCCACCCTCCTTGACCACGATCTCGACCACTGCGGCGTGAAGGGAGTCGGTGGTGTAGACCGGCGCCGAGCAGCCCTCGACGTAGTGAACGTAGGCGCCTTCGTCGACGATGATCAGTGTCCGCTCGAACTGACCCATGTTCTCGGAGTTGATCCGGAAGTAGGCCTGCAACGGCTGGTCGACATGCACCCCCGGCGGGACGTAGATGAACGACCCTCCCGACCACACCGCCGAGTTGAGTGCGGCGAACTTGTTGTCGTTGGGCGGGATGATGGTGCCGAAGTACTCTTTGACGATCTCGGGGTACTCACGCAGGGCGGTGTCCATGTCGGTGAAGAGGACGCCGAGCTTCTCCAGGTCCTCCCGGTTGCGGTGGTACACGACCTCGGACTCATATTGCGCAGTTACTCCAGCCAGGTACTTGCGTTCGGCTTGGGGAATGCCCAGCTTCTCGTAGGTGGCCTTGATCGACTCGGGGACCATGTCCCAGTCTTTCTGCTGCTCACCTGCCGGCTTGACGTAGTAGTAGATGTCGTCGAAGTCGATGGTGTTCAGGGCCCCGCCGCCACCCCATTGCGGGATTGGCTTGCGCAGGAACCGCTGATAGGCCTTGAGACGGAACTCGAGCATCCACTCGGGCTCCTTCTTCATGGCCGACATCTCTCGGATCACGTCCTCATCGAGACCCTTCCGTGGTGTGAAGGCATACTCGATTTCGTCCTTCCAGCCGAGCTGGTAGGCGCCGAGATCCAGGTCAACAGTGGCCACGGACAATCACCTCGATAATTCGCTTCTGATGGGCCTCTTATGTGAACGGGACAACGGGGTGTCGAATTTCCACTATCCCGATAGTGCGATTGTACCGGAAGGGGCTGACTGGCGAAACCAGGTCAAATGCCGTTGGACGTCCGGACATGCGACGCCAAGAGGTAAGTTTCGGAATATGCCGGTGATCGTGGTCGGCGCCGACACCTCGAAGGGTCGGGCGGTCGTAGAAGAGTTGGTAGCGCCGGGGCGCGAGGTTCGTGCCTTCGTCTCGGACCCGGGCGCCGGTGCGGAACTGAGGGAGCTGGGGGTCAAGGTCGCTTTGGGGGACGTGTCAGACGACAGTCACGTCCAGGGCGCTTGCATGAACTGTTTTACGGCAGTGTTGATCACCGACGCGGCGCGCGATGAGCGGGAGCGCTCTTTTGCCACCAGCGAGGTAATGGTGTTGGAGGGGTGGGCTGCGGCAGCCGCCGCCTCAGGAGTCACCCGGGTCATCTGGGTGCACGACGGAGAGCCACCGCCCGTCAGAGGTCAGGGAAGTGCGAACGGTGTCTCCTGATCATCCCGACCTCGTCGCCGAAGTAGCTGCCCTCGACGACGCACGCTTCCTACCTACGTGATCTTCAGGACAGCTTGGCCTCACCGAATCTCATCGACGCCCGGGCCGCGGCACGCACCTGCATCGCTCGGGCGTATGCGTCTTTGAGGATCGGATACGGGTCGACCTCCCCACCTTCGTAGGCCAGCTCGAAATGGGTGTGGGACCCGGTCCACTCGGCGTTCCCCGAATCACCGACGTACCCGATGTGCTGGCCCGCCTCGACATGACTTCCCACAACGAGCCCCGGGACGATGGTGAGTGACCAGTCAGCACTCCCGTTGTCCGTCCCCGGATCATCGTTGTTGAGATGGAGATAGCGAGTTGACCATCCGGCCTGGTGCTGGATCTCGACATATCTGCCCGCGCTGCCGTGGGTGTCGACAACCGTGACGATCCCTTCCGCAGCCGCATAGACATGTGTCAGCTTCGGGGCCATCAGGTCGTTGCCCTCATGGTGACGACCACCCGACCTGGAGGCTCCGAAGGTCGACGAGAAAACCGTGGGTTGCGCATCCTGAGGGAAGTCGAGGATGAACGGCGGCTCGGTGGCGGCCTGCGCCGGCGAAGCTGGGACCAACGAGCCGACGACGATCAACGTCGAGAGCGTCAGGGTCAGAAAGGGCATGGCCTTTCGTCGGGACGTCATTGAATCTCCTAGAAGGTTGGGGAAAACAAAACGAGGGACTTTCCTGGGTCCCTCGCAGGACGGGAACCCTAAGAGGGGCACGATTGCTACGCCAACTCCGCGCTGAGAGTGGCAGGTGCGCGCGCAGAGCGCACGAAGTGGCTAGGTCAGCCGGAACCCCGCTCAGCGGGTCTGGCCCGCACGCTGAATCGGAGACGTGACACCGGGTCCCCGTCGACAGAGATCACGAACGAATAGGAGCCTTCGCGACCGAAGAGCAGGTTGTTGAAGGTGAACGACCGAACGACACCCAGGTCGGTGGGTGAGGGAGACTGGCGCTGCATCGGCAGCTTCACCTGATGAGACAGCGGTTTCGAGAGCAGCGGCGCCCCGTCGGCGTCCTGTAACTCGACCGAGAGATCGAGCACGTCGGCCCTCCACGAAGTCGGGACCCGTAGCCGTAGCCCGATGGCCATGCTCGGGTGGCGAGCCGGAAATGACCTGACCCACAGCGTGTCCCAACCCCCACCGAGCACGAACAGCTTCCCCCGAACCGCCTGCACCGCGTCGGCGAGCAGCGCAACGTCGATGGTCGGGCCGATCGAATCGGGGGCGCGATCCATGACCGAACCTTATTGCGGCCGGGGTTCGGTTCCGCCACCCCTCTCCCCTATCGTTTCGAGCAGGAGGTTTCATGTCGCCAACTCAGCAGCCGGCCCCCGCTACCGGGAAACTCGGGATCCTCACCCCCGGGATGGGCGCCGTCGCCACCACGTTCGTCGCGGGAGTTCTCGCCGCCCGCAAGGGCTATGCCCACCCGTTTGGCTCCCTCACCCAGATGTCGCACATACGCCTCGGCAAGAGGACCGATGGGCGGAACCCGCTCATCAAGGATTTCGTGCCCCTCGCCGGGCTCGACGACCTCGAGTTTGGCGGCTGGGACCCCTATTCCGATGATGCCTACACATCGGCGATGAAGGCAGGGGTCCTCGACCCCAGGGACCTCGAAGGGCTCGGGGACGAGTTGCGATCGGTCAGGCCCTACCCGGCCGTCTTCTCCAATCGCTGGGTCAAGAACCTCGATGGCGTCGACCAGGTGAAGGAAGAAGCCACGCACATGGACCTCGCCGAAGGCCTGATGGAGGACATAGACCGGTTCCGGGGCGAGAAAGCAGTGGACCGTCTGGTGATGGTCTGGTGCGGGTCGACCGAGGCCTACGAGGAGCCGTCCGAGGTCCATTCCGACCTCCAGACGTTCGAGCAGGGTCTCAAGGACAACGACCCTGCCATCTGTCCTTCCCAGATCTACGCCTACGCAGCACTGAAGATGAAGGTCCCTTTCGCCAACGGGGCGCCGAACCTCACGGTGGACATCCCGGCCATGGTCGAGCTCGCCGCCCAGGAAGGTGTGCCCATCTCGGGCAAAGACTTCAAGACAGGCCAGACCTTGATGAAGACGATGGTGGCGCCAGGTCTCAAGGCCCGCATGCTGGGGATCAAAGGATGGTTCTCCACCAACATCCTCGGCAATCGCGATGGGGAAGTCCTCGACGACCCCGACAGCTTCCGCTCAAAGGAAGTCTCCAAGCTCGGGGTTCTGGAGCAGATCCTCCAACCCGACGTCTATCCGGAGCTGTACGGCGACCTGTATCACAAGGTGAGGATCAACTACTACCCACCGAAGGGTGATGACAAGGAAGGGTGGGACAACATCGACATATTCGGATGGCTCGGATACCCGATGCAGATAAAGATCGATTTCTTGTGCAAGGACTCGATCCTGGCCGCTCCCATCGTCCTCGATTTGGCTCTGTTGATGGATCTCGCCGCACGCGCCAATCGAAACGGGGTCCAGGAGTGGCTCTCCTTCTATTTCAAGAGCCCCCAGGCTGCCCCCGGTCTCTACGCCGAGAATGACCTGTTCATTCAGCACACCAAGCTCAAGAACAACCTGAGGCACATGATGGGCGAGGAGCTGATCACCCATCTCGGCACGGAGTACTACGACGAGGGGTGACCACTCGAGGGATCACCGTCGGCTCCTGGCTGGTCCCCGAGTCCGAGATCGAGGAACGATTCGACACGTCGGGCGGGCCTGGTGGTCAGCATGCCAACAAGACCGAGACGGCGGTCACCCTTCGTCTCGACATCGCCACTTCTTCGTTGCCTGAGGAGATCAAGGAGCGCCTCGCACGTCGGCTGGGTGACACGGTGGAAGTGACGGTGTCGGACACCCGGTCACAATGGCGGAACCGCGAGATCGCCCGCGAACGTCTGACCGAGCGGATCGAACGGGCACTGATCCAGCCCAAGCCGAGAAGAAAGACCAAGCCATCACCCCAATCGAAGGAACGGCGGCTCGCCGAGAAGAAGTCCAGATCGGAGGTCAAGAAGGGTCGACGGCCTCCCGACACCGACTGAAATCCGGGAAACCGCCCGGAATGTCTGGCTTCGAACTGACGTTCGTGTGATTGTGCAGAATCAGAGAGACGCATGAATAGACAGAACACGACGCTGGTCGACGAGACCGGACGTCTCACCAGTGACTCCCTGAGCCAGTATCTGGCGGGGATAGGTGGGCGGCCCCTGCTCACCGCGGAGGACGAGGTTCGGCTCGCTCAGGCCATGGAGGTCGGCGCCGAGGCGCGGCTTGCCCTGGAGCAAGGAGTCAGCGACCGCGCGGAGTGTGCGCGGCTCGAACGCGTCGCCCGCGACGGGCAGCGAGCTCGCCAAGACTTCATCCAGGCCAACCTCCGTCTCGTGGTGTCCAACGCACGGCTCTACTCCGGGGCGAAGGTGGACATGCTCGACCTGATCCAGGAGGGCAACCTGGGTCTGATTCGTGCCGTGGAGAAGTTCGACTGGCGCAAGGGATTCAAGTTCTCGACGTATGCCACCTGGTGGATCCGCCAGGCGCTGCAGCGCGCCCGGGCCGATCAGAGTGACGCCATCCGCATCCCCTCGGCTCTGTTCGACATCCTCCCCGTGGTCCGCGGTGCCGCCGAAGACCTGCGCACCAAGTTGGACCGGGCGCCAACCAACGAGGAGATCGCCGATGTGACCGGCATCGCGCTCGGCGATGTCGACAAGGCCCTGTCGGTTGCCACCACGGTGGCCCTCGAGTCCCCGATCGGTGAGGATGGGGCGCTTCTCGGCGACTTCATCGCCGATACCGACGCTGTCGACCCGTCGACTGAAGTCGAGCAGCGAATCGTGGAAGAGCGGCTCCGGCAGAGCCTGGCCCATCTCCCCGACCTGCATCGTCAGGTGCTCGAGCTCAGGTTCGGGTTCGGTGACGGGGCCCCCGCCGCCTTCTCTACCGTCTCGAGCATCACCGGTGTTCCCGAGGCCGAGGTGCGCGAGCTGGTCGCCGAGGCTCTCGTCCTGCTCGCCACCGATCTGCGGGCCGTCGAGGACATGGTCGCCGCCTGACGGCAGGCGAATGAGCTTCGACCGGGCCGGGCGGTCCACAACGTGACCTAACGTCGCGCCATGGCAGAAATGACTCCTGAGACCTGGGATTTCATCAACGCGTACTCACAGGAAGTATTCGGTGGCCAGGACGAGCACCTGGCCGGCCTGATGGATGAGGCGATCGCCGCCGGGCTCCCCGCCATTGCCGTGGGGCCCGACGTAGGCCGATTGCTCATGATCCTCACCTCGATGACCAGGGGCAGGCTGGCAATCGAAGTGGGCACCCTGGCCGGGTACTCAGGGATCTGGATCACCCGTGGCTTGGCCCCTGATGGCCGGCTGATCACGATCGAGCACGAAATACGGCACGCCGATTTCGCTCGACGCCAGTTCGAACGCGCCGGTATCGCCGATCGGGTCGACCTGAGGCATGGGGGTGGAGTGGAGGTCCTGACCGACCTGAGGCGAGAGCTGGAGCCAGATAGCGTCGACGTCTTGTTCATCGATGCCCATAAGCCGGAGTACATCGCCTACTTCGACATAGCCCGCCCCTTGATTGCCGTTGGCGGCCTGGTCATCGCCGACAATGTCTATGGCATCGGCTCCGGATGGATCGACCAGGGATACGGCACCGACGAGTTCAATCGGCATATCGCCGCCGACCCCGCGTTCGAGGCAGCGGCATTCCCATTCCGTGAGGGCGTCCTGATCGCTCGACGGGTCAGCTGAAGCGCCGCACGGCTTCGGCGCGATCAGGTTTTCCCATTGGCGTCCTGGGCAGATCATCGACCTGGAGCCAGCGTTTGGGGATCATGAAGGCTGGCAGCAGTTCCCTCAGCTCTGCCTCGACGTTGGCCGGATTCGCCTCACCCACGTAGAGACAGACGGTCTCCATCCCCCACATGTCGCTGGCCACCCCGGCCACAAGGGCGTCATCGACACCGGCCACCTGAGCCAATGCCGCTTCGACGAGAGCCGGGTCGATGTTCTCTCCGCCGCTGACGATGATCGTGTCGGCGCGCCCTGTCACCCGAAGCGCCCCCTCGCTGTCGATGATGCCCAGATCCCCCGTCACCAACCAGTCCTCCACCTCTCGATCAGGCTCGCCGACATATCCCCGGCTCACCATCGGTCCCCGCACCGCGATCTGCTGGTCGGGCTCGATTCGGAGCGAGACGCCGGGCAACGGATGCGCCTTGTTCTCGAGTGGAGCGCCAGGTTTCAGGGTCGCCACCTGCCCCGCGGTCTCGGTCAGGCCGTAGGTGGGAAGCACCGGTAGCCCCGCTTCGCCTGCCTGATCGAGGAGGCGATCAGGGATGGGCCCTCCCCCGAGCAGCACCCCCTTCAGTCCGTCGTACAGTCCCGGACCGACCTCGAGCACCCGGCTCAACATGGTCGGCACCAGCGAAGCAATGGTCACGCCTTGCTGGAGGTGGGCAGCAAACGAGACGGGATCAAAACCGGGGAGCAGGCGAACGGCACCCCCTGAAAACGCCGACCTGACAAGGATCGAGAGCCCGGCCACATGATGAAGGGGGAGGGCCAGCAGCCAGGTGTCGGCGGGACCATGACCGAGGTGCTCCGTCGAAGCCTCGGCGGCCGCCTCCCAGTTGTCGCCGGTGAGACGGACCCCTTTTCGCCCGCCTGTGCTCCCGGACGTGAAGACGACCGAGACCGCTCCGGCGGGGTCAACGGACCCGGGATCGATCTCTCCCGTCCCGACCATGTCCCCGGTGATCACCGCTGACCCCTTGGACATGACTGCGAGCAGGTCGATCACAGATCCGACATCGAGTCCGGGACTGAGGACCTCTATGCCACTGACCGGCCGCTCGTCGACTGCATCGGCGATCTCCCCGAAGGTCAGGCTCTCACTCGGCGTCTCGATGAAGACCCGGCCCGGATCGTGACGTCTCAGCCAGTCGCGCATCGAACCACCGTTCTGTGAGGGTTTACACACATGGAGTGTGCGCGAATCTTCACATAGTGATTCTGCCTCTTATCCTCCGCCGGTGATCTCTGCGCTCTTCGATGAGTCGTCCTGGGATACGGTGCCGGGTTTCGAGTTCACCGACATCACCTATCACAAGGCAATTGGCCACGGTGTGGTCCGCGTCGCCTTCGATCGGCCCGAAGTGCGGAATGCCTTCCGACCACAAACGGTCGACGAGTTGTTCGCGGCCCTCGACCATGCCCGTCAGTCCGCCAATGTCGGGTGTGTCCTCCTCACCGGCAACGGCCCATCTCCCAAGGACGGCGGGTGGGCTTTCTGCTCGGGAGGCGACCAGAGGATCAGGGGCCGGGACGGCTACAAGTACACCGCAGAGGATGATGATGACACCGTGGACCCTGCCCGCCTGGGCCGTCTTCACATCCTCGAGGTGCAGCGTCTCATCAGGTTCATGCCCAAGATCGTCATTGCCGTAGTGCCAGGCTGGGCAGTCGGGGGTGGTCACTCTCTCCATGTCGTCTGCGACCTGACTCTGGCCTCAGAGGAGCACGCCATCTTCAAGCAGACCGATGCCGATGTCGCCTCGTATGACGCCGGCTATGGCTCTGCCTATCTCGCCCGTCAGGTCGGGCAGAAGCGAGCCCGTGAGATCTTCTTCCTCGGGCGCGAGTACTCGGCGGCCGAGGCGCACCAGATGGGAATGGTCAACGCGGTGGTGCCTCATTCGGAATTGGAGAAGGTCGCCCTCGACTGGGCCGCCGAGATCACATCCAAGAGCCCGACGGCCCAACGCATGCTCAAGTTTGCCTTCAACCTGATCGACGACGGGTTGGTCGGTCAGCAGATCTTCGCCGGGGAAGCGACCCGTCTCGGCTACATGACCGATGAGGCCCGGGAAGGTCGTGACGCCTTCCTGGAGAAGCGGGAGCCAGATTTCGGTCAGTATCCCTGGCATTTCTGAGCCAGTGACCACAGCTCAGGCCTGGAAGACGGCGGCCCGCCTTCACACTCTTCCCGCGGCTGTGGTGCCGGTCGTGGTCGGTTCCGCCCTCGCGCAGGCAGATGACGTGTTCCGATGGGACGTCTTCCTCTATGCCATGGTGGCCGCCCTGGCAATCCAGGTAGCGGCCAATTTCGCCAACGACGTCTCGGATGCGCGTCGCGGCGCCGATAGCGGGGAGAGGGTGGGACCGCCCAGGATGGTTGCCCTTGGCCGGATCTCGGCCAAGCAGATGTGGATCGGCGTGGGGGTGGCCCTGGTAATTGCCGCGGCCGCCGGTGTCGCCCTTGCCCTGCTCGCCGGGCCTTTGATCGTCGTAATCGGCGTCGTATCCGTCATAGCCATGCTCGCCTACGTGGGCGGACCGTTTCCCTACGGCTATCGGGGGTTGGGTGAGGTCTTCGTCTTCCTCTTCTTCGGGGTGGTGGCAACGGTTGGGACCAGGTACGTCTACGACATGACGGCCCCGCTCCCGGCGTGGCTTCTCTCGATCCCGATCGGACTGCTGGCGGCGGCGATACTCGTGGTCAACAACTACCGCGACCTCGACACCGACCGATCGGCGGGGAAGCGAACACTGGCCGTGATCATCGGGCCGGACAGGACGAGGACACTCTTCGTCGCTCTGGTCTACGGGGCATTTCTTCTCATCGCGCTCTTCGCAGTTCTGCGATGGACCCCGTTCCCCACCGTCTTCGCCGCTCTCCTCGCTCCCTACGCCATGGGCCCGGTGCGCATCATCTATCGCAAGAGCGACGGACCCGCCTTGATCCGGGCCCTGAAGATGACTGCCCGTCTCCACCTCTGGACCGGGTTGGTGATCGCGGCCGGAGTGCTGATCTGATCGGAACCGTTGCGGGGCGGCGTAGCGTCGAAAACACCATGAAGAGATCACTCGCCCTTGTAGCCATCCTCGCCCTCGCGCTGACCGCTTGCGCCGATCCGGGTGAAGAAGGTTCCTCAGATCCGACAGCCAACGCCTGGGTCCTCGAGGCCGGCACACTCGATGGCGCCGACATCCCGATCTTCGACGACCACCCCGTCACGCTCGTCTTCAACACCGAGGATGGGACGGCTGGCGGCTCCTCGGCCTGCAACCAGTACTTCGCCGCCTACACGCTGTCCGGGTCGGACCTCACCTTCGACGATGCCGGCTCGACGATGATGGCCTGCGAACCGGCTGAGGTGATGGACGCCGAGGCCGCGTATCTACAGGCTCTCAGTCTGGTCGAGCTCTTCACGATCGAAGATGGTCAGCTGAACCTCTCCGGTGTGGATGCCGACCTGGTGTTCGTTGTCGACGAGTCGGCAGCCCAGTCCTGACCTGACCCCACATGCGCCGGTCGCTCCTCGCCGTCGGCTGCGTTGCCACCCTGATCACGGGATGCGGCGCGCCCGTCCAACAGACTGGCGATCCGACAGACATCGCCTGGGAGCTCACCGAGGGAGTGGTGGACGGCGTCACCGTCCCGATCGTCGACGGGTATCCGATCACACTGTCATTGACCGACGAGGGCGCCGGCGGGACAGCCGCCTGCAACGGCTATGGGGGGATGTACGAGATCGCCGGGTCTCAAATCACTTTCACCGAGCTGCTATGGACAGAGATGGCGTGCGTGGCCGAAGGGGTGATGGAATCGGAGCAGACGTATCTAGAGGGTCTTCTCTTGGTGGGCACGTACTCGATGACCGAGCACAGCCTCACTCTCAGCGGTGAACAGGTCGAGCTCGATTTCATCGCCCTGCCTCCAGTCCCCACTGCCGAACTGACCGGGACAGTTTGGGTGCTGGAAAGCCTGCTCGACGGGGAGGCCGCGTCGAGTGTCAACGGGGATCGCGCGACCTTGGAGCTGTTCACAGACGGATCGATGTTGGGCTCCACCGGCTGTCGAACCCTCGACGGTCAATACATCGTGAGTGGCGCCGAAGTGGCGATGACCGAAATGACAGCCCACGGTGAGTGCCCGGCAGAGCTCGAGGCCCAAGACGGACACGTCGTGTCGGTTCTCGGCGACGGATTCCGTGCTGTTGTCGACGGGCAGCTCCTCACCCTGAGCTCGACCGGCGATCTCGGGCTGGTCTATCGATCGGACAGCTGACCCTCCTCGTTCTAAAAGCCATCACTATGGTTGAAAGAAGATGGACTGAAAGGACTGCGGATGGCAGACACGGAGGTGACCGGGCCGGACTTGGTCGAGGAAGGCATCCCGATCGATTCGCTGGATGAAGACACCCCGGTCAAGGGTCAGGTCGACGGGAAGCAGGTGATCGTGGTCCGCACCGGAAGCGGATTGTGCGCCGTCGCCGGACACTGCACCCACTATGGCGGCCCCCTCGGTGACGGGCTTTGTGTCGACGGTCGGGTGCATTGCCCGTGGCACCACGCCATCTTCGATCTGACCACCGGAGAAGCGGTCGGGGCCCCCGCCCTCAACAATCTGAAGGTCTACGAGCCGACCGAACGAGACGGACGCGTGTTTGTGAACGGGCCTATCGATGCTCCCACTCCCGAGAGACGGCCACCAGTTGCGCCCGCATCAGTCGTGATCGTGGGCTCGGGTGCAGCCGGCGCAGCCGCCGCCGAGATGCTTCGCCGACTCGGCTACACCGGATCGGTATCCATGATCGGTTTGGAGGCCCCCGTGGATCGCCCCAATGTCTCCAAGGACTATCTGGCGGGAACGGCACCCGAGGACTGGATGCCTTTACGCGGCCCGGATTTCTACGAGCGGCATGACATCGAGCTGATCACCGGGGTCGAGGCCACCGCGATCGACGTCGATGCGCGGACCGTGGCGCTGGCCGACGGCCGGAATATTGGGTACGAGGCGATGCTCCTCGCCCCGGGAGCGGAGCCGAGACGTCTCCCCACCCCTGGAGCCGATCAGGATCATGTCCACTACTTGCGCACGCTGGAGGACAGCCGCTCGATCATCGCCGCTCTGGACGCGACCGACAGTGCGATCGTGATCGGAGCAGGGTTCATCGGGTTGGAAGTTGCTGCATCCCTTCGCCAGCGAGAGGTAGCGGTCACAGTGGTCGCGCCTGAGGACGTGCCACTGGTGCCGATCATCGGCGAGAAGCTCGGTCGCTTCGTCCAGGATCTCCATGAGGAACACGGTGTCGAGTTCCGTCTCGGCCAGACGGTGACGGAGATCAAGGAAAGGGAGGTGGTGCTCGACGACGGGACGACCGTCCCCGCCGACCTGGTGGTGATAGGTGTCGGCGTGGTTCCCAATACCGCCTTGGCCGAACAGGCCGGCCTCAACGTCGACAATGGTGTCGTGGTCGACGATCGTCTGCGCAGCAGCGATCCCAGCATCTGGGCCGCCGGCGACGTCGCCTCCTATCCCGACCAGAACGCCGGGCGGGTCCGGATCGAGCACTGGGTGCTCGCCGAACGACAGGGCCAGGCCGCTGCCAGGAACATCCTCGGGCACGACACCCCGTTCACAGATCCGCCATTTTTCTGGAGCCAGCACTACGACGTCCCGATCAACGTCGTCGGCCACGCCAAGGAATGGGATGAGGAGATCGTGCGTGGCAAGGCATCAGACCGCGATGTCATGATCGGCTACCGGAAGGATGGCGCGATACAGGCTGTGGCATCGATTTATCGGGACCTGGAATCGCTGAAGGCCGAATACGCACTGGCCGGTCAGGACCAGCAGGCCCTGGAGCGGTTGTTCGACGCCAAGGGCAACTAGGCGTCGACCAGCTCAACGGTGCCCCTGGACCGATCCACCTCGGCGCCCACGACCATCGCGGCGGAGAGTAGGACCAGGTTCTTGAGCACGAACTCACCCTCGACCGTCAGCTTCAAAGGATTGCCATCCTGGAAGGCGACCTCGGGGAGCAACAGGAAAACCATGAAGGTGCCCAGCATCTGAGCGATGAGCGCCAGCAGCACGATTCGCAAGCCGATTCTCAGCGCCAGTCCAATGCCGATCAGCACTTCGACCACTCCCAACAACGGCACGAACCATTCTGGATCGACCCAGTAGACCGTCGAGGCGACGAGGTCGACGACCGGCGAGACACCGAATACCTTGAGTGCCCCGAACCAGATGAAGACGACGGCGAGCGACCAGCGGAGGGCAGGGAGGGACCAGCGTTGGAGGAACGGGATGAGAACCGCATCCAGACGTTGGACCAGCGACGTCATCACAACATGTTCCCTGCAACCGCTGTTGTGGCGAAATCCATCGAGCCGGCGGAGCGCCCTCGCCCCGCATAGTTAGGTTCAGACCGATGGAAACGCCGATGCGTATCGAACGGGATGTGCCTATCGCGATGGACGACGGGGTAGTCCTCAGGGCCGACGTCTTCATCCCGGTCGAGGACGGTGAGTACCCCACTCTCCTCAGCTATGGCCCTTACGGGAAGGGACTCGCTTTCCAGGAGGGCTACAAACCGCAATGGGACTACATGATCGAGAAGTATCCCGAGGTCGGCCAGGGCACCAGCAACGAGCATCAGAACTGGGAAGTGGTCGATCCGGAGAGATGGGTACCCGCCGGATATGTATGCGCGCGGGTCGACTCCAGAGGCACGGGACGCTCCCCCGGTTACGTCGACGTGTGGTCGGGCCGGGAAACCGTTGATCTCTACGATTGCATCGAGTGGGCTGCCGCGCAGCAATGGAGCAACGGCCGAATCGGGCTGGCCGGCATCTCGTACTACGCAATGAACCAGTATCAGGTTGCAGCCCTCCAGCCTCCGCATCTCGCGGCTATCTGCCCTTGGGAGGGGGCATCAGACTGGTACCGGGATTTTGCTCGGCACGGCGGGATCCTTTGCGAGTTCGCCCAAGACTGGTACCCGCGCCAGGTCGAGAATGTCCAGCACGGCGTCGGTGATCGGGGGTTCTTCAGCGCCGTGACCGGCGAATCCGTCTCCGGGCCGGACACCGAGGAGCCCGAGGTGCTGGCATCGAGAAGAGCCGACCTGGGCCGGGATGTGAAGACCCATCCCTTGATCGATGCCTGGCATCTGGAGCGCAACCCGGATTGGTCGCGGGTGAGAACCCCAATGCTCTCGGCGGCGAACTGGGGTGGCCAGGGCCTGCACCTTCGGGGCAACATCGAGGCATTCACCCAGTCGGCGGCCACCGACAGGTGGCTAGAGGTCCATGGCGATGCGCACTGGGTCGACTTCTACACCGACCGTGGCGTCGCCTTGCAGCGGCGTTTCTTCGACCACTACCTGAAGGGCGAGGAAAACGGCTGGGATTCGGAGCCGAAGGTCCAACTCCGCATCCGACACGTCGATGGCACCTTCACCGATCGTGCCGAGAACGAATGGCCTTTGGCTCGGACGACATGGGCCCGCTATCACCTGACCGAGGAGAGAAGCCTGACGGTGGAGCCAACGACTGGCTCTTCCGTTGTCTCGTACCACACCGCGGGAGAAGGCGTCACGTTCAGCACAGTCCCGCTGACAGAGGAGATGGAGCTCACCGGGCCTATGGCGGCCCGGATCTTTCTCTCATCCGAGACGCCGGATGCCGACCTGTTTCTGGTGGTGCGGGTGTTCGATCCCGACGATGCCGAAGTGACCTTCATGGGCGCTCTCGACCCCAACACACCGATCGCCCAGGGCTGGCTTCGTGCCTCACATCGGGCGCTCGACCCGGACATGTCGTTGCCCCATCGGCCCTATCACTCCCATGACCGCCTCGAACCCTTGGTACCGGGGCACACCTACGAGCTTGAGGTCGAGATCTGGCCAACCTCCATCGTCATTCCCGCCGAATACCGTCTGGCTCTGACCGTCCGCGGCAATGACTATCGATTCGAGGGTGAATTGTCCGATTTCGCCCAGCAGTTTCACTACGCCGGGCGGGGGGTAGGGCCTTTCAAGCATGGCGATCCCGACGATCGGCCCGACGACATCTTCTCGGGAAGGGTGAACATCCATGTCGGAGGCGAGACCGACTCATACCTCCTCGTCCCGCTTGTTCCGTAGCCCGGGAAAGAGACTCCAGGGCGAAAGACCTGCCGATGTTTCGGCGTTCGCCTCATTGAGGGTCACGACGCAATCGTTAACTTCATTGAACTGATGCCGCATCTCCACGACTTCTCCGCTACAGACGGCTCGGACCGCGACCTGCTTGGCGGCAAGGGGGCAGGTCTGGCTCGGATGACCACACTCGGCCTTCCCGTCCCACCCGGGTTCACGATCACGACAGATGTGTGCCGGGCCGCAATGACCACCGGCGCCATACCGGATGACCTCTGGCCGGAGGTGGAGACCGCCGTCGAGCGCCTCGAGAAGACCAGTGGTCGCATCTTCGGGGCGGGGCCGGTACCACTGCTTCTCTCGGTCCGATCCGGAGCCAAGTTCTCGATGCCGGGAATGATGGACACGGTCCTGAACCTGGGCATCAACGATGAAGTAGTGAAGGCGCTGATCGAGTGGTCGGGCGACCCCCACTTCGGCTGGGACGCCTACCGGCGGTTCGTCCAGATGTATGGCGACGTGGTGCTCGGCATCCCCGACCACAATTTCCAGGACGTATTGACCGCGCTGAGGCGATCCAGAGATGTCGAGGACGACTCGGAGCTGAGCGCCGAGGATCTGGAGACTGCCACCACCCGATTTCGCGACATCGTCGAGCAGGCGCGCCCGGGTGAGCTACCCGAGGACCCGATGCAACAGCTCAAAGGCGCGATCACCGCTGTCTTCCTGTCGTGGAACACGAAGCGTGCCGTCGAGTACCGCAGAATCCACTCGATCCCGGACGATCTAGGGACCGCGGCGAACGTCCAGATGATGGTGTTCGGCGACCTCGGCGACGATTCGGGCACAGGCGTCTGTTTCACCCGTGACCCTGGCACAGGGGAAAGGGCCATTTACGGCGACTACCTGCCCCGGGCCCAGGGCGAGGACGTCGTAGCCGGTATCCGCAACACCTTGACCCTCGACCAGCTGGCCGATCTGCATCCCGAGTGTCATCGGCGTCTGCTCCAGATCATGGACGGGCTCGAGAACCACTACCGAGACATGTGCGACATCGAGTTCACGATCGAGAAGGACGTTCTCTACATCCTGCAGACGCGGGCAGGGAAGAGGACGGCAGCGGCTGCGGTGAAGATGGCTGTGGCCATGGTTGGCGAGGGTCTCATCGACCGGGAAACTGCTGTCACCAGAGTCGAGCCTGACTCCCTGGAACAACTCCACCGCCCCCGGATCGCTGATCGGGTCAAGGGATCTGCACCGCTCGTGGTCGGCGTGGCCGCGTCCCCCGGCGCCGCCACCGGGAAGGTGGTCTTCTCCTCCGAGGAGGCGGTCCAGCAGGCACGGACCGGGGTGGAGGTCATCCTGGTTCGGCCGGAAACGACCCCGGACGACATCCACGGCATGGCGGCGGCGGTCGGCATCCTCACCAGCCAGGGGGGCAAGACATCACATGCTGCCGTGGTGGCTCGGGGCATGGGCAAGCCCGCCATCACCGGGGCGGCCAAGCTGCAGGTCGATTCCGAAGCGGGCATCGCCTCCACCGGGAGTGTCGATGTCCGACGTGGTGACGTCATCACCATCGACGGGACGACCGGAGTCGTCTATCAGGGAGAGATCGAGCTCGTCCCGCCGGATGTCCCCCCCGAGCTCGGTGAACTGCTCGAATGGGCCGACCAGTTCCGCGATCTCGGAGTCAGGGCCAACGCCGACACGGCAGAAGACGCCACGCTGGCCCGGGGCCACGGGGCGGAGGGCATCGGGTTGGCGCGGACCGAGCACATGTTCCTTGGCGAGCGTCTCGCCATCGTCCAGAGGGTCATCCTCTCCACCGATCCGACCGATCGGGAGGAAGCTCTCGGTGATTTGGAACGACAGCAGATAGGGGACTTCGAGAGTCTGCTCGAGGCGATGGACGGGCTGCCTGTGGTGATCCGGCTCCTCGACCCGCCCCTCCACGAGTTCCTCCCCTCCCGTCTCGAGCTGGAGCACGAGATGCTGCGCCGGGTAAGGGCCGGCCGCCCCATCGACGACCTACAGGCGATGTCTGACCAGGTCGCTCGATGGGAGGAGGACAACCCCATGCTCGGCCTGCGCGGGGTCAGGCTCGGGTTGATGCTCAAGGATCTCTATCGGATGCAGGCCCGCGCCGCCACCACCGCGCTCACCCGTCGCATCCAGGCTGGCGGCAATCCCCATCTGGAGATCATGATCCCGCTGGTCGCCGCCGCCGAGGAGCTCATCCGGATGCGGGAGATGATCGAGGAGGAGATCGCCATCGCCACCGCAGGTTCTGGTGTGGAGTTGGACATCCCGATCGGGACGATGATCGAGCTGCCCCGGGCCGCGTTGACCGCAGGCGAGATCGCCGGAGTTGCCGATTTCTTCTCATTCGGCACCAACGACCTGACCCAGATGACCTATGGGCTCAGCCGCGATGACGCTGAAGGGTTGTTCCTCAGCGATTATCTGGAGCAGGGCATCTTTACCTCCGACCCGTTCCAGACCCTGGATCGGCCAGGGGTGGGGCGTCTGGTGCGAGTCGCGACGAGGGAGGGCCGGGAGGCCAATCAGGATCTGGTGGTCGGTCTGTGCGGGGAGCATGGTGGTGACCCCGATTCCATCTACTTCGTGCACGATCTTGGGCTCGACTACGTGTCGTGCAGCCCACCGAGGGTCGAGGGGGCGCGGCTCGCCGCGGCGCAGGCGGCGCTCCAGTCGGATCGCAACGACGTCTGAGTCAGCGGATGACTTCGACCAATTCGGGCACCCCTTCGCCAGTGATCGCCGTCGTGATCAGCACCGGCGCCCCGGAGCCTCCCAATCTCTCGAGGAGGGCCCGGTGCACGGTGTCCACCCCAGGCCGGTCTCCCTTGTTCACCACGAAGACATCGGCGATCTCGACGATCCCCGCTTTGTCGGCCTGAATCTGATCCCCCCAGCCAGGGCCTAGGACCAAGACGACGACGTCGACATGGTCCATCACCTCGAGCTCGGACTGGCCGACTCCCACCGTCTCCACGAGAACCAGGTCGAATCCGGCCCGAGCCATGGCGGCGATGGCCGGTCCGGCCGCGACTGACAGGCCACCCAGGTGCCCGCGCGCCGCCATGGATCGCACGTAAACCCCTGTATCGCCGGCATGGTCCTGCATTCGGATCCTGTCGCCGAGCAGTGCCCCGCCGGTGATCGGACTGGAAGGGTCAACCGCCAGCACCGCCACCGTGTCACCCCTCGACCTCAGATCCGTCACCATCGCATTGACGAGGGTGGACTTTCCTGCTCCGGGTGGCCCGGTGATACCGACCCTCTTGGCGGGCGGGATGGTGGAGTCGATGAGCGAGGTGACGACGGTCTCGGCATCTGGATCAGCGGCCTCGATGGCGGTGATCAGCCGGGCGAGACTTCGTCGGTCCCCATCCCGCACGCGCCTGGCCAGATCGATGTCGCTCATCGGGCGACAGACTAAGGGCGGGTCCTGCTCGTTTACAGGGCGGGGAGGGTGACACCGTTGACGGTGTCCTCTTCGAGACCGGGGGCATCGGCGCTGGCGTGAACCTCGAGGACTCCCGGCACACGGTCCATCAGGATTCGCTCGATACCGGCTTTCAGGGTCATCATCGAGAGGGGGCAGCCGCCGCAGGCGCCAACCATCTGGATGTCGACCCTGCCGCCATCTGTCCCGAGCAGGACGAGGTCACCCCCGTCGGCCTGGACAGCGGGTCTTATGTACTCGAGGGTCTCCCGCAGCTTGTCGACATCGATAGGTCCTTCGTCGACCTTGACGCTGCTCGATATGGTCACCGGTGTTTCTGACATCGCCTTGAAGAACCCTTGCCTGGTAGGGATTTGTTCCTGATTCTACCGTCGGCGCCGGACTCAGAACTCGTCGGGCCCGCTCCATGGGAAGTAGCGCACTGGCTGTATCACCTGCAGAACGTCATCGACCGAGAGGAACCCCCACGTCCCCGTTACAGACGTCTCGATTGGCACCCCGTCGACAGTGACGTTCAGCGGCGAGTCGGAACGGACTCTTACGAAATCGGAGCCGACTACCAGGCCGACGGCCAGCTGCTCTGGCAGGAACTGGTCACCGGGGACGGGGGTGAGCCCTCCGTAGTAATGAGCCAGGATCTCGGGATAGGCCGAACCCGCCTCGGCCATGGCCTGGGCGCCGAACTGGGACATCCCGATGAGATGCCCCCAGCCTGCCCCCTCGACGATGTAGTAGGGGACGGAGATGGCCAGGGCATCGCCGCCGACCCGGCTGGCACGGACTTCACGGCGAATCGAGAACTCCGGGCTGAGGATGGTGTTCGGATAGGTGATCCCATCCGGTCTCTTCGCCGGCAGGAGGTCGGGCAAGATGGCCGCCGCTTCGTTGATTCGCGACCGAAGCGCCCAGGTATCCATCGAGACGGTGCCCGAGTCGGACACGATGTCGATCATCCAGGGGCCTTGGCCGTCCTCGGTCGTCCTGGTTGCGATCGACTGGACGTCGCCACCGGCCACATCCGCCTCTCGGAGCAGATCCTCCATCTGGTAGCCCGGCAGTTCCCAAGACCAATTGACGAACGGGCTGTCCTCGCCGGGTGAAGGGACCCCGACCAGATACGGCGCAGGCTCGGATCCGGGCCAGATGTCTTCGATGTTCCTGGTGCGGAGACCCGTCGTCGACGAGTAGAAGGCGCGGGCCGGCTCCCCATCGTGCACCAGGATCTCGCCCGAGGTCCTGCTCACCGCCTCACGCCATCGATCACCGTCTTCACCCAGCACCGCCTCCACGCCGGCGTAGACCTGGCACGCCGCTGTCGCGCAGATGTCGTACCCGATCCGGCTTCCGGTCTCGGTGCGCCCACCCAAGAGAGTCCAGGCGAGGTAGGTGCGCGCTGCGACCACCTGGGCCGCCAGGGCATCCTCGTGCCAGCTGAACGGGACCTCCCTTATCCCCTCCAGATAGGCGTCGAGGGGGGCAACCTCGACCACCGCGACGCCATCGGACTCTGCCGTAATCCGAAAAGGCCCGCGGTAGCGCCGACCCCCCATCTCCAGATATGCCCCATCCGGCGCCGACACCTCGACGACCGTTCCCTGTGGTCGTGCGGCCATCGCCGGAGGCGTCATCAGGAGGACGAATGCAACCGAGAGAATTGCAACTGCGACCGTTGAAATGGGGTCGAGAGCCCGGCGAGCGATCACGCTCTCTCTATTCTCGCTCCCAGCGAGCGCAGCCTCTCGGGGAATTCCTCGTACCCCCTGTCGATGTGGCTCGCCTCGCCCACCTCGGTGGTGCCTTCGGCGCGAAGACCCGCCAGCACCAGTGCCGCCCCGGCGCGGATATCTGGCGCCAGCACCGGGCAACCCGAAAGCCTTTCGACACCCCGGATGATGGCGTGCTGCGCCTCCGTGGTGATGTCGGCGCCCATTCGCGCCAGCTCGCCGACATATCGGAATCGTGAGTCGTAGAGATTCTCGGTGATGACCGAAGTGCCCGTGGCCACCGACAACAGGGCGACCATCTGGGGGTGCATATCCGTGTGAAATCCGGGGAACGGGAGTGTGGCGAAGTCCACCGGAGCCGGTCGCTCCGGACCTTTTACCCGAAGCCACCCGTTGCCCTGCTCGACTTCGCAGCCCGCCTCCTCGAGCTTCCTCAGCTCCATACGGAGATGCTCCGGGAGACAGCCTGTCACCGTGATATCGCCGCCTGTGATGGCGGCGGCTGCGGCATATGTCCCCGTCTCGAGCCGATCGGGGACGGCGTGGTGCTCCGCTGGTGAGAGGCTCTCCACGCCGTGGACCGTCACCAGGGAGGTGCCGCCACCGGTGATCCTGGCTCCCATCTCGGTCAACTGGGTGATCAGGTCTTCGATCTCCGGCTCGCGGGCGGCATTGACTATGACCGTGTCGCCTTCGGCGAGGACGCCGGCAAACAAGAGATTCTCGGTGGCGCCCACCGATGGGAAGGGCAGCTCGACTTCGGTTCCCTTCAGACGGCCTTCGACTCGCCCCACCAGCTCGCCATGGACCAGCTCGAAGTCGACGCCCATCGCCTCGAGGCCATTGAGATGCATGTCGATGGGCCGGGCACCGAGGTCGTCCCCGCCGGGGAGGGCGACCCGCGCCTCACCACAACGGGAGAGAAGGGGACCGAGCACCACGATCGAGGCCCGCATCTGCCGAACCAGCTCGATCGGCGCCTCAGGGAGGAGCTGGTCGGGAACAACCACCCAGAGCTCGTGATCGCCCTGCTCCACCCGGCAGCCGGTGTGCTCCAGCACCTCGCACATCAGCCCGACGTCGAGGATCGAAGGGACATTGGTCAGACGATGCCGGCCCGGAGCGAGCAGAGCAGAGACCATCTCCTTGAGCACAGCGTTCTTGGCCCCCAGCACGCCGACAGTCCCCTGGAGACGCGCTCCGCCCTCGACAACCAACTTGGCCATTGAGGCGAATGTAGTTAGGTGTGGCGCCAACCCCATGCAGGGCCGGGGGCGGGCGGTCTGGCTACCCTGCCGGCCGAGATGAGAATCGCGCTCGGATCCGATCACGCCGGATTTCCGCTGAAAGAGCACCTGTCGACATGGCTCGCCGAGTCCGGTCACGCGGTGTACGACCTGGGCACCCATTCCGCCGAGCCGGTCGACTACCCCGACTATGCAGCCGCCGTCTCCCAGGCCGTGCTGGATGGCCGCGCCGACCGGGGCATCCTCATCTGTGGTTCCGGGGCGGGGGCGGCGGTGGCCGCCAACAAGCTACAGGGAATCAGGGCGTCGATAGCCCATGACACGTACACCGCCCATCAGATGGTCGAGCACGACGACGTGAACGTGCTCAGCCTGGGCTCACGGGTGATCGGCGAGGCGCTCGCTGAGGAGCTGGTGACGACGTTTCTCGAGGCTCGATTCTCGCGAGAGGACCGGCACGTCCGACGTCTGGAGAAGATCAGGTCCTTGGAGGCCTGACGTTCATCCGCCCCCGGACTGGGCCAGAGCGACCAGCTGATCGAGGCCGGCGGTGCCTATCTCCCCTGACACTCGTCCCAGGTTCGTGTTGTCACCGTCGAGCACCACGTAGAAGGGGGTCCCCGCCATCCCATAGTTGCCGGCGACAACCCCGATCTGGTCGTCCATGATCACGGGAGAAGTCCAACCCTCCTCCTCGAGCCAATCCTGAGGCGGCCAGTTGGTCTGGAGCCTGTCGGTCGAGGTGGCAACGGAGATCAGCTCCACGTCGTCGGGAAGATTTCCGTCATTGACCCATTGCTGGACCACCGGGACCTCGGCCTGGCAATGCGGGCACCAGTGAGCCAGGAAGAGGATGATCTTGGAGGTCCCATCGGGCTCGATCGTGACCGGGTTCCCCTCCCAGTCGGCGCCCTCGACACTGGGCGCGGTGAGGCCGACGGAGACGTCTTCCTGTCCTGCGGCGTAGACCGGCAACGGATCGCCGGTCACCGTCGGGTCGCCATAACCGATACTCGCGTCGACGGGCGCCTCCCCGGCAATGGACATGGCCAGGGCCACGATCAGGCCGAGACCGACCACGCCTCCGACGATCCACCAAATGGTGGAGTTGCTCTTGGCGTCCTTGGCCCCGGGCTTGGGTTTCTTGGTCTGAGTCATTCGGAGGCTTTCGTGTAGAAGGCGAGTAAGACAGCGATAACGATAAACCCGACGCCGGCCATAAACGGCAGGTCCATGAAGCCGAACATCTCGATGCTCCGCGCCGAGCAGGGGACCGCGGGATCACACGACCCGCCCTCGAGGCTGGGGAAGAATTGGACGAAGTTGTGATAGATGGAGATGGCGAGCCCGATGAGGGCGAGCGGCAGGGCATAGAACTTGACCACCGCCTCGCGACGAATCGCACCCACCAGGAGAACGACGGCGAGCGGGTACATGGCGATGCGCTGGAACCAGCAGAGACGGCAGGGCACGTAGTGGAAGGCCTCCGAGTACAACAACGACCCCACCGTGCAGACCAGGGCCACGGTGAAGGCGAGCCAGATCGAATTGCCTCCGAACAAGCCGGCGGCCTCGGGCCCCTTGACGGCTCGGTATGCGAGCAGCCCGATCGCCCCGCCCAGCGCAACCAGGGTGAGCATGGCGAAGATGTTGTTGAAGACGAGGATGGTCTCGATCGACATGTGCCTTCCTGGCTGGCAGTCCCGACCGGATTCGAACCGGCGTTTCCGGCTTGAAAGGCCGGCGTCCTAGGCCACTGGACGACGGGACCTCGCGATCACCACAGGTTAACGGGTGGCACGGACCTACCCCCTAACCGGCAAGCTCTCGCTGCGCCCGCGCCAGACGCTCCAGCGTCTTCTCCTTGCCCAGGGCGGCCATCGACTCGAAGAGGGGAGGGCTGACCGAGGAGCCGGTCACGGCCACACGAAGCGGTTGGAGACCCTTGGCGGCGCCGAGACCCATCTCCTCCAGCATCCCCCGCAACACCGCTTCGATGGCAGCCGCGCTCCAGGTGTCGAGTGAGGCCAGATACTCCGATGCTGTCTTCAGGATCCCGGGGACCCCATCCTTGGCCATGACCTTGTCCCACGCCGCCCGGTCATATTCGTCGAAATCCTCGAACAGAAACACAACCTGCTGGCCTGCCTCGGGTAAGAGCCGGGTTCGTTCCTGGACCAGATCGGCCACCGCGTCGAACCGGGCCGATTCTTCTTCATCGAGAAGGCGCCCCACTGCGGCTTCGACGTGGGGTCGGGCGAGGGTTCGAAACTCCCCGGGATCCAGTGCCCTGATGTACTCCCCGTTCATCCACGCCAACTTGTCGGGATCGAACACGGCGGGATTGCGCGAGACACCGATCAGATCGAATGCTGCGATCGCCTCATCTCTCGTGAAGACGGTTCGATCGCCATCGATCGACCAACCCAGCAGCGACAGGTAGTTGAAAACTGCGTCGGCCAGGTACCCGTCGTCCCGGTAGGTGGACAGGGAGATGGCGCCGTGCCGCTTGGAGAGCTTCTTGCCGTCGGTGCCGAACAGGAGAGGGAGGTGGGCGTACTCGGGCACTTCTGCTCCCAGGGCCCTCGTGAGCAGTATGTGCTTCGGGGTCGAGGGGAGAAGGTCCTCACCGCGGGCGACGTGGGTGATGTCGTAATCGACATCGTCCACCGTTGATGCCAGGTGATATGTCGGAGTGCCGTCGCTGCGCAGGATCACGAAGTCGTCGATGTCGCGGGCCTCGAAGCTGATCTCGCCGCGTACCAGGTCTTCGAATACCACCGGTCGGTCCTGTGGGACCGACAGCCTGATCGCACCCTCGGTACCCGGGTTTTCGGGACGTCGAACGTAATGACCCGGGTGCAGACGCTCTTCCTCGGCCCGGCGGCGAAGCGCCTCGAGCTCATCGGGCAGGCGGTTGTCGTAGTAGGCCGCCCCCGCGTCGACGAGGTCTGCGGCCGCTTGCTGGTAGCGGTCGTAACGGCTGGATTGCCGGTACTCGCCGTGCGGCCCGCCCACGCCGACGCCCTCGCCCCAGTCGAGCCCGAGCCAGCGCAGGGAGTCAAGGATGTCTTCTTCGAACGCGGTGGTCGATCGCTCCCGATCAGTGTCATCGATCCTCAGGATGAACGTCCCACCGTGATGACTCGCATACAGCCAGTTGAAGAGCGCCGCACGCGCCGTCCCGACATGGAGGTGCCCGGTGGGCGAGGGAGCGACCCTCACGCGGACAGTCATCGTGCCGCCACGACTCGATTCTGAAGGACCCCGATCCCGTCGACCTCGACCTCCATCAAGTCGCCAGGCACCACCTTGCTCACGCCCGCAGGCGTGCCGGTGAGGATCACGTCACCGGGCAGGAGTGTCATCACCGAGGTGACGAACTCGAAGAGCTCGGCCACCCCAAAGACCATGTCCGAGGTGAAGCCGGCCTGACGGACCTCCCCGTTCACCCGGCAGATCACTGCCAGCTTCTCCAAGGGGTCCAGTTCCGTCTCGATGGCCGGGCCCAGAGGACAGAACGTGTCGAACCCCTTGGCCCGGGCCCACTGCCCGTCCTTTTTCTGCAGGTCGCGTGCGCTCACGTCGTTCGCTGCCGTGTAACCCAGGATGTAGGCAGAGGCGTCCTCGGCTTTGACATGACGCGCCACCCGGCTGACCACCACTGCCAGTTCGGCCTCGTGATGGACGTTCTCCGACATCGCCGGATGGACCACATTGGCGTCCGGCCCGATCACCGAGGTAGCCGGCTTGAGGAAGATGATCGGCTCATCGGGAACCGCGGCGTCATGCTCGGCGGCATGATCCTCGTAGTTGCGACCGACAGCCACCACCTTGGAGGGGAGGACCGGTGCCAGGAGGTGAGCGGTTTCCCAGGGAATCACCGTCTCGGTCGGCTCCCAGGCCACGAAGGGAGACCCGATGTAGACGAGCACCCCTTCGACATCGGCTACCCCGTAGGCGATGTCGTCGCCGGCCTTGATGCGGACGAGCTTCATGAGGGACGGAAAGCTAGCGCTGCGCCTCCGATACCCCCGAAGCGGCCAGAAGGCTCCGGATCTCGTTGGGCTTGCGGACGATGACATCACGGTCGACGTCGGCCACCGCTGTCTGCCCCGGCCTCCCCTCATGAGGCACGGCAGCCTTCCATCTCTCACGACGCTCGACCACGTCTTCGGAGGGCTCGAAGCCATAACCGGAGAGGAGCAGGGCGACCTCGAGGTCCTCAGGTACTGGTGCCCGGCCCAGCACACCGGCCCGGGCGATGGTCAGGGCGGCCAGCACCGCCTTCAGATCGGGGTCGGTGTCCGGGAGGTCGGCGGCGTTCACCAGCCGCAATCCCCATCCGCCGTCAGGCGTGGTCTGGCCGAAACGGCCTCCGGTGGGAACATCCTCTGGCGACGTTGGGATGCCGGGCTTGATGCTCGGGTTCCAACGCCGTGCCGGAGGGGGCTGTAATGACTTGCGTGGCCGCTCCGCTTCGGTCACTTCGATATTGGGCTGTTGGCCCATCAGATGAAACTGAGCCAGCTTCGGTACTCGGGGATCTTGGCTGCGACCAGATCGGAGAACAGATCCTGGGCCTTTCGGGTGACCGGGCCCGGCTCTCCGCTGCCAACGACGCGTCCGTCGATCTCACGGACCGGTGTCACCTCGGCTGCGGTGCCGGTCAGGAATACCTCCTCGGCGGTGTACAGACTCCCCCTGGCCAGGTCGGACTGGACCACCTCGACACCCTCACCGGCGAGCAGTTCGATGACGGTGTTGCGGGTGATCCCTTCGAGGATCCCAGAGGACACCGGCGGGGTGTAGACCACGCCCTTGCTGACGGTGAAGAGGTTCATCCCGCTTCCCTCGGAGACGAGCCCCGCGTCGTTCAGCATGATCGCCTCGTCGAAGCCGGCGCGGATGGCTTCCTGCTTGGCCAGCACCGAGTTGAGATACTGACCCGAGCCCTTGGCCGTAGGGATGAAGCTGGTGTGTGAGATTCGACGCCAGCTCGAGACCATGGCGGTGATGCCCTTCTCCACGCCGTCGTCGCCCAGATAGCTGCCCAGATAGAAGGCAGCCATGTAGTTGTGGACGGGGCTGCTCTTCGGGTTGATGCCAAACGCGCCCGACCCATAGAAGACGAACGGGCGGATGTAGGCCGACTCCAGCTCGTTTACGCGGAGAAGCTCGAGACAAACTTCTTCCATCTCCTCGGCGCTCTCCTTCATAGGGAGGTCGTAGGCCCGTGCCGAGGCGACCAGCCGGACCATGTGATCGTGGAGACGGAATACGGCGGTTCCCTCCGGCGTCTTGTAGGCACGAATGCCCTCGAAGACACCAGTTCCGTATTGGAGGGAATGTGACAGGAAGTGGACGGTGGCGTCGTCCCAGGGGACGAAATCACCATCAACCCATATCTTGTTTGCCGGTTCCATCGGTCAAGGCTAACTGGTGTCGACCGGAGCGAAACCACTGATTTCCGTTTTCAGCCGGCACTGGTTGAATCGAAGCATGGGTGAGAACGCCTCGGATCGCGCCCGGATCATCGACTGGCTGCTCGACGGGGACCCCGCCATCAGGTGGCAGACGCTGCGCGATCTGGTCGGGGCGAAGGAAATCGAGTGGGGGCCCGAGCAGGAAAGGGTGGCCACCGAGGGCTGGGGAGCGCGTCTGCTGGAGCACCAGGACCAGGACGGACGCTGGACGCCCCGGCTCTATGGCAAGAAGTGGATTTCGACCACCTATTCCATGGTGCTCTTGCGTGAGATGGGTCTGCCCCGCTCCGACCCGAAGGCACTCAAATCTTGTCAGCTGTTCCTGTCCGAGGGCCTGGGAACTCGAAGCAACAGTGAGACCTGCATCCAATCCATGGTCACCGCCCTCCTGTTCTGGTTTGACGTGGAGGACCGGCTGCGCGAGCCGGTCCTGGCCCATCTGCTCGGCAAGCAGCTGGACGACGGCGGTTGGAATTGCGATGGGCAATCCAGTCACGGCTCGTTCCACACGACCGTCATGGCACTCGAGGCCCTGCGCGAGTGTGCGATGTCCGGTGCTCCGGGCGTCGATGAAATCGAGACGGCGGAGGCCCGGGGCGGCGAGTTCTTCCTGGAGCACAGGATGTTTCGTTCCCACCGCACTGGAGAAGTCATCAACCAGCGCTTCCTCCGGCTCTCCTTCCCGACCAGATGGCACTACGACGTCCTGCGCGGTCTCGACTACTTCAGGTCCGCGGGCGTCCTGAGCGATCGCCGCCTCCACGAGGCAATCGACGTTGTGGTTGACAAGCGAGATCAGGATGGGCGATGGCCGCTGCAACAGCGCTGGCGAGGTGAGGCATGGTTCGAGATGGAGACGGTCGGCGAGCCGAGCCGTTGGAACACCCTCCGAGCAATGCGAGTCCTCGATGGGTGGAGCAGCGAGAAGTAGCCTCGCCGCCGATGCACCGCCTCATCGCCTCTCTGTTCGGGGCCGGCTTGATCCTGCGCAAGGTGCGGGGCTCCGACGCCGGTTCGGGAACGATTGGGGGCTTGGTGGCCCTTCCGTTTGCCCTCCTCATCGGCGAGACGTGGGGCTGGCCGGGACAGCTTGCGGCGGCGGTGTTGGTGACGGCCGTTGCCCTGTGGGCCTCGGCAGGTGTGGTCTCGTCGGAGGGAGATGCAGGCTGGATCGTCATCGACGAGGCCGCTGGAGTCTTCGTCGCCACCATCGGGTTGCTCGGATGGGCGGCGGTGATCGCCTTCGTCCTTTTTCGTATCGTCGACATCACAAAGCGGCCTTTCCCCGGCGTCCACCAAGCCGACTCGATGCCCGGAGCGACCGGCATCGTCCTCGACGATCTCGTCGCTGGAGCCTGGGCGCTGGCCATGGCCCACCTCCTGAACGCCACCATCCTGTGACCCGGCCGATCACCGAATCTGCGTATCGTCTCCTGAGGAGGTAGCAAGAACAGATGGACTGGAACCCGAAAGCAATCGTCGTCGGTGTCGATGGCTCGGAGACGAGCACCCGCGCAGCTGTGATCGCCACCGAGATCGCGCGATCCCGGCAGGCCAAGCTGCTGCTGGTCACCGTGGTCAGACCACCTGAGGGGTGGTGGGGCATCGGTGGCGCACCCCCGACCCCGGAGGCTCTGTCCGCTGCACTCGTGGAAGGACAGCAGCAGGTGATCAAGGAGACCGAGGACCAGCTCCCGCTGGAGGGAATGGACTACGAGACAGTCGAAGAGCTTGGCGACCCCACATCGCGCCTCATCGCGGTGGCCGAGGAGCGCGAGGCGGGGTTGATCGTCATCGGGAAGCGGGGAGCCGGGCTGGCAGAGCGGGTGATGCTCGGAAGCGTCGCTGATCGCCTTTGTCACCACTCACCGGTTCCGGTGATGGTGGTGCCCTGAGCCGGGAGCGACCCCGCCCAGCCACGTGCCCACCGTCGCCATTCTCCCCGTCAAGTCCTTTCGACTGGGCAAGCGTCGAATGGCTGACCACCTCTCCGATGATGCTCGATCCGGGTTGGGGCGAGCCCTCGCCGAGAGGACCGCGGCGCTGGCAGTCGATGCGGGGTTGATCCCTGTCCTTGTCGCCGGCGACGGCGAGGTCGCCGAATGGGCGATCATTCATGGGTTTCCCGCGATTCCCGATCCGGGTGAAGGGCTCGACGGTGCGGCGATGGCTGGAGCCGGGTGGGCCATCGCGGCCGCGAGCGAGTGGATCGTCGTTCACGCCGATCTCCCCCTTCTCATCGCTGCCGAGCTGGCGGAGCTGAACGAGGCGCTGTCCGGTGCCGGGTCTGTCATCGCACCCTCCGCCGACGGCGGCACGACGGCGCTGGGGGCGAGCGGGCCGGCAGCCTTCGCCTACGGTCCGGGCAGCTTCCATCGCCACCTCGGCAGCTTCCCGACGGCGGCGATCGTCGCCAGACCCGGTCTCCTCCACGACATCGACACTTTCAGCGACCTCGAGTCCGCTCGTCACCACCCCCGTGGGGCCTGGCTCTCCGATCTGACGTGACCACTCGCTTCGATCCCCGGGTCCTCGCCCCCGATCCCGAAGCGAGGGAGAACGTGCTGGGTTGGCTCGAGGCCGGTCTGGCCGCGGTCGAGCCCGAAGCTCTCACCGCCGCCGTGTTGGCCGGGCGCACAGGAAAGACCATGGTCATCGCAATCGGCAAGGCCGCTGCAGCGATGGCTCGGGGCGCTGCCTCAGAACTCGACGTCGTCGACGGCGTATGCGTGACCGATCATCACGAGCCGGTGCCCGACACGATGAGCCTGGTGATCGGAGACCACCCCGTGCCCGGGGCGGCGAGCCTCGAGGCAGGAACAGCAGTTCTCGAGGCCGTTCAGAGGGCACCGTCTTCAATGGACATCGTCGCCCTGGTATCCGGGGGCGGGTCCGCTCTCTGTGAGGCGCCCCGAGCCGGCGTGCCCGCCGACTTTCTCTCGGAGGTGACGAGAAAGCTCCTATCCGGAGGAGCCGACATCGAGGAGTTGAATCTGGTTCGCGCACATCTCTCCGCCATCAAATGCGGTGGGTTGGTCCGGGCTGCAGAGCGGCCAATCGACACCTATGTCCTCTCAGATGTGGCCGGCGCCGACCCCGGGGTGGTCGCCTCCGGACCAACGATCCCGCGACCCCATGAGCCGGAGGCCGCAGCGGAGGTCCTGAGGAGGCTGTCGATCGAAATACCGCCTGGGGTGTGGGAAGCGATGACGACCGAGCCGTTGTCACTTCCGAGCCCACAAGTCACGCTGCTGGCGGACGGCCACACCGCCGCCCGCGCTGTGCTGAGCGCGGCGCCTCCTCCCAAGGTCGTGATAGACGACTGGCTACGGGGAGCGATGGTCGGCTGTCTCGACCGGTTCCTCGCTACGGGCGGGCTAGGAGTGACGGTGGGAGCGGGCGAGGTCGTCCTCGACGTGAGCGGAGCAGGATCCGGCGGCCGAACCACACACGCTGCCCTGCTCGCCGCGGAGCGTCTCGCCGGATCCAACGACCTGTTCTGCGCCTTCGCCACCGATGGCGTCGATGCCCGATCCGGAGCCGCGGGCGCGATCGTCGACGGCGCCACGATCCAACGGGGTGGTGACCCCGCTGCCGCCCTACGGGATTTCGACTCGGCCGGCTACCTCGCCTTGACCTCTGACCTGCTTCGGTGCCCACCGACCGGCACCAACGTCTCCGACCTATGGATTCTGTGGCGGAGGGGTTGAGGCTCCCCGTAGAGTGGGCGCACAGAACAACGGGAGCATGGAAAAGACACTTGTGATCACCGGTGGCACCGGCGGGCTCGGCACCGCCCTCGTGCGCCGACTCATCAATGAGGACTACCGGCTGGCAATCACCTACCTGCTGCCGGACGAGGCCGAGCAGTTCGAGCAGGAGTTCGACATCGACGAGGACCGGGTCTCGCTGGTGCGAGTCGATGCCACCAATGCCGAGGCGGTCAACACATTCCTGAAGGGCGTCGCCGAGCGATGGGGCTCCATTCACGGCCTCGTGGCCCTGGTCGGGGGATGGGCCGGGGGACGTGATGTCGAGGAGACCGACGACGTCCGGTTCGAGCGGATGCTCGATCTCAACCTCCGCTCTGCGTTCTATTCGGTGCGAGCCGTAGTGCCCTACCTGGTCGAAACCGGCTGGGGCCGGATCGTGACCGTGGGAAGCCGGGCCACTGTCGAGTATCCGACCGGGCAGGCTGCCTTCAATGTGGCCAAGTCGGGGGTAGTAGCGCTCACCAGGTCGGTAGCCCAGGAGCTGGAGGGAACCGGGGTGACCGCCAACGTCCTCCTCCCCTCGGTCATCGACACGCCGGCAACACGCCGATCGCTTCCATACGCCGACTACGTGAACTGGCCGACTCCGGACGAGATCGCAGCGGTTGCCCACTTCCTGCTCACCGAGGAGTCAGGCGTGATCAACGGCGCCGAGATACCGGTCTACGGCCGGGTCTAGCGGTACAGCTCGATCCACTCCCCGTGGGGTTGGGCCTGGCCGACAGTCACGGCCCCTTTCCCGTCGTCGACCACCAGCTGGGCCCAGTCGTCTTTGCCCAGGATCTCCATCGAGACCCGATGCACGGGACGCGCCGACCGCGCCCCGAACACGATCGAATCGAGACGGTCTCGCTGGGCTGGGGCGAATTGGTTGAGGACGAAAGAGCTCATGACCACAGCAGGCTCACCGACGGGCAACCTGTCCAGCGCCATGGGCAGCGTCTCGAGGGCGTCCCCCGCAAGCATGTCGATGTCGAGATTCGCCACCATGCCGAGGGCGGAGCGAAGACGCTGCCTCCGCTCGACCTGCTCCGGCCAGATCAGGGCGTCGAGCCAGCGTCGGGCACTCTCGTCGGTCGGGTCGAGCGGGTTGACATCGAGACCGGTTCGGCTCATGACCTCGATCTCGACGAGTCTCGGGGCGACACCTCTCGATTCCGCCTCGAGCAGGGGCTCGACGCCCGGATGCCATACCTGGTCGCCGTACCGATACCCGTAACGGTCGAGGCCGAGGTTGAGGCCGGCGCTGGTGCCGAGGTCGATGAGGTGGAAGGCACGGAACTGCGCCATCGTCACCATCGGCAACAGCGCGACGCAGCGACGACACTCGTTGGTCTGGGTGTACCGGGTGTTACCCATCTCCACGATCTCCTCCTCGTGGGCCAGGACAAAGCTCCGGAACTTCAGGCCCGCTCCCTCAGGTGGCGCCGGATCGTCGACGATCGAGCGGTAGTGGGAGGCAAGGTCACCGTCCTCACCGGTCATGAGCATGTACTGGACGGCGCCGAACACCAGATTTGGCTGTGGCAGATGCCCGATCCGGTTCATCACCCGTAGCAACTCGGGGTCTCCTGCCACTGTCTCGACCAGCTCTCCGTAGAGGGGCGAGCCCTGGGTGTGCTTGACCCAGTCCCGCATGTACTCCGCGGTGACCGGAGGCAGGGGCATCAATGCACCTGGCGCCTATACGACGTGGCGAGGGCGTCGGCGTACTCATTCCAGCGGTAGCCGCTGTGAGCCTTGATCCACTGGATACGGGCCATTGGCTTCTGCTTGTGGAGAGCGTGCGCTTCCTTGACCAGGTCGAGATTGGCGATAGGCCCGGGCGACTTCTTGGTCCATCCTCTCGCCTCCCAGCCGTCGGCCCAGGTATTGACGATGTTCACGATGAGCTGTGAATCGGTGTAGACGTCGATTGGGGCGTCGGCAGGCGCCATGCCCAGCCCGGCGATCAGGGCGGTGAGCTCCATCTTGTTGTTGGTGGTGAAGGGGTCGGAGCCCTTGGCCTCCTCGACGATCTCACCCTCGACCACGTACACGGTTCCCCAGCCCCCCGGGCCGGGATTTCCCTCCGCGGCCCCGTCGGTGAAGATCCCGGTGTCGGGGCCGTCGGTGAAGGAGGCGAGCACTTCGCCGACGGTCATATCCCGCGTCTTTGTCCGGCTCACTGGTGTCGTCTTGGCCGGGGCGGGCTTGGAAGACGAGGCGGCTGACCGGCCGGCCCCGTCGCGGCAATCCATGCATTGGCGCGGGACCCAGCCCGGGTAACGATCGAGGACCGTCTGACTGAGATCGAAGTCCCGGCCGCAGGTCTGACAAGTGAACACGCCCTAGGCCCGCCCGTCCTTTGTGAAGCGGGAGATGAACTGGGGAGACTTGAACAGGTTGAACTCGTGGTGAGTCTCGGTCATGGCGTGGGGCTCCATCAAACGACGCACCTTCGAGGGCGATAGCCAGTGGCAGTGGACCTGCCGCGCTTTGAACGGGGTGCCATAGAGGATCACCGAGGTGGGCATGGCGTAGAGCCCCTGGATCGGCTCTGCCGGGTAAATGTGGAGAGCACGGCCACCGGGCTTGAGGACCCTCGACATCTCCGCTGCCGCCTCGTCCAGGGGTGGGATGTGCTCGATGGCGTGGACCGAGACCACCGCATCGAACTCGCCATCGTCGAAGGCGAGATCCTCGGCCATCATGTGCAGCACCCTGTCGGAGCCGGACACCTCGGGCGCGTTCGGGTTGGCGTCGATGCCGGTGACATCGATCCCGCGCTCGGCCAGGCGAACGGTGAGATGGCCCTGCCCGCAACCCACTTCGAGGACTCGCTCCCCGGGTCGGAGGGGGAGCAGCCGGTCGATGCGACGCAGATGGGCCGGGTCCCAACGGTTGACCAGCGCATACCGGCGTGAGTCGTACTCGGTCATGCCCGGGAGGCTAGGAGAGGCTCTCGAGATGGGCCGAAACGGCGTAATCCAGGAGAAGCGGGCCGGTGTCGGTCAGCGCAACGTGAGTGACCGCGGTGTTGGCGGGGGTGTAGAGCGACTCCGAATGGGAGTCGTTGGTGACGGTGAGCGAAGAGACATAGGCGCGGATGGCCCCGCCGTGGGCGACCACCACAGTCGGCTCGCCGGCCGCAGGCTCGAGCCCATGCACCGTGCCCCGGATCCGCCCGGTCAGCTCGCCCCAGCTCTCGCCAGTCTCGCCCCGTTTCAGGTCGACTCCGTCCCGGTAGATGGTGCCCATCAGGTCAGGCCAGGTCTCGTAGATCTCATCCGAGGTGAGCCCCTCCCACTTCCCCATGTCGAGCTCCTTGAGCCCGTCGAGCGTGGTGATCCCGTTCGAAGCCACATACTCTGCGGTGGAGAGAGCCCGGCCCAACGGCGAGGCGTAGACAGTCGAGGCGGTTCCATACCAATCACGAAGCGCCCTCGCCTGCCGGTGGCCGACCTCGTCAAGACCCCAGTCACCCTGCCCCTGCCAGCGGCCCTCTGTGTTGGCACGGGTCTGACCGTGCCGGACGAGGGCCAGCACCGGATCGCCTTTCTCCAGGTGCTCGCTCACGGCGGTCGGTCGCGGCCCGAAATGGGCGAGGTCGTTGAATCCTGCGAGGCGGAGCCGGTCGAAGGACCAAATCAGCCTGGTGAGCGAGGTGTTGCCGGCGAATCCATGGACCCGCTTGCCCCGGCCGGAGAGATAGCGCTGGAGCACCTCCTGGATGAACCCGCCGTGGGTCACCACCGCGGCCCGCCCCTCTTCGCCCAGGTCGGCCGCCAAGGCATCGATGGCGCCAAGGGCACGACGATGGAGATCCTCCAGGGTCTCGCCGGTGAACCCCATGGGAAGAGTGCGTCCCTGGATTGCCTCCCGGAGGTACTCGCCATCCTCGGCGAAGATCTCGTCCCGGGCCTTGCCTTCCCAACGGCCGATGTCGAGCTCGGCGAGGCGATCCCAAACTTCGAAATCCGACGTGAAGGATGCTGCGGTCTGCTTGGCCCGCTGCAACGGCGAGCAGACCACGACGTCGAACTTGCGGTCGTGAAGTCGCTTGCCGATGGCGTCGAGGCTGGCTTCTCCGGTGGCGCTCAACGGCCCGTCGACCTGGCCGTTCCAGATGCCGTCGAGGTTGGCCTGGGATTCGGCGTGACGGATGAGGGTGATCTCGGTCATGGGTTTCGGGTTGTGGGTGGTGGGTCGCGGGAACGCGCCGGTCATCATCTCAGTACCCACCACTCAGAACCCAAAACCGAGCGGAGGTAGTCCGTTCATGCGATGAAGGCTGAGGCAAAGACCAGCGACACGATCGTCATCACCTTGATGACGACGTTCATGGCCGGGCCTGAGGTGTCCTTGAACGGGTCCCCGACGGTGTCGCCGATCACCGCAGCCTTGTGGCTCTCCGAGCCCCGCCCGCCGAATGCGCCGGATTCGATGAACTTCTTGGCGTTGTCCCAGGCGCCCCCTGCGTTGGCCATGAAGATGGCGAGGAGGAACCCGGTGACCAGAGCGCCGGCGAGCAGCGCGCCCAGGGCCTCCACATCGATCAAGCCGACGAGGAGAGGGAGGGCGACCGCCAGCGAGCCGGGGATGATCATCTCGCGCAGCGCCCCGCCTGCGGCGATATCGACGCAGGCGGTGTACTCGGGCTTCGCATCGGGCCGACCTTCGCGCAGACCGGGGATCTCGCGGAACTGGCGGCGCACCTCGTCGATCATCTTGTTGGCTGCCCGACCAACCGCGTTGATGGTCAGGGCGGCGACGAGGAACGGGAACATGGCGCCGACGAACAGCCCGATCAGGGTCGGGGCACGGGTCAAGTCGATCTGATCGAGGTCGGCTGCCCTGGTGAAGGCTGCAAACAGGGCAAGGGCGGTTACTCCAGCCGAAGCCACGGCGAACCCCTTGGCTACCGCGGTGGTGGTGTTGCCCAGCGAATCGAGGGCGTCGGTCGCCTCTCGGGCCTCCGCGGGCAGGTCCGCCATCCGGGCGATCCCGCCGGCGTTATCGGCGATAGGGGCGTACGCGTCGACCGAGATGATGATGCCGACCGTGGCGAGAGTGCCGATGGCGGCGATGGCCACCCCGTAGATGCCTCCGCCGTCGCCCAGCGCCCAGTCACCGGCGAAGTAGGAGATGCCGATCCCGGCGGCGACCACGATCGCCGAGTACGCGGCGGACTTCATCGACTCGGCGATGCCCGAGATGATCACCGTGGCCGGGCCGGTCTGAGACTGCCGGGCTATCTCCTTGACCTTCTTGTGATCATCGGAGGTGAACCACTCGGAGATCTTGCCCACCATCCATCCGACGACCAGCCCGGCGAGTACGGCGATCCAGATCCCCAGCGGGTTTGCCACCAGTTCCCCGAAGATCCAGTAGGAGAGCCCGAGTGCACCGACGGCAGTAGCGATCAGGGCGAAATTGGTGCCACGCCGCAGTGCCCGGCCCGGATCATCGCCCCTGACCCTTATGAAGAACGAGCCGATGATGGCGGCGAACATGCCGAGAGCAGCGACCGCGAAGGGGAACACGATCGTCTCTTCGACGAACGGGTCGGATCCGAAGACCAGGACGGCGTAGACGATCGGTGCCGCCAGGGCGCCGAGATAGGACTCGAAGAGGTCGGCCCCCATCCCCGCGACGTCACCCACGTTGTCTCCAACGTTGTCGGCGATGACCGCCGGGTTGCGCGGGTCATCCTCGGGGATGCCCGCTTCCACCTTGCCCACCAAATCAGCTCCGACATCGGCTGCTTTGGTGTAGATGCCTCCACCGATCCTGGCGAACAGGGCGATCGTCGAACCGCCCAGAGCGATGGCGACGACCATCTCTGCCCACCCCTCCAGCTCGAGCACCCGATTGAACACGAAGTAGCCGAGGCCGACTCCGAGCAGGCCAAGCCCGGCGACGGTGAAGCCGGTGACCGCGCCACCGCGGTACGCCAACGGGAGAGCGGCCGCGATTCCACCGGTTCGGGCGGCCTCGGTTGCACGCGAGTTGGCCTGTGTGGCGACCTTGATACCGATGTATCCGGCCAGCGCGGAGAGAACGGCGCCGAAGACATAGGCGATAGCGCCCCACGGTCTGCCCCAATCGGTGAGCACGATGATGAGGGTCGCCACCCCGGCGACGAACACGGCAGCCCAGGCGTATTCCCTGCGGAGGAACGCCATCGCTCCCGACCGGATGGCATCAGAAAGCTCGACCATTCGCGGGTTGCCACGAGGAGCGGCCATGACGACCCGTGAGTAGAGGGCGGCCAACAACAAGGCAGCCAAACCCGCGCCAAGCGCGGCGTACAGGATCACATCCGACACAGGGGGCCGGGATTGTAGGAACACCCCACCGGACTGGCATTTGGCCGGACGACCGCCCGGTTAGCATCGCCGCGAGTGGGCGGCCTCCAGACGACGTTCGCATCTGGTGAATTGGATCCCGGGGAGGGGCTCGTTTGGGACCGCTTCGTCGACACAGTCGACCAGAGCGATGTCGCCCAGATGCACTCGTGGAGTCGGGTTCGTGCCGCCGCCGGCTACTCCCCCGAATATGTCCTCATCCGCTCAGCGGGCGAGCTCGTCGCCGGCGCGCAAGTGCTCACCAGACATCTCCCCGTCGTCGGATCGATCGGGTACGTCCCTTACGGTCCCGTAATCGGGGGGTTGCTGGAGGACCGAGAGGCGACATGCATGGCAATCTGCGAGGGCCTGATCGCCATCGTGGCGCAGCGTCGAATTCGGATCCTCTTTGTCCAGCCCCCTGCGGGAACCGAAGACGTCTCAATGAGACTCCTGGAGCTCGGGTTCAGACAGTCCGCCGCCGGAATCGCTCCACAGGCCTCGCTGCGAATCGATCTCGATGTCGGGGTGGAGGAGCTTCGAGGCAACCTGAACAAGCGTCTTCGGTCCTGGACCAACAGCTGGTCCGGGCGAGGCGTGACCGTGAGGCTTGGTGGTCCTGACGACCTGCCTCGTCTGGCCGACCTCCTGGCGAAATCGGCTGTGCATCAAGGTTTCGAGCCCATGTCCCTCGAGTACCTGGAACGCCAGTACGGCGAGCTGGCGGCCCGAGGGAGCTCCGTGTTCTTCGTCGGTGAGGTGCACGGCCAAGCGGTAGCGGTGGACCTGTTCACATCTTCCGGGGGCATGCTCCGTGACCGTCTCATCGGGATGGACCGGGAGAGCGAGGCGGCCAATCTCAGCGTGCCCGGTGCCATCAAGTGGCACGCCATCCTCTGGGCCCGAGAGCAGGGGCTGCGCTGGTTCGACTTCGGTGGCATCCAGACCGACCTCGCCGCGTCCCTGGTCGCGGGTCGGGTCCCTGGTCACGACGATGTGAATGGGAGTGACCGGTTCAAGCTGTCGTTCGGCGGCGAGGCCTACCTGCTCCCGCCGGCGGTGGAACTGGCTCGCCCCGCTCTGCTGCTCAAGGGATATGACCTCGCCCAGAGCTCAGAACGCGGCAGGAAGGCGGTGCGAGGCCTCCGTCGCCGATTGCGAGGTGGGGCTGGCTGAAACCCTGTCAGCCGCCGGCGATGGCGGTCGCCAGCTCCAGGATCGCGGCCTCCACCTCGGGCCCACCGCTCCCCGTCTGGACCGCTACCGAGTAGATGATGTCCAGATATCGGACGACGATTTCGTACGGCCCGACATCGTTGGGTTGAAATGCCTCATCGCCCACGCCGGGCACCTCGGTCACCCCGCCCCGGTTCTCCTCGAACCCGGCTTTGACGCCATCCCAATCCGTTGAAGACCCGTAGTGGAAGACCTCGACGGTCGGGACCAGACCGTCGACGAGGGTGAAGGTGCAGTTGCGGGCTATTCCCGGCTCCCCGCTGGCAGACGTCGCGTCGAAGGCCGCGGCGACGGTCTCGGGCGGCACCAGGGCACACTCGAGCCCCGTTGATGATGTGCCCGTCGCGCTGGTGGTTGTGGCCTCGACCGTGGTGTTCGTGGTCTCGGTAGTCACGGTGCTCTCGGCCTGGCCAACCGACGTGGTGGCGTCGTCCGAAACCGACGTCGTGGTGCTTTCAGCTCCGCCCCCGCAAGACACGCCAGCGAGCAAAACACCCAAGACGAGGAAGTCTCTCGTCCGCATGATCCCTCCCCTATCGATCACCCGAGCCAACCCTATGGAGTCAGGCTTAAGGGACCATTAGGGCGAAGGTTGGCGGGACCGCCCTCCCTGAGGGCAGAATGATGCGATGAGAGCGACGGCTCGGTTGATCTCCATACTGCTGATGATGTCTCTCGCCCTGCCGGCGATGGCTCATGGCGATCACGATGCCCGTCCCCTGCTCAGACGAGCCGAAGTCGGTCCCTACACCGTGTCGCTCTGGCAGGTCTATCCGGATGTGGGGTCCGCGATCATCCCGCACCTCATCGTGATGTTCGACGACGGGATACCCGACGAGGGTGCGGTGGTTTCGGTGCAGGTGGGCTCAGAGAATGTCCACGTGATGCCGTCACTGACCACCGAAGGGGCGTGGGAGACCATGACCGGTGTCGAGCCAGATGACGTCGTCTCGGTGACCATCTCCGAGCGGGGTAACGCGTGGAGCCTCCCGACTGTCGTGATCCCGCCCCCGCTCACGTCTGTATTGCCGATGCGCGCCCTGATCGCGATCTCTATCTTCCTCGCCACCGCCGTGGCCTGGTGGGTGGCAGGCCGGACGGCACAGGCGTGGCGGCGGCCGATCACGTATCGAAACGTTGGACTAGAAGGCTGAACAGGAGGACAGGAATGGTCAGGACATCGGAGCAGACCGCAGAGATGGGTTTCATCCAGAAGCTGAACGGACCCTGGCATGAGCGGGCGCTGTGGATCTATCTGGCGATCGTCGTGCTCCATTGGATCGAGCACCTCTTCCAGGCGGCTCAGATCTGGATCCTGGAGATGCCGCGGCCGGAGGCCCTCGGAGCTCTCGGTTATGTCTTCCCGTGGTTGGTCAAGTCCGAGGTCATGCACTTCGGGTACGCCCTGATCATGTTCACCGGGCTGGTGCTCTTGCTGCCCGGCTTCCGTGGTGCCGCTCGAGGCTGGTGGCTTGCCTCCACCATCATCCAGGGCTGGCATCTGGTGGAGCATTCCACACTGCAGATCCAGGCGATCGTGGGCACCAACCTGTTCGGGTCTCCGGTCCCGACCAGCTTCCTCCAGCCCTTCATCCCCCGCCCGGAGCTGCACCTGGTCTACAACCTGATCGTCTTCATCCCGATGATCGTGGCGATGTGGCTGCACACCCGACCGGCTCAGGATGCGCTCAACGATTGCAACTGCGCCGCCCCGCCGGTGGAGCGAGCCAAGGCGGGTATGGCCAGCGTCTGAGGATCAGGCGGGCTGCTCGGCGCGGTCGGCAGCGGCTCGGGCCAGAACCTCGACGAAGACCTCCGCTGGCTGGGCTCCACTGATCCCGTACCGGCCGTCGATTACGAAGAACGGGACCCCGTTGATCCCGTATTGGCGGGCCTGGACCATGTCGGCGCGCACCGCCTCGAGATACTCGTCAGCGATTCAGCGAGCGTGCCACCTCGGACCGGTCGAGGCCTATCTCGGCGGCGAGATCGGCCAGGTCCTCGACTCGTCCCACGTGCCGTCCCTCGACGAAGTAGGCGCTCAACAACCGCTCCTTCATCTCGAGTTGGAGGCCGCGCTCGTTGGCGTAGTGGAGCAACTGGTGCGCCTTGATCGTGTTGGTGTGCTGCAAGGCGTCGTAGTCGTATTCGAGACCGGCTGATCGGGCGATACCCACCACACGATCGATCATGGCCCGTGCCTGTTCGGCCGACACTCCCCGATGATTCATCAGAAACTCGACCTCAGATCCGGTGAACTCGACCGGCGTATCCGGAGCCAGTTCGAAGCTGTGGTACTCGAGCTCGATGGGCACGGCGTGGTCGCCGGCGGTGAAGGCGATCATCCCTGATTCCAGGTTGCGCTTACCGATGTAGCACCACGGACAGGCGATGTCGGACCAGACATCGATCCGGATCGGGGTGTCGATTGGAGCCACGATCGGAAGTTACCGCGGCCGCGTTTCTGTCCCAGCCGACCGATACGTTCGAGACATGGACGACTGCAACGGTCGAGGACTGCGAACGCATCGCCTACACCCGTGGTCTATGTGCGAGATGCACTACCGACGTGTCCTACGGACCGGAGATGCTGGACCGCCGGGCTCCATGAGGCAGAGATCCATCTGTTCGGTTGTCGGATGTGACAAGCAGGTCGATGCCAAAGGACTCTGCCACGGGCACTATCAGCGCTTGCTTCGGCATGGAGACGTGGGCGACGAACCGCTGAGGTCATCTGGGCGGCTCTGCTCCGTGCCTGACTGCAGGAGGCCACACAAGGCAGTCGGATACTGCCACGCGCACTACAAGCGGTTCCTTGCCAGTGGGAATCCTCAGGCGATCGACCCGATCCGTGAGGTGGCCGGCGAGGGCTTTCTGACATCACGGCTACTGGATCGTCCCTGTGCCGAAGACAGTCCGGATGGCTGGTGGTGGCGAGCTACAGGTGGGAGAGCATCGGCTGGTCATGGCGCTGCATCTCGGTCGCCCGCTCCTCCCCGATGAGGTCGTCCATCATCGCAACGGGAATCGCAGCCGACAATCGAATCGAGAACCTCGAGCTATGGCTCACCTCCCACCCGAAGGGTCAGCGTGTCGAGGACGTCGTGGCCTTCAGCATTGAGATGCTGGCCCGATACGCCCCAGAAATCGGTTCCTGGGCAGTGCGAAGAACAACCGCCTCTTGAGACGACCCGGCAGTCCCGACCGGATTTGAACCGGCGTTTCCGGCTTGAGAGGCCGGCGTCCTCGACCCCTAGACGACGGGACCAGGTTGGGGCCGGCTCATGCCGACCCTGGCTCGGGGGGAAGGACTCGAACCCTCAATAACAGGGCCAGAACCTGCCGTGTTACCTATTACACCACCCCCGAACGCGCACACCCGAAGGCGATGCGGGGTAAGTAACAAGGTTAATCGCCAGCAGACGCAGTGCGAACTCTGGCTCAGGGAACGAGAACAGGGACGGCAGTGGCCTCGGCTGTGACCGTCAGCGGCGCAGTCTGATCGACGAACACCCCCATAAGGCCCAGTTCGAGGCGATCGACCACAAGCACCGAGACGGACAAACCATCCGGCGCGGTAGTAATGATCAGCTGGTCCAGGGCGACGTCTTGGGACGCAACATACGACGAACCGATGGATGTAGCCCGAGCCGCATCGATCACGACCTCGCCAGTCGCCCGATAGCGCTCTTCGTCGATACCCGATGCGGCGGCCACCGAGGCCGAGTCGGCGATCGCGGCCAGCTCCCGCTGGAGGGCCAGCGCCCGCCAGAAGTCGACGGCCAGTCCGCCAAAGAGGAGTAACAAGACGGACAAACCCAGCGTCCACATGGTGACCGAGCCTCGCTCCGACCTCACGGAAGACTCCGGTATAGATCGACCAGCTCCGAATGCGTCGTCCCGACCCATAGTCCGCCCACCTCGCCCCAGGGGGTGGCGACCAAGGGGATCCACACTTCGACGTCCGCGGTCACGATCGAGCCACGATCGAAGGTGCACGTCTTGGGGACACCATCCGGACCGGACCCACCCGCTCCACACCAGCTGACACGGACCAAGTCCGGCCCCAGCCCATGATTGACCGCCATGTCCATGACGACCTGGCTCCCGGCTGCCGTGTCGAGCTGGATCACCGCAGCCCGGACCGCCTCAGCGGCCGCTGCCTCGGCAAAGACCCGACGTTCGGACCAAGGCCCGAAGGCCAGCACGGCGAGCGCCACCGGCAGGAGAAGCGCTCCGACCGCCAGCCCCAGCTCCACCGCCGCATGCCCCCGATCGCTCATGGTGGTGACTCCCTCGTGGCCTGTGCTGTCATCTCGATGACGAAATCGGTAGTGAACGGGGTCCAGGAGACGAACACGGCGCGGCCGGAGGCAGTCACGACCGCCGGCCCGACCCCACAGGCGGTCACGACCGAATCGCCCATGCGGCCGCCGAGCAACTGACCGAGGACGGCCTCGATCCTCTGCCGGCATTCCTCCTCCGACGAGCTGACCGCACCCACCCGGGCTCCCTGGTCGAGCGCAGACCGCAGGGCACCCCGTCCGTACTGAACAACAACGAGATTGGCCAGGGCGAGAAACAACAGCAGTCCCAGCCCGCTGGCAAGGAGGAACTGAACCGAGGTGACCCCCCGGTCCCTCAGCCTCCGATCAGCTGCGAGCGGATCCAACCGACGATGTCCACGCCAAGTGCCTGAAGAGCGCCCCAGATCACCACGAGTGCGGCAATCGCCAGAGCGGCGTTCCCCATCAACTCGGCGGTGTTCAGTCCCCGGTCGTCGCCCCACGCGTCCTGGAGCCATTGCTTGAGGGCCAGCATGTCAACCTCCTTTCATCGCCAGCCAGTGATCAGATAGGGAAGAGGCGCCGCCACAAAGAGCAGAAGGACTGGGGCCAGGATGGCGATCGTTGGCACCAACATGGCTGCCCTGCGTTTGGTCGCCGATCGCCTCATTGTCTCGCGACGTGTCTCCCTGACGTCCTCCGCCAGATCGAGAAGAGCCGGGGCGAGATCCGCTCCCCTCTCCTCGGCGGTCGCCAGAAGTCGGTAGGTGCGGCCGCAGAACGGCTCCGGGGTCAACTCGGCGATCCGCCGAAACGCATCGGCGGCGCGCCATCCCGCCCGATGCAAGCGGAGTGCATCGGCGAGCTCGCCGACGACTTCGCCTTCTCCGCGACGAACCACGTCCTGGACGGCGTGCACCACGCCACCTCCGGCCCGGACCCGCATGGCGAGGAGCTGATTCACCGTGTAGATCTCGATGCACATCGTCTCGCGCCTTCGCTCGATGGCCGATTGCAGAGATGCCCTCTGACGAGTCGCCCCGATCACGACGCCCAGAACCACGAGGACGATGCGTTGGACAGGAGAGGAACCCAGCACCATCCCGACGAGGAATGCCAACCCGGCAGCGATGGAGATTGTCCGAAGCTGGGCCATGCGAAACGCCGGCACGGTTTCCTCCTCGGGCACCTCCCGGTACCAACCCGCCTGCCGCAGCTCGAGAATCGTCACGTTCTCCCCGGATCTCTCCAGCACTCGTCCCACCGATGCCGCAAGCGAGCGAAACATGGGCCCGAACACCACGGCGAGCGGCCCGCCGGTCGGGGCGCGGCGGGACGTCGTACCGGACGGGTTCAGGTAGGGAACGATCCTCGAGGCGAGGCTGCGAGCCGGGGGGAATAGGGCGTAGAGCACGAGGCCCGCAGCCAGGGCGGTGCTCCCGGCTGCAGCCAGCACGACTGGTGTAAGCGTCACTCCCCACCACCCCGCGCCGACACGAACACCCTGGGCTCTGCCGGCTGAGCTCCGAGTCTCGAGGCGATGACCACTCCGACCAAGCTCATCACCCCGCCGATGACGGCAACCAGCACACCCATCGGTGACGCGTAGAACTCGCGAAATGGCCCCGCCCTGGCGGTCATCGCCACCAAGACCAGCCAGGGAAGGATGAACACGATGCGCGAGTTGATCTTCTGCTCGAGCGCGTCGGTGCGGATCTCCTCCAAGGTCCACAAGTCCTTGGTTGTCGCATCGGCCAGATCTGAGAGAATCTCGGGCACGACCGTGCCCCCCCGCTCGTAGGCCAGGATCAGCACTTCGATGACACGATCAGAGGTCGGGTCAGCCAGATCGGACTTGATCATCTCGAGCGCGGGCACGACACCGAGACTGTGCGAATACACGGGGAAGCCTTGAAAGGCGACCCGCAGAGGAGCCGGGCCGAACGAGGCCAGACCTTCGATAGCGGTGGGAAGCGACGCCCCCGATCTGACCGACGCCAGGAGGTCGCGGAGCCCGTCGGGCCATGCCCGTTGCACATCATCGAGCCGCTGGGCTCGCTTGCGAGAGAAGTACGCCTTGGGCAGGGTTGCCACAACCACGGACGGCATCAGCGAAACGATCGGAAGCGATGTCAGTGCGAATACGACTGCGTACGTCCCGAACCCGGCACCGAGCGAAGCAAGCCAGAACTGCCCGGGAGTGATGTCGAGCCCGGATTCCTTCAGCCATCCCGCCCTCTTTGGCTTGGGCCGGTTCCGACTTCTCACGCCGACCATCACCCATCTGAAAACGAGCGCCACTGCCAGCGAAGTCGCCACGGCGGCAGCGAGCGTCACCAACTGGCTACTCCCTCCAACACCTGGGTCAAGTTGGTCTGCCCGGTGAGCGCGCGCTCGAGGCGCCGAACGAGGGACTGCGGCGGCATCGAGCCAGTCCATTCGAGCGGGCCACCCAGGCGATCCCGCCGGAACAGAGACTCCGATGAGAAGTCCTCGTGAAGAGACGGGACCAGAGCCCGGATCTCCATCGTTCTTCGCCGGATGCCGCCGTCGGTCGGTTCGATGTCACGCTCGAGATGGATGACCAGATCGATCGATGAAGCAAAGACCTTCCGGACGACCCGCTCCGGGATGTTCTCCCCGGCCATGAGCGCGGCGTTGACCAGGGCATCGAGGGCATCTGGCGCCGAGTTGGCGTGGATGGTGCATGCCAGTCCGCAGCCGGCGTTGACTGCCCGAGTCAACTCGAAAGCCTCTCCTCCCCTGACCTCGCCGACGACTATCAGGTCGGGGCGCATAGCGAGTGTGGCCTTGACCAGTTGCCGCAGGCTGATCTCCCCGCCTCCGTCCAACGATGGGGGCCGGGCCTCGTAATACGACCCATGGACGATCGGGACGTGCAACTCCCGGATCTCCTCGCATGCCCGAACGCAGTGATCGGATGGGACGGCGGCGATCAGTGCAGAGAGGAACGAGGTCTTGCCGGCTCCGGGCGGGCCACTCACGATCACGGAGGTCGACGCCCGCATGGCGAGACTGAGGAAGTCCGCTGCTCCGCGGGTCAGCGACCCGAGCTCGACCAAGGAGGCGAGAGTCTCCTTCCGGAGCGCGTAACGGCGGATGGTGGCGGAGAGATGGTCGGACACCGGCGGGATCACCGCAGTCAGGCGGGCCGACCCATCGAGGATTCGAGCCTGGGACACAGGGTGCGACGCATCGAGCCGCCGATCGGTGGCTGCCATCAGCCGCTCGACTACCTGGCGATTCTCCGACTCGGAGCTCGGCACATCCAACCCACGAAGCCGACCCCCGGCTTCGAGAAAGGTCACTCGGTCGCCCTCGATGAAGATCTCCTCCACATCCTCGCGGTCGAGAAGATCCCCCAGCGGTCCGAAGTAGGACACGGATTGGAGCAGGCGGCGGACTGTCGCATCGGGGTCTGCCAGCGATCGCGTCTCACCCATATGTGCGTGTCGCTGATAGTCGTCGACGGTGGCCCGCAGCAGCTCGACGAGCCGGGCCGTGTCTCGCTGCGGGTCGAGCCCGGATCCGTCGATTCTTTCGAGGGCTCGCCTCCTGATCTCGTGATAGGCGTCGACCGTCATCCCGCCGCTCGATCGATCAGGGACGCCACACGGCTCACCGATTTGACGAATGGACCTCGCCCGATGGCGGTGCCATCCCAGCACGCGCGCTCGAGGCGCTTTTCCTCAGGCACGAGAATCAAAGGCACCGCCGGAAGCAGACGGGCCATCTCTGCCCGCATCTCAAGACGGCGGCGACTCCCAGCGGCGACACGGTTGACCAGCGCGACAGTGTCAGGCGCGTCGGTCCTCGAGGACAGGTCCTGGACGGATCGCACCAACCGTGACATTCCCACCGGATTTCCCAGACCGACCACGATCAAGACGTGAAAACGGACATAGTCGAGGCGGTCAGGGCGCGGGCTTCCCAGATCGGCGACCACCACTTCGTAGCCGGCCCTTCCGACCTCGTCGAGGACCCCTTCGATCTCGACGGGCGGGATGTCCTGGGCCGACAACGTGTTGACCAGCCCGCCGATCACGTCGACTGGACCACGGTCGAGGATCGCCTCATTGACCGAACCAGAGACGTGATGGGCCGCCTCGAGGGCCGTGAGGAGATTCGGATGCAATGGGAGGTCGAGACGCTGCGCCACTGACGGCGTCCTCTCGTCCAAGTCGATGAGCAGGGTGGATCGCGAGAGAGACAGGCTGGCGGCGATCCCAATCGCGATTTCGGTGCAGCCCACTCCACCTATGGGTCCGAGCACACCGACACGAAACGAACGTGGCGCGGGGACGACTGCTGGCGACGGTGCGTCTCCCCGATGGAGCAAGGTGGCCTCGGCCGCCGCCAGGAACTCCTCCGGAGCCGCATCCTGTTCGATCACGTCGGTGATACCGCACTCGAGTAGGTGCCGCTTGGCGTCGTGAGCATCGACCGGGTCGTACACCCCGACGATCTCCCGTCCTATTTCCCGAACCGTTCTGACCAGGCGTGGGGTGAGGAACGAGCAGACGTCGTCGATGAACAAGACTTCGTACTGATCAGCCATCGCCTGATCCGGGCCCATGACCCGCGAGCGGACTCTCCCTCCACCATGATCGAGCAAGAACCGGTGAAGGCGGTCCGGCCAGCCTCGTGCGGAGGCGGCCAGCGCCAGCTGCGGACCGGTCGTCACCCGTCTGCCTCTTCGAGAACATCGGCGCCGGTGGAACGCACGATCTCCAGGGAACCATCAGCGATCGCACGGGCCAGCGCCAGAGCTTGTTGTGGGCTCACCCCGACCACAACGTGATAGGGACCCGTTGCCGACAGCCCGGTCTGCGTGCTGTCGGCGATGCTGACGACTTCGAGGTCGGTTGCGACGAAGACCGGCTCCTCGCCAACGATCGATATCACGTCCACGCGATCGCCAACCACCAATGTCGCTCCTGCGGCGTGCTCGATCGGGACCGGGATGCTCATCGTGCGAAGCCCGTCGCCGGTGCCGGGTCGGACGACGAGGGAGCGGTCGATCAACTCCCCCTCGCGGACCGAGCGACCGACGATCCATCCTTCGAGATCTGCCAGATCGGCCTCCCTCACCAAGTGTCCGATGCCTTCGAAGTCAGCCGGCAAGGGTGCAAATCGAACGAGATCAGGGGTGAGGGAAGAGCCGGCCGCGATCGACGACTCGGCTATGGCGACCAACGTCGTGGCTTCCCGACTCTGAAGCGCGAGATAGTTGAGGACGAAGGCAAGGACGACAGCGACAGCGATCGCCAAATGAGACAGCGAAGGTCGATAGCGAGCCGACCGGACGGTCGGTGCCGAGGTGCCCGCTTCCCTCGTCAGAGCAGAGGGACTCGTCGCCAATTCGCCGTGAACCTATCGTCGGACCTGCATTCGATGTCGAGAGCGCGAAAGTAGATGGAACAAACACCGGATCGGGATGTCGAGTCCCACCTTCGCCAGGGAGCTGGGCGTGAGTGGTTGGAGGAGGCCGCCGAGGACGAGAAGCTGACCGAGCTGCTCCGGAGGAGGAGGCTCGATCTCTCCGGGCGAGTCCTCGAGCTGGTTCACCGCGGGGAGCGAGTGCGCGCCGAGACCGGAGCCCACACTTTCTCCGGCCGCGTCGTTTACGCCGGCGCCGACTTTGCCAGCATCGACCGCGGCGATGACGTCGTCGAAGTGGTCCTCGACTCGGCGGTGTGGACAGTGGAGCGCAGCGAGACGGGTGGCAGCGAGCAGAGCGGTGACAAGCTCACGTTCCGGGCCCGGCTCGCCGAGATCGCGGCGACTGTCGAGCCGGTTCGAATCGTCGTCGTCGATGGAAGAGCAATCGTCGGGTCCGTCGATGTGGTGGCCACCGATCACGTCGAACTGACCCAGGACGGGAACACCATCGTGGTCCCTATCCGACAGGTCGTCGCTGTTATCCGCTCTACATCTCGCTTCTGACATCTTCGGTCTCCGCTGTCACCGGGTGGGCCCGGACGAATTCGTAGATCTCGTCCCGGAAGAACTTGAAGGTCCGGCCACCGGGGAGCTTGTAGGCGGGCAACCGCCCTTCCCTGGCGTAGCGCCGAACCATTTGCACGTTCATTCCCAGCAACTCCGCCACCTGCGCCGCGTCGAGGATCGGGGGGTAGTCCTCAGCCATCTGTCGTCCTCTTCGTTACTGGAGATGAGCGTACGGCATCTGGCGTTGGTTTGGAATGGGTTCGCCTCGGGCTTCACCAAACACGATTCCAGGCCGATACCTGGAGCATGCTCGAGTTCTATCTCGGTTACAGCATGGGCCAGTCCTCGGCAGCGAAGGCTGCGTCACTGGCGCGAAGCGCCGCCGTCGCCGACGGGACCCACCACACCAACCGGATCGAAGACCTGAACGAGCGAATCGACCGCCTGGTGATGATCATGCGGGCGACCCTGGCCCTCCTCGAAGAGCAAGGGATCACCCCGGAGCGGCTCATGGAGAAGATCAACGAGCTCGATCTCCAGGACGGAGTCGACGACGAGCGAGTTCGCGACCTAATCGTTGAGTGCCCATCCTGCCAGTCCAAGGTGGCGCCGGGTCTGCGGAACTGCCAGTTCTGCGGGACCGAAGTCCGGGCCGACACCGGGCACCCGCTGGCCAACATCTGACCTGCACCGAGACAATTCGGGAACAACGCCCTCAATACACTTCGCCGATGGGCAGCTTCGACGAGGTTCACGGCCCCGACGGCGTACGTCCTCACTACGAGGCCTTGATGAATCGTCTCGCCGAGATCGGAGACGCCGAGCTCAGCGACCGTCTCGGGCTGCTCGATTCCTTCTTTCGCACGCTCGGCATCACCTTCGCCGTCACCGGTCACGAGGGCGGTCTCGAGCGCACCTGGCCGATGGACCTGGTGCCCCGGATCATCCCCTCCGATGAGTGGAGCCATATCGAGTCCGGGCTGGTACAGCGGGTGACCGTCCTCAACCGCTTCCTCGACGATCTCTACGTCGGCGGTCAGCAGGCGATCAACGACGGGATCATCCCCCGCTGGCTGGTCGAGTCGGCGGACGGATATGTCCGCGAGGCCCACGGCATCCCCGCCCCTCGAGGCTCTCGCTGCGTGGTGGCCGGGATCGACATCGTCCGCGACGACGAGGGGACGTATCGCGTGCTCGAGGACAATCTGCGAGTGCCGAGCGGGATCTCCTATGTCCTCGAGAACAGGGTGGCGATGACCCGGATCCTCCCGGTCGGTTTCGCCAGCCACGTCATCCGGCCCGTCGACCACTATGGGGCGTCGCTGCTTCGTGCCCTGCGCGCCATCGCCCCACCCAACGCCGACGATCCCACCGTGGTTGTTCTGACCCCCGGGGTGGCCAACTCTGCATACTTCGAGCACGCATTCCTCGCCCGGCAGATGGGCATCGAGCTGGTGGAAGGCCGTGACCTCCTGGTCGACGATCGCCAAGTCTTCATGCGCACCACCAAAGGACTCAAACGTGTCGATGTGATCTACCGCCGGGTCAACGACGAGTTCCTCGACCCTGTCGTCTTCCGCCAGGACAGCCTCCTCGGCGTCCCGGGTCTGCACGGTGCGGCCCGGGCGGGCTCGGTGACCGTCGCCAACGCAATCGGGAATGGGGCGGTCGACGACAAGGGCGTGTATCCCTACATCCCCGCTCTCATCGACTACTACCTGGGCGAGGAACCGATTCTCCCCAATGTCACCACGTATCTCCCCTGGGAGCCGGACCAGCTCGAGCTCATCCTGAGCCGCCTCGACCAGCTGGTGGTCAAGCCGGTGGCCGAGGCCGGCGGATACGGGATCGTGATCGGCAGCGTGGCCGACGAGGCCACCCTCGAGGCCACCGCCGGCGCGCTCCACGCCAACCCGAGGGGGTACATCGCCCAGGAGATCGTCCAGCTCTCCACCCATCCCACGTTCGTCGACGGGCATCTCGAGCCTCGCCATGTCGACCTGCGCCCGTTCGTGCTCAGCGGGGACAGGATCGAGGTGGTGCCGGGCGGGCTGACACGGGTAGCGATGCGGAAGGGGTCACTGATCGTCAACTCCTCACAGGGCGGTGGGTCCAAGGACACATGGGTGCTGAGCAACGGGAGTGGGCATGCTGTCACGACACGCTGAGGACCTCTTCTGGGTGGGTCGCTATGTCGAGCGGGCCGAGGACACCGCCCGCATGCTCGACGTGACCTATCACAACCTCCTCGAATCCCCGGGCGACGGAGCGGAGACCACCTGGGGCGAGCTGCTCGAGGTCCTATTTGTGAATGCCCTCTACACCGGTCCGTTGGAGAGCAGCGCCGTCAGCAGTTATCTGGTTGCCGATCGCGACAACCCTGGCTCCATCATCTCGGCGGTGGAACGAGCCCGTGACAACGCCCGCGGCCTGCGGGACCGGATCTCGACCGAGTTGTGGGAGGCGATCAATGTCTTCCATCTCGATCTGGCCCGCGCCGACTTCCACCTCGATCTCGACCGACGGGCCTACGAGGTGTTCCGGAGCATCAAGAGCAGGTGTCAGCTGATCAGCGGCGTCGCCGCCCAGACCATGCCCCGCGACGAGGGCTATCGCTTCATGCTGCTGGGACTTCTTCTCGAGCGCGCCGAGATGACCTGCCGCCTCCTCTCCGTCCGATATGCCCGTCTCGCCGGTGGCGAAGGCCAGTCCGGGTTTCACGCCTGGGTGTCGGTGCTCAAGTCGGTCTCGGCCTACGAGGCCTATCTCAAGGCGCATGACGCCTCCCTCGACCCGACCGACGTGCTCCAGTTCCTGCTGCTCGACCAGGAGTTCCCTCGCAGCGTCCTCTATTGCCTCCAGCAGGTCGAGCGTCTGATCGATCGGCTCGCCGGCTCGAGTCAGCAGACCAGCATGGAGCGGGCGGTGGGCCGGGTGCGAGCCCATGCCGAGTTCACCGACATCCCCACAATTGTCGACGGACGACTCGACCCTTTCCTCGAGGAGCTGCAGAAGGAGATCTACGAGGTCTCCGACGAGGTGGAGGCCCACTTCTTCCGCGCCGGCACCGATCTTCAGCTCCACTTCCAGAGGTGGGCATGAGACTCGAGATCCGCTATCTGAACGAGTTCACCTACGGGGAGCCGGCCTGGGAGTCGCACAACCTGCTCCGAGCCTGTCCCGCCAATGACGACCATCAGCAGTTGGCCGCGTATCGGGTCGAGGTCACCCCGACGGCCCGGGTCCACTCCTACACCGACTACTGGGGGACCAGAGTCGACGAGTTCGGGATCGTCGAGCCTCACCGTGCTCTACGGATCATGGCCGAGTCGAAGGTCGACACCGCAGCCCCGGCGAGCCCATCGAGTGAGGCAACCGTCGAGGCGCTCGAGTCGGTGCGTGGGGAGCTGTCCAGCTTTCTCCGCCCCTCGCCCCACGCGATCTGGGACGAGCCGATCGAAGAGGCAGCCAGAGAGGCGGTCGGTGGCGCGGTTGAAGTGCTGGACGTGGCAACCGCTATCTCTGGCAAGGTCACGTCAACGCTCGACTACGTGCCGGGCGCCACATACGTCGGCGTCGACGTGGCGGATGTCATGTCTCAGGGCAAGGGGGTATGCCAGGATTTCGCCCATCTCGGCATCGCGATGTATCGCAGCATCGGCATCCCGGCCCGGTATGTGTCGGGCTATCTGTACGCCGCCGAACAGACTTCGGCAGTGGCCCCGGACGAGCCAGAGCTGAGCGTGCAGACCCATGCCTGGCTCGAAGTCTTCGTGCCCGGGCACGGATGGTGGGGTCTCGATCCGACCAATGCCCAGCCTGTCGGCGAGCTTCATATCAAGATCGGACACGGCCGGGATTACCAGGACGTCATGCCGTTGCGTGGCGTCTATCACGGCGGGGCGGACCACCAGCTGGGGGTCCAGGTGCGCATCAGCCGGGAGCGTCTGTCGCAGATGGCCGAGCAGTAGCGGCGGCGCACCGTTTTCTCAATGGATTTATCATCGATTTAGGGTCTCTGCGGTCATTTCCAGTGTTTGTGCCCAAAACCGATGAAGAAGGAGCTCTGATCACCTTGGTGTCGAAGAGGCAATTGCTGGTGGCGTTGGCCGTGGTGTCCACGCTGGCTCTCGCCCCTGCGGCTCTGGCGCAGACGGAGGAGGAGACACCGACGACTCTCCCCGCCACCGCGCTGACCGTCAGCACGCCGTTTCCGTCGGTCGCGGTCGAGCCTGGGGACCAGGTCAGCTTCGCGCTCACGATCGGCGCACCGGCGCAGGTCGAGGTCGCCCTCGCCGTGGACGGTGTGCCCGAAGGCTGGACAGCCGCCTTCCGAGGCGGCGGCTTCGAGGTCGACTCGGTAACAGCCGGACCCGGACTCGAGCCCGAACTCACTTTCGACGTCACGGTTCCGACCAGCGTGACCGAAGGCGAGTTCCCGATGACAATCAACGCCTCCGGTGGCGCCGAGACTGTCGCCCTGCCGATCGCGGTCCGGGTCTCCGCCCTGGCCGGCGGTGAGGTGACCCTGACTCCCAACTTCCCGGGTCTTCGCTCCCCCGCCGGTGAGGAGGTCACCTTCGATGTCGAGCTGTCCAACGGCACCCCCGCCGACCTCGAGTTCGAGCTGACCCCCACCGCCCCATCGGGATGGGATGTCACCGCCGAGCTCTCCGGTCAGGCCCAGGCTTCCACCGTCCTGGTCGAGGCCGGTGGCACCGAGACGATCAACGTCGCAGTGACCCCGCCGGTCCAGGCCGAGGCCGCCCAGTACCCGGTCACACTCGTGGCAACTGCACCGGGGTCGACTGTTGAGACCGAGATGATCGTGGAGGTGACCGGTTCCTACTCCCTGGAGATGACCACCGCCGACCAGCGCCTCAACGCCGAGGTGACAGTGGGTAGCACCAGTGACTTCCAGATCATCCTGACCAACACCGGGACTGCCGACCTCGACAATGTCGTGGTCGGGGTCACCCCGCCTACGGGGTGGGAGGTCGCCTTCGACAGCCAGGAGGTCACCATCCCGGCAGGTGAGACAGTGCCGGTCGTGGCAACCATCACGCCGTCGGAGGAAGCGGTCGCCGGCGACTACGTGATCAGCTTCACCGCCACCCACGAGCAGGCCGACGCCCAGATGGAGGTGCGGACGACTGTCAACCCCTCCGCAATCTGGGGCTTCGTCGGGATCGCCGTCATCGCCCTGACTCTCGCCGGTCTGGCCTGGGTCTTCCGGCGCTTCGGCCGTCGCTGACATGGCCTCGACCATCCGCAGCCGGAAGCTGACCAAGACCTACGGCGAGCACACCGTCGTCGACCGGCTCGACCTCGACGTCGACGCCGGCGAGGTTTTCGGGCTCCTCGGACCGAATGGTGCCGGGAAGACGACGACCATCCTCATGCTGCTCGGCCTGGTCGAGCCGACGAAAGGGAAGATCGAAGTCCTCGGCCTCGATCCGAGATGGAACCCCATCGAGGTCAAGCGGAAGGTCGGGTATTTGCCCGACGCCGTGGGCTTCTACGACCCGATGACCGGGCGGGAGAACCTGCGCTTCACCGCCCGCCTCAATGGTCTCGACGACTACGAGGACCTCATCGAGTCGCTTCTCCACCTCGTAGGTCTGGGCGAAGCCGGTGATCAGCCGGCCGGGGAGTATTCGCGCGGCATGAAGCAACGTCTCGGGGTGGCCGATGCCCTGGTCAAAGGCCCGTCGATCCTCATCCTGGACGAGCCGACCACCGCCATCGACCCCGAGGGCGTGGTGGAGATGCTCAACCTGATCCAAAGGCTCGCCAAAGAGGAGGGCGTAACTGTTCTCCTCGCCAGCCATCTCCTCCACCAGGTGCAGGCGGTGTGTGACCGGGTCGCCATCTTCGTCCGGGGCAAGGTGGTCGCCCAAGGCACACCGCACGAGCTCGCCGCCGTCGACAAGGAAGGCAACATCCGGGTCGAGTTCCGTCTGGGTGGCGACCCGTCGAAGAGCCGAGCCGACCTGGAGTCTCTCGGGACTGTCACCGGCGTCGCCCCGGGTCGTGCGCCCGGGTCTTGGGTGGCCGACCTCCATTCAGAGTCGCTGGCACCAGCGGTGAGCGGTCTCGTCTCGAAAGGGGTCGACGTCATCGGCGTCCATCGCCTCGACGAAGACCTGGAGACCATCTATCGCCGGTACTTCGAGATCGAGGAAGAAGAGGAGGCGACGGTATGACCACTGACGCAGACGTCGTCGCCGAGGAGGTCCCTGCCGTCGAATCCACCAGGGTCGGTGGATGGAGGGCGGTGGCGCAAAAGGAGATCGCCGATCATCTGCTCTCGGGACGCTTCGTGGTCCTGATGGGGGTGCTCGGAATCGCGACCGCCGCCGCGGTTTTCGCCGCCTCGGGCGGGATCCGTGACGTCGCCCCCAACGCCCAGGGGATCACGGCGCTGTTCCTCAAGCTCTTCACCGTGACCGCCGACCCTGTCCCGTTCCCACTCATCGTCTTCGTCGGGTTTCTGGCCCCGCTCCTGGGGATCATGTTCGGGTTCGACGCGGTCAGCGGCGAGCGCTCACAAGGGACTCTGCCCCGGCTCCTCTCCCAGCCGATTCACCGCGATGAGGTGATCCTGGGCAAGTTCGTGGCCGGGCTGACCGTGGTGTCGATCATGCTCACCGCCCTCGTGCTGTTCGTGTCTGGCATCGGGATCCTCAGACTCGGGGTGGTGCCCACGCCGACCGAGATCTCACGGCTTGCGGTGTGGCTGGTCTTCGCCATCATCTATGTCGGGTTCTGGCAAGCCCTGGCCACGTTGACCTCGGTCCTATCGAAACGGGCGTCGACCTCGGCCATGATCCCCCTCGGCATCTGGTTGGTGCTAACGCTGTTCGGGTCCTTCATTTTCAGCGCCGTGGCCAGTGTCCTCAGCCCGAGAGATGGGTCGGATGCGGCCGAGATCGCCTACCAGCAAACCGCCCAGACCGTGTCACAACTGTCGCCGGTGACCCTCTTTCAACAGGGCTCGAGCGTGCTGCTCGACCCCGAGGTGCGCACCGTCGGGCTGGTCACCGTGGAACAAGTGGACCGAGCCATCGTCTCCGAGCTCAACCTGACCCAGAGCCTGGCAGTGGTTTGGCCCCAGATCGCCATCCTGGTCGCCCTCACGGCCGTCATGTTCGCCGCCGCCTACATCGCCTTCATGCGCGACGAGGTCAGGGCCTAATCAGCTGTTCTCGCGCACCGTTATAGGCGTAGGGACCGACATGGGTGCGCGAAAACGGGAGCTTTGTAGGCTGAGGTCATGGAAGAAGCGGTAAAGCCGGACGCGGTCGAGCAGGTGCCGGAGGAGGAACAGAAGGAGCCGCCGGTCTCCGAGCCCACGAAGCTCATTCGGATCGCATCGATGACGCGTGCGATGCTCGAGGAGGTCCGGCAGGCGCCGCTCGATGACGGGGGACGGAGACGTCTCGCCGACGTCCATTCCCGATCACTCGACGAGTTGAGAGAGATCCTCTCCCCAGAGCTCCTCGATGAGTTCGACGAGATCATGGTTCCCCTCGACAGGGAGGGTGTCAGTGAGGCTGAGCTGCGGATCGCCCAGGCCCAATTGATCGGCTGGCTGGAAGGTCTGTTCCACGGGATCCAGGCCTCGTTGTGGAGCCAGCAGATGGCTGCCCAGTCCCAGTTGCAGGAAATGCAAAAGAGAGCGTTGATCCCACCTTCGCCCGCCGGGCCGAAGGAGGACCAGACCGGCCTCTACCTCTAGTTACTCGGTATCAGGTACCAAGTACGGGCGGCGCAGCCGCCCCTATCCGACCTTGCGTTCCCGTTGGGTTCGCTCGCGCCGGACCCGACGTCGCTCACGCTCGCTGAGACCACCCCAGATGCCGAATTTCTCGCCCATGTCGACTGCGTAGTCGAGACACTCCGCCCGCACCTCGCAGGCAGTGCATATCGCCTTCGCCTTCCGGGTGGAAGCCCCCCGCTCGGGGAAGAAGAGGTCGGCATCGGCGCCACGGCAGTTGGCGTAGTCCTGCCAGGAAAGCTCACCAACAGCCAGGGCTTGGATGAGCTTGCTCTGCATCAGGTCTCCTCACAACCGTGTAATTACACGTTTGACATTAAGACCCCCCGCGCGCGCCGTCAACCCCGAGTGGCGGATTTCTCCTTGTCACGCCGTGCGATTCTCCCGAGGCACAGACTTGGCATAATGGAGTCCCGGTGTCCGCCACGATCGAAGAGAGAAGAGCACCCTGGCCGGTCGGCTTCTATCGATCGGCGGTTGGCAAGAAATGGGTGATGGCGCTGACCGGACTCGGCATCATCGTCTTCGTCCTTGCCCACATGATCGGGAACTGGAAGATCTTCCTCCCCGACGTCGACGGGGTGCCCGACATCGACATCTATGCCGAGGCCCTACGCGAGCTACTGGTCCCCTTCCTCCCCGCCCACGTTGCGCTGTGGATCCTCCGCACCGGGTTGATCGTCGCCTTCCTCCTCCATATCCACGCCGCCTACTCGCTGACCCTGATGAACCATCGGGCCCGACCCGAGGACTACCAGGGCCCGCGCAACTACGTCGCCGCCAACTACGCCAGCCGAACGATGCGCTGGAGCGGGGTCATCTTCGCCGCCTTCCTCCTCTTCCATCTCGCCGACCTGACCTGGGGCATCCAGCCGATGGCACCCGAGACCTGGGCCAGAGGCGAGGTGTACGCCAACTTCATCGCCACCTTCTCCCGCGCCCCGGTCACCGCTTTCTACGTGATCGCCATGGTCCTGTTGGGGCTCCATCTCTATCACGGGGCGTGGTCGATGTTCCAGAGCCTCGGGATCAACCACCCGCGGTTCAACAACCTCCGCCGCTACTTCGCCATCGGTCTCGCTGTCCTGGTGACCGTGGGCAACGCAATCATGCCTCTCGCCGTCTACTTCGGGTTCGTGGGGTGATGGCGTGACATTGCAACTCGATGCCAAGGTCCCGGAGGGGCCAATCGAGGACAAGTGGGCCAACCACAAGTTCTCGGTCCGCCTGGTCAATCCGGCAAACAAGCGAAAGTTCAAGATCCTGATCGTCGGCAGCGGGCTCGCCGGCGCCTCGGCGGCGGCCTCCCTCGCCGAGCTCGGGTACGACGTCGAGGTGTTCACCTTCCACGACTCGCCGCGCCGTGCCCACTCCATTGCCGCCCAGGGTGGGATCAACGCTGCCAAGAACTACAAGAACGATGGTGATTCGGTGTACCGGCTCTTCTACGACACGGTCAAAGGTGGCGACTACCGGAGCCGGGAGGCCAACGTCTACCGCCTGGCCCACGAGTCGCTGAACATCATCGACCAGGCCACCGCTCAGGGGGTGCCCTTCGCCCGGGAGTACGGCGGGCTGCTCGACAACCGGTCATTCGGTGGGGCGCAGGTAGCGCGCACCTTCTACGCAAGAGGCCAGACCGGCCAGCAGCTCCTCCTCGGGGCGTACCAGGCAATGGCCCGGCAGGTGGCGGCGGGCACGGTGAAGCTGCACACCCGCACCGAGATGCTCGACGTGGTGGTCAAGGACGGCAGGGCGGTCGGAATCGTCACCCGTGACCTGATCTCGGGGGCAATCACCAACCATTCGGGTCACGCAGTGGTCCTCGCCACGGGCGGCTACAGCAACGTCTTCTACCTCTCCACCAATGCGATGGCGTGCAATGTCAGCGCTATCTGGAGGGCGCACCGTAAGGGAGCCGGTTTCGCCAATCCTTCCTTCACACAGATCCATCCCACCTGCATCCCCGCTTCGGACGAGTTCCAGTCGAAGCTGACGCTGATGTCCGAGTCGCTGCGAAATGACGGGCGAATCTGGGTCCCGAGTCGGATCGGCGACGATCGGCCGGCGTCCCAGATCCCCAAGGAGGAGCGCGACTACTTCCTGGAGCGGATGTACCCAGCTTTCGGGAATCTGGTCCCGAGAGACGTGGCATCGCGCGCCGTGAAGCGAATCGTCGACGAGGGCAAAGGAGTAGGCCCGCTCCGCAACGGCGTGTACCTCGACTTCCACGACGCCATCGAGCGGGAAGGCCGCCAGGTCATCCAGGAGCGCTACGACAACCTGTTCGAGATGTATCAGCGCATCACCGACGACGACCCCTATCAGGTGCCGATGCGCATCTATCCCGCCCCGCACTACACCATGGGTGGGCTCTGGGTCGACTACAACCTGATGACGACGATTCCGGGGCTCTACGCCATCGGTGAGGCCAACTTCTCCGACCACGGTGCCAATCGCCTCGGGGCGTCCGCCTTGATGCAGGGGCTGGCGGACGGCTACTTCGTCCTCCCCACGACCATCGGCGACTATTTGGCCGGCTTCCTCGGCGAGCCGCCGGTGCCCATCGACGACCCAGCCTTCGACGATGCCGGACAAGAGGTCCGTGACCGGGTCGACCGGTTCATGTCGACGAGGGGTAGCCGCACCGTGGACTGGTTCCACAAGGAGCTGGGGAAGATCATGCTCGAGTACTGCGGCATGTCACGGAGCGAGCCGGGGCTGAACAAGGCGCTCTCCGAGATCCCTGCCCTGTACGAGGAGTTCAAGACCGATGTGCGGATCCTGGGCACGGCGGGCGGGCTCAATCAAACCCTGGAACGGGCCGGTCGGGTGGAGGACTTCTTCGAGCTTGCCCAGGCGATGTGCCTGGATGCTCTCCATCGTGAGGAGTCGTGCGGCGGCCATTTCCGCGAGGAGTCCCAGACCGAGGATGGAGAAGCCCTGCGCTGGGACGATGATTTCGCTCATGTTGCGGTGTGGGAGTGGACCGGAGACCCGGCGAAGCCGGAGTTGAACAAGGAGCAACTCACCTTCGAAGCGGTCAATCTGAGCACCCGGAGCTACAAGTGAACGTGACCCTCCAGATCTGGCGGCAAGAAGGCCCCGACCGGCCCGGTGGGTTCAAGATCTACGAGGTGGCCGGGATCTCCGAGGAGATGTCGTTCCTCGAGATGCTCGATGTGCTCAACGAGCGTCTGGTCAACCAGGGAGATGAGCCGGTTGCCTTCGATCACGACTGCCGGGAGGGCATCTGCGGCTCCTGCGGCGTGATGATCGACGGCCGGGCCCACGGCCCCCAGCTCGGCACCGCCACCTGCCAGCTCCACATGCGGAAGTTCGAGAGCGGGTCGACGATCACCGTTGAGCCGTGGCGGGCGGCGGGATTCCCCTTGGTCAAAGATCTCGTGGTGGACCGCAGCTCGTTCGACCACATCATCGAAGCCGGCGGCTACATCACCGTTGACACCGGGTCGGCTCCCGACGCCAACCTCACGCCCGTTCCCAAGCCCGCTGCTGATATCGCCTTCGATGCGGCGGCGTGCATCGGTTGCGGAGCCTGTGTCGCAGCCTGCCCCAACGGCGCCGCCAATCTCTTCACCGCAGCCAAGATCAGTCATCTCAACCTCCTCCCCCAGGGTCAGGCCGAGAGATGGACACGAACCGAGAACATGGTCGAGGTGATGGAGCAGTACTTCGGGTCGTGCACCAACCACGGAGAGTGCGAGAAGGCGTGCCCGAAGTCGATCTCGATCGACTTCATTGCAATGATGAACGCCGATTACCTCAAGGCGAAGGTGAAAAACCGCCGGCTGGTCGCGCAGTAGTCCTTTTTGGCCTTGGCGTAGTAACCCCTTGTCAGCGAAAATCTACGACGTAGCCTGAGCGAATTCGGGGGGACCACTCTGGGTAGGTTCAGCTCACCGAACGTGGTTGCTGGGACCAAAGGGAACAGGGGCAAATGACAACCGAGAGACGGGACGACAGAGGGGCCACCCTCGTTGAGGCGGCGTTGGTCTACGCCCTCCTCTTCCTCGCCCTCTTTGCCGTCGTCGAGTTCGGTCTCGCCTTCAAGGACTGGCTCTCGGTCAGTCACGCCGCACGCGAGGGCGCCCGTGCTGGAGCCACCTATGGCAACGACCCCACCGCCGACATCCAGATACTTCGTGACGTTGAGCAGACCTTGGCTCCTGCGGGGATCGCCAACGGAATGAACGTCCGCGTCTTCAATGCTGCGTCCCCCGGGACCGGCGAGGTCTACTCGTATTCACCGGGAAGTGACTGCAGCGACAACACCCCGGTTGGTCTCCCACCACTCGTTGGCTGTTGCGACTGGACACCCTGTCCGGAACCGTTCCGGGACACCTACCAGGTGCCCGGCTGGGACCCTTCGAGTCGGGACGTCGAGACGCCCAATCTCGATCGGATCGGAGTGGAAGTGCAGTTCAGCCATCAGTGGCTGACCAACTACTTCGTCCCGTCCAGCGACTTCACCACCGTGACTGACTTCCAGATCGAGCCACAGGTGTTCGAGTCATGAGGCGTCGGCTCGAGCGCGGGGCCTCGTTGGTGGAGGTTGGGCTTGTCCTACCAATCCTGATCCTTCTCGCCATCGGGCTCTCCGAGATCGGCTTCTTGGTCGTCGACTACCTCACCGTGACCAATGCCGCGAGGGAAGGGGCTCGCACTGGAGCGGCTGCCGCCAATTTCCCTACTGCCGACGCCCTCATCCTCGATGCGGTGGAGGAGGCTTCGTGCAACCTCCGCTTCGGGGATCTGGAGAAGGTGCGCATCTTCAAAGCAGACGCTGTCGGTGATCCCATCCCGGGTGCAATCAACGAATACTCGCCAGGTGGCAGTCTCTCATGTGACTCGCCGGGCAATGCCCTAAGTTGTGACAACGGATGCCCGTGGGCCGCGAGCGGCCGCGATCGGGAGCCGCCCGGCCTCGACGTCCTCGGCGTGGAGGTCACGTTCTCTCACACAAGCGTGACCGGGATCTTCCCCTTCCCCACTGTCGACTGGGACGAGACCGCGGTGATGCAGATCGAGCCTGACACCAGAGGCAGCCAATGAGACGCCTCTTCAGGCAATTCAAGGAACGTGAGGACCGCGGCGCCGCATTGGCCCTGGTGGCGGCATCGCTCGTCGTCTTGATGGGAATGGCCGCCTTCGGAACCGACCTCGGCTGGTTCTATCTCAATGCCAGCCGGATGCAGAGGGCTGCCGATGCCGCGGCTCTCGGCGGTGTCATCTGGCTGCCGGGACAGCCGGGCACGGCCGACGCCACAGCAGTCGACATCGCACTCCGTAACGGATACGACAACGGCCTCACCGATGTCGAAGTCCTGCCGGCAGCGGTACCCGGTGAGCCCAACAAGCTGAAGGTGACGATCAACGATGTGGTGCCGACCTTCTTCGCCAAGGTGCTCGGGTTCGACACGATGGACATCTCACGGACCGCGGTTGCCGAGTACATCCCGCCGTTGAAACTGGGCAGCCCCGATAATCAATTCGGCAACTCGTGCGATCCGGAGCAGCCAGGGTGCACCGGTCAGGCAAACTTCTGGGCCAACATCCATGGCAAGTGGACCGACAACGAGATGGGGGATGCCTACTCGTCGTGGTGCACCAATGCCAACGACAACCCCGGATGCAGCCAGAACGCATTCGCCCGCAGCACCGGATACCTCTACGGCATCGAGTCCGGATCGAGTTTCACCCTCCAGTTCAACGACATCGCCTTCCACAACACCTCGGGTGGGAACACGACCAACGATGGAATTCGCACGGGCGACCGTGGCTGTGAGGACTGGACAGGGAGCACTGCTCCCGACTGTGGGCCGACCATGTACGTCGCCCTCTACGCCCCGGACCCAACCCCTCTCGATGTCACTGACAACGCACTCCTCTGCCAGGCCACAATCCCGCCGTTGCCCCAAGGGCTGGACCCGGATCCCTACGCCTTCTCGGCGCCCGACGGCCAGGGGTGCTGGTCTCAGTCGGGACCGGGTGTCTATGTGGTGCAGGTCCGTCATGTCGACCCCGGGGGGGCGGTCGACCGAGCAGGCCTGAACAGATACTCGATCCAGTCGTCCTCCGGGCAGCTGTACGCACTTGGTGACTTCTCGATATACAACAACGCCAGCGGGTCGACCACCGCGTTCTACCTGGCTGAAGTCCCCACCTACTACCACGGCAAGACCTTCGTGGTCGAGTTCTTCGACGCCGGTGAGTCGGCCGCAACCGGGACTCTGCAGATGGTGAGCCCGGACGGGTCCGTCTTCAATGACGGAGAATGCCGGATCTACACGCGGGGCAACCCGGGACAGGACTGGAGCCTGCAGAACACGATCGCCGCCGGCAGCCCGTGCCAGGAGACAGTGACCCCACAGGAATACCACGACCGCTGGCTCAAATTCGAAATGGACCTGCCCCCCGAGTACGCCTGTACCGAGGGTGGTGTACCCGGATGCTGGTGGAAGGTGAATTACGCCTATCCATCGGGTGTCAACGACACCACCACCTGGAAGGCGTACATGATCGGCAACCCGATCCACCTGGTCGAGTAGAAGACGGGCGACCGTTCGCCCACTCTCAGTGACGCCTCCCCACTCTGGGTTGAGGTTTCTCTTGGGTCTGGCGAACCCAATCCTTGCTCTTGGCCAAATCGCCTTCAGTAATTGGCCGTTTCTGCCGAAGTACCCCCAGTCATTGGGCAACGCAATGCCCGGGTGGGTGGAAAGACGTGAAGGCAGTGAAAGGCATCAGGGGCATCATCGATCGGGGCGATCCCGGGCGTGAGCGCGGGGCAACGCTGGTCGAGGCGGCCATTGTGTACGGCCTGCTCTTTCTGACCCTGTTCGCAGTCGTCGAGTTCGGTCTCGCCTTCAAGGACTGGCTCTCGGTGAGCCATGCAGCACGTGAAGGCGCCAGGGCTGGAGCGACCTATGGCGACGATCCGCGGGCCGACATACAGATCCTCCGGGACATCGAGCAGACGCTGTCGCCGGCGGGAATCTCGGATGGCATGACCGCCAGGATTTTCGAAGCCACTCCTCTAGGCGAATCGACCACCTACAACTATGCCCCAGGCACCGGCTGTGCCAGCACCTCCTCTCCCGCCCTCCCCGGTTGTTGTGACTGGTCCCCTTGCCCCGAGCCCTTCCGCACCACCTATGTCACCCCCGTCTGGGATCCGGCAGACCGTGATGTCGAAGCTCCAACCACCGACCGGATCGGTGTCGCGGTCGACTTCACCCACGTCTGGCTCACCGGGTACTTCACGCCGGACGCAGACTTCACCGCCTCCACCGATTTCCAGGTCGAACCACAGGTGTTCGGCACCTCATGAGAAACAGATTCGAGAAGGGCGCCAGTCTGATCGAGGCCTCGATAGTCCTCCCTCTGCTGATTCTGATGGCCATCGGGCTCTCCGAGGTCGGCTTCCTCGTCGTGGACTATCTCACGGTCAGCAACTCGGCCCGTGAGGGAGCTCGTACGGGCGCCGCTGCTGCGAACTTCAACGACATTGTCTCGGGGAAGGACGCCGACGATCTGATTCTCGCCGCCGTAGAAGAGTCCGCCTGCAACCTCAACTTCGGCGACCTGGAAGAAGTACGTATCTACAAGGCCGACGCGGCGGGTAATCCGATAACCGGGTCGGTCAACGTGTACGAGCCGACCGCAGCGCTGGCATGTGACAGCGCCGCCACCAATCTCGGCTGTGTCAACGGCTGCCCATGGGCGCCGGCCAGTCGGGACCGGGTGCCGCCCACTTTCGATGACCTCGGTGTCGAAGTCATTTTCTCCCACACCGACATCACCGGGATCTTCCCCTTCCCAACCGTCAACTGGACCGAGTCTGCAGTGATGCAGATCGAGCCCGATACCCGAGGCACACAATGAGGAAACTGTTCGAGAGAGCTCGCGAGAAGGACAATGGCACAGCCATGATCCTGGTCGCCATGTCGATGGTGCTTCTCTTGGGGATGGCCGCCTTCGGCACCGACCTTGCTTGGTTTTATCTGAACGCCAGCCGCGTACAGCGAGCCGCGGACGCCGCCGCCCTCGGCGGTGTCGTCTGGCTGCCCGCCAACACCGGCACGGCCAACAGCACTGCCCTCGCCACCGCACTGCAAAATGGATACAACGACGCCGACGCCGATGTGGTGGTCAGCTCCGGTGCAGTGACCGGCGAGCCGAACCAGCTCGGTGTATCGGTCCAAGACGTGGTGCCAACCTTCTTCCTCGGCGCGCTCGGCTTCGACGAGATGACGATTGAGCGGTCGGCGGTAGCTGAGTACATACCGCCGTTGAAATTGGGGAGCCCAGCCGGCGACTTCGGCAACGGCTGCGCTCCGGGGTCGGCCGGCTGCCCGTCCGGACAGCCCAACTTCTGGGCCAACATCCATGGATGGTTCACCGACACCAGCATGGGTGATGCCTACACATCGCACTGTGTCGGAAGCTCGGATGTCCCCACCTGTACCGCGAACCCGATCGCCCGACCGGGTGGTTATCTCTACGGAATCGAGAGGGGGACCGGCCCCTTCACGATCCAGGGGATCGACCTCAGATTCTTCAACACCTCTGGTGGCAACCCCACCAGTGACACCATTCGCACCGGTGACCGTGGGTGCGAGGACTGGACCCCGAGCGCGGCCGCCACCTGTGGGCCGACCATGGTGGTCAGGCTCTACGCTCCGGACCCCACACCACTCGACCTCTCCGACAATGCCGCTCCGTTGTGTACGGCAACCCTCAGCCCCGCCGGGCAGGTACTCCCCACCGCCGCCTACGGCTGGGCGACGCCAAACGGCAACGCATGTTGGACTCAGTCCGGCACCGGGATCTATGTCCTCCAGATCGCAGTTCAAGACCCCGGCGCCACGGTCGACCGGGCCGGTCTGAATCGTTACTCGGTCCGAGCCAACCTCAACGGGGCCAAGCTGTTCGCCCTCGGTGATTTCTCCATCTACAACAACGCCAGCGGCACAACAACCTCCTTCTACCTGGCAGAAGTGCCCACCTATTACCACGGCAAGACTTTCGTGGTGGAGTTGTACGACGCCGGGGAGTCGGCCGCCAATGGGACCCTGGCCGTGGTCGATCCCACGGCGAGCGTTTTCAACGACGGCCAGTGCCGGATCTACAGCCGCAACAACCCGACCGTGGCCTGGAACCTGCAAGCAACCATCCCCAGTGGGACCAACTGCCAGGAATCGGTGGCCCCCGGTGAGTACAACGGACGCTGGCTCAAGTTCGAGATGGATCTGCCTGCGGCGTACTCCTGCACCAACTGCTGGTGGAAGATGAGCTACGCCTACCCGTCGGCGGTGAACGACACCACGACCTGGCGGGCCTACATGATCGGGAACCCGATCCACCTCATCGACTGAGGTCAAGCACTTCTAGGCTGGCGGCATGCTGCCCCCACCCGACTACATGCCTGCCTTGATCACGCCCTTCACGCGGGGCGGGGAGATCGATACCAGGGCGCACACCACCAACCTCCGGTTGCTGGCCGCAGCAGGCATCGATGGTTTTGTCATCGGTGGGTCGAACGGGGAAGGGCCGTATCTGGAGCCCGGTGAGCGATTCCGGTTGGTGAAGGCAGGGCGTAGGCGAAAGTCCCATTTCATGATCGGGATAGCTGCCGAGTCGACCCGGGTCGCGTTGCACCAGGTAGAGGAGGCCATCGAAGGCGGCGCCGACAGCATCCTGGTGATGACGCCAACCACCCTGACCCGAGGGCGGGACGAGGCTGTTCTCCGGTTCTACAAGACAATCGCGGACACGTCGACGGCTCCGGTCTTCCTCTACTCGGTACCTTCGGTGACCGGGTACAACCTCCCGCTCGAGCTCGTGTGGCGGCTCTCCCGACACGACAACATCGTGGGCATGAAGGACTCGAGTGGCGATGTGGTGCGGCTCCAATCGATCATCGATGCTTCGCCTTCGGACTTTCTCCTCTACTCCGGGTCGTCCCGAGCTCTCACCGCGGCGATGGCCATTGGCTGTCACGGAGCCATCACCGGGTCAGGCAACTACGTGCCCGAGTTGGTGCTCCAGACTCTGGCCGCAGCCAAGGCCGACCCCGCCAAGGCAAGAAAGCTGCAGAAGCGACTCAGCGCCATCAGCTCCGATGTCGAGGCTCACGGCGTGCCTGGTGTCAAGGCGGCCGCCAAGGCGGCGGGTCTCGACCCGGGACACCCCAGGGAACCTCTGACCAGGCTCTCACGAGGCGCCGAGACCTCGATCGCAAAGTTGATCTGATCCGGGCCGCCAGCCGAGCCCAACTCAACCAGATCAGTGGCCTGTACCATTCGCGCCCCAATCACCAAGGAGTCCCAATTTGTCCAAGTTTCTCAGTGACGAGTGGGCGTCGGAAGTCACCACCGCTCTCAACAGCCATGACGGCTTCAAGAACGCCATCGGGGAAGCCGAGCTCGGTATCCAATTCAGCACGACCGATGCACCGGACGGCGAAGTCGACTACTACCTGCAGGCTGGCGGCGGCAGCGCCACCATGGCCCTGGGCACCCTCGAAGCTGCCGACGTGACCGTCAAGCAGACCTACGACACCGCCACCGCCATCTCGAAGGGCGATCTGAACACCCAGAGCGCCTTCATGACGGGCAAGCTCAAGGTTTCGGGCAACCTGGCCAAGCTGATGATGCACCAGGGCGCAATTCAGCAATGGGGCGCTGCCGTGTCCGAGCTCGACGTCGAGTACTGAACCGACGCACAATCCTGTCGAAAGCGACTCGAGCTCTCCGTCATAGAGCTATCAGGCGTCCCACGAGAGAAGGGAACCAAGGATGCCCAAATATGCAGCACTCATCTATGGACCAGAAGAAACGGGCACGCCCGAGGAACTGGAACGGGTGACGGAGGAATACAACGCATTCACCGAGGCGGCGAGGGCGGCCGGCGTCGTGGCCGGCGGTGAGGCCCTATACGACACCAACACGGCGACCACCATCCACCTCCCCAATGGCAAAGGGGGAGAGCCGGTCTTCACCGACGGGCCTTTCGCCGAGACCAAAGAAGTCCTGGGTGGCTTTTACCTGCTGGACGTGGCAGATCTCGACGAAGCCCTGAAATGGGCACAGCAGATACCGGGCGCCTGGTACGGCCGGGTCGAAGTGCGGCCGGTCGTCGAGTGGGAGGAGCCGGACGGCTGAGTCCGCTTCGCCGGCCACTGCCAAGACTCTTGAACGACGTACTCCGTCGTGGCATCTTGGTGGTGTGACCGTCTCGGAATCCGATCGCCACGACCTCTACAATGGGTTGACCGAATTGCTCGGCCCGCGACGAGCGGAGACGCTGATGGCGGCACTTCCTGCCTACGACATCTCGGAGTTGGTCACCAAATCCGACCTAGCGTCGTTCGGTGCCGAGCTCCTTGAATCGGTGAATGCGCGCATCGATCGGCTGTATCTCGCCACCCTGAGTGGGTTTGTCGTCACCCTCGGGACGATGGTCGGCTTCTTCCTGGCGAACTAGATCAAGCCGAGCTCGGTGACGGCGTCCCGCTCTTCGATGAGCTCGGCCACCGAGGCGTCGATCCGCTTCCGTGAATAGTCATCTATCTCGAGACCCTGGACGATCTCCCACCGTCGATCCCGACAGATACACGGGAAAGAAGACATCAGGCCCTCGGGCACCCCGTACGACCCGTCTGAAGGGACACCCATCGAGACCCAGTCGCCTTCCGGTGTGTCGTGCCACCAGTCATGGATGTGCCCGATGGCGGCATTGGCGGCCGATGCCGCTGAGGACGCGCCCCTCGCCTCGATGATGGCGGTGCCACGCCTGGCGACGGTGGGGATGAACTCGTCGTCGATCCAGACCTGATCGTCCACCAGCTCGTGAGCGGGCTTGCCGTCGACCTCGCAATGGAACAGGTCGGGGTACTGGGTCGACGAGTGATTTCCCCAGATGGTCATCCTCCGGACCGACGTGACCGGCCGGCCCACCCGCTTGGCCAACTGTGCCACCGCCCGGTTGTGATCGAGCCTGGTCATCGCGGTGAAATTGGACGGGTCCATCCCCGTGGCGTTGTTCATGGCGATCAGTGCATTGGTGTTCGCCGGGTTCCCCACGACGAGCACCTTCGCATCGGGGCTGGCGGAGGTGGCGATGGCCCGTCCCTGCATGGTGAAGATGGCGCCGTTGGCCGAGAGAAGGTCGGAGCGCTCCATTTCCGCCGTCCGGGGCATGGCACCGACCAGAAGGGCGATGTCGGTGTCGGCGAACGCCACCTCCGGGTCATCGGTGGCGACGGTCGCCTCCAGCAGGGGAAAGGCGCCGTCCTCGAGCTCCATGGTCACGCCGTTGAGGGCGCCCAGTGCCTGGGGGATCTCGAGCATTTGGAGGATGACCGGCTGGTCCGGGCCGAGCATGTCCCCGCCCGCGATCCGGAAGAGAAGGCTGTAGCCGATCTGCCCGGCCGCTCCGGTCACTGCCACCCGTACTGGTTGTTCGCTCATGGCGTCGAAGTTATCCGTGAGCCGGGAGTCACACGAAATCCAGTCCGATGTCGAGTTGGGGTGCGGAATGGGTGATCCATCCCACCGAGATGATGTCGACGCCGGTCTCGGCAAGGAGACGGACATTCTCGAGCGTGACTCCGCCTGATGCCTCCAACATCATGGGACCGTCCACCATCTCGACCGCCTGACGCAGCATCTCCGGGCCCATATTGTCGAGCAGCACGCGGTCAGCTCCCGTTTGGAGAACCTGAGCGAGCTGTTCGAGGCTGACGACCTCGACCTCGATCATCACCCCGGGCCGCACCTTCGCCCGAGCCGCCGCCACGGCGTCGGCGATGTCACCTGCGGCGACGAGATGGTTGTCCTTGATCAGGACCGCGTCGTAGAGCCCGAATCGGTGGTTCATGCCGCCCCCCACTCTCACCGCGTACTTGTCCAGGGCCCTGAGCCCCGGCATCGTCTTCCGTGTGTCAGATATCCGTGCCCCGGTCCCCGAGACGGCTTCGACCAGTTGTGCCGTTGCCGTGGCCACACCCGACATCCGGCCCAGGAGGTTGAGCGCGGTTCGCTCCCCACTGAGGATGGAACGTGAGTGCCCCGATATGTGGGCGACGATTCCGCCGGCGTCGACGCGATGGCCGTCCTCGACATTCGGCTCGAAGCGAACGGAGGGGTCGAGCGCCTCGAAGACGTAGGCGGCGACTTCGAGCCCGGCGATCACACCTGGCCCACGGGCGACGAAGGAGCCCTTGCTCTCAGCAGTCTTGGGCACGACCGAGTCGGAGGTGATGTCACCTTCGGAGCCGAGGTCCTCGGACAGGGCACGGCCAACGATCTCCACGTAGTCGGCGCGCAACATCAGCTCACTGCCGTCATCTGCGCCCTGGTGGGGTCGATCAGGGTGCGGTGCTCCTGCATCGGGTCGGGCTCGGGGTAGTCGGCCCGGTAGTGGCCGCCCCTCGACTCGGAGCGCCGGAGCGCGGCCAGGATCACCATCAACGACAGCTCGAGAGCGACCCGCCCGGCGATGGTGCGGCGCAGCACGGAGTCCAGCTCGAGCAGATGACTCCTTGCCTCCCACAGACCCGGCCCGGTGCGCACCAGACCCACCCGATCCCACATGATCTGACGGAGATCCTCGAGGGCAGGGCCCGCCACCAATGGCAGGTCCAGGGCCTCTTTCGGAGCGAACGGCTCTCCGTCCGGCTCGACCAGGGAGGTCGCCACGTCGGCTGACGTCCGCGCCCCAAAGACGAGACCCTCCAGCAAAGAGTTGGAGGCAAGTCGGTTGGCGCCGTGAACGCCCGTCGAGCTGGCCTCTCCAACCGCCCATAGACCAGGGACCGAAGTCCGCCCGTTTGCATCGGCGTCGATCCCGCCCATGTAGTAGTGGGCCGCCGGTGAGACCGGCAGCAGATGCTCAGACGGGTCGAGGTCGACAGAGTGGGCGTGGGCGTTGACAGTCGGGAACCGATCGGGGAAGTCGACGATCGATCTCGCATCCAGATAGGCCCCACCCAGGCCCCGGTCGTACTGCCAAAAGATGGCGCGCGCCACGATGTCCCGTGGAGCCAGCTCGGCCATGGGGTGATATTGGGGCATGAAGCGGCGTCCGTGGGCGTCGACGAGGACGGCCCCCTCGCCGCGAAGCGCCTCGGTCAACAGGGGCATCGGGTCCTTGCCCACATGCAGGGCGGTCGGGTGGAATTGCACGAACTCGAGATCGGCCAGTCGCGCCCCGGCCCGCCCTGCCATGGCTATGCCATCTCCGGTGACCCCGGGGGGGTTGGTTGTCTGCGAATAGATCCGGCCGGCGCCCCCGGTGGCGAGGATGACTGCGGGGGCGATGAGCACCTCCCTTTTCTTCCCCTCGCTCGTGACCACACCGATCACGCGGTCCCCCGCCATGACCAGGTCGATGGCCCGCCGCTGGATGATGGTGACCCGGTCGCCGGCCTCCACCGCTGCGATGAGCGCCCGCATCACCTCGGCGCCGGTTGCGTCCCCATCGGCATGCAGGACGCGTCGGGTTCGGTGGCCTCCCTCACGGGCAAGCATGAGCTCTCCGTCCTCGTCACGGTCGAACTGGGCGCCGATTGCAATCAGGTTCTCGACCGCGGCCGGGCCGCCGTGGGTGAGAATGTCGACGACCCGCTCGACTCCCAAACCTCCAGAGACGCTGAGCGTGTCGTCGGCGTGCTGGCGTGGCGAGTCATCGGCCGACCAGGCCACGGCAATGCCTCCCTGGGCCCACCAGGTGGATCCCATGTCCTGAGTGGTCAGCACGTATGCCCGGGGGAGCCCGAGTGCCACGGTCAGACCGGCGACGCCGGCGCCAACCACCAGCGGGGCGTCGAGCCGGGTGATCTCGGTCATCGGGGGTGGCCTCTAGTCCTTACGACCGACCTCGAGCATGCGCATCACCGCTTGCCGGGCCCGCTCCGCCACCTCGGGCGCGATCTCGACCTGATGGGTGAGGGTGGCGAGGGAGGTCCGGATGTTGTCGAGGGTGATCCGCTTCATGTAGGGGCAGAGATTGCAGGGCCGGACATACTCCGTGTTCGGGGTCTCCCGGGCCACGTTGTCGGCCATGGAGCACTCGGTGATCATCATCACGCGGCCCGGCTGCCGGGTGGTGACCCAGTCGATCATCGCATGGGTCGATCCGACGAAATCTGCCTCGGCCAGCACGTCGGGCGGGCATTCGGGATGAGCGATTACCGGGATGTCGCCATAGGCCTTCCGATAGTCGGCGATCTCCTCGCCGGTGAAACGCTCGTGGACGATGCACGAGCCCTCCCACAGGATCACCTCGACGTCGGTCTGGGTGGCGACCCAACGGCCGAGATACTGGTCGGGCGTGAAGATGATCCGGTCGACTCCGAGCGACTCCACCACCGCCACCGCGTTGGAGGATGTGCAGGTGATGTCCGACTCGGCCTTGACCTCGGCCGAGGTGTTGACATAGGTGACCACCGGGACGCCGGGGTGCTGCTCCTTCAGCCGGCGGACATCGGCCCCGGTGATCCCATCCGCCAGGGAGCAACCCGCCTCGAGATCCGGGATCAGGACGGTCTTGTTCGGGTTGATGATCTTGGCCGTCTCCGCCATGAAGTGGACCCCGGCGAGGACGATGACCTCGGCTTCCGTGTCCAACGCCAGCTGGGCGAGGGCCAGTGAGTCCCCGGTGATGTCGGCCGCCAGGTGATAGATGTCAGGCGTCATGTAGTTGTGGGCGGCGACGATGGCGTTCTGCTCGACCTTGAGCCGTTCGATGTCGTCGAGGATCGGGCCGAGCGCGGCCACCTCCTCTTCGGGCAAGACATCAGAGGAACGGGTGATCTGGAGGGTGGTCATGGGCTCCCGCTAGGTGAATTCAGTGTAGGAGAGGCCCGTGTGCAGGGAGCCACCGCCCAGGTGGCCCGCTGCACACGACACAGCTACATGTGCCCGATGACCGCGTCGCCGAACTCGGAGGTCTTGACCTCGGTGGCGTCGTTGGTGAGACGGGCGAAGTCGTAGGTGACCGTCCTGGCCTTGATCGCCCCCTCCAATCCCTGGATGATCAGATCCGCCGCCTCGGCCCAACCCAGATAGCGGAACATCATCTCCCCGGAGAGGATCACCGATCCAGGGTTCACCTTGTCCTGATTGGCATATTTGGGGGCGGTGCCGTGGGTCGCCTCGAAGACGGCCACGCCGGTGTCGTAGTTGATGTTGCCCCCGGGTGCGATCCCGATACCCCCCACCTGAGCGGCGAGGGCGTCGGAGATGTAGTCGCCATTGAGATTGGTGGTGGCGATGACGTCGTAATTGGCGGGGCGGGTGAGGACCTGCTGCAGCATGGCGTCGGCAATCACATCCTGAACCAGCAGCTTGTCACCCGGCTCGCCATCGCAGTCCTCCCATGACACAGCCACGTCGGAGAACTCTTCCTTCACCAGCTCGTAGCCCCAGCTGCGAAAGGCCCCCTCGGTGAATTTCTGGATGTTCCCCTTGTGGACGAGGGTGACCGACTCGCGCCCATTGGCCAGGGCGTACTTGATCGCCGCTCGGACCAGACGTTTGGAGCCGGTGATCGAGATCGGCTTGAGGCCGATCCCGGAATCGGGGCGGACCTCCCACCCGTATTCCGACTTCACCCATTCGATGAGGCGGGCAGCGTCCTCAGTGTTGGCCTCGAGCTCGAGCCCGGCGTACACGTCCTCGGTGTTCTCACGAAAGATCACCATGTCGACTTGACCGGGGTCCTTGACCGGCGAAGGCACACCCTCGAACCAGCGGACCGGGCGGACGCAGGCGTACAAGTCCATGATCTGTCGCAAGGCAACATTGAGGGAGCGAATGCCACCTCCCACCGGGGTGGTCAGCGGCCCCTTGATCCCGACCAGCTGGTCGCGGAAGGCGTCGACCGTCTCATCGGGCAGCCACGATCCGGTCTCGGTGAAGGCCTTTTCGCCCGCCAGGACCTCTTTCCAGGCCACCGCGCGCTCGTCGCCGTACGCGCCTTTGACCGCGGCGTCGAAAACGCGAATCGAGGCCGCCCAGATATCGGGGCCTATCCCGTCACCTTCGATGAACGGGATGATCGGGTCATCGGGCACGACGAGACCGTCCGGGACCATGGTGATGGAGGTTGCCATTGAGACTCCCTGGGAATTGCTAGGAAACGCCGAGGTTAGCTGCGCGTCGTCTCCTGGATTCCGGAGCCAGACGGCTAGATGCCCGAGCCCTCCAGGGTTCCTGTGACCTTCTCGAGATCCATTCGATAGATGAAGCAGGCAACCACCCGGTCGCCGAACTCCCAGGAGTCGGCGGTGGGGACCAGCCAACCGAAATCGAGCACTGAGCTCTCGTAGTCGAGGCCGACAAAGGGATCGAAGTCGCCGCGGCAGACCTCATCGGCCTGGGTCTGGATGGCGGTCTCACCGGGAAAGACCTCTCCGTCGACAGTGACGACGGCATACACCTCGTTGTCGTGAGGCACGGAGCACTCGACCAACGGGACCTCTTCGACTTCTTCGATCCCGCCGAGGACCATCTCACCGTCGTCGAAGCAGTCGCCGATGGCTAGCTCGAACACGTTGCCGGAGCAGGCGCCGAGCGCCAGCATCAGGGCGATCAGACCGGTCAGCGACCGCAGTGGGCTGCGCATTCGGTCAATTTCGACCGATTCGGCGCAATTCTTTACATCTCCCGTCGCTTCCGGGCCGCCTCCAGCGTGTTGACCAGGAGCATGGCCCGCGTCATCGGGCCAACCCCGCCCGGAACCGGCGTTATGGAGCCGGCCACTTCTCGGACCGATTCGAAATCGACATCGCCGGCCAGACCATCCTCGACCCGGCTGATCCCGACGTCGATCACCGCAGCGCCGGGCTTCACATACTCGGCGGTCACCATCCGGGGCACCCCGATCGCGGCCACCAGGATGTCGGCACCCCGGGACACTTCGGCCAGCTGAGGGGTCCGGGAATGAGCCATCGTCACAGTGGCGTCGACACCTTTCGTTGCCATCATGAGCGCCAACGGGCGGCCCACGAGAAACGATCGCCCGATGACGACCGCACTCTTCCCGGCGACGCCCACCCCGTGGTCCTCGAGCATCCTCATGATCCCGCTCGGGGTGCATGGTCTGAGACCGGGCCGACCCAGGAGGAGAAGCCCGAGATTGTGCGGATGCAGGCCATCCACGTCTTTGCCGGGGTCGATGGAGGACACGACCCTCTCCGAATCGAGGGCCTCAGGTAGTGGGAGTTGCACCAGGATCCCGTCAACGTTGTCGTCATCGTTGAGGCCGGCAATGACCCGTTCCAGCTCTTCCTGGGAAATGTCGGCGGGGAGCTCATGGTGAAACGATTGGATACCCACCTCCGCTGCGTCGCTGCGTTTACCCCTCACGTAGGTGTGTGAAGCGGGATCGTCCCCGACCAAGACCGTGGCCAGCCCGGGCTGGTAGTCGAGGTCGGCGACAGCGACCGACACCTCGGCTTTGACCCTCCGGGCCGATTCCTTGCCGTCGAGTATCTGAGCGCTCATCAGTGCTTGAAGTGTCTCCGCCCGGCGAAGACGAGGGCCATCCCGTGCTCATTGGCGGCCTCGATCAGCTCCCGGTCATTCCGGGAGCCACCCGGCTCCACCACGGCGGTGACACCGGATCGCGCCAGGACGTCGAGACCGTCGCGAAACGGAAAGAAGGCGTCCGAGGCACCGACCGCGCCCGCCGACCGCTCGCCCGCTCGGGCCACGGCCCGCTCCGCCGCCCCGACTCTCGACTGATCGCCGGCGCCGACGCCAACCGCTGCCTGGTCCTTGACCAAGACGATGGCGTTCGACTTGGTGTGCATAGCAACCGTCCAGGCAAACTCGAGCTCAGAACGCTCGACTTCGCTCGGCTGGCGCTCGGACACGACCTCCCACACCTCGCCGACGGCCGTGTCCCGCTCCTGGATCAACACACCGGACTCGACCCGACGCAGGTCCGGATCATCCCCGCCGGGTGCCACGGCTTCGAGCAGACGAAGGTTCTCCTTGGGTCCCAACACCTCCCTCGCTTCGTCTTCTACCGCCGAACAGACGACGACCTCGACGAACTTGTCGGCGATGGACTTGGCGGTAGTGGCGTCGAGAGTGCCGTTGATTCCGATCACGCCGCCGAAGGCGGAAAGCGGGTCACAGGCCCAGGCTCGCTCGAAAGTGTCGGCCACATCCTCGCCATAGGCGGCGCCGCAGGCGTTGGTGTGCTTGATGATCGCAACAGAGCCTTCTCGATCTGAGACCAGCCTCCAGGCTGCCTCGGCGTCGACATAGTTGTTGAACGACATCTCCTTGCCCTGAATCTGCCTCGCCCCGCTCCACCAGGGACCGGTCCCGTCCTCGACGTAGATCGAGCCGGGCTGATGGGGGTTCTCGCCGTAACGGAGATCGGCGACGTGGCGAAGAGGAAGCACGCGGTCCGGTCCGATCCAGCCCACGATGGCAGCGTCGTAAGAAGCGGTGTGGAAGAAGGCTTCAGCAGCGAGGGCCTGTCTGAGGTCGTCGTCGAGACCTCCTTCCTCGATGGCGTCGGCCACACGGTCGTACTGGTCGGCCGAGGTGACCGCTCCTACGTAGCGGTGATTCTTCGCCGCGGCACGGATCATGGTCGGCCCACCTATGTCGATCTTCTCGATGATCTCGGATTCGGTCACGCCCGGCGTGGCCAGTGTCTCCCGGAACGGGTAGAGGCTCACGACGACCAATTGGAAAGGCTCGATCCCATTGGCTTTCAGGTCGGCCAGGTCGCTCTCGTCATCGGTCCGGGCCAGGATCGCCCCGTGGATCGATGGGTGAAGGGTCTTGACCCTGCCCCCGAGCATCTCCGGGGCCCCCGTGACCTCGGCGACGGTGTTCACCCCGACACCGGCGACCGTCAAAGCAACTGCAGTCCCGCCTGAGGAGACGATCTCGACACCGGCGGCGGCCAGACGCTCGGCGAACCGGACCAGACCCGTCTTGTCATAGACGCTGATCAACGCTCTTTTCACCACGATACGGCTCAAACCCATCTCACCTTTCGCCCCTCCACCGTGATCTCCCCGTTGGCGAGGGCGGCCACGACTTTCGGGTAGAGGTCGTGCTCTTCGACCTGGATACGGGCATGGAGGCTGTCCCGGTCGTCGTCGGGGAGCACCGGGACTGCCCGCTGAGCGATGATCGGCCCATGGTCGACCTGCTCGTCGACGAAATGAACGGTAACCCCGGTCAGCTTCACCCCATGATCCAAGGCCTGGTCGACCGCGTGGGCTCCGGGAAAGGCAGGCAGCAACGATGGGTGGATGTTGAGGATCTGGTTTCTGAAGGCGCCGACGAGCTCACCGCCGAGAACCCGCATGAACCCGGCCAGCACCACTACTTCGACTCTCGCCTTCTCGATCTCGTCCTTGATGGCTAACGAGAACTCGCTCCGGGACCCATAGTCGCCCCAGGGCAACACCTTGGCCGGGATTCCGGCTCCGATGGCCCGCTCCAGGGCGGTCGCGTCGGCACGATCGGAGAGGACCAGGCCAATGTCCCCGCGTAGGTCGGGATCATCGATCAAGGCCTGGAGATTGGTGCCGGAGCCCGAGGCGAGGACTGCGATGATGATGATGACCTCCACTCGGCCCGTCGACCGCGGCGGGAGTGTATAGGTCACCGGTGCACGTCTGACAAGCCCGGCGATCGGCTTGAATCTCATCTCGATGATCGAAAACGTCCCGGCGCAGGAGTGGGAGGCATGGATCGACTCGATGGGGGGGACGGTCCTCGACATCCGCGAGCCATTCGAATGGGAGCAGGGAGTCCTGCCCGACGCCACCCTCATCTCAATGGGTGAGATCCCCGAGCGCATGGGCGAGCTCGACACCGACCAGGCTTTCCTCGTCGTCTGCCGCTCTGGTGGGCGGAGTCAGCAGGTGGCGGCGTATCTCGTCATGAATGGCTTCAACAAAGTGGCCAACATGACCGGCGGGATGCACGCCTTGGGTCTCCAGGACTGACACACCCACAGTCCCGGTTACAGACAGGGGACCTGCGAGAATCAGCCGCCATGGAAGAGGGCCGCAGACTGCCGGGCTGGGTTCTGCCCGTCGTCGGGGCCCTTGCGGTGGTTGCCCTGGTGCTGATCGGTCTCAACCGCGAACCGGAGCAGTTCGACCCGGCCACGCCCGAGGGGACGGTCCAGTCCTACATCGCGGCTTTGGTCGACGGAGATTTTGAGACCGCCGCTTCATTTTGGGCCGACGACGGATGTCTCCCTGCTTCGATCGAGCCGACGGGGGGAGCACCCGACATCTCGGCCACCCTGGTCAACGTCGACGTGGAAGGTGAGGACGCAACCGTCGTCATCGCTATCACCGACAACACCACCGATCCCCTCGACGGCATCTACGAGTTCGAGGAATGGTTCACCCTCATGAATGGTGAAGATGGCTGGAAGATCCGACAGCTGTCCTGGCCCTACTACGACCAGATCTGTGAGGAGCCGGCTTGACCGCCGCCATCGCCGGTCTCGTCATCCTGGTGGTGGTGGGTGGAGTCATCGCCCTTGTGGTTCGAGCCGTCCGCGGTCGAGAGAACCAAGAGGAGGAGGGTGGTCTCGATCTGATCCCCTATATGATCCTCGCCCTCGCTGTGGGTGCCGCCGGGTTCGCTCTGGCCGCTCTGGCCAGGGCCAGCCTCACCCCCGGTCGACTCATCGGGCGCCCCACCGGCGAGCTCGCCGGAGCCCTGGCCGCTCTGGTCGTGGCCGCCCCCGTCGCCTACCTCTTGTGGCGTCGGCAGGCCCGGCGACGCAGGACATTCCCGGCAACCCCGGGATGGCCGGTCTATCTCGCCATCGTCGAGCTCGTGTTCCTGATTGCCTTCCTGGCCGCAGTGGACCAACTGGCCGCTTTCCTCGCCGGAGACGGCGACCAGGCCGACTGGACCGATCTGTTGATCTACGGCGCGATCGTGGTCTTCCATTGGTGGGCGGAGCGGCGTGAGCCGTCACAGGGCGAGCTCGCCGACCTTCCCCGGCTCGTCGGGTCCGGTGTCGCCCTGGTGGCCTTGGCCATCGGTCTAGTCGGCACACTCGAATGGCTCTTCTCGGTCGCCTACGACGCCTTTGGGGGTCTTGGCGACATCCCGGATCCGGCCGTCCCCATCGCCCTGGCCGTGACCGGAGGTGCGATATGGGCTTGGCGCTGGCTCCCGACCTGGGAGGAGGAGCCCAACGCCCTGCGCAACTTCTATCTCGGGTTCGTGACCGCCTTCTCCCTGACTATGGCCATCGGCGCCGGCGTGACCATGATCGCCAACCTGCTGACATTCGTATTCGGTGAGGGGAGGCCGGCCGCCGATCACTTCGACGTCTTCCCTCTGGCCCTGGCATTCGCCATCGTCGGCTGGGCTATTTGGTACCACCACAGCCACCGACTCGGCCCGGGCCGAACTGGGGCGCGACGTGGCTACGAGTATGCGATGGCGGCCACGGGTCTCGGTGCGCTGGTGGGGTCTACCACCGCCCTGGTGGATACCGCTTTCACGCCGACCTTGGCAGGGGCCGATAGCGGATCGGCATTGATCGCCCTCGGTTGCGTCGTGATCGCGGCCGGGTGGGTCTGGCTCACCTTCTGGCGGAAGGCGCAGGCGGCGCCCAGCGCCGAGGAGGTCCGGGCCCTGCCTCGTCGCGTCTACCTGATCGGGATGGCCATCATCCTGGGCCTGACCGCCGCCGGAGCCTTGATTTCGGCACTGGTCGTCGTATTTCGAGCACTCCTCGGCGAGATCGAGGCCGACGCCGGCAACCTGCGGGTTCCGGTCACGCTCACCCTCACGGCGGGACTGGCCACCTGGCATCTGTTCGATCAGATTCGCACCGACGGAGCCGGGGCGAGGAGTGCCCGGTCGAAGCCTTTCGACGTGACAGTCATCTGCTCCCATCCGGGAACACTCGCCACCCTCTTCCCCGATGAGGCTCGGGTCAGGGTCATCTATCGGGGAGACGGGGCGGGGACCATCGACGAGGAGATGGCCACGGCAATCGTCGCCGCCATCGATGGCCGCTCTTCCCTGGTGTGGGTTGACGAAGATGGGTTCAGGTTGGCCGCGGCAAGGGAGTCCTGATCGCCTCCGAACCCGCCCGATTGCGATGAGGTGGCTCGCCGAGACGTGGCTGAAATGGCGAGGCTGGCAGTTCGTCGGCGTGATGCCCGACCTGGACAAGTTCGTCCTCATCGGCGCCCCCCACACCAGCAACTGGGACTTCATCCTCTATCTCGGGGCGATTCGACACTGGGGGATCTCACCGCGATTCGTGGGCAAGCACACGCTGTTCCGTTGGCCGTTCGGCTACTTCTTCAGGAAGTTCGGCGGCATCCCGGTCGACCGTGATCGGCCCGGGGGCATGGTGGGCCAGGTCGTGGAGGAATTCGAGAAGACGCCCCGGATGATCCTCGTGGTGGCCCCCGAGGGCACCCGCAAAGCCGCCCCCTTCTGGAAATCGGGCTTCGCCCGGATCGCAGCCGCGGCCAACGTCCCCATCGTTCCCGTGGTTCTCGATTTCCCGGCGAAGACCCTGACCCTTGGGGACCCGATCCCCTACTCCGGCCACGAGAAGGCTCTCATGGACCAACTCCGCCTCGTCTTCGGACCGGGGGTGGGCAAGGACGGGGAGGGTAAGGGACCAGTCCGGCTCAAGGAGGAGGATTCAGTCTGAGTGCTCGGCGAGCTTTCTGAACTCCTCCGGCGTGACACCGCGATCTGGGGAGGACCCCAATTTGAGCAAGTCTCTACCGAATCGCTCCCTGATCCCGTCCACCGACGCATCTATGGCCCGGCGTTTGAGGTCGAGTCCGCTGCCGGCGCGGAGGACATCACCGGGGTCCAACTCCAGAACGAGCTGGAGATAGTCATCCGTGGTGAGATGGGACAGCGACATGCCGACGAGGGTCACCGGCTCCTCTTCGCCGTCGATTGCCCGCCGGAGCAGAACTCCGCCCAACTCGGCCAGCGCGGCCGTCGACGAGGTCGGGGAGGGGAGGGTGTGGCTCCGGGACACCAGGCGGGGCCCGGGGAACCTCACCCGGACCGTCAGGGTCGAACCTGACCGCTCCTTCTTCCGGGCGCGTCGCCCGATCCGGTCGGCGAGCCCTAGAACCACCACGGACAGCTCGTCAGGGTCGGTCAGACCTCGACCCAGTGCCTGCTGGCTCCCGACACTTCCTGCCCTTCGTCCCCCGCGGACGGTTCGGGGGTCGCGGTTCCATGCGAGGGCATGAAGACTGCCCGAGGCCCAGGGGCCGAGCGACGAGGAGAGGGCGCCTGAAGGCAATGCGGCCAGATCTCCGATGGTGCAGATGCCGAATCGATGGAGGCGCGCCGCAGTCACCCGCCCCACTCCCCACATTGCCTCCACAGGGAGGGGATGGAGAAAGTCGAGCTCGGTGCCGGGCGACACCACCACCAGCCCATTCGGCTTGGCCCGGGCCGATGCGATCTTGGCCAGGAACTTGGTGGAGGCGACCCCGACCGAGATGGGCAGCCCCACCTCGTCGGCGACGCGGGACCGGATCTGTCGGGCGATGGCAGATGGTGACCCGAGGAGGTGCGTGGTCCCGCTGACATCGAGGAAGGCCTCATCGATCGATATCTGCTCGATGACCGGGGATGCGTCCTCGAGGACCGCCATAACGTGGGACGACAGATCGAGATATCTCTCGAAATGACCGTTGACGACGATCGCCTCGGGGCACAGCCGCTTGGCATCACGGGTCGGCATGGGCGAGCGGACCCCGTAGGCCCTCGCCTCGTAGGAGGCGGCGAGGACGATCCCGCCCCCGACCAGGACCGGCTTGCCCTTGAGCGACGGGTCGAGAAGTTGCTCGACCGAGGCGAAGAAGGCATCGAGATCGGCATGGAGAATCGTTGGCTCTCCCATACCGGCAGTATGCCGGGTGTCAGGGACAGCTAATCCCGGCCCGGCTCCCATACGATGACCACGGGCCGTCGAAGGGAGCGATGGGTGAGCGTGGATGGGATGGCGACTTGAGAGTCCTCTTCACCGGAGCCACCGGAGTGGTTGGCCGTGTCGCCGTGCCACTGCTGGTGGCGGCAGGCCACGATGTCGCCGCAACAGGCCGTTCAGATGAGGGCCGGGATTGGCTGAATCGTGTCGGGGCCCGGCCAGTCGATGTCGACCTATTCGATGAGAACGAAGTGGACACGGCGACGCGTGGCACCGATGCCGTCATCCATTTCGCCACCAAGATCCCTTCGTTGACGGAGATGGTCAAAGTCGAGCCCTGGGCCATGAACGACGATCTGAGGGATCGTGCGACCGGCATGCTCGTCGACGCCGCCCTCGCCAACGGCGTCGGGAGGTTCATCCAGCAGTCCATCACCTTCTTCTATTCCGATGGCGGAAGTGATTGGCTGGATGAAGCGGCTCCAATCGACACATCATTCACGCCACTCGCGTCGGCGATCAAGGCTGAAGGGCATGTCGAAAGGTTCCGCGAGGGCGGTGGAGTGGGCGTTTCCCTGCGAATGGCTCGTCTCTACGGCCCGGGCGAGGTGTCCAGGGAGTATGTCGAGGCGATGAGAAAGCGTGAGATCCCGGTGGTCGGCCGCGGCGCCAACTATGTGTCGAGCCTCCACATCGAGGACGCCGCCACGGCCGTGGCGGCGTCGTTGAATGCGCCCGACGGCACCTACAACGTCGGCGACGACGAACCGGTGACATCATTGGTCTACATCAGCACGTTGGCGGAATTGCTCTCCGCCCCCAAACCACGACGTATCCCCGGCGCCGCCGTGCAGATGGCGCTGGGCAAGGCGTCGTCGCTGCTCCGGCCATCGCAACGCGTGTCGAACCGAAAGTTCCGGGGAACCACCGGCTGGGCTCCCGCCCGGCCAACCGTGGTCGAGGGCTGGCAAGACGTTCTGAATTCGGCCGACTGAGCCGCGGGGCTCAGTCCCCCGCGGCGAGACCCTTCAACGCTCTTCGATCGACCTTGCCCAGATGTGTCTGCGGAAGACGGTCGACGAAATAGATGCGCCGAGGGTGTTTGTAGGCCTCGAGATGAGACAGCGCCCAGTCGGTCAGCTCGGCCTCGCTGACACCCGAAGCCACCACGAATGCGACCGGCTTGGCCAGACCCGCCTCGTCGCTGATCGCCACTACGGCGCACTCCCCAACCGCCGGGTGATCGAGGAGGACCGATTCGACCTCCTGGGGCCGGAACCATTTTCCTTTGACCTTGATGGCGTCATCGGCTCGCCCGCGATGGGTCACATAGCCATCATCGTCGATGGAGACCAGGTCGCCACCGGCAAACCACTCGCCCCGGAAGGCCTCCGCCGTGGCCTCGGGGTTCTCGAAATAGCCCAGACCGAGTGAGTCACCCCTGACCCACAGCCGGCCCACCTCACCTGCAGGCAGTTCATCACCGTCGTCGTCACATACCTTGATCTCGAAACCCGGGACGACCGTCCCGAGGGTGCCCGGTCTCACGTCGCCGATGCGATTCGAGACGAAGATGTGCCACATCTCGGCCGTCCCGAGGCCATCGAGCAACTCGACCCCATACCGCTCGGTCCACTGGTGATAGAGCGTGTCCGGGAGCGCCTCGCCGGCCGATGTCGAGACCCGAAGCGTGGTCATGTCCCGGCTGGCAGCCTCGGGGTGGGCCAGCATCTGGTTGATGGCCGAGGGCACGTTGACCAGCACCGTCGCCCGGTGCTTCTCGATTCGGTCGAACAGGGCGTCCGGAGTCGACTGATCCGGGAAGAGCACCGCAGAGGCGCCGACCGAGAACGGGAAGAAAAGGTTGGATCCCATGGCATACCCGAAATAGAGCTTGGGCACGGCGATCGTGATGTCCTCCGCGGTCAACCCCAACGTCCCCTTCCCGTAGAGCTCCGTGGTGTTGGCGAACGAGCGATGGGTCTGCACCACGGCCTTGGGAAGACCGGTGGTGCCACCGGAGAAGATCCACAGGGCGGGATCGAGGGCGGCGCTGTCGAAGGTGGGGATATCGACGTCGGGGAGGTGCAGATCATCGTCGACGACCACGACGGGCGGAATGGAGATCCCGACCGATGTGAGAGCCGTCTGCAAGGTGGGCCAATGACTCTCATGGACGACCGCTCCCGTCGCTCGGGCCAGGCCGGCGATCCCTCCCAGGTCATCTGAGGTCAGGCCAGGATTGAGCAGCAGGCCGACGGCTCCGAGACGGAGCGCACCGAACAGAGCGGCGACGTATTCGAGCCCATCGGGCATGACCAGGAGCACCCGGTCACCGGCTTCGACGCCGTCGTCTCTGAGCAGGGCGGCGAAACCCGACGCAGCGCGATCCACCTCTCCGTAGGTCACATCCCGATCGTCGAGGCGAAGGGCCACCCTGTCGGCGTTCCCCTCAGTCAGACGCTGCCGCAACAGGTGCTCGTCGATGTTGAGACGGTCCGGCCAGCGCCTGGTCACGGACGGAAGTTACAGCGCAGTCAAGGAGATGCCTGCTCCCTCGGGTCGAATCGATAGGGCAGCTCGAGACGGTGGGTCTTCATCAAGAGCTCGTCGGTGAGGATCTCGACAGTGGAGTCCCCCGCCACGATGACCCCTTCGTCCATGACTAGGGCGCGAGGGCACAACTCCAGTGCGAACGGGAGGTCGTGGGTGACGACCAGCTGGGTGATAGGCAAGCGGCGAAGCACATCGATCAGCTCCCGACGCGAGGCTGGGTCCAGATTCGAGGTCGGCTCGTCGAGGACCAGGATCTCGGGACGCATCGCCAGGACCGTGGCGATGGCCACCCGCCGTCTCTCGCCGTAGCTGAGGTGATGAGGCGCCCGTTCCCGGGCCTCCAGCATCGAGACCGCGCCCAGGGCCTCCGCGACCAGTGCCTCGAGCTGCTCGCCCTCGACGCCGAAATTGGCAGGCCCAAATGCGACGTCCTGGCCCACCGTCGGCATGAAGAGCTGGTCGTCAGGATCCTGAAACACGAGTCCGACCCTTCGCCGCACCTCCAGGGACGAATCCTCGGAGACAACGAGACCGGCAACCCGTACCTCACCGGAGCCCGGTCGGAGAATCCCGTTCAGATGGAGGAGAAGCGTGGTCTTGCCTGCCCCGTTCGGACCGAGCAGGGCCACCCGCTCGCCGTGGTGCACGTGCAGATCGACACGACGCAGCGCCTGACGTCCGTCGGGATAGGCGAAGCTGAGATCGATGACCTCGAGAGACGGTTCGCTCATCGCAGCACCGTCACCGAGAGAACGGCGAGGACGACGGCGACGAGCGGCGCCGAGAGACCGATCCACCATTCCCGGGTAGTAGCCGGTCGATCGCCAAAGACAGGCATCCTGCCGGTGAATCCTCTCGCGACCATCGCCTGATGGACACGCTCACCCCGCTCGAACGATCGGATGAAGAGCGAGCCGGCCGACTGTGCCAGCGGCCCGTTCTGCCAGAACCAGCGCGGCTCGTAGCCCCGGGCGGCCATGGCCACCCGGCGCCGGGAGAACTCACCGGCGACGATGTCCAGGTAGCGCACCATGAAGCCGGCGATGGCGGTGAGGACCCGGGGCACCCGGATCCGGTCCAAACCACGAAGAATGTCAGGGATCGTGGTGGTAGCGGAAACGACGATCGAAGCCCCCACGCCGAGAGTTGCCTTGGCCAGGATGGTCCACGCCCCCCACAGCCCTTCGACCGAGAGGGTGAGCCCGAGCACCTCGGTGGTCTCACCTTGCCCGAAGAAGGGCAGCATCAGAGCGAAGAGCAGGATCGGGACCTCCACCAGCATCCTCCTGGCCACGAATCCCGCCGGCAGCTCGGCGACGATCATCACCCCGGCTAGGAGGCACCCGGCCAGGAAGTACGCCCAGAAAGCCTCGGGGGGTATCACAACCACGGCCAGGACGAAAACCAACAGGCCCACCACCTTCACCTGTGCTGGCAGCCGGTGGACCGGCGTCGTCCCGTGCCGGTACAGCACGTGATCGTGGTATGTCCCGCTCAGACTGGTGTCGCGCTCTTCCTTCTGATCACGATGAATGCGCCGACGATGGCGGCGCCCACACCAAAGGTGATCAGCACGCCGATCAGGCCGGAGAGACGGGTCCCTGTCGCCTCGTCCTCGATTCCCGAAACCCCGTAGTCGGCCAAAGGCGAGTCAGCTAGAGGATGGTCCTCGGCCGAGTCGATGAACCCCTGGTCGATAGCCACCCGCTCCAACCCATCGGGCGCTCCAGAAGCCAGCGGCGCGACCACCAGCACCAGCAAGGCGGCTACCGCCAAGCCGGCCGCGGCAAAGCCCCAGGCTCCGGCCCGGACCGGCTTTTTCTCTCTATCGAGGAGATCGAGGTCATCGACGCCGGCGATCAGCTCGGGCCGGGTCGCCGCCACGGCGCCCACGGTCGCCGCCGAGATGAGACCCTCACCCACCCCGATCAGGAAATGGACACCGGCCATGGCGGCGAACACTGTCGCCACGTCGAGGTTGCCCCGCCCCCCGATGGCGTATTCGACGACGAACGCGAGCGACGAGGCGACCACCGAAGCGAGGGCAGCCGTGAAAGTCGATACCAGAACGGTTGTCCAGGACCTGGGAAGGGTCTTCACCATCAGCCGGAAAACACCCCAGCCGACGAACCCGGTCACCAGGGCCATGTTGAGGAGGTTTGCCCCGAGCGCCGAGACACCGCCATCGGCGAGCATCAGAGCCTGGATGATCACGACGACACTGACAGCGGTGATCCCTAGCCAGGGCCCCACCAAGATCACAGCGAGGGCACCACCGAGAAGATGTCCCGAGGTGCCCGCCGCCACGGGGAAGTTGAGCATCTGGAGGGCGAATATGAAAGCGGCGACCAGGCCAGTGAGAGCGATGCGGCTCTCCTGGAGATACGCCCCCGCCCTTTTGATGGTATATCCGAGTCCGCCCGCGGCAATGACCGCGGTGCCGGCCGAGGTGGCCCCATTGAGGAATCCGTCCGGGATGTGCAAGATCCGGTCCTTTCTTGCGACCTTGTCGCAAGAAAGATAGCGAAGTGGATCAGAGCGTGTTCCCGGATGCGCAGTCGGCGCAGAGACCGGACAGGGCGAAGTGGTTCAAGTCGGCGACGAACCCGGTGGCCACCGTGATAGCGGCTGCCAGGCTCTCGCTCTCCTCCCGGGGAAGGGTGATGGTTGTCCCACAGCGTCGACAGATCAGATGCTGATGACCAGCATCTTCGGCCAGGTGGTACACCGACGGCCCGTGACCCATATGCGAATGGGCGAGCAGTCCCGAGTCCTCCAGCGCCTCCAGGGTCCGGTACACGGTGGACCGGTCGAGACGGGTCCCCCTCTTGGCCCGCGCCCGGTCGTAGATGTCGGCGGCGCTGAGATGCTCGTCGTGGGCCGCCGCCACCACCTCGCAGACGGCACGTCGGGCATTGGTGATTCGATAACCCCGATCACTCAGGGCTTCGACCAACTTGTCGGCTGTGATGTGCACCGGGTCAGGCTAAGCGCGGCCTCGAGACGGCTTGCAAGGCGCCACTAGGTTGCCGCCGATGCCGATCGCCCTGGTCACCGGTGCCAATTCGGGGATCGGCCAGGCCACTGCGGTGGGCTTGGCCGCCGGAGGCGTCCATGTGATCGCGGCCGGTCGCTCGGCTGAGAGGACCGAACCGGTCGTCGATGAGATCGCGGCCAATGGCGGTAGCGCTGAGTTTCTCGAGCTCGATCTGGCCTCGATGAACTCGGTGCGGACCGCAGCGCGGAGCTTCGCCAACTCCGGCCGGGATCTCGACATCCTGATCAACAACGCCGGTATCGGGGTCAATCGGCGCGGTCTCACCGAAGACGGGTTCGAGGTCCACTTCGGCATCAACCATCTGGGGCACTTCCTCCTCACCCGTGAGCTCGTGCCCCACCTCAGCGCGGAAGGCCGCGTGGTCTCATTGACCAGTGCCATGCACTTCCGGGCCGACGGCATCGATTTCGCCCGGGTTCGCCGACCCACAGCGTTCATCGGTCTCGCCGACTACGCGACATCGAAACTGGCCAACATCCTGTTCATCAGGGAGCTCGCCCGCCGTCAACCCGAGCTTCGGGCTTACGCCGTCCACCCCGGCCTGGTCCGCACCCGGCTGATCCCGGGGCCGCTCCGCGCCTTCTCCGCGTCGACCATGCTGAGCCCGGAACAGGGCGCCGACACGGTGCTCTGGTGCGCCACATCCAAGGAGATAGCCTCGGCAACGGGCCACTACTACCAGCAGCGATCGGCGCTTCCCCCCTCAGCCCAAGCCCAGGACGACGACCTGGCCCGGGAGTTGTGGGAGCGATCGGACGAGTGGTGCGGATAGGCGGGTGGGTCATGTGTAACCGGCGGGATAGAGGCTGATGCATGTCGAAGTGAACGGGACGCGCTTGTGGTTCGACGTAAATGGGCCGGCGCTGGTGCCGGACGGGAGCGAGATGCGCCGTCGCCCGACGTTGGTCCTGGTCCACGGCGGACCTGGCTCTTTCGACCACTCATACTTCAAACCGGACTTCGACCGGCTCGCCGACCATGCCCAGGTTGTCTACCTCGATTTGCGAGGACACGGACGGTCCGACTGGGGCGAGACGAGCGCGTGGAGCTTCGAGACATGTGCTGACGACATTCGCATTTTCTGCGACGCGATTGGGATTGCCCGGCCGATCGTCCTGGGACACTCGATGGGCGGACCGATCGTCCTGCTCTACGGTGCCCGCCACCCCAGTCATGCGGCCGGGCTGATCGTTCAGTCGGGATTCGCACGATGGGATGCTTCCCGGGTGGTCGAGGGGTTCCGCCGTGTCGCGGGTGATGAGGTCGCCGAGATCGCGAGACGGAGCTACGCCGGCGAGTCGGTGCCCGACGAGGAGTGGGCCCTCGTCGCCACCGCGTTCGGCCCACAGGTGCCGGATGCGGAGCGGAGGGCACATACGCCAAAGAACTCCGACCTCAGCACCTACGGGATGGACCTCGTCCGCCAACTGGACATCGTCGATGAGCTCAGCCGTATCGACGCTCCGACGCTCGTATCAGTCGGCGATCTCGACCCGGTTACACCTGTCGCCGCGGCCGAAGAGATCGTCGGCGCCTTTCCGGAAGGCATCGCCCGGCTCGTCATCCTCGAGGGAGCCGGCCATTGGACCTGGATGGACGCCCCCGATCGCTACTGGCCGATGGTCATCGAATTCATAGACAGCGTGATGACACCACACCAGCCAAAAGCCTGAGCGGCCCACCGGGTAGCGTCCCGCTCATGGAGCCAGATCTCTATTACGGCAGCTACTTGAGACTGGACAAACTCCTCGATGCACAGGAGCTGGAGAGCACCCGGGCGGGAAGCACCGTCCACGACGAGATGCTGTTCATCGTGGTCCACCAGGCCTACGAGCTCTGGTTCAAGCAGATCCTCTGGGAGATGGACGAGGTGCGCCGCGTCTTCGGGCAGACCGTCGTCGACGAGGCAGACATGGGCACCGCTGTCTCACTCTTACGACGCATCACCGAGATCCAGAAGCTGCTCATCCAGCAGGTATCGGTCCTGGAGACCATGACCGCCCTCGATTTCCTCGATTTCAGGGACTACCTCTTCCCCGCCTCGGGTTTCCAATCGGCCCAGTTCAGACTGGTGGAGAACAAGCTCGGGCTCCGCGCCGAAGACAGGATGAAGCTGGCAGGCGCCACCTACACATCTCGCTTCAGCCCCGCTGACACGAGATCGGTGGCGGCCAGCGAGCAGGAGCCGTCGATCTTCGACTTGGTCGAGGGGTGGCTCGAGCGAACCCCGTTCCTCGACCTCGACGATTTCTCGTTCTGGGAGGCATTCCAGAAGGCCGTGAAGGAGCGACTCGAAGCCGACCGGGACGTAGTCGAGTCCAACCCGAGATTGTCCGCCGAGGAAAAGGCAGCACAGCTAAAGGATTTCGAGATCACGATGGAGCAGTACGAGGCGCTCTTCGACCCAGCCAAGCACGCCGAGCAGCAGGCGGCAGGAAAGCGGCGTCTCTCCCATCGTGCCTTCCAGGCAGCCCTCTTCATCACCTTGTACCGGGACCAACCCGCCTTGCAGGGAGGCTTTCAGGTGCTCGAGCTGCTCATGGACATCGATGAGGGGTTCACCACGTGGCGTTACCGCCATGCCCAGATGGTTTTGCGAATGATCGGGCGGCGGATCGGGACCGGTGGCTCTGCCGGCGCGAAATACCTGGAGAAGTCGGCGGAACGGAGCCGGATCTTCGTTGACCTCTACAACCTGTCCACGTTCCTCATCCCGAGGGCCGACCGGCCACCCTTGCCTCAGGGCATCGTGGAGTCGATGCGGTTCAAGTACGAGGGATGAACCTCAAGCCTCACTTCTCCCGATTCCTCGGGGCCAAGCCGGACCGACTCCACTTCGCGGCGCATTCCCATCACCCCTGGCCCGATGTCTCGTTCGAGGCGCAGCAACAGGCCTGGCTGGACGCAGCCAAGATGATGGACGACAAATGGGATCACGTGTTCGGGGAGGTGATTCCCGAGGCCCGCACCCGGGTGGCGGATGTGCTCGGCCTCGCCGAGCCTGCCAGCCTGACCTTTGGTCCGAACACCCACTCCTTTCTCCTCAGGATCTTCTCGTGTCTGGAGGCGCCGGTCCGGGTCCTGTCCACCGATGCCGAGTTCCACTCCTTCACGCGTCAGTCGCGACGATGGGAAGAGGCGGGCCTGGCCATCGTGGATCGGATCCCCACCGAGCCGTTCGACACATTCGCCGAACGTTTCACCCGGGAGGCCCGGGCAGGTGTCCATGACCTGATCTATCTGAGCCAGGTCTTCTACGACTCCGGTTTCGTAGTTCCCGATCTCGACCAGATCGTCTCCTCGGTGCCAGAGAACCGGACCTTCATCGTCATCGACGGTTATCACGCGTTCATGGCCCGACCCGTGAACCTGGGAGCCATCCAGGATCGGGTGTTCTTCGTCGCCGGTGGGTACAAGTACGCCATGTCCGGCGAGGGCGTCTGTTTTCTCCACTCTCCACCGGGCTATGGGCCACGCCCTCTCGATACAGGTTGGTACGCCGGATTCGGTCAGCTCGAATCCGGGGTAGGCCAGACCATCTCCTACGGCGCCGACGGTTCGAGGTTCTCCGGGGCCACCTACGACCCGTCCGGCGTGTATCGAATGGCGGCGGTGCTCGGCTGGCTCGAGACCGAAGGAGCCACGCCGGCCCGGATCCACGATCACGCCGTCTCGCTGCAGGACAGATTCCTCGCCGGGGCGCCTGCTCTTGGCGACCTGCTCGTCGGCGATGTGGCCCAGCGAGGCAACTTCCTCACCTTCCGATCCGACCATGCCGGCGAGATCTACCAGCAGCTTCATCAGCGTGGTGTGATCACCGATTTCCGGGCCGACCGGCTTCGCATCGGTTTCGGCGTCTATCAGGACGAAGAAGACGTCGACCGATTGTTGGAACTCCTCTAACAGGAGGCATCTTCTTGGAGCGGTAGCCACGGCCGACCGGCGTCTGTTTGCCCGAGGCTGTGAACACGCGACCGTCAGGAATCGCCACCCCGCTGAGGGTTGGCCTCGGCCAAAAGTCGGTCGGCAATCAAGCAGGGATCACAGCGGTGCAGACCAATTCCACCCTGGCCTCGGAGTCGAACAGCTCGGCCACACCGATCAGGGCCATTGGCGGGAAGTGCTTGCCGAACACCTCTCGATAGGCCCTCCCAATCGGGCCCAGATTCTCCTTGTACCTGGCTACGTCGGTGGTGTAGATCGTCATCGAAACCAGATCGTCGGGCTCCCCTCCTGCCTCCGCGATGACCTTCGCCACCGACTGGCAGGCACGGGCGAATTGCTCGACCAGGCCGTCGTCGAGGGTCATGTCCTCGTGGTGACCGGTCTGCCCGGCGATGTACAGCGTCTTGCCCTGCGTCGGGATCACCCCGTGGGAGAAGCCACGAGCCGGGGCCAGACCCTCAGGGTTCAGGAACTGGTGACTGCTCATCGACCTTTCCACTCCGGTGGGCGCTTTCCGGTGAAGGCCCGGTAGAACTCGGCATGGTCCTCGGTGGTCATCAGGAGAGCCTGCGTGAATGCCTCCAGCTCGATGGCAGAGCCGAGGTCCATATCCAGCTCACGCCCGATCAGGACCTTGGTGACGCCGTAGGCCAATGCCGGTCCTGAGGCGAGGCGCTCGGCCAGGTCGGCTGCTGACCCCGACAGCTCGGCGTCGGTCACCACCTTTGTCGCCAACCCGATGGCGACTGCCCGCTCGGCGTCGACCGTCTCCCCGAGGAGCAAGAGCTCGGTGGCGCGACCTAGACCGATCGCCCGGGGCAGCAGATATGCAGAGCCCATGTCCGCGCCGGCCAGACCGACCTTGGTGAAGAGAAAGCTGAATGAAGCCGACTCGGCCAGGATCCTCAGATCGGCGGCCAACGCGATGACTGCCCCTGCCCCCGCCGCAACCCCGTTGACGGCAGCGATCACCGGAATGGGAAGGCGGCGGATGCGCTCCACGACCGCCCCGGTCATCCGGGTGAACTCGAGGAGGCCTCGGGCGTCCATCTCCAGCAGTGGAGCGATGATCTCGTCCACATCCCCACCGGAGCAGAAACCCCGCCCGGTGCCGGTCAGGACAAGAACGCGAACGTCGTCGCGATGCTCGATCTCGCCAAGCAGGTCTCTCAGGTCTGCATAGACCTCGAAGGTGAGTGCATTGAGCTTGTCGGGGCGGTCGAAGGTGACCGTTCCCACCCCGTCCGCCACCTCGAACCCGAAATGCTTCCAATTCCCGGTGAATTCTGCAGAGGCGCGAAATGGGCTCACAGAAGTGCGGCTAGACGCCAACCTCCTGGGTGACCACCGGCTGTACCTCCTTGGCGGTGAGATAGGTGTAGATCCCGAAGAGGAGGGAGAGACCCAGGATCGGCGTGAATATCCGCTTCAACGTCGCATTCTCGGTGGCCAGACCGACTGCGAACCCGAGCACCCCGGTGTTGACTCCCCAATAGATGAAACGATTGGCCGCTTCGGCCACCACCGAGGCCGTGGCCATCATGGCGAAGATCAGATTGGTCATGACCATGATGAAATTGATGTGGTCGACAGATACCAACCAGGGGGCGATCTCCTCGAACTCCGCTCCCGACACGAACAGCGATACGACGTAGGCGAAAAGAGCGATGCCGAGCACGAGACCGAGCACCGCCGTTCTCGCCATGATGCCGGGAACCGGGCCACGCCACTGGGACGGGCCCAAATAGGAGCGCAATCGCCAGATCAGAATGATCAGCCCGATGACCTCCAGCGGCACATTGGCCTGGAGCATCGCCACGTTGTCGAGCAGGACGCCCAGCATCGCAAAGACACCTGCCAGAAAAATCAGGCTCATCTGGACCACCCCTGCCTTCGATTCGGACAGCGAAGGCGTATCCCCGCGTCGCAACAACCACTCGATCAGGGCAGTGCCGGCCAGGATGACGTAGCCGACGACCATGGCGGCTGGATGAGCGCCACCGAGTTGTTCGGCGTTCTCCGGTGGGACGATCTCCACCTCGGCCAGCTGCAGACCGAGAGCAATCCCGAGCACGGCGCCGATCACGAGGAAGAACAGAGATAGTGCCATCCCGTACTGGGCGACGTTCCAGGTCGTCCCGCGATGGGCCTTGAGCACCCAGACGAACATCCAGACGATGGCGATGAAGGCCAGAACCCCCCCAATAGGTCGTTGAACGCTCGAAGTGGTCAGGTCCACCGACCAGAAAGCCAAGACGTAGAGGCTCAGCGCGACGATGGAGAAATTGGCTACCGCGTTGCTCGATCGGTCCTCTGGCGAGCCGAACATCAAGATCGCCCCTGCGAAGATGGAGAGGGTCAACCACCCCAGTGTCCCGGCGTGGACATGGGTCAGCAGGGTGTTGCGGGGTGGCTCCCACACATCGATCCCGTTGAGAATTCCGATGACCACCGTGATGACGAAAATCACCAGTGCGGCGCGGAACAGGTTCCGCACACCAGAGGGCATCGTTCCCATCGCTCGTCCCTTCTCTTGCGACTCGGGTGATTATGTCAGCGGGCCCCTTCAGCGGGTGGGCAAATTGAGCCGACAAAGGACACACCCGACGATGTCAACGCTCATACTGGGCTCATGACCAGGCCCCTCGTCGAGGAATGTGAGCGACTCGGGCACGCCCTGATCGAGGTAGCCGAGACCGGCGCACCGGGGCGGGTCAACCGACCACTGCTCGAGGACCTGGCCGGCCACGGGCTCTTCGACCGGCTCTTCTCCGACGAGACCGTCACCGCCACCGATCTGTGCTCGATACGCCAAGGGCTGGCTCGCGTTTCCACCGACGCCGAGACGGCGTTCGCCGTTCAAGGCCTCGGGGCCATTCCGATTCACAGCTCGGGGACCGCAGAGCTCAGGGAAGCGGTCATGCCGGGCATCAGGAGCGGCGCCACCGTGGCCGCCTTCGCCCTGACCGAGCCGGGGGCGGGGTCAGATGCCGCCGCCCTCTCCACCATCGCTGAGGCCGACGGAGATGGGTACCGCCTCAGTGGGGAGAAGGCATACATCTCCAATGCGCCCGATGCCGATATCTACACGCTGTTCGCCCGCACCACGCCCGGGGCCGGATCCCGTGGTATCACCGCTTTTGTCGTCAATCGCGAAATGGATGGAGTGAGTGGGGAGACGATCCCGATGCTCTCACCACATCCCCTCGGGCGGATCCATCTGGACGGTGTCTTTGTACCGAAGGAGAGTGTCCTCGGTGAGATCGATCACGGGTTCAGAGTCGCCATGCAGACGCTGGATCTCTTCCGCCCCAGTGTCGGCGCTTTTGCTCTGGGGATGGCTGAGTCGGCGCTGCGGATAGCAACCGGCCACGCCATGACCCGCACTGCTTTCGGGACTCCAATCTCCGACTTCCAGGGGGTGTCGCATCAGTTGGCCGATGTGCGTCTCGACATCGAGGCGGCCGAGTTGCTCGTGTACTCGGCGGCGGCCGCTCATGACGCCGGCGACACCGAGACCCTCACCGGCAAGGCGGCGATGGCCAAGCTCCACGCCACCGAGACGGCCCAACGGGCAGTCGACACCGCGATCCAGGTCCTCGGTGCAAGAGGTCTCGAGGCCGACACCACGCTGGCCCGTCTCTATCTCGAGGTGCGGGCACCGCGCATCTACGAGGGCACGTCCGAGATCCAGCGGAACATCATCGCCCGGGAGCTGTTCAACGGCCGGATCTGAAGCGCGTAAGCGGTGTCTACCCGACCAAACCCGCGCGCACCATGATGCAGGCGTGGGCCAGCCAGCTGAAAGGGCCGGCCTCCAGCTTCTCCATCAACTCCGGAGACTCGGCTCCGGGCTGGAGCCAGATGTTGAAGATGCCCGCCTGCTCGCACTCGTCGACGACGTCTAGCCCGCGACGGGCCGGAATGACGAAATCGGCGATAGAGGGGGTCTCGGGCAAGTCGAGAACCGTCTTCCAGCACGGGTCGCCATCCACCGTCTCGCGGTAGGGATTGACGGCAAGCACACGAATCCCTCTCCGCTTCAGGTCCCGGTAGATGATCCCGCCGTACTTGGTCGGATGGTCGGTCGCCCCAATCACCGCAACCGAGGCGCCTGGCTCGACCAGGAGGGGGGTGAGGTCGGTCATCATGTGCCCGGCACGGTATCCGCCTCGCCCGGCTTGTCGGGAATCAAACCGGTACCGTCCTCGGCGTGACCGAGGTTGTCGTCGATGGCGGGCCACTCACCCCCAATCAGGTGGTCGAGGTCGCCTATCGCCGGGCACGGGCGATACCCGGGCCGGATCTCTCCAACCGAATGGAACCGGCGCGCGCCGTGGTCGACGCTGCGGTCGAATCGGGAGAGGTCGTGTACGGGATCACCACCGGCTTCGGCGCCCTCGCCTCCACCCGCATCGATCGCGACGAGGCCGAGACACTCCAGTACAACCTGATTCGCTCGCATGCCTCCGGAGTCGGGCCGCCTTTGCCAGACGCCCTGGTTCGAGCCATCCTCCTCCTCCGGGCCAGAACACTGGCACAGGGCCACTCCGGGGTTCGGCCCGTCGTAGTCGAGCGTCTTCTCGAGATGCTCGACAGGGACATCCTCCCCGTTATCCCCTCTCAGGGATCGGTGGGGGCGTCGGGCGACCTCGCCCCTTTTGCCCACATGGCGTTGCCCCTGATCGGCGAAGGGCGGGTCAAGGTCGATGGAGTGCTCATGCCGGCGGCGGATACCGGTATGACCCCGCTCGCCCTACAGGCGAAGGAAGGACTTTCGCTGCTCAATGGGACCGAAGGCATGACGGCGATGGGCGTCCTCTCCCTCCATGAGGCACGTCAGCTGCTGATCGCGGCCGACGCTGCCTGTGCCATGACCATCGAGGCGATGATGGGTAGTGCCCGGCCCTTCCGGGAGGACGTGCATCGGCTGCGGCCACATCCAGGCCAGATCGCCTCGGCGCGGCGCATCGCGGCGCTCATCGAGGGCAGCCCCATCGGGGCCAGCCACGAGCACGACTTCGACCATGCGGTGCAGGACGCCTATTCGCTCCGCTGCGCGCCGCAAGTCCACGGCGCGGCCTCCGACACGCTCGACCACATGGAGGACGTCCTCTCCCGCGAGATGGAATCGGTGGTCGACAACCCGATCGTCTTCCCGGACACGGGTGAGGTGGTCTCGGGCGGCAACTTCCATGGCCAGCCGCTCGCCTTCGTCCTCGATTTCGCCGCCATCGCCGTCTCCGAGCTCGCTTCGATCTCGGAGCGCCGAACAGACCGTCTCCTCGACCCGGCACGGTCCCGGGGTCTCCCCGCCTTCCTCGCCAGCAACCCGGGTGTGCAGTCGGGGTACATGATCGGCCAGTACGTGCAAGCGGCCCTCGTCGCCGAGAACAAGGTGCTGGCGCATCCTGCCTCGGTCGACACCATCCCCACCTCGGGCAATCAGGAGGATCACGTCTCGATGGGATGGGGCGCTGGTTTGAAGCTGAACCAGATCTTGGGCAATGCGCGCAAGGTGGTCGCCATCGAGATCCTCTGCGCCGCCCAGGGCATCGAGTACCGGAGCCCGCTCCTGCCTGCTCCCGGGACCGCCGCGATCGTCGGGCTGGTCCGAGCCCATGTTCCGCCGCTCAGCGAGGACCGCTCGCTGACAGATGAGATCGAGGCGGTAGCCGCCCTCATCGCCGACGGATCGGTGGCTTCGGCAGTCGAGAGTTGAGCGATCTCTTTCTCACCGGGATCGGGCACCTGACCACGAATGCCGGGGAGCCAGTGGCCGATTCCGTGGTGAAGGTCGAGGACGGATTGGTCGTGTACGCCGGGCGGAGCGCCGATGCCCCGGAGCAGGGAGGTTCCAACCGAATCGACTGCGTGGGGCGGGCGGTCATACCCGGATTCGTGGACAGCCACACCCATCTCGTCTTCGCAGGAGACCGCGCTGCAGAGTTCTCGATGAAGATGGCCGGCGCCAGTTATTCCGAGGTGGCAGAGAGCGGCGGAGGGATCCTGTCCACCGTGAGCGCCACTCGCGATGCGTCGGAGGACGACCTGTTCGAGGGGGCCGCCACCAGGGTGAGACGGATGATCGCCGCCGGGACGACCACCGTCGAGATCAAGTCCGGGTACGGCCTGAACCTCGACACCGAGCTACGTCTTCTCCGCGTCGCCAGGAGGATCGGCGCCGAGCTACCCGTGAGCGTCAGGACCACCTTTCTCGGTGCACACGCCGTGCCGCCGGAGTTTCGGAACGACCGGGCAGGCTATGTCGACCTGGTGATCGAGGAGATGCTGCCCAAAGCCGCCCCGCTCGCCGACTACTGCGATGTCTTCGTCGAAGAGGGCGCATTCTCGGTCGATGAGGCAAGACGCATCTTCACCGCTGCCGGCAGCCTCGGCTTGGGAGCACGTGTCCATGCCGAGCAGCTGACACATTCTGGTGGCGCGATGCTGGCCGCCGAGATCAGCGCAGTGAGCGCCGATCATCTCGACCACGTCACCGAGGAGGACGCGACCGCCCTGGCCAACGCCGGAGTCGTCTCAGTCCTGGTCCCCGGCGCTTCCTACATGATGCGCTCATCTCAGTCACCGGGCCCGATGCTGCTCGAGCGTGGCGCAACCATCGCCCTGGCCACCGACTGCAACCCCGGGACCTCCTATTTCGAGTCGATAGGCCCTGTGATCAGCCTCGCAGTCGTGCAGATGGGTCTCACCACGGAGCAGGCCATTTATGCCGCCACCAGGGGCGGGGCGATTGCATTGGGAATGGATGGATGCGGCACGATCACGCAAGGGTCCGCCGGCGATCTCGTCGTGCTCGATGCTCCCTCACCGGCGCACATCCCGTACCGACCGGCCACCAACCTGGCATGGAAGACGATCAAGGCAGGGCGGGTCGTGGCCGGCATATCGGGTCCGCGGTAGGGTCGACGATCATGCGAGACGGTCTCCTTTTCCTCCACATCGTCGGTGCTGCTGGATGGCTTGGGGGTGGCCTCTTCGGGGCTTTCGCCTACCCGGCGGTGGCCCGAAGCGGCCCGCCTGCGGCCGCGGGCATCCTCGCCGTCTTCGAGAAGAGGGGCGGCGCTTACTTCGGAGTGACGTCGGGACTGGTCCTCCTCTCGGGAATCGGCCTGGTGACCACCTCGGACGCCTTCGGGTGGAGCGACACCTTCGTCCTGATCGGGCTCGGCGCCTTCCTCCTCTCAGGAATAGTGCAGTCCACTGTGGGCGGCAGGGCCAACAAGCGTCTGGCGGCTGCGGCCGAAGGTGGCACCGGCATCGATGAGGCAGTGAGGTCATGGCGTCAGATCTCGCTCGTGGATATCGCCGTGTTACTCGTTGTCGTCTGGTCCATGGTCACCAAACTCGGGGCCTGAGCGGTGAACCGCGATCGGATCGAGGCCTTCCTGGAGCACTTCGTAGATCTCGCCTCGGGGGCGACCACCATTGGATTGCTCGCCGTCGCCGACCGGAGTGGCCTGTCCCGACATCTCGGGGTGGTGGGTGGCGGCACCGCTGAGGAACTGGCACGGGGCGCGGGTCTCGAGAGGCGATATGTAGAAGAGATCCTGTCGGGTCTGGCCGCCGGCGGTGTGGTCGATTACGACGCACGTTCTCGCAGATTCGATCTTCCGGCCGAACACGCCCTCTTCATCGCAGACGAGTCGAGCCCCTACTTCATGGGCGGGTTCTTCGACATGCTCCCGGCGATGCTGAGCCAGGTCGATCAGGTCGCCGCTGCCACCCGGCAGGGCGGAGGTGTGCCTTTCGAGGCCTTCGGCGAGATGGCGATCCGGGGCATCGACCGTTCCAACGCACCCTCCCAGTCGGTATTCCTCATCAATCGATGGCTCCCAGCAGTTCCCGGCTTGGTCCCGGTCCTGGAGGCGGGCGCTCGGGTTGCCGACGTCGGATGCGGCTCCGGCACAGCGGCGATCCTCATGGCGCGGGCCTTCCCTGACAGCCATATCTCTGGCTTCGACGTCTCAACCGATTCTGTGGAGATCGCCCGAAGTCGAGCGAGCAGCCTCACCAACCTCGAGTTCGCCGACTTCGGCGTGACCGAGATCCCCACCGACCCTCCATTTGACCTGATCACGACCTTCGACGTGATCCACGACCTCGCCGACCCTCTGGCCGGCATGCGCCGAATCCGTGAGGCGCTGGCCGACGATGGGGTCTATCTGATGATGGAGCCCAACACCGGATCGAACCTCGAGGACAATCTCGACGCGAGGGGTGCGATGTTGTACGGGGTGTCGACCCTGCATTGCATGACCCAGTCACTGGCGCAGGGCGGGGCGGGTCTTGGTGCGGCCTGGGGTCGGGAGAGAGCGGAGCACATGGCCTCGGACGCCGGCTTCGGGTCCTTCCGCCGTCTCGACGGGGTCACCAACAAGTTCTCGGCTTTCTACCTGCTCACCCGATGAACGGCGGTTGCCTCCAAAGCTTGCGTCGGGCGTTGCGGTCGAGCCCGAAATCGGTTGGTGTCACGCCACCGGGATGACGTGCCTCCGGACCGGTCATGGCTTCGACACACGGCATGCCGCACTCGATCAGGTCGACTCCGACCCACACGAACTCCCAGGGCTCGGGGTTGGGCCCCTGGGCAGTGACATCGTCGGGATAAGAGGGGATGAAGCCGAACCGCTTGGCGTTGTAGAAGTTGTCGGCCGCCAGCCACGCATAATCGGGGGTGTCCCGGAACTCACCGAAAGTCCCGTCTGCATATCGAAAGTCGAGGGCGTATCCGCTGTGATGCTTCGAGGTTCCCGGGATGGAGTACCAGGTGAGGGCGGCGTCAATTGCCTCATCCGTAGTGCCCCTCAGCTTTGTGTTGAACTGGGTTCTCTGGCTCTCTGGCGACCGGTAGGCGGATGAGACGACGAATCCATGGCCGGCCGCTCGTGCCGCTTCCTTCAACTCGAGCCAGGCGGCTGCCGCCTGCGGTTGCATCGGGACACCGTCGGCGCTACCCAGATCGGGACCGGCGATCGGCCGCAGCACATAGCCTCGAGTCGTGGCGATATCCCAGATCCGCGCATCCAACGCGGCGTCCCCGGTGATGGGAAGACGACCCGACGGAGGTGCCAGGTTGGGCAGGGTCTTGGCCACCGCGTAGTCGTACATCGCCTTGAACTCGTCCCCGGAATAGGTCGGAAACTCACCCTCTGCTGCTTGCGCCGGGACGGCCGCGACCGTCCCGAGGAGCAACGTGACCAGGGCAAAGAGGGATCTCATCCTTGTGAACACGCTAAACCGGATGAGCCGTTTGCCCGTCGATCCCGGCTACCAGGCCCCGCCGCCACCTCCGCCGCCGCCACCCCCACCTCCGCCACCCCCGCCGGAGAACCCACCCCCACCGCCGCTGGAGGCGGGTGGCGAGAAGGCCCCGGTGAGGGCGGAGTTGAGACCGGCGAACGCGTTCTCGGTGTGTCCTCCCGAGTAGCCGTAGTTTCCGAACCAATAGATCGAGGACGTCTGTTCCAGCTCGGGCGGAGCATGCAGACGGGCCTGTTGCAGCACTTCCTCTGCCACCCCGAACACGATGGCATATATGAGGAACCTGTCCCAGAGCTCCAGCGAGATCGGCGGTGCCTCCTTCAGCCTGGAGAAATCAGTGAGGTAGCGGCGGAAGGCGTCCCAACGCTCTGCCTCCAATGCTCCATCCTTGGACCGACGCACCCGGATCCGGCGGAACATGAGGAAGATGTAGAGGGCGAGTGCCCCGAGCACCATTCCGATCACGATGAAGATTGCCATGGTCTGCCCGCCTGGCCGGCGCTCGAGGATGTCGGGCAGGAAGACGATGGCCCCGAACACGACCAGCCCCACTGCGATGGCGACAAACCAGGCGACACCGTTACCCCTCTCGTCGAGGAGACCGGCACGCTTGATGGCTGACAGGACCTTGCCCCGGAAGCTCTGATAGCTCGAGGCGTTCTCAGAGGCGTCTTCCCGGATGGCCTCCCTGAACTCGTGGAGGGGCCGGGGTCCTTCATCGAGGACCCGACCGACAACACTCAGCACGGACTGCTCGTAGTCCCGATAGCCGGTGTCCTTGTCGGTGAGCTCGAGCACCAGATCGGTGATCGTCTCATCACGCAGCCCACCCCAGGTGCTGCGCTCGACCTGTGACGGTGTCGCCTTGATCGCCCCCTGTCGAATCAAGTCGAACATCGTGGCGGTGAACTCCTTCTCGCTCACCGCCCCCTGCGTGAGGAGGGCCCCCACCTCGGCAGGCTTCAGATCGGTCGGCGGCTCCTGTTCGTATTCGCGGTCGTAGTCGACCGACGGCTCTTTGCCGTACCGGAGATAGACCAGGCTCCCCAGACCTGCCGACAGACCCACGGCGAGGATCGAGCCCCAGATCAGCCCGGATCGGGATGCGCTGGCGGCATCGGAAGCCTCCGAGGCAAATTCGTCCTCTTCGGCGATGATCGAGTCGAGCCCGTTCCCCGATACGACGGTGGCCCCGTCGGTCGACGCGAGCAAGGACCTGGGGAAGACGGTTCGCATCTCGACCCACTGATAGGCGGGAACATTTGTGGCCGTCAGCGAAGGGGAAACCTGATCGGAGCCAAGCGAGGTCTCGCCATCGACACCGTAAGGATGGCCGTAGACCAGGACATCGCCGGGTTGGGCCCCCTCGGGAAGGTCCGTGCTGGCATCGAGTGACTCCAGGCCCACGGCCCACTGGTCACCCCACACCTGCATGTTCACGTCGACCACGTCGTCGTAGGCGACGGTGACACCTGTCATGACGTAGCTGATCTGGAAAGTCCTCTGCTCACTGATAGAGCTGTGGTGCCACACGATGCGGACCAGGTCGCTCTGCTCTTCCACCCCGTAGGTGCCGGGTGGAGAGGCGCACCCGAGCTCGGTGCAACCCCCCAACTCATAAGTGATCGACTCGTCGCTCACGGTCACGTCGGTGACGGCCTCACCCGGGCGAAGCGGGATGTCCCGGTAAGCCCCCGAGAAGTCTCCATCGAAGTCGTATGTGAGGCTCTCGGTGACACTGAGTGAGCCATCGTCGTTGACGACGATGTCGACGCCGGCGTGGTTCATCCAGAAGGACTTGGCCAGCGCCGCCGTCGCCGGGGCGACGACGAGCAGGAGAACGATCAGAGCTCGGGTGAGCCGGCCCAACTCAGAAATCGACGGTCGGGGCTTCCACGGCCTCGGGCCCGGCCTCGAAGAACTCCCGGGTCTGGAACCCGGTCATCCCGGCCACGATGTTGGTCGGTATCTGCTGCACCTTGTTGTTGTAGGTGAGGACCGTGTCGTTGTAGATCTGACGGGAGACAGCGATCTTGTTCTCGGTCTCTGCGAGCTCGTTCTGCAGGTTCTGGAAGTTCTCCGTTGCCCGCAACTCGGGATAGGCCTCGGCCACGGCGAACAACTGGCGCAACGCCTGAGTCAGGAATCCCTCGGCCTGGGCCTGCTCGGCGGGGCCGCTGGCGGACTGAGCGGCGCTCCGAGCCTGCGTCACTCTCTCGAATGTCTCCCGCTCGTGGGAGGCGTACCCCTTAACCGTCTCCACCAGGTTGGGGATCAGGTCGTAGCGACGCTTGAGTTGGACATCGACCTGGGCCCAGGAGTTGTCGACCCGGTTCCGTGACTGGACGAGCCCGTTGTAGATGCCGATGAAGGCAAAGATCAGGATCGCCACGACGACGATCACGACGATCCAGATGAGATCCATGGCCGGGCAGTGTAGGGGCAACCGTTTTGGCGCGGAGAACCGACCCTATGGGGTCGGATCTCCGCGCCAGAATGAAGGGTGATGACCTCGGAAGGGCGGTTCGGCACCGTGATCAGTTGCATGGACGGGAGGATTCAGACCCGGACCCTCGACCAGGTGATGACCCGCTTCGGGGTGCGCTACGTCGACAACATCACCACCACCGGGGCGGTGCAGCATCTCGACGGTGCTGTCACGCCAACCGGCGAAGGCCTCCTCCAGAGCTTGACTGTCTCCAGGGAAGCCCACGGATCCAATCAGGTGGCCTTGGTAGCGCACGCCGGGTGCGCCGGCAACCCGGTCACCGACAGCAAGCAGAAGGAGCAGTTGGGCCGGGCAAAAGCAGTGGTGGCCGAGCGGTTTCCGGACATGGAAGTCATCGCCCTCTTCTTCGACCCCAGAATCGGGTTCGAGAAGATCCACTAACTTCGCCTGTATGAGTCAAACCGCCGTGTCCGATGCCCTGACCGATCTGCTCGCCCTGGAGCACGCTCCCATCGCCCTCACCTTTCACGACGAACTACCGGACGATGGCGTCCCACTGTTCGACGCCCCGATGTCGGAGCCGACCGAGGATGGGCGCTCGGGTCGGGCCGCCGCCCCGTGTGTCTTCTGGATGCATGCCCACGAGAGGACCTTCGACACCCTGGCCGAGGATCACGGCAACTGCTCCGTGGGCCGTTTCACCCATGGCTTCGCCGAAGCCGCCGACATCCTTGATAAGAGCGACGTCGCCGCTCTCCTCGAAGTGGGATGGGTGACCATGGAAGCCTTCTCCGGCGTGGCCGCCCTGTCGCGGAGGCCCAAAGGCGTCAGATATGGCCCGCTGGCCGAAGCGGCGGCGACACCGGATGTCGTACTTCTGCGGGTGACTCCTCGTCAGATGATGGAGATCAACGACGCGGTCGACGTGGACTGGTCGGGCAAGCCCCAATGCCAGATCCTGCCCAGGGCCGCGGACGACGGTGTGATCGCGGCCTCGATGGGTTGTGCCCTATCCCGTGCCCGCACAGGGATGGGCGACGACGAGCTGACGGTGGCGGTCCCCGGCCATCGGGTCGAGGAGCTGGTCGCGGCGTTGCGCCCCGTCACCACCTCCGACGGCGCGGTTGTGGGCTACGCAGTGGCCGACCTGGCCCGCTTCTGACCTACCTCTTGGGCGGTGGCTCCAATGCGTCGATGACCGCCGCCCACTCGTCGGGCAATTCGACCGGTGAGGGCCGCGACATCAGCCTGAGGTAGATGTCGGACGCTGACCCGGTGGCGCTTCCCTTCCCCGCCCCTGATCCGAAGCTCCATGACTCGCCCAGGTCGGTGGCGGTCACCTCGAGCACACCCGGGACCTCGCCCAATCGAGGAACCCACATGTCACCGAACTCATCCAGGGCAGTTCGTCCTACCAATGCGGTGAGCGGGGCCGGATCGCCGAAGGCCTGGTCGGCATCCCAGCGATGCAACCCGGTCTCGATCACCATCCGCTTCTCCCAGAGCCCCATCGTCGACTCCGGCCAGAAACCCCAGACCGAGGCCTCGGCGTCGGATTCCTCCAGCGCCTTGAGCATCTCCTCGAGGTTTTCCTGGTACCAGTCGAGGATGTCGGCACCCTCAGGGGGCCGGGGGGCCGAAGGGCGCTCGGTGGGGAATTCCCGGCAGATGATCGTGGTGCGAGCGTGGTTGCCACCCAGATGCGACACGAGATCACTCATCAGCCAGCCGGGGTACTGAGGGATTGGACGCCCCCGATCCATCCGGCCAAGTTCGAGAACGCGCTCCCCTTCGGAGCGGATCTCGTCCAGATTGTCAGCCGAGAGCACGAGCCATGGCCTCCCCCATGTCGCTCGGTGTCTCGGCCATCACGATCCCGGCTCCGGTCATGGCCTCGATCTTGGCGGCGGCGGTGCCCTTACCGCCGGAGACGATGGCGCCGGCATGCCCCATTCGCTTCCCGGGAGGCGCGCTGGTCCCGGCGATGAACCCGGCCACGGGCTTGGTCATGGAAGTGGCGACGAACTCGGCAGCATCCTCCTCGGCCGTGCCTCCGATCTCCCCGATCATGATCACGCCATCGGTCTCGGGGTCTTCCTCGAACATTCGGAGCATGTCGACGAAATTGGTCCCGTTGACCGGGTCGCCGCCTATACCGACTGCGGTCGTCTGGCCCAGCCCGTTCAGGGTCAACTGGTAGACGGCTTCGTAGGTCAGAGTCCCCGATCGGGAGATCACACCCACCCGACCCCGCTCATGGATGTAGCCGGGCATGATCCCGATCTTGCACTCGCCCGGGGTGATCACGCCGGGGCAGTTGGGGCCGATGAGACGGGTCGGCTTGCCCGCCAGGTAGCGCTTTGCCTTGACCATGTCGGCCACCGGGACACCTTCGGTGATGGCGACGACCAGATCGAGACCGGCGGCGGCCGCCTCCATGATGGCGTCGGCGGCGAATGGCGGCGGCACATAGACCACCGATGCGTTGGCCCCGGTGGCGGCCACCGCCTCCTCCACCGTGGCGAACACCGGCAGGTCCACCGAGTAAGTGTCATCCCGGCCCGGCACGCCTGATTGGTCGGTCTCGCCGTCGAAGTGGGCGATGCTCCCTTGTCGCGAGGGGTGGACCGCTCCCACCATCTGGGTTCCGTAGGCGATCGCCTTCTCGGTGTGGAACTGACCGGTCTTGCCCAGACCCTGGATCAAAACCCTGGTGTCCTTGCCGACCAGGATGCTCATCGAGTCAATTCCACGATCTTCTCGGCACCGTCCTTGAGGCTGTCGGCGGCGACGAGGTCGAGACCAGACTCATTCAGGATCCGTTTGCCCTCCTCGACGTTGGTCCCCTCCAGCCTGACCACGAGTGGCACCGCCAGCCCGACGGTCTTGACGGCGGCGATGATGCCCGTGGCGATGACGTCGCAGCGCATGATTCCCCCGAAGATGTTGACGAAGATCCCCTTGACCGAGGGGTCCTTGGTGATGATCTGAAAGGCGGTCGTGACCTGTTGCTCGTCGGCGCCACCGCCGACGTCGAGGAAGTTGGCCGGCTCACCACCGACGTGCTTGATCGTGTCCATGGTGGCCATGGCCAGACCGGCCCCGTTGACCAGACAGCCGATGGTCCCGTCGAGCTTGATGTAGTTGAGCCCGGCCTCTTTCGCGGCCAGCTCGGCGGGGTCTTCTTCGGTCTCGTCGCGCATGGCGGCGATGTCGGGATGACGGAAGAGCGAGTTGTCGTCGAATCCCATCTTCCCGTCGAGCGCCATGACCTGGCCGCCGCCGGTGATGACCAGCGGGTTGATCTCGATCAGATCCGTGTCGAGCTCGGTGGCCGCACGATCGAGGGCCTTGACGAATCTGACGAAGCCCGAAGTCGTGTCACCTTCGATTCCGAGCCCGTGGGCGAGCGCATTGGCCTGGAAATCGGCGAGATCGATTGCCGGGTCTATCTCTTCCCGCAGGATCTTCTCCGGCGTCTCCTCGGCGACCTTCTCGATCTCCATGCCGCCTTCGGTAGACGCCATGACGATGTTCCGGCTCACCGATCGGTCCAGGAGGATGGCGAGGTAGAGCTCCCGTTCGATGTCGATGCCCTGCTCCAGGTACAGCCGGTTGACCACCTTGCCCTCAGGGCCCGTCTGGACGGTAACCAGAGTCGAGCCGAGCATCTTGCCGGCCAGCTCACGCACCTTTTCTTCAGCCGCTTCGGGCCCACCGTCTACGCCGTCGGTGATGACGTTGACCCCGCGCAGGTCCGGGTACTCCTTGAAAGTCCCTTTGCCCCTACCCCCGGCGTGGATCTGCGATTTGAGGACGACCACCGGGTTACCCGATTCCTCGATCAGGGGACGCACGGCGGCGACCGCATCCTCGACCGTTGTCGCCATCCGGCCCAGGGGAACCGGGATACCCCGGGCCGCCATGATCTCCTTGGCCTGGTACTCGTGGATCTTCAAGTGGTACTTCTCCTAGACCTTGGAAGGGACATTCGACTCCGCCCACGACGTGATCGTGTCGAGGGAGGTTCCGGGTGTGAAGATGGTGGCCAGCCCCGCGCCGAGGAGAGCCTCGAAGTCCGCCTCAGGGATGACCCCACCGCCGAACACGACGATGTCAGTGGCGTCCCGGGCGGCCAGCTCCTCGACCACCTGCGGGAACAGGGTCTTGTGCGCCCCGGAAAGCGAGGAGAGGCCCACTGCATCGACGTCCTCCTGCACCGCCGCCTCGGCAATCTGGGCCGGAGTCTGGTGAAGCCCGGAATAGATGACCTCGAAACCCGCATCGCGCAGCGCCCGAGCGATCACTTTCGCTCCGCGATCATGGCCATCGAGACCGGGTTTGGCGATGAGGATGCGTCGAGGCATTCCGGGGCGGAGGGTAGTTGGGATCAGCCTTCTTCAATCCGGTGCCAGGATGCCCAGTCCTCGAGATGGGCGAGCTTGAACTCGGCGCAATCGGGGCGCTGGAAGTTGGGCTCCTCAACACAGGCGGCCCCGTAATCCTCCGGGAACAGCAGGTTGGAGAACCACTGATAGGACGCCGTCAACTGCTCGTCCTCGAGATACGGCCCGGCAACGAAGAGGATGCGCCCATCCTCGATCCCGTACTGCTGTGAGACAACGGCCGGCGGCTTGCCGACGGCCTCATTGAGGATGTTGGAATAGGCCACGTCACATCGCACGGTGGAAGGTGGCAGGGACACACAATCGAGCAGCTGCGTCGTCGCCCCCAGCATCGCCTGATATCGGACTTCTTCGCGGGCACGCTCCTCGGACGGGCCAGTTCGCAACCTCTCCGGCGCCTTGAGGGCAGCGGCGGCGTCGAAGTCGCCTCCATACCAGGCCTCGAGATGGGCTTCGATCAGCCGGCGCTCGGACCGATTGGCGAGGTCCAGGCCACCGCTCTCCCCGACCACCAACGTGGCGACGGCGAGGATTCCGACGACGGCTGCCGACACCAAGTGACGCTTCCCGGGTGATCGGCCGGGCCGGGTCTGCGGGGTTGTCAGCCCGTCAGGCTCGACGAGGACAGGGCTCACTCACACCGAGCCTAGGGCAGCAGAGGTCACCTAGACCGGGACCGACCTACCCTTGGCTTATGAGCGCCTCCAACCTGCACGGGCTGGCCGCAGCCGGTGTCTCCATCTGGTCCGACCAGATCTCCAAAGCCATGCTCGATTCCGGGGAACTCGCCCGCAGGATCGTCGAGGACGCGGTGACGGGTGTCACCTCGAACCCGACGATCTTTGCCGGCGCCATCGTCGGGTCGTCCGATTACGACGATCTGCTCCGAGATCTGAAGTCGGCCAATGTGTCAACCGAGGAGATCGCCAAGACCCTGATGGCGACTGACTTGAAAAGGGCATGCGATGAGCTGGTCGGTGTCTTCGAGAGCACGAACGGGACCGATGGGTTCGTCTCCGTAGAGGTGGCGCCGACGCTCGCCGGCGAGACCGAGGCGAGCGTGGCCGAGGCCAGGGACTGGGTGAAGCAGATCGACCGACCCAACCTGCTCGTGAAGATCCCGGCCACTCCGGAAGGCATCCCCGCAATCCGCCGTCTTCTGGCCGAAGGGATCTCGGTCAACATCACCCTGATCTTCTCCCTGGAGAGATACGGACAGGTGATGGACGCATATCTCGGTGGGCTCGAGGATTACCACGCCTCCGGCGGGGACCCGAGCAAGGTTGCTTCGGTTGCCTCGTTCTTCGTCTCCCGTGTCGACACGGAGAGCGACAAGCGGTTGGAGGAAATCGGCACACCGGAGGCCCTCGCCCTTAGAGGAATCACCGCCATCGCAAATGCCAGGGTCGCCTATGGGATGTTTCTCGAGGAGTTCGGCACGGATCGTTATCAGGCGCTGGCCGAGAAGGGGGCGCGTGTGCAGAAACCGCTCTGGGCGTCCACGTCGACCAAGAACCCCGACTACACCGACCTGTTGTACGTGGAGAACCTGGTGGCTCCGAACACGGTCAACACGATGCCGCTGGAGACGATCGACGCCTACCAGGACCATGGCGCCGCCTCGCCTGATCCATTCACTGAGGCAGACATCGAGAAGGCCAGGGCGGACCTCGATCGTCTGGCCGAGGTCGGTGTCGACTACCACGATGTCGTCCAGGTCCTCGAGGACGAAGGGGTGGACAAGTTCACCAAGAGCTGGCAGGAGCTGCTGGAGGACATCGAGAAGGCATAGGGGGTCAGTCAGCTTCTACGGTCGCAGCCATGCCGCGCGTCCTTGTCAATGAACACAGCGACTTGCCGCCCGACATCGTTCTCGCGGCGGCACGCGACTTCTCAGATCGACGAGCCGAGATGTGGCCGGACGTGCATGTCGAGTACCTGCAGGTGCATGACATTGGTGAGGACTACGCCGAGGTGACTGAGGGCAACCCGTGGCCCATCGGATACGTCTGGGAGCGGCTGCATTACGACTGGTCGGATCCGCAGACTCTGAGGGGAAGGGTCATCGACTCCAACCTGTTCAAGCCGGGCAGCACGTGGGAGCTCCGGGCGACCCCTGAGGACGGCGGCAGCCGGGTGGAGATCCGCGCCTTACGGCACCTGCGCGGACGAGGGTGGCTGCTCCTTCCGTTTTTCCTCCCACTCCCTTTCGTTTCGGCGGCCGCCACCGTGCGAGATCATTTGCGGCACTTTCTCGGCAGCATCGAAGCACCGGAAACGGACAAAACTGGCGACGCATAGCCGACCGGTTCACCAAGAAGGGTTTGGTGCCGGCCGGGTGTTTCCATTCCTGCGGTCAGTTTGGCTCCAGCCATTCTGATTGAACACATCAAGGAAATCTGCTCACGGACCTCTTGTTTCTGTCACTGGTCGAACGTATGTTCGTAGGTATGGGATATGCGATGTGGACCACCGATGAGCTCGAGCAGGAGTTGATCGCCGAGGAGTCGGAGAGGTCGCGTCGCATTGCAAAGCAGATGGCGATCCTCGAAGAGCTCGACTACCGGCAGGTGGCCACAGCTGATGGTTGCCGTTCCCTGTCCGAGTGGACCAGTGCCCGGTTGGATGTCCATCCCGATACTGCGAAGTCTCTGGTCCGGACCATGCGGCGCACCGTCGACCGTCCTGACCTGCGGGAAGCATTGGCGACTGGTGATATCAGCTTCGACCGGATGGAGGCCCTCTCCCGGATCCCCGACGAGGTGGGGCTTTTCGAGCACCTGGATGTAGCCGGGGTGCGTCGGGAGGCGGCAATGCGGGCCCGGATCAGCGCCGCAGACGAATATCGGACCGCTTCTGACCAGTTCCTGGTCCTCCAACCCTCATTGGACGAATCCTGGTGGAAAGGCTGGTTCGGAATGGACGGCGCCACCGGAGCCCTGGTCAACAAGACACTCTCCGAAAAGGCTGATGATCTGCCTCTTCTCCCCGACGGAACCCGTGGCGACTCCTCATGGCGCAAAGCGATCGCCCTGGCCGAACTCTGTGTCACAGATGATCCGCCACCAGCCCAACTCACCGTATTCGTCGACGCCACCCAAGCCGCCCCCTCCAACGGACAGGCAGGCGTGGTCCTCGAAGCCGGACCCCGAATCGGCCGCGACGCCCTCCAAGCCATCCTCTGCGACGCGGTCACAGAAATCACCGCCCGAGCCGAAGACGGAACCCCGATGGTCCACGGGCGGAGAACCAGAACCATCCCACCCGCCCTGAGACGGGCCATCATCAAACGCGACGGAAACGCCTGCACCGGCGACGGCTGTCCCAGCACCCACCGTCTCCAAGTCCACCACATCATCCCCTGGTCACAAGGCGGAACCACAGACCCCGACAATCTGATCACCCTCTGCTGGTTCCACCATCAAGTGGTCGTCCACCAACAAGGCTTCCAGCCCTACCACCACCCCGAACACGGACGGATCCGATTCCGCAAGCCAGCCCTCCGCGGGCCACCGACAGGCTGATCAGCCATAATCCCGGGATGATCGTCACCCGTCTGGGACACGCCTGTCTCCTGGTCGAGACCCCAACCGCCCGCATCCTCATCGACCCCGGAACCTTCTCCGACACGTGGCACGCCCTCACCGATCTCGATGTAATCCTCCTGACCCATCAGCACCCGGACCATTTCGACGCGGACAATGTTGGACCTGTGATCTCCAACAACCCGGGGGCGCGGCTCGTGGTCGAGCCGGCGGTGGCCGAGATCCTGTCCGATCACTCCCCACAGACCGCATCCGTCGGAGACACCATCGACCTGGGCGGTGTATCGATCGAGATGGTCGGCGGCGAGCACGCCATCGTCCACGATCGCATTCCCGCCGTCGGCAATGTGGGATACATCATTAGGGAGACCGGTGGCCCCTCTCTCTTCCATCCCGGCGATTCGTACGACGCAACCCCCTCGGGTATCGATCTTCTCGCCCTGCCTTTCGCCGCACCCTGGGCCAAGACGGCAATGACGATCGACTTCGCCAACTCGGTGAAACCGGAGCGGGCGATTCCGATCCACGACGTCTTCCTCAATGAGATCGGTCGCTCCACCTGGATGCGCATTTGCCGGGGCGTCATCGACGGGACAATCGTGATCGACGACCCGCCGTTGGGCGATCCGTATACCGTCTAGTCCATGGCCACCGACTCCTCGCTCCTCACCTGGCTCCTGAAACTCGCCAATCGGCTGAACCCGCTGACCAGCGGGCCGGAAGCTCCCTTGGTGACGGGCGCCGCGCTCGATTCCTTCGGTCCTTCCCTGATGCCTCGCTCGTCCGTTCACCAGGGCATCGCCGGTGGTCTCGCGGTGATCTCGGCTCGCGCCATCGGCCTCTCCGTCGACAGAGTGGTCCGGTTGGTGGCTCCAGAGACTGCGCCGCTGGCCTGGCGTATCGGTGCACGGGCGGTTCTCGCTGGTGGGGGCGCCGCCCTGGGGCGCATATCCGAGACCGAAGACGAGTCCACCGCAAGGGCATCCCTCCGCAGTGCCGGGAGGCTCGTCAACGTCGCGGCCATCGGCGGGATCATCTATGAGGCGGCCACGGATGTCAGTGAGAAAGTCGACTCACCGATCGTCCCGATATTGACCGGTCTCGGTGGATTCGGATATGCGATGACCAGGTGGTCGAGGGAATTGGACACCCGACAGGGCGTGGTTCAAAAGTGGACCGCAGAGGACAAGCCGGCAAACATCTTCGCCTCTGTAGCCATCGCCGCCGCTGTGGCCAACGGGGGACGTGCCTTGGGAAAGGGTTATGCCTCCTCGAGACGCTCGATGGTCGGATACATGGGCGACGGCGTAGGACATACAGTCATTGGCCGGGCCATGAACCTCGCCCTGTGGAGTGTCGGCGCCGTGGCGCTCTATCAGGGCCTGGTCGGGAGGATCTCCAGGACCAACTCGAAGATCGAGACCGCATTCGCCACACCGCCGAGTAACGAGAGCGTCTCCGGAGGGCCGAACAGCATCTCCCCCTACTCGCAACTGGGTCTCCAGGGCCGTCGGTACGTCTCAGAGGTGGTGACCCCCGAGGTCATCGAGCAGACGATGGGTCAACCGGCCGTAGCTCACCCGATCCGGGCCTATGTCGGTGTCGAGAACGAGCCCGTGTACGCCACCGGGCGGTCCGAGCTCGCGCTGAACGAGATGGAGCGCCTCGGCGCGTTCGACCGTAGCTATTTGCTTCTCGTTTCCCCGACCGGGACCGGCTGGGTTGATCACACCATGATCGAGACGGCGGAGATCCTGACCCGCGGTGACATCGCCACGGCCTGCATCCAATATGGCAAGGCGCCATCGTTCCTCGAAGTGCAGGGCGTCTCTCTGGGACGTGCCCAGTTCAGACAGCTCTTGTGGGGAGTCAAACAGCGGCTGAGATCAGTACCGGAGGAGAAGAGGCCCAAAGTCCTCGTCTTCGGCGAGAGCCTGGGGGCATGGTCCAGTTCGGACGTCGTGATGCACCAGGGCATCGCCGGCTTCGACCATTACGGCATTCACCGTGCCCTGTGGTTCGGGCTGCCCGGGCTGGCCCGCTGGTCGAAGACCGGCATGCGGGAAGGTCGGAACCGTCTGACACCGGAGGGGACCGTCGCCCCGTTCGATCACTTCGAGCATTACCAGGCGATGAGCAAGGAGGACCGGGAGAAGATGCGAGCGGTGATCGTCGACCACGACAACGACCCGATCGCTCAGTTGTCATTGCGAATAGCAGTCAAGAGACCGCCATGGCTCGATGGAAGACGGGGCCGCGGAGTGCCGGAGTCGATGAAATGGGCTCCGATGATCACCTTCACCCAGGTTCTCGTCGACGCCATGAACGCCATGGTCACCATCCCGGGCCAGTTCAAGTCCTTCGGGCACGACTACCGGGCGGACACCGCCGCATTCGTTCAAGCGGGCTACGACCTTCCCGAAGTGACCGAGAAGCAGATGTCGGCCCTTCACGACACGCTGGTCCGTCGTGAGATGGACCGGGCAGCCCGTATCAAGGCCGGTCAGGACGCCGGGCGAAAAGACACGATGGGCCGGGTCGCCTCCGACACCCAGTAGCTGCTCATTGACCCTTGAGCTTCCGCTCGGTTCTGTCCTTGACCGTGCGGCCGATGACGAAGTTGAGGAGGCCGAGGATGAAACTCACTCCTGCGATGACGAAGAAGATCGTGAAGATCTTCGAAATGGCCGTCGTGGGAGCGAAGTCGCCGTATCCGATGGTGGTCAATGTGATCACCGTGAAATAGAGAGAGTCGAGCACGGGCCACCCCTCTACCACCGAGTAGAAAACGGTGCCGGTGGCCACAATGGTCAGCGCGCCGAGTATGAGAACCCGCCCTGCGGGCTCGGCCCAAACCTCACGGAACGTCTTGAAGACCGCTCTGATCACAGGGGACAAGTTAGATCCGCATGCCGATCGGATCGGGTATCAGCTGGTGAGATCCTCAACCGTCTTTCGGGCCCGACGCTGCCTGGTCTCAGGTCTCTTGGCCTCTGCCACGTGAAGGGCGTGCTCCCGGCGGTGGGAGTAGCTCAAGGCGTCAAAGGCCCTACGAGCTGCAGGATTGGCCTCGAGGAGCGTGGCCAGCTCGACCGGGACCTCGACCTCACGCACGGCTTCGTCCCGCTCGACCGTCACCTCGATCTCGTCACCGTGGGCCTTGCCCAACTTCTCTCTGATCTCCTTGAGCACACCAAGGACATGGTCGTCCCCCATGCGCACGATGCTTCCCCGGTACGGAATCCCGTCGAAGGTGGCTTGCACCGGGATGCGTCCGCCGCCACCCAGGGTTTCGAGTACATCGTTCGGTATCCGTATGTAGGCACCGCCGCGTGGCGCCTCTTCGATGACCGAGACGAAACCGCTCAGGCCCGCTCCAATGGCGCCCACGCCAGCAGTAGGCGCTTCTTGCCCTGGGTATCGAACATGACCTCGGCCTCGGCCAATTCGCCGGTCCCCACCACCTCTCGCACCGTGCCCAATCCCCATTTGTCATGACGGACCCGGTCGCCGGGACCGATTTGCGCCGCGTCCACCGTGGTGCGCGGACCGGCGGCCGCGGCCCGCTCTGAGGCGCTGCGCCGCTGACGCTTACCTGCCTTCTCCATCAGCCCGTCCGGGACCTCGGTGAGGAATCGTGAGGGTGGGTTGTAATTGGAGCCGCCAAACAACATCCTGCTCCAGGCCGAGGTGAGATGGAGGCGGTCCTGGGCGCGGGTGATACCCACATAGGCAAGCCGGCGCTCCTCTTCGAGCTCACTCGGATCACCGAGGGACCTCATGTGGGGGAAAACGCCGTCCTCCATGCCGACGATGAATACCACCGGGAATTCGAGGCCTTTCGCCGTGTGCAGCGTCATCAGGGTCACCGCCCCCGCCCCTTCCTCCCACTCGTCGATGTCTGCCACCAGCGCGGTGGACTCCAGGAACACCTCGAGGCGCCGCAGATTGTCGAGCTCATCGAACTCCTCGTCGCCGATCACCGCACCTTCGTTCGAGGTCTCGAACTCCGAGGCGACGCCGACCAGCTCACGCAGGTTCTCGACCCGGCCCATCGCCTCGATTGTCTGCTCGGCCTCCAGTGCGGCCAGCATGCCCGTGTCGGAGAGCACAGATTCGACCCCGGCCTTCACTCCTTCGTCCGCGGCTGCCTCCCGCAAATGATCCATGATGGCGACGAACTCGCCAATGGCCGTCTGGGCCCGGGCATTCAACTGCGGGATATCCCGTGCCCGGCGCAGACCGTCCGCGAACCCGATCTTCTGCGACTGGGTGAACCGATCCACGTGGGCGATCGTGGTGTCTCCGATCCCCCGCCGCGGCTCGTTGATGATTCGCTTCAGTGAGACCTCGTCAGCCGGGTTCACCACCGCACGCAAGTAGGCAATGGCGTCCTTGATCTCCTTGCGATCGTAGAACTTGACCGACCCGACCACGGTGTAGGGGACGGCCCGCCTCACCAGCACATCCTCGATGACACGTGACATGGCGTTGGTCCGATAGAAGACGGCCACGTCGGAGAGGTTGAAGCCCTCGCCCTGGAGACGCTCGACCTCGTCGGCGATATACCCGGCCTCGTCGTGCTCATCCTCGGCCTCGTAACGGAGTATCGGGCCTCCCCGCCCCCGGTCCGACCACAGGTTCTTCGGAGTCCGCTTGGTGTTGTTGGCGATCACCGAGTTGGCGGCATCGAGGATCGTCTCGGTGGACCGATAGTTCTGATCGAGGATGACGATGCGGGCATCCGGGTAATCGACTTCGAAATCCCTGATGTTGCGAATATCGGCACCCCGGAACCTGTAGATCGACTGGTCTGAGTCCCCCACCACGCAGAGATTGCGATGACTGGCGGTGAGTTGCTTGACCAGCATGTACTGGGCGCGGTTGGTGTCCTGATACTCGTCGACAAGGACGTACCGGAATCGCTCTTGATAGGTGGCGAGCACGTCGGGGAAAGCGCCGAACAACTCCACCGTCACCATGAGGAGATCGTCGAAGTCCATCGCGGACGCCTCGAGGAGACGCTGCTGATAGAGGCGGTAGACGTCAGCCACCTGCTCGTGATAAAAGCCGTCGTCCTGATCGGCGAAGGCCTCGTAGTCGACCAACTCGTTCTTGGCCTTGGATATCACAGCCTTCATTGCCCTGGGGGGGAAGCGCTTGGGATCGACATCGAGGTCTTTCAGGACCAGGTTGATCAGCCGGAGTGAATCGGCTTCGTCGTAGATGGAGAACCCCGACCGATAACCGAGCCGTGACGCCTCCCGACGCAAGATTCGGACACAGGCCGAATGAAAGGTGGATACCCACATCGACCTGATGGCACCGCCAACCAGCGAGCCGACGCGGCCCTTCATCTCATCGGCGGCCTTGTTGGTGAAAGTGATGGCCAGGATGGCGTCGGGAGCGACCCTCAGATCACGGATGAGATGAGCTATCCGATAGGTGAGTACCCGGGTCTTGCCCGACCCCGCCCCGGCGACGACCAGGACCGGTCCCTCGGTGGCGGCTACTGCCTCACGCTGCGAGGGGTTGAGGTCGGCGAAGAGTGGGGATTCCGCGGGGACATCGTCGAGAAACCACTCTGCTTGCATCGAGAGACGATGGTACCGGTGGCCGGCGAGGAATCACACGTGTGTGATCAGTTTGCCAACACCGAGTCGTCGCCCAGCTCGACCGAGGCGGTGGCGTCGAGGTCGACGACCTCGGGCACGTCCTCCTCGCCCAGGACCGCGCGCCGGCGGAGCGGCAGGGAGAAGCAGAAACGGGCACCAGTGGGGAACCGCCTCTCGTACCAAACCTCGCCACCCATCGCCCGGGCCAATCGCCTGGCTATGGGAAGACCCAGCCCGATCCCCGTCGCCTCCCTGGTGTCACCTTTCGAGACTTGCTCGAAGTTGTCGAACACACGTTGAGTTTCCTCGTCGGGCACGCCCGGGCCGTTGTCTGAGATCACTATGAGGTATTGATCCCCAAGGACGAAGCCCTCGACCATGACCTGGTCACCGCCGTACTTTCGGGCGTTCTCCATCAGGTTGCGGATGACTTGCTGCACCCTCCGGCGATCGGCCCTGACCCGCACCCCGTCGGGCAGCGAGACCACGGCGCTCTTCCTTCCGCCGGTGGGGAAGACCATCTTGGAAACATCACCGAGCAGGTCGCCCAGATCGAAGAGCTCGGGGTGGAAGCGGAGCCGGTCGGCTTCGAGACGGGGGATGACGAGGACGTCCTCCACGAGGTCGCCCAGGTACATCGACTGACGGTTGATGATCCCGAGGAACTCATCCACCTCCTCGTCGGGAAGGTCCTTCCACGATTCGACCAAGGTGTCGGCGAATCCGGCGATCGAGGTCAACGGGGTACGGAGCTCGTGGCTCACCATCGCCACGAACTCATCCTTGATCCGATGAGCCTCTTCGGAGAGACGCACGACCTCGCGCTCACGGTGCCGACCCTGTCTGGTGATTGCGATCGCCCACACCACCCCCACGACGCCCACCAGGGCCAGGGCGATGGACCACCAACTCAGGGAATCAGGCAATTGGGGCAAGGATCGTCTCTCTGATTTGGTGCAGAAACTAACCCAAACAGGTGGCGAGTTCGACCGTCAACCGGCATCGACCCCTTCATCGACGCCGATCATCCGTCGCAAGGTGGCTGTGAGCACTCCTTGACGGAGGTCGAACTTGTCGAGATAGGCATCGACACCCGCCTCCCAAGCGTCCTGCTTCTCCTCCTGGGTGGCGACACCCGAAACCATGACGATCGGCACATTCACGTCGGAGGCACGCATGGCCCGAACCAGCTCGACTCCGTTGGACCGCGGCATCGAGAAGTCGATCACCATCGCCTCGAACTCGTCATTGGCCATTGCCATCATCGCTTCACGGGCGCCGGCAGCCACCTCGACGTCGAAGCCAGCGCCGTTCAGGGTCGCCGAGAGGAGCTGGCGCACCCCGGCCGAGTCGTCGACGACCAGGATCCGGGGGCGATGTCCGACAAGGCCCGGGCGTCTCTTGGCGAGATACCCGAGGAAGTTGGGGTCGAGAACAACCAGCACCTGGCCACCACCGAGCAGTGCTGCGCCGGTGACGTGACCGGGGCCTTCGAGGATCGGGCCTAGGTTCTTCACGGCCACGCGACGGCGATCGATCAGTTCGTCGACGGTGATGGCGACCAGACCGAACCGGGTGTTTATGACGAGCAGCTCGGATTCGTCGGCCGAATTGGAGACGCCCATGGCCTTGGCCAGTGAGACACAGGGGATCTCGCGACTCTGGAACCGGACCTCGCGACCGCTGTCGGTGGCGTTGATCTCGGCCCGAGATAGGGGCATGGCCGCCTCGATCGAGGCTTCGGGGAGACCCCAGAACTGGTCTCCCGTGGCGACCACGACCACGTTCTGCAGGACCATGGACAGGGGAAGGGTCATCGTGACCCTCGTCCCCATCCCCACCGGGCTCTCGACGTGGACCACACCGTTGACCTTCTCGACGATATCGCGCACGGCGGCCAGACCGTCACCGGCGCCGGAGAAGTCGGTCACCTCGTCGGTTGTGGTGAACCCGGGATGGAACAGGATCGGGCTCAGGTCGGAGAAGACGAATGGGATGCCCCGTTCCGTGGCCGCATCGGCCACCTTGTCCCAGTCGATGCCGCCGCCATCGTCGGAGACCGAGACCTCGACCCTCTCGTCGATGATCTCCGCACCCACGCTCACGGTCCCGGTGGCCTTCTTCCCGCCGGCCACACGCGCCGCTGAGGGCTCAATGCCGTGATCGACAGCATTGACCAGGAGATGGCGAAGCGGCTCCCTGAGAAGGTCGACGATCTGCCGGTCGAGTTGGACGTCCTCGCCGATCAGCTCGAAGCGGACGTCTTTGCCCATTCGTCGCCCGAGGTAGCGGACGAACTGGGGAAAGGTCGCCGTGGCGTCACGGAACGGGATGTTGGCGAGCGCAACGGCCTGATCCTGGATCTCGGAGACGGATAGGGCCAGTCTCTCCAGCTGCTGGCGCCAGGACTTGCGGAAAAGGGCGGGGTCTGAACCCTCTATCGACAATAGAGAGAGGTCGGCGAGGGCCTCGGAGTCGAGTGAGACCTCGACGATCCGGTTGATCAGGCGGTACAGCTCCCCGGTGTCGACCCTGGTCGATCCCCCGAGCAGCGAGTCCGAAACCGAGGTGAGGAGCCCGCCGAGACTCCCCGGCTCGGGCCGCCGCAATGGGATGACCTCGGCCGGCGGAGACCAGACCGTGCCCTCGGCCGTCTCTTCTGGCCCCTCTCCCGGGATCAGCTTGTCAGCGATGAGAGCAAGCTCGAGGTCGATCGCGTCGAGCGAGGGCAGGAGGCGGCCGGCGCTGGCCTCCATGGCGACGAGGACATCACCAGGCGGGCGATAACCCTCGCCGATCTGCTTCCACAGGTGCTCGAGCCGCGAGGCCACTTCCTTGATCTCGTCGTAGCCGAGGAGACCGGCGGATCCCTTGATGGTGTGGGCGTCTCGAATCAGATCCTGGATGCGTCCATCGTCGAGCTCGTCGTGACGGAGGGCGATCGCGCCCGCGACCAAGCGGCCGGAACGCTCTTCCAGCTCATCGCGGAAGATCCGCGTCAGCTCGGGGGTATTGAGGTCCAATCTGGGTCGCTTCCTCGCCTGATCAGGTTTTATCGGCAGGGGAAGGTACGTTCTGAACGAAGCCGGCCCAAGAGCAACTCCCGAAGACCTATTCCCACTCGATCGTCGCCGGAGGCTTGCTCGAGATGTCATAAGCCACTCGGTTGATGCCGGGAACCTCGTTGATCACCCGACTCGAGATGCGCTCCAGGACCTCGTAGGGCAAACGGGCCCAATCGGCTGTCATCGCGTCCTCCGAGGTCACCGCCCGCACAACCAGCGGATAGGCATAAGTGCGCAAGTCGCCCTGGACTCCCACGGTCCGCACCGAGGGCAGTACTGCGAAGGCCTGCCAGATCTCCCGGTAGAGGCCGGCCCGCCGGATCTCCTCGGTCACGATCAGATCCGCGGCACGCAGCAGCTCCAAGCGCTCCCGGGTCACCTCCCCGATGATCCGCACGGCAAGACCGGGCCCGGGGAACGGCTGGCGCCAGACCATGTCCTCTGGCAGTCCCAGCTCCTCGCCTATTGCCCTCACCTCGTCCTTGAAAAGATCTCGCAATGGCTCGACCAGCTCGAATCGCATGTCCGCAGGCAAGCCGCCAACGTTGTGGTGGGTCTTGATGGTCGCCGCGCTAGCCGATCCGGACTCGATGACATCGGGGTACAGGGTGCCCTGGACCAGGAATCGAGCCTCCCCCGCCGAACCGACCGCCTCCTCGAAGACACGGATGAACGTCTCGCCGATGATCCTGCGTTTCTGCTCGGGATCGGTCACACCCGCCAGCAGCTCGAGAAAGCGATCCTCCGCCTTGACGTGGACTAGATCGACGTCGAAATGAGAGCGAAAGGTCTCCTCGACCTGCTCTGCCTCCCCGGCGCGGAGCAGGCCGTGATCGACGAAGACGCAGGTCAGCCGATCTCCGATTGCCTCGTGGACCAGCGCCGCGGCCACAGCCGAGTCGACGCCGCCGGAAAGGCCGCATATCACCCGCTCATCTCCCACCTGAGCTCTTATCGCCTCGACTTGCGACTCGATGATCGAATGCGAGGTCCAACTCGGCGAGGCACCGCAGACGTCGTAGAGGAACCGCCGGAGGATCTCGTCTCCCCTCGGCGTGTGGGCCACCTCGGGGTGGAACTGAACCCCGAAGAGAGCGCGATCGCGATCCTCCATCGCGGCAACCCGGGCTCCATCGGAGATGGCGACGGTGACAAACCCCTCCGGAGCCTCGGTGACCTGATCCTGATGGGACATCCAGACTTGTTGCTGGTCGGGCAGATCCCTGAGCAGGACCGAGTCCGCCGTCACGGCGAGATCAGTGTTGCCGTACTCGGCGCTCCCGGTGTTGGTCACCGTGCCCCCAGCCAGGTCGGCGATCAACTGATGGCCGTAACAGATGCCGAGTACGGGGATGCCCATCTCGAGAATGGCGGGGTCCATCCGATAGGCGCCCTCGGCGTACACCGAGGCGGGGCCACCAGAGAGGATGAGCCCCACAGGATTGTGTGCTCTGATCTCGTCCGGGCTGATCTCACGGGAGACGATCTCGGAGCGGACATGACCTTCCCGCACCCGACGGGCGATCAGTTGTGCATACTGGGCTCCAAAGTCCAGAACCAGGACCGTTGGATCGCTCAACCCATTCCCACCTGCTGATTTCGTTGTAGAGACTTGCCTTCGGTCTGAAGCGACGGGGCGATCATCACTTCCGCCTTCTGGAACTCCTTGACGTCGGAGAAGCCGGTTGTGGCCATCGACACTTGCAGGGCTCCGAACAGGTTGAGCTTGCCGTCGTTCTCGTGGGCAGGGCCGACCAGTATCTCCTCGAGTGTTCCCCTGTCACCGACCTCGACCCGCGCCCCTCGCGGCAGAGTCGGATGAAACGTGGCCATGCCCCAGTGGAACCCGCGGCCCGGCGCCTCGCTCGCGGAAGCCAGCGGGGAACCGATCATCACGGCATCCGCCCCGCAGGCAATCGCTTTGGCCACATCGCCGCCGGTCCTCATCCCACCATCGGCGATCACGTGGACGTATCGGCCGGTCTCGTCCAGATACCTGATACGAGCTCCCGCAGCATCGGCGATCGCAGTCGCCTGCGGCACGCCTACACCGAGCACCCCTCTGGTGGTGCAGGCGGCACCCGGTCCAACACCGACCAGGATGCCAACGGCCCCGGTGCGCATCAGGTGCAATGCGGTCGAGTGGCTGGCACAGCCGCCGACTATCACCGGTACGTCACAACTTGCGATGTACTGCTTGAGATCGAGTGGCTCCTCCCGGCTCGACACATGCTCTGCAGACACGACGGTCCCCTGGATCACGAGCACGTCGAGCCCGGCACTCAGAGCGTGAGACGCCCAGCCGCGCACCTTTTGCGGAGTGAGGCTGGCTGCCGTGACGACTCCCGCCGCCTTGATGTCGGCCACTCGCTGACCGATGAGGTCGGGCTTGACCGGCTCCAGGTAGATCTCCTGCATGCGCAACGTGGCCTTGTCCGCGGGAAGATCGGCGATCTCCTCGAAGTACGCCTCTGGATCCTCATAGCGGGTCCAAAGCCCCTCGAGGTTGAGGACGGCCAAACCTCCGAGCCGGCCGATCTGTATTGCCGTGGAAGGGCTGATGGCCGAGTCCATGGCCGACCCCATCATGGGCAGAGAGAACTTGAACGCGTCTAGTTGCCAGGAGATGTCGACATCGTCGGGGTCACGGGTGCGTCTCGATGGGACGATCGCAATGTCGTCGAAGCCGTATCCCTGACGACCGGACTTCCCGATCCCGATGTCGATTTCCACTCCGACTGACCTCCAAACAGCGCTCGGGCCAGCGTAACAGTGGTATCCCACGGCCACTCATTAGGCTCGCGGCACGTGCCCAGGCCTTGGTCGCTCATCGACTTCTTCTTCGTCATCCTGGGCGGATTGGCCGGGGCAGCGGTTCTCCTGCCCGTCGGCGCCCTGCTTGGCGGAGGCGAGCTGAGCTTGGTCCTGGCCCTCGCCGGGCAGTACATCGGCCATCTCGTGGTGCTGTGGGTGCTCGCCCGGCGCCGTGAGGATCTCGGCTTCGTCATCGTTGGCTCCGACACGTTCTATCTGGGTCTTGGTCTCCTCCTGCAGCTCGCACTGGCAGTTCTGTTCCTCCCCCTGACCTCCCTGCTATTCCCCGAAGGCGACTCGGCGCAGCAGGTGGGCACCGCCCTCTCCGGGCTGGAGACGACTCCGGCCCGAATTGCGGCCGTGCTCACGGCCGTTGTCGTGGCACCGGTCACCGAAGAGCTCACCTTTCGAGGCGTCCTTCTCAAGGCCTTCCACCAACGGGGGCGGCGCACGATCATGGTCTTGACGTCGCTGGTGTTTGCCGCCTTCCACACCCTCGGCCTGGATCCGGAGCGGCTGCTCCAGGCCGCGGCCGTGGTCCTGCCCCAGCTCTTCCTGGTGGGTCTGGTCCTGGCCTGGATCACGCTTCGCACGGGGCGCCTCGGGCCGGCGATCTTCATCCACTCCGGGTTCAACCTGCTGGCGGCGCTCGTGCTGCTCCTCCCCCCGGAACTGCTCGAGCCGATCAGCTAGCGGTCCTAAACGATCCCGACCTTCTCCCGAACCGTCTTCATCGCCGTCTCGGCACGGTCCCGCGCCGTCGCCGCCCCCTGGGCCATGACCTCGGCAACCTCCGCATCATCGAGGCTCTCGTAGGCCTCCCGGATCGGAGCCAGCCCTTCGGCGATCGCCTCAGCGGCGGCCGCCTTGAAGACGCCGTATCCGGAATCGGCGTATTCGGAGACCAGCTCCGGGATGGGCCGATCGGCGAGAACGCTGAAGAGCTCCAAGAGGTTCGAGATTCCGGGCTTGGTCTCCCAGTCGTATGCAACGCCGGTGCCCGCATCTGTCACAGCGGCCTTGACCTTTTTCGCGATTTGGTCCGGCGAGTCCTTGATCAGGATGCGAGAGCGGTCGCTGGGGTCTGATTTCGACATCTTCGACGTGGGATCGGTCAGCGACATGATGCGGGCGCCGATCTTCGGAAGGATGGTCTCGGGGAGCGGGAACTCGTCGCCGAACCGGGTGTTGAAGCGCTGGGCCAGGTCCCTGGTCAACTCGAGATGCTGAGCCTGGTCCTCGCCGACGGGCACCGCGTGTGCCTTGTGGACCAGGATGTCGGCCGCCTGCAGGACCGGATAAGCGAAGATCCCCAGGTTCTGCTTGGCCCGGTCAGCCTTCTCCTTGAACTGGGTCATCCGCTCCAGTTGGCCCAGCCCGGCCAGGGTCCCCAGGATCCATGACAGCTCGACATGCTGGGGGACTTCGGACTGGTAATAGATGAGGGAGCGCTCCGGGTCGACGCCGACCGCGAGCAGCATCCTGGCCGACTCATGACGTCCCTCCCTCAGGTCCGCCGCCTGATATGGAACCGTCATGGCGTGCAGGTCGACGACGCAGTAGATGGTCTCGTAGTCCTCCTGCAGGGCCACCCAGTTCCTCAGGGCGCCGACGTAGCTCCCCACGTGAAAGTCGCCGGTGGGCTGAATCCCAGAGAACACACGTTTCCGATCCATGTGTCGATTGTCGCCCGTCCAGCGGGCGTGTGCAACGCGCCACCGTGCAGGGGGTCAACTGCACACGCGATTCAGAGACGGCGGCGCTCGACGAACTCCTCTTGCTCCTCGACCAGCCCGTAGGAGCCCTCGAAGACGGATCCGTCGAGGAGCGCTCCTGCCGTGTCGTCTACGAAACGGGTGGCGGACAGGGCGGTGTCGCTCAGATCTGCGTCGGTCAGGTCGGCGCCGGAGAAGTTCACCCCCTCCAGATCGGACCCGGACAGGTCGGCCCCACGAAGCACCACCCCCCGGAGGTCGCTCAGAGAGAGATTCGACTCGCGCAGGTCGGCGCCGGCCAGGTACAAGCCGCGCAGGTCGCAGTTCTTGAGATACATCCGGCGCAGATCGAGATTGGCCGGTTTCCAATTGCGTAGATCCAGGCCCATCATCACCCGCCCTCGATACTTGTCGTAGCCGGAGGCGGCAATGAAGCGCTCCAACTGCTCGGGGCGGATCGAGCCGCTGGTGAATCGCTCGTCTCCCGGCCAGGGGTCGGCGTTGTTGTGGTAGTAGGAGCCCTCCTCCCACCACCCGAGCCGGTCCTCTTCGAGGACGACGACCCGTCGCACCCATTTGAGGGACTTGTAGAAGTATCGGCTCGGGGTCACGACTCGGACTGGCCCACCGTGCCCGATCTCAAGCGGCTCGCCCTCGAATGAGTGGACCAGCCAGCAGTCGTCTCTCGCCACATCGAGTGGGAGGGAGGTGTGATGACCCCGCTCGGAGTAGGCCTCGAACGAGACGAAGGCGGACCCGGCCAGCGGCTCTGCCTCGGCGAGGAGGACGCTGAGAGGCAGACCGGTGAAGGTCGAGCCAAAACGAGTCCAACTGGTGACGCAGTGGATGTCGAAGGTCAGCTCCTGATCCGCCCGGGAGAGGAACGTGTCGAGGTCGAGCGTGATGGGGTTACGGACCAGACCGACCAGCTCCATGCTCCAGGAGGCGGGATCGATGAGATCTTCGGAAGGAGCACGCTCGCCGACAATCGGGAAGCGCTTGGTCTCGATCTGACCTGGGGGGAGGGTGTTAGGGGAATTCAACGCAGCGGGAGGGCTGGGGAATTCAACCGGCGAAGGCGCCGCTGGGATCCTCGGCCATCTCCGGAGCCAGGTAGTCGTCGACGAGGTCGGCGATGTCGACACCCGCCACGAGGACCGCGGCGCCCGAAGCGGTGGTGGCATCCGAGACCGGGATCTCCAACTCATCGATGTTGCCCTGGCTGAGACCTCGCAGACTCCAGGCCAGGTTCACCGCGTCGACCAACGAGAGCTCCGAGTCGACTGTGACATAGGGAGCGATCACCTGGGCAGTGTCGGCAATCGCCGTCGGGCTGCTGAAGTCGGACAGGTGGCCCATCATGGTCAGCAGAAAGGCCCGCTGCCGCTCGTTCCGCGTGAGGTCGTTCACGCCCGGCATGACACGCCAGCCATCCTCGGTCTGTTCTTGCGTGCTGCGAGACCGCAGCCAGGCCAGGGTCTGGGCACCGGTGGCCTGGGTGCACCCGGCGGGGAGCTCGAGTTGCGCCCTCTGGTCCCGCACGGCCCGCTCGAGGCAGATCTCGTAGCCGCCCACGGCGTCGACGACCTCCTGGAAGCCGGCCAAGTCGATGAGGGCGAAGTGATCGATGTCCTGGCCGATGACCGATTCCACCGTCCGAGTGAGGGCAGTCGGGCCGTTCAAAGCGGCACAACCCTGCAGCGCGTCATTGAGCCTGTGCTCGCTCCCCGCGCCGCACACGTCGTCGACGAGTAGGTCGCGGGGAAGTGAGAGCAGGGCGGCTCGGGATCCATCAGACGGCCGGATGAGCACCATGACGACGTCGGCCCTTTGGCCACCGAATTCACCGAACCCCTCGACACTGTCGAGCTCGTCTCTGGAATCAGACCCGACGAGGAGAAAGACCTCCATGCCCTCGGTGGAACCGACTTCGTCGCCAGGATCGGTCGCGGGATTGCCCTCGTCCGGCGTTACGGGCTCGACAATCGGGTTCGGCTCAGAGTCGATGCTCACCCGATTGATGTCTCCCCAGGTAGACATGGCAAAGACTGCTCCCGCAACGAAGAGCAGTCCAAGAGCGATCGCGCCGCCAATGATCAGTCGTTTTTTCACAGGTTGGCTTACAGGTACCCGGAATCGCTCATTCTAAGACACCACAGGCTGGAGGAATCTGGGGACAGAGGGAGACTAGTTGTTCACATACTCCGGAAGGCCGAGGAGTGATCTGACCATGTGGGCCGTCGCCCCCCACAGGGTGTCCCCGTCGAGGTCGTAGTACCAGACCTGGCGCCCGTTCCAGGGGACGTGCCACCACCGCTCCCCGTCGGCGAGGTCATGCAACGTGGGAGTGTGGATCCGAGCCACCTCCCGCTCACTCGGAATCAGGTTCAGCGGTGTGGCGACACGACCTACCACCGGCACCACCCAGGGCTTGAACTCGACGGTGTCGATCGGGGGAGAAAGCCGAGCACCTCGACTCTGTCCCGCTCGATGCCAACTTCCTCGTAGGCCTCGCGCAACGCGGTGTCGACCGGCCCGGTGTCCTCCGGATGAGCCCTTCCACCCGGGAACGAGATATGGCCGGCGTGAGTCGGCATGGTGTCCGGCCGTTTGGTCAAGACCACCCGGACTTCGCCGTCGTCGTCCTCGTAGAGCGGGGCCAGCACGGCGGCGAGATGAAGGCTCTCCCCCAACTCGAGGTCCTGGACCAAATGCAGCCGATCCCACATCGAGCCTCAGGTTAAGCCCGCCGATAATCTGACCTCGTGCCGAAGTCAACGCTCGAGACCGACCGCATCAGGCTGCAACGATTCAGCCGACGCGATCACTCCACTTATGACGAGGCAGCGAGAGCGTCGCTCCCCGAGTTGAATCAGTGGCTCCCTTGGGCCAGGCTCGACTACGAGCACGGCGATACGACGGCCTTCATCCGCGAGTCGATGCAGGCCTGGAAGGAAGACCGAGCCTGGGACTACTCGATAAGACTCAAGGACGACCCGGATCGACATGTCGGAAGCGTGTCGTTGTGGACAGTGTCCAAGCTGGGGAAGATCGCCGAGTTCGGATACTGGGTCCACACCGATGAGCATTCGAAGGGGATCTGCACCGAGGCCGTCGATCGTCTGCTCGAGGAGGCGTTCAACTCGCTCGGATATCACAAAGTGACTCTGCGAATCGCGGTGGGGAACCACGCCTCGGATCGGGTGGCGGAGAAGCTCGGCTTCACCCGGGAGGGTGTCCTCCGCGAAGAGCTGCTCATCCGGGGCAATTGGGTCGATCACTCACTCTGGTCCCTGCTCGATCGCGAGTTCAGGGCCATTCGCCGCGGCGAGATGCGCGGCAGCCGATGAGCCGGCTCGACAGCGATGCTCTCCGGAGCTGGATCGACGAACAGACCACCCAACATCTGTTCAGTGGGGTGGCACTCGTGAGGGCGGGCGGGGAAACCATGTTCGAGCACGCCGCCGGTTTGGCCCACCGCGGGCATCGGGTGCCCATGACCGTCGAGACCCGGTTCCAGGTGGCCTCGGTCACGAAGATGATCACGGCTGCAACCGCGCTCAAGATGGTCGAGGAGGGCGCCCTGAGCCTCGATCGGCCGTTGACCGGATATCTGCCGCCCGATCACCGCCCGGCCAGCCTCGACGATCGTCATGCTCTGCACCACCTCCTCTCCCACACCTCGGGGCTGCCCAATTACCACGACGACGCAGACGAGACCTGGGCATCGTTCATGGGTGCCCTGGACAGAATCCCGGCCAGCAGAGCGCGTGGGCCTCTCGATGTCCTCCCCCTGTTCGCCGACCTCCCCGCCGTCGACGATTTCGGCGAGTTCCGCTATTGCGACGCCAACTACGTGGTGGTCGGGATCCTCATCGAATGGGTGTCCGGCCGGCCGTTCAAGGAAGTGGCACGCGAGAAGGTCCTCGACCCGGCAGGGATGGCGCGTTCTGGTTTCTTCGAGCTCGACCTGGAACCTGAGGGTTATGCCACGGGGTACATAGCCGCCGACGAGCCAGCCGAAACCTGGCGGTCGAACACCTACGGCCTCACCGCCAGCGGCATGCCCGATGGCGGGATGACCACCACCACAGGCGACCTGGACCGCTTCATGAAAGGTCTACGCGAGGGCACGGTCCTGTCGAAGGAGACCGTCGACTCGATGCTCACGGTCCACGGCGCCGACGACGAGGAGTCTTATGGCTACGGGATGGAGCTCGTGGTGGAGAACAACTCGCTGATCATCTACGGGCACAGTGGCCTCGACCCCGGTGTCAGCTCTGTTGTGTCGCACTATGTGAGCGACGGGATCACTGTCACAGTCCTGTGCAATCAGGACCAGGGATCGTGGCCGGTCGCCCAGAGGATCGCTGCCGATCTCGGGCTTCACGACCCTCGCGAGTGACCGATTCCGTCAGGTCAGACCCGATCGCGACGAGCCGGACCGGAGCCCTGCAGGGCTCGTCGGATTCGGTCTCGCTTGATCACCCACAACACAGTTATCCCGCTCACGACGATCGCCAACACGTTGATGACCAACTGGGTAGCCGCTCCCTGCACGCTTTCCCAGTTTCCGTAGACCGCCGCCACGCCGACATTGGCAGCCGCGGGGATGGTGGTCACCGAGATCAAGACCCCGACCAAGACGGTTGACTTGGCTCCGACCAGGGCGAGCACACCTACCACCCCGGCCAGAACCGCCACGATCACCGAGTACCAATTTGGCTCGGCGATGAAGAGAGTCAGGGCGTGATCCTCGGGCAGCAGAGTGTCAGGAGCGATCCCGATCAGACGCAGCACCGCGGTCAGCGCAGCTGCCGACAAGATCCCGAGTGGGAACCCGATCAGAATCGCCTGCAAGGACCTGCCCGCCTGTCGGAGTCGACCCTCTACGACGGCGACGCTGATGCCGGCAAGGGGCCCGTACTCGGGCCCCACCAACATGGCCCCGATGAGAAGGATGATCGAGTCGGTGAGGATCCCGATCGCGCCCATCATCGTTGCGATGACCATCAGGACCAGGAAGGAGATGGAGAGAGTGGAACTATCCAGCACGCGACGCTCCACGTCCTCCCAGACGACCGCATCGGCCGGGGATCCTTCCGCTGCCAGCTCGGCATCCCGGGCGCCCTGCGACAGCGAGACGTCGACGTACTCCGCCGCAATCGAACCCCGCTCCTCCAGACCGAGGGCGCGCAACTCGCCGAGCAGCCGAGTTGCATCCTCCCTGGCGACGTCACAGGAGACGAGATCCCCTTCAGGCTTGGCGCCGGCCCCAGCGAGACGCCATACGTTGGTCACCTCCGGCGCCTTGTCCAGGATCACCATCACCGGCGGCACCAGATCGGGTGGAACGATCAGGCGGAGGTGGAGCATCTCCGGATCCTATGGGCCGGGTTCGTGTCGTCAGCCCCCGGTAGCGATGACCCGGCTGGCATTGCCAACGAAGGTCGCGATGGCCGGGAAGAACCCGATGGCGACGGTGATCACCAGTGAGACCAGCAACGCCAGACGCAGCGATCCGGCAGGGGCAGCCTCCACATCGGGAGCAAACTCGCCCACCGGGTCGTCGAGCCAGACGGCCTTCACCACCCGGGCGTAGTAGTAGAAGGCGATCACCGAGTTGACCGCAGCGATCGCGGCCAGGGTGACCGTCGCTGCGCCACCGGCGATGATCACCGAGCGGAACATGGCGAACTTGGCGAACCACCCGGCCAGGGGCGGGATGCCGGCCAGACTGAAGAAGAAGACCGCCACCAGGACCGCCAGCCTGATGTCGACCTGGGAGAGCCCCGACCAGGCCCGAATCTCCCCCGAACGGGTCTTCCTGGCCCCAGCGATGACGACCGCGAATGCCCCGAGGTTCATCACGGCGTAGATCACGAGATAGACCAGCGTCGCCGAGAAGGCCTCGGCGAGGTCTGCACCTGCCACGGCGGCCGCGGCGAAAGGAACGAGCATGAACCCGGCCTGGGCGATCGAGGAGTAGGCGAGCAGGCGGACGATGTTGGTCTGGCGAAGCGCCGCCAGGTTGCCCACCGTCATCGAGAGCACGGCCAGGATCCACAGCGCCGGGGCCCACACCTCGGAGATGCCGGGCAGGGCCTGGTACATGATCAGGAGGAAGGCGACGAAGCCGGCGGCCTTGGAGTTGACCGACAGGTAGGCGGTCACCGGCGTGGGCGCACCTTCGTAGGTGTCAGGTGCCCAGAAGTGGAACGGGACGGCGGAGATCTTGAACCCGAAGCCGACGATGAGACCGAACAGCGCCACCACCATGATCGGCTCTTCGGCGAGACCCGCCGTGGCTTCGGCCAGGCCGGCGAAGGTGACCTCACCTGTCAGCCCGAACAACAGCGACATCCCGTAGAGCAGGATCGCGGTCGAGAGGACTCCGAGGATGAAGTACTTCATCGAGGCCTCGTTCGACTTGGCATCGCCCTTTCGCCAGCCGGCCAGGAGATAGAGAGGGCCGGTGGTGAGCTCGAGCCCGATGAAGAGGATGATCAGGTCCCGGGACGACGCCATCACCAGTGATCCGAGCACCGAGGCGAGAAGGAGGAAGTAGTACTCGCCCTGGTAGTAGCGCTCGGACTCGATGTAGTGGTGAGACATGAGAAGGACGATGTAGGCGGAGACGATGAAGAGACCCTTGAGGATCACGGCGAACTCGTCGACCACATACGAGCCGTCGAACATCGATCTGGTTGTCCCGTCCGCGGCGAGCATGACGAGGGGCACAGCGGCGAGGGCGGTGCCGGCGACTGCGACGGTCGCGATCCAGAACTTTCGGGCGCGGGGCAGGATGAGATCGAGGGCGAAGACCCCCAACATGGTGGCGACCACCACCAACTCGGGGGCGAGGGCGAAATAGTCGATCTCGAACGTCATGCTTTATTGCCGGCCGACTTCGCCCCTCGGCAACCCTCACTTATACAACCGGACCGCGTCACACGCATCAGCACCTCGGGTCGAAGAGACGCCGGTCGGCCGGGGCTACGGCCGCGTGGAAATGCAAGCATTCTCATCCACCGGAACCCAACGAGGCCGTCGTTTCCGCATTGAAGATCATGTCGACGAGCGATACGACGCTGTCGGTAGTGGCGTTGAAGATCACCTTCGGATAGAAGCCGATCACCACGATGAGCACGATGAGCGGCACCCAAGCGCTCATTTCGAAGCGATCGACATCGTGGAACGTGTGTCCCTGCCATTCCTCCCCCGGCTCACCCAGGTTCACCTGCTGGAGCAGATAGAGCATGTAGGCGGCGGTCAGCACCGTGCCGATAGCGCCGAGCACCATCGCGGTGCGGAACACGCCGAGGGAGAGACCCTCCAGGGGGTTGTAGGCCCCGATGAGGGACATGAACTCGCCCCAGAACCCGGCCAGCCCGGGCAGCCCGAGCGACGCCATGGCGGTAAAGGCGAGGATGCCGCCCATGACCGGCATCAGCTTCATGTTGCCCCCGAGGCGCGACATCTCCCTGGTGTGGTAGCGGTGCGACATCGAACCGGCGAGGAAGAAGAGAAGGCCCGTTATCAGGCCGTGGGCCACCATCCCGATGATCGCGGCGTTGATCCCGACATCGGTCAAGGTGGCGATTCCGAGCATGACGAACCCCATGTGACCGACCGAGGAGAAGGCGATCAAACGTTTCATGTCGGTCTGGGCGAGGCAGGCCAACGAGCCATAGATGATCCCGATCACGGCCAGGATGGCGATGGCTGGGGCCCAGCTCGCAGCCTCTTCGGGGAGGATGGGCAGGGAGATCCTGATGAAGCCATAGGACCCGAGCTTCAGCATGATCGCGGCCAGAAGCACCGACCCGACCGTCGGAGCCGCGGTATGGGCGTCGGGGAGCCAGGTGTGGAGCGGCCACATCGGGACCTTGACCGCGAAGCCGAGGAACATGGCGAAGAAGACCAGGAAGGCGAACCTCCCGGTGAAGGCACCGGAGGCGCCGAGCTCGGTCAGCTGCGGGATGTCGAAGGTGCGCTCACCCGATTCGCCCGACTGGAAGTAGAGGGCGAGGAATCCCAGGAGCATGAAGGCAGACCCGAACAGGGTGAAGAGGAAGAACTTGATCGCCGCATAGAGACGGGTCTGCACCTCGCGCTGGTAGCCGGGGATCTTCCGGGGAGATCGATCACCCCAGATCCCGATCATGAAGTACATCGGGAGCAGCACCACCTCGAAGAAGATGAAGAAGAGCACCAGGTCGAGGGCGAGGAAGGTGCCATTGAGCCCGGTGGCCAGGATCAACATCAGGATCAGGAACGCCTTGGGGTTGTGCGGCTCCTCCCAGTGGTTCCAGCTGTAGATGACCGCCAGGACCATCACGAAGGTCGAGAGCACGAGCAGGGGCAGGCTGATCCCGTCGACACCCAGGTGGTAATTGGCGTTGATCGCGCCGATCCAGGGCACGTCGACCTCGAACTGATAGGTGTTGTAGGGGAGTCCTGAGAAATCGAACTGTGCGATCACCCCGAGGGAGACGACAAACGCGCCCACAGCGACGAGCAGCCCGGTTCCCTTGAGGGCGGTTTCTTTCGTCTTAGGGATGATGCCGATGAGGAGCGCTCCGGCCAGCGGCAAGAACACGATGAGGGTGAGGGCCCACGTTTCGAACAGTTCCATTTGCTCTCAGCTCTCCTATATCACGAAAACGAACAGGACGATCAGGACCAATGTGCCCCCGACGAAGCCGGCGGCGTACTGCTGGATCCGGCCGGTCTGCATCTTGCGCAGCGCCGAACCCGCGCTATCTGCTCCGGCACCCAGGCCATGGACGACTCCGTCTACCCCGCGCTGGTCGACCACTCCGTATACGAACGAACCGAGGGTCTTGGTGAGGAAAGCCGCTCCGTTGACGATCGAGTCGATCACGTAGTCGTTGACCCAGTTGACGAACCTGGCGACCGGGCCCATCGTCCCCGCCGTGATGCCGTCGGCCAGGTCATCCACGTAGTACTTGTTTCGTAACAGCGGATAGAGGGCCGGGACCTCGAAGTGGTCGCGCTCTGCCTGGGTGGCCCGGTCTTTACCCCAGACCATCCATCCCAGGGCAATGCCGAGCAATGCGGCGAACAACCCGCTCCCCGCCAACACGAGATCGATTGCCTCGGCGTGCTCGTCGCCCATCGGGACGACCCGTACTGCCAGCCATTCGCTGAAGTTTCCGATGCCCGGGATCTCCCAGCCAGGAACATTGAAAAAGCCGAAGAGAATCGACGGGATGGCGAGGGCCACCAAGGGCACGGTCATGATGCCGGGCGATTCGTGCGGATGGCCATGTCCCTTGTACTCACCATGGAAGGTGAGGGCCACGGCCCGGGTCATGTAGAAAGCGGTGACGAAGGCGCCGGCGATGGCGATCCACATCACGGCGACGTAGCCCTCGTTACCGAGGGCAACCAGGATCTCGTCCTTCGACCAGAACCCGGCGAGTGGCAGTATCCCGGCCAGCGAGAGGGAGCCCACGACAAAGGTCCAATAGGTCCTCGGCATCGCCTTGCGGAGCCCACCCATGTCGCTCATGTTGTTGGAGTGCACGGCGTGGATCACCGAGCCGGCGCCGAGGAAGAGGAGTGCCTTGAAGAAGGCGTGGGTGAAGAGGTGGAAGAGCCCCGCGGTGTACCCGCCGGCTGCCACTGCGGTCATCATGTAGCCGAGCTGGGACACCGTCGAGTAGGCGAGCACCTTCTTGATGTCGTCGGCGACAAGGGCAAGCAGGCCGATGGCGAAGAGCGTGATCGCCCCGATGGCCACCATCCAGGGCCGAATGTCCGAGGCGAGATACTCGAACAATGGGAACACCCGTCCCATCAGGTAGACGCCGGCCGTGACCATCGTGGCCGCGTGCATCAGAGCCGACACCGGGGTCGGCCCGGCCATGGCGTCGGGCAACCAGATGTGAAGCGGGAACTGGGCGCTCTTCCCCATCGCCCCGAAGAAGAGGAGTGCCCCTCCGACAATGGCGACCGCCCCCAGTGACTCCGAATGCTCGAAGGCGGCGGTGCTCATCTCGAAGAAGTCGAATGTCCCGATGGCGAGGCCGAGGATGATCGCTCCCAGGATCAGCCCGACGTCGGCCACCTTGTTGACCATGAACGCCTTGTTGCCGGCATTCACGTTCGCCATGTCCTCCCAGTAGAAGCCGATGAGGAAGTACGAGGCGAGCCCGACGCCCTCCCATCCGATGATCAGCTGAATCAGGTTCGGGGCTCCCACCAGGATCAGCATCGAGCCGGCGAAGAGGGAGAAAGCGGCGAAGAACCAGTCGACCCTGACGTCGTCCTTCATGTAGCCCACCGCGTAGATGAACACGATCAGGCCGACCACGTTGACCAGGAAGTACATCATGATCGACAGCCCGTCGACGACCCATCCCAGCTCGAAGACGAGGTTGCTCCCGATCCGGGCGATCTCGAAGGTCTCCTTTGCGAGCACGCCCTCTGTCATGTTCATCACGAACAGGACCGTCGCCCAGAGGCTGTTGATGGCCAGGGCCCCGATGGCGATCTCGGCACCGTGATACTTCATCCGCTTGCCGACGGCGAGGATCAACAGGAAGGCGACAAGGGGAAGGACCAACATGATCCCGGCGGTGTCCACCCAGAATCCCCCGGTCACACCTGCTTCAACCGCGTGCTCGGCTTCTGTCGCTACTACCCAGCTCATACCTACCACCGCATCAGATCGAGCTCGTCGACGTTGGCCGACTTCCGGTTGCGGAAGATCATCAAGACGATGGCCAGGCCGATTCCCACCTCGGCCGCGGCCACGGTGATCACGAAGATGGTGAAGACCTGGCCAATCGCCTCGGGGGTGCGGAGCACCGCTTCGAAGGCAACGAGGTTGATGTTGACCGCTGCCAGCATTAGCTCCACGGAGAGCAGGATCAGGACGATGTTGCGTCGCACCAACAACCCGTAGATCCCGAGCGAGAACATCGCCGCGGCCAGGACCAGGAACTGGTTCAAGAACATCAGACGGCTCCCCGCTCTTCTTCCTCGAGAGGGCTGAGATCGCGTCGGGCGATGGTGACCCCCCCGATCAGGGCGGCCAGTAGGACGAATGACACCACCTCGAACGGGATCACGAACCGGCCGAGCAGAGCCAGACCCAGTACCTCCGTCGAGGTCGCCTCGCCGAGGTCCACGATCTCGGTCGAGCCGAATCCATCGAGCGAGGCCCAGCTGAGGAGCACGAAAGTGAGACCCGACAGAAACGCGGGCCACAGCTTTTTCGGCGAGTCGAGCCCCACGTCTTTGCCGGTCGGAGCCCGGGTGATCATTATCCCGAACAAGAACAGGACGAGCACGGCCCCGATGTAGATCAGGACCAGTGCCCACGCCACGAATTCGGCCGACAGCATGAGGAACAAGAAGGCTGTGCCGCCCAGGGCCGCGACGAGGAACAGGGCGGCGTGGACGACGTTCTTGGCGGTCACCACCTTCACCGACGACAGCAGCACCAGGATTCCGATGACCAGGAACACCCAGTTGATGGGTGCGCCGATCCAGTCACCAAAGCTCATTTCTCGAGCTCCGGGTCGGGTGGGACGGTCTCCAGCCAGTCCTGGAGACGGTCCATATCATGCATCATCTCGCCCATCCGGGTCTCCGAGTACTCGTACTCGGGCGACCAGAAAAGAGCGTCGAACGGGCAGACCTCGACACAGATCCCGCAATACATGCATAGGGCGTAGTCGATGTCGAAACGATCGAGCGTGGCCCGGACCTTCACCCGCCCACCCGGTGTCGACGGCGCCTGCTCCTCTTTGTGCCCCTCGATGTAGATGCACCAGTCGGGGCAGTTGCGGGCGCACAGCATGCAGACCGTGCACGCCTCCTGATCGAGGGCGATGACACCCCTGGCCCGAGGCACCGGGGTCTCTTTGACCTTGGGGTAGTTCACCGTGGCCAGGTACTTCCCGGGGCGGAAGATGGTGCGGAACATCGTGTAGATGGTCACCCAAAGGCCCTTGACCATCCCCATGCCCGGGAACACCCGCCGCTTCGTCGGCGTGCTCGTGGTCACAAGTACACCTTGAATGCCCCGGTCAGGAGAATGTTGGCCAGCGCCAAGGGAATCAGCACCTTCCAGGCCATGTTCTGGAGCTGGTCCTCGCGGAACCGGGGAAAGGTCCAGCGGAACCAAATCATGGTGAACACGAGGAGGAAGGTCTTGCCGAGGAGGATCACCGGCCCGGCGTAGGCGAGCACGTCCTCGGGTATCCCCGGGAGCCAGTACCCACCAAGGAAGAGAGTTACTGCGATCGCGGAGAGGGAGAACATGTTGGCGAACTCGGCCAGGAAGAAGAACAAGAACCGGAACCCGGAGTACTCGGTGAGATAGCCCATCACCAGCTCGGATTCGGCGATGGGCATGTCGAAGGGGATACGGCTCAGCTCGGCCAGCGCCGCGATCATGAAGATCCCGAATCCGATGAACTGCAGGATCACGAAGGGGTACCCGGCCGAGATCTGGGCTTCGACGATGCCGCCCATGCTCATGGTGCCGGCGAGCATCACCGAGCCGATCACGGCCAGGACCAGGGGCAGCTCGTAGGCGATCAGCTGGCCGGCCGCCCTCAGCCCGCCCATCAGGGAGTACTTGTTGCCCGACGACCAGCCGGCCATCAGGATGCCGACCGTGCTCAGTGACGAGATGGCGAGGGCGTAGAAGATGCCCACCTCGAGGTCGCGGAAGATCAGCCCTGGCCCGAACGGGATCACGACCAGCAAGGCAACCGTGCTGACCAGCACCAGGACCGGGGCGATCTTGAACACAGGTCGGTCCGCTTCATCGGGGACGAGGTCCTCCTTCTGGAAGAACTTGACCCCGTCGGCGATCAGCTGGGCCCATCCCCATCTACCACCTGCGAAGTAGGGGCCAACCCGGGACTGCATCTTCGCCGACAGCTTCATCTCGGCGAAGCCGATGACCATGCCGACCAATGGGATCATCAGAGCGACCAGCAACAGCTTCCCGGCCAGGGACACCCAGAAGTTGGAGAAGAGGTCGGTGACGAACTCGATCATCGGTCGACGTCCCCTAAGACGAAGTCCAGTGAGCCCATGATGGCGATGATGTCGGGGACCAGCACGCCTTCCAGGATCCAGGGGAGGATGGAGATGTTGGAGAAGCTGGCCGAGCGGATCTTGAGGCGATAGGGCCCCTGGTTTCCGTTCGAGACCAGGTAGTACCCCATCTCCCCCTTCGGGTTCTCCGCCCGGACATAGGTCTCACCCTGTGGGACCTTGATCACCTTGGGCACCTTCGCCTGCAGCGGGCCTGAAGGGATGCTGTCGATCGCTTGCTGGACGATCCGGACCGACTGCCGAATCTCGAGAAGACGGACGTGCCAGCGGTCCCAGCAATCCCCGTTCTCGCCCACCGGGATCTCGAAATCGAAGAGGTGATAGGGCAGATAGTCCTCGACCTTGCGCAGATCGAACTTCACACCGGAGGCGCGGAGATTCGGGCCCGAAACCCCGTAAGACGCAGCCACGTCGGGCGGAAGGATCCCGATCCCCTTGGTGCGGGCGAGGATGATCTCGTTGTCGGCGACCAGCTGCTCCAGCTCGTCGACCGCCTCCTGGACCTTGTCCATGGCGTCCCGGGTCTCGGCCAGGAACCCTGCCGGCAGGTCCTGGATGACCTTGCGGGTGCTGGAACCAGACCCGTAGGCAGGCTTCACACCGCCGATCCGGTTGAAGTTGGGGTGGAATCGGCCCCCGGTCACCCCCTCCAGGAGATCGAGCACTCGCTCCCGTCTCCCTGAGGGCGAAGAAGAGCGGCGTAGCGGCGCCCAACTCGAGGGGATAAGAGGCCATGAAGATGAGATGGGAGGAGATACGCGCCATCTCGGAGAGGATCAGCCTGATGAACTGGGCCCTTTCCGGGACCTCGATGCCAAGCAGCTTCTCGGCGGCCACGATGAAGGGGACCTCGTTGGCATAGCCCGATACCCAGTCGATGCGGTTGACCAGGGTGGTGATCTGGGGATACGTCCTGACCTCGGACAGCTTTTCGTAACCGCGGTGCATGTACCCGATCACCGGCTCGACATCGAAGGCGCGCTCGCCGTCGACCCGGGCCACGAGCCTGAGCACCCCATGGGTCGAGGGATGCTGGGGCCCGATGTTGAGTGTCATCTCCTCTGTCTGCAGCTCCACGGAGACCGAAGACTCCGAGAGGTGGCGCACCAGGTCTTGATCCAGCACCACCTCAGGCCTCCGGGTTCTCTTCGGACGGGCCGTCTGCGGGTTCTTCCTCGTCGCCGCTGCCGGGCATTGCCTCGACGTCGACCGTCCCTGGCCAGGGCTTCACCTCACGGCTGAGCAACGGATAGCTCTTGCGGAGCGGGTTGCCCTGAAAGCCGTCGGGGAGGTAGAGGTGAATCAGGTTGGGGTGTCCCGCGAAGTCGATGCCGAACATCTCGTGAGCCTCGCGCTCATGCCAGTTGGCTCCGCTGAACACATCGACGAGGCTGGCGATCGACGGCGAGTCCTTGGGGAGCGTGGTGGAGAAGATGACCCGACGGCCCTCACTGATGTCAGCCAACATCGCGAGCACTTCGAATCGATCGTCGACTTCCCCCGGGAAGGGGTCACCGACCTCGACCTCCGATGCCCAGTCGACGGCGGAGAGCCAGGAGAAGAAGATGAGGCCAAGCTCGTCCCGCGCCGTGGTGAGGGCAGCGACCCATCGATCTGCCGGCACCTCGACCTTGACAGTGTCGAAGGTGATGGTGGCTTCCCCCTCGACGACCGTTGCCACCCGATCGGCGTACTCCTGGAGTGGATGCACCGTCGGGGCCTCGACGGCCTCGGCGGCTGCCTCGGTCTCAGACGGGCTCGAGGTCACGCCGGCTCCACTTCTCTTTGATGTCCTCGCCCTGGATCTTCTTCTGGAGGAGGACGATCCCATCCATGAGAGCCTCAGGGCGTGGCGGGCAACCTGGCACATAGACGTCGACCGGTATCACCTGATCGACGCCTTTGGTCACCGAGTACGAATCCCAATACGGGCCTCCACAATTGGCGCAGGAACCCATCGAGATGACGTACTTGGGATCGGGCATCTGGTCGTAGAGACGTCGGATGGCCGGCGCCATCTTGTCGGTCACCGTGCCCGCGACGACCATGAGGTCGGCCTGGCGAGGTGACGCGGGCAAAGGGATGATCCCGAAACGCATGAAGTCGTAACGAGGGCCCGACGCCGCCATCAACTCGATCGCACAACAGGCCAGACCGAACTGGAACAGCCAGAGGGAGTATTTCCGGGACCAGTTCAGAAGCCAGCTCACCGGCTTCGGGGCCCCGAACTTCTGGACTACTCCCACCGGAGCACTCCCTTGCGGACGGCATAGACCAGTCCCAGGATGAGGATGTCGATGAAGATGAACATCTCGACCAGCCCGAATGTGCCCAACTGCTCGAGGACGATCGCCCAGGGGAAGATGAAGACGGCTTCGACGTCGAAGATGACGAAGAGAAGGCCGTATACGTAATAGCGGACGTAGCTCTGGCTCCACCCCGACCCGACCGGGTCCACCCCACACTCATAGGTCAGGCGCTTGGTTGTGGTGGGATTGGTAGGCCGGAGGACTGCGGCCACGCCGAGCATCACCATCACGAGGATGGCGCCCAGCACGGCGAAAGCGCCGACCGTCAGATAGCTCTCAAAGTATGAGCTCATGCCTGTGAGGGTCGAAGGACACCACCGCGGGCGAGTATACGCACGGGTCGTTTCACGTCGAAGTTTGGAAACTCCAACTGGCAAAGGCAAAAACCGTCAGACAGGCCCTAGCCTGCATCGATGGTGGACCCCCCGTCCTACGACTCCAGAGGTCTTGTGAACCTCGTCGCGGAGATCGAATCGAGGCTGATCGGGAGCTCGCCGTCGGCCCGCCTCCACCCTGAGATAAGTGCCTCGATACCCGACGCGGAGACGTATGTCCTCGTCCTCTTCGATGGCCTCGGGATCGCGCAACTGGCTCACGAAGCGGCGCGATCGCTGCGTGAGTCAATGCAGGCCGGCCTAGATGCCCCTTTCCCGAGCACCACGAGCGTCGCCCTGGCCACGGTGGCGACCGCCCTTCCACCATCGAGGCACGGTTTGATCTCTCATCTCTGCTGGCTCTCCGAGACCAGCAGGGTCGTCAACACGTTGAAGTGGGTCGACCTCTCCGGTCAACCGGTACATCACGACTATCGCTCGTTCCTTCCCGGCCCCAATCTCTGGGAGCGTCTGCGGAGAGCCGGAGTCGAGCCAATCACGGTTCAACCGGGACCGTTCTCAGGAAGCCCCCTGTCCCGGCTGGTCTACCGCGGCGCCCGCTTCGAGCAGACATGGGACGACCACGACCTCGCAGAAGCCACTGTTCAACTCGCCACCGAGCCGCGGCGGCTGATCTTCACGTACTTCTGGCCGGTCGACTTTGCCGGACATGTGCACGGTCTCGAATCGAACGAGTTCGGCGAAGCGATCCGACTGGCGGCCAATCTCTGGGAGGAAATCGTCTCGAGGGCACCGCCCGGCGTCACCGTCCTCGGGACCGCCGACCACGGGCTCGTGGACTACGCCGAAGAGGACAAGGTCCTGATTCGAGGAAAGCCATTCCAATCGCTGCGTTATGCGGGGGATCCGAGGGGAATTCATGTCTGGGGCGAAGAGTCACTGCTCGCGGCGCTGGCCGAACAGACCGGCGCCGAGAGAATCGATCCCCTCGCCCTGCTCGGGCCTGACCCAGGCCCTGAGGCCCACGCCAGAGCGGGAGAGGCATTACTTCTGGCACCACCGGGCAAGGTCCTCCTCCCACCCGGGTTCGACAAGCGTCTCCGCGCCTATCACGGTGGCCTCGCAGCTGGGGAAATCGAGATCCCGCTGCTGGTCGGCTGACCCCGCGTCCGGTTTGCCCCGACAGGCCGACGGGTAGGTGGAATGCTCATGCATGATCTGACCGGGACAGTCGTGGCCATCATCGACGACGCCGAGGAGGCGCGGGCGGCCCTTGCCGCGCTTGCCCAGGAGCAATTCCCTGCCGAGCTGCTCAATGGCGAAGAGGGAAGGGCTCATCTCACCGAGGCGGATGAAGAGGGACTGTCCGCAGCCGCCAAGAAGGTCGCGCTCGCCTTCGGTGACGAGATGCGCATCGTCGACCGGCTCGATAAGGCACTTGAAGGCGGCCGATCAGTTGTCTCGGTGAACGTCGCCGATGACGAGGAGCAAGCTGCACGGGTTGCCGTGATCCTCGAAGAGCACGGCGGGCACGACATGTGGCGGCTGGGCGAGTGGAGCTTCAACCGGATTGGGCCCGAGGGCTCCGGAGAGGGCTGAGCCGGCATGGCTCGCCAAGACCACACCATCGCCATCTTCTCGCCCCACCTCACCCTCACGGTGACGATCGAGGCAGGCCGTGACGATGGCCCAGACGACATACACATCCACCCCGGCGGTCAGGGCTTCTGGGTGGCGCGCATGCTTCGACATCTGAAAGAGAAACCGTTGTTGTGCGGCCCGATCGGTGGTGAATCCGGTGGAGTCCTCCGCAGCCTGATAAGCCAATGGGGGATCGACCTGAGCCCGGTGGAGGTACAGGAGAGCTCGCCCGCCATAGTCCATGACCGCCGGTCAGGGGAGCGGACCTCGATCGCCGTGGCGCCGGCACCGAGCTTGGCCCGACACGAGCTCGACGACGCCTACGGCAGGTTCCTGGATCATGCCCTGAGCTCCGAGGTCGTGGTGATCACCGGCCAACCCACGGAGATCGTCCCCGTCGACACCTACCGCCGCCTCGGTCACGATCTGGCGTCGGCCGGAGCCACTGTCGTCGGCGACTTGCACGGCCACGAGCTCGCGGCATTCCTCGAGGGCGGGCACCTCGATCTGCTCAAGATCAGCGACGAGGACCTCATCGAAGATGGATCTCTGGCTGATGAGCAGGAGGACGGTGCACTCGACCAGCTCCACCGTCTCAGTGAATCGGGGGCGAGGAGCGTGGTGATCTCCCGGGGGCCCCGCCCCGCCCTTGCCCTGATCGATGATGTCACCTATCGAGTGACGGGCCCAGACCTGGAGCCGGCCGACTATCGCGGCGCCGGGGACTCGATGACGGCGGGTCTGGCCGCTGGAATGCGGCGCGGCCTTCGGCCAGACGATCTGCTCCGTCTCGCCTCAGGTGCGGGTGCAGCCAATGTGACCCGGCACGGGCTGGGGAGCGCGTCCGACGACCTCATCCCCCGTCTTGCAGAGCGGGTCGCGATAGAGGCGCTCACTCCTCTCCCGCAATGAGCGATCTCCCCAGGGTCATCGTCACGAATGACGACGGGATCGATTCCCCGGGTCTCCGAATGCTCGCCGCCGCCCTCGCAGACGAGTTCGATGTCGTCGTGGCCGCCCCAGCGACCGACATGTCGGGCAGTGGCACGGGTATCGGCGGATTCGACCCGGTGAAGGGCGTCGACCTGACGACGGTCGACATCCCCGGGATCACGGCGTACACCATCGCCGGGCCACCCGGTCTGGCCGTCATGGCGGCGGCGCTCGGCGCGTTCGGTCGATTCCCCGATCTGGTGGTGTCCGGAATCAACGCCGGCATGAACACCGGCCATTCGATAATCCATTCGGGGACCGTCGGCGCAGCCCTCACCGCCCGTACCTTCCGCAGTCGCGGCATCGCCATCAGCCTGGCTCAGTCCGATCCGTGGCACTGGGACACGGCGGTGGAGGTCGGAGTCTCCGCCGTGCGGTGGCTCATCGGCCGCAACGGGAGCCCGTATGTGCTCAACGTGAACGTGCCAGGCGTCCCGCTCTCGGAGGTCAACGGGATCCACTGGGCAGATCTGGACGAGTTCGGCTATTTCCGAGTGGCCAATGCCGATGTCGAGTACAGGAAGCTGCAGTTCGTCGTGGGGTCATCGTCGGCCGGCACCGACCCGGCGACCGACACCGCTCTTTGCGCCAAGAACTTCGTGACGATGACGCCGCTGGCCACGATCGAGCCGGCCGGGTTCCCTGACCTGGAAGCCAGCTCGGTTTGGAAGCCCTGAGCCCCCGTTTCGGTTTTGACGGCGGCACGGAGGGGAAAGGCATTCGAACCAGACAACCCGGAGGAATTCGATGGAATGCGCACACGAGTCGTGCACCTGCCTGGTGATGGAAGAGGGCGGTTTTTGCAGCGAGACATGTGAAGTGGGGACAATGTCCGGTGGCTTTTGCGGATGCGACCACGCGGTCTGCCAGGCAAGCCGCCTCCGCGCTCCTGCCATCGACCAATCGTGAAGCGACTGAGTCTCATCGGTGGAGCGGCGATGGGGGCTGCTGTCGTCTATCTGTTCGATCCAGCGCAGGGCAAGCGACGACGCAATCGCCTCGCCCGTCAGGTCGTCAGGTCGATCGACGCCCTTGCGCCGGGACGGGCCATCGGCGCTCGCTATGGCCCCAAATCCAGTGAGTGGGAGCTACCGATGGCTACCGTTAACATCGACATCGACCAGGGGACAGTCACGCTGCGCGGCGCGTTCCCCCCGGAAGAAGAACATCCGAGTCGAGCTTGGGCCCATCGTGGTCTGAGTCGGGTTCGGGGACATGCGGCCGCCCGTCGGGGTTTCGACGGGTCGGATCAGGGGTAATCACAACCTCTAAATCAGGATCCCACATGTCCTTCAATCTGTCCTTTCCGACCGGAAGACCCGCAGAACCGGATGACGAGCAGACCAGCACGTTCAGTGCCGCCTATCCCGACCCATCCGTTGCCGGCGCCGTTGTGGATGACCTGGAAAGGGCCGGCCTTCGTCCAACGGTGATCTCCCCGCTCGGGCCGTGGACGCTTTCCGCTCTTCCCGATCCGGGGATCAGGATCTTCGAGCACCCCATAGTCACTGCCGCCACCGGGGCTCTCGCCCTAGGCTCGATCACCGCCCTGGCCTCTTTGATCTGGCTGGATGGGCGGCACTGGTTGTTGTACGGCGCTCTCGGATTCGTCGTCGGCGCCTTGACCGGATGGCTCGGTAGTGCCATGTCCGCCACCGGGCATCCCCCCCGCCGCGAAGACCTTCTCGCCCATCCCGGCGGCGGTCTGACCATCGAGGTCGAGGCCCGAGAGCCACGCAAGGCCAGGCTCGCCGAATCCGTCATGGGTCGTCACGAGCCGATCTTGTTCACGGCCAAGACGAAACCTGGCTCTCGAACTCCCAGCGAGCGCGTGATGTGGGAGCACGACGAAGGTCTTTCGCCGCTCGAAGCGCTATCCGTCTGGGTCGAGGCCCGGGAACGAAGCCCTCGGCCGGCGCCCCCGCGCGGTCGTCATCTCGACAGTCATCGTCTGCGATCCTGAGGAGTTCCTCCCAGGCCAACCAGGCTCTCGCCCGCTATGTCGGCCCTTTGCACTATGGCCATAGTGTTAATAGATTTGGGGTTTGTTAGGTAGCTAACGATCCGGAGGCGGACGTTGAGAAAGCTGGTAGCGGGTGCCTTCCTCCTGGCGATCGCGTCCGTTGCATGTGGAGGGGCCGGATCCGAGGGCGACGGCCCGCTGGTGGTGTATTCCGGCCGAGCCGAGGAGCTGGTCGGACCACTCTTCGATCAGTTCGAGGCCGAATCGGGGATCGACCTGGAGATCAGGTATGCCGATTCGAGCGAGCTTGCCGCAACACTGCTTGCCGAAGGAGAGGAAACCGCGGCTGATGTCTTCTTCGCTCAAGACCCTGCCTCGTTGGGCGCCGCCGCCGGTCTCATGGCCCCGCTTTCCGATGAGACACTCGATCTGGTCGACGCGCGGTTCCACGATCGAGACGGCCGGTGGGTCGGGACCTCCGGCCGGGTGAGGGTCGTCGTCCACAACACCGACATCGATCTGCCTCTGCCTCAGACCATCGACGAAGCAGTCGACCCGGCCTGGGCTGGTCAGATGGGGGTAGCGCCCACGAACGGCTCTTTCCTCGCGTTCGTGTCGGCCATGATTCTCGAACGCGGCGAGGATGGGACTCGTGCGTGGCTGGAAGCTCTGGCAGCCAACGACCCTGTCGAATTCGACGGCAACGCGCCGATAGTCGAAGCCACCGACACCGGCGAGCTGGGGGGTGGGCTGGTGAACCACTATTACCTGCTTCGTCTGCGCGCTGAAGGTCAGGGCAACAACACGGAGAACTACTTCATCCCGGCCGGCGATGTCGGATCGCTGGTGATGCCGGCCGGTGTCGGAGTCATGGCGAATACCGAGAGTCCAGAGGCGGCGCAGGCATTCGTCGACTTTCTTCTCGCTGATGAAGCGCAGACCTACTTCGCCACCGAAACCTTCGAGTTCCCACTGATCGATGGTGTGCCCCAACCCGATGGAGTCCCACCTCTCTCCGAGATCGCAGCCCCCGACATCGACCTGAGCGAGCTCGCCGGTGTGCTCGCCCTGGCCACACGTCTAGTGGCCGAGGCCGGCCTGGTGTGAGTTGACTGCCGGGCCGCTGACGGCGCATCGGCCCGAGGTCGGGCAGATTCGACGTCGTGGCGGCTGGGGCTGGTGGGTCGCCGCGGGTGTGGCGCTGCTCCCCGTGCTCATCCCGCCGGTAAGTCTGCTGTTCCAGGTCATCGGGAGCGGTACGACCCTGGCCGTCCCGCCGGGACGCCTCGCCGAGCTGATGCTGAACACTGCGGTGCTCACGGTCGCCGTCACCATCACGGCCGTCACCATCGGCCTGGCCACGGCATGGACGACAACCAGGGTGGCGCTTCCTTTTCGCAAGGGATGGATGACATTGGCTGCGCTCCCCCTGGTCGTCCCCTCCTATGTGGCGGCACTAAGCCTTATCGCCGCCACCGGGCCTTCGGGAGTCATCGTCGACACCCCGACGCCATACGGATTCGTCGGCTCATGGTTGGTGCTCTCGGTGTTCACCGCGCCACTGGCCCATCTCACGCTGATCCCAGGGCTGCGGACGATCGATCCGGCGACGGAGGAGGCAGCGACCGGACTTGGGGCGAGTCGATGGCGGGTCTTCGCGACTGTGACGCTTCCCCAGTTGAAGCCGGCGCTCGTCTCATCCGGTCTCCTGGTCGGGCTCTACACCATCTCCGACTTCGGCGCGGTGTCCCTGCTTCGCTACGACACCTTCACCCGCGCCATCTACACGCTCTACCGGGGGCAGATCGACCGACGCCCGGCCGCAACGCTGTCCCTGATCCTGATGGCTCTTGCCATCGTGATCCTCCTCATCGAGCGCCGGTATCGCGCCAGAGTCCCCCTTCACTCCCGACGACCACGCAGGGCCCGCCCGCTTCTCGCTCTGTCGGGCTGGCCGCGCGCCGCCTCGATCTCGGCGCTGACTCTCTACGTCCTCGTCGCCCTCGGTGTCCCGCTGGTGGTCATGGCAGCGAGCGTCGCCCGCGGGCTCGAGTCCGAGCAGATCGTGGGGTCCCTCGGTGCGGAGGCGGTCCGGTCGCTAGGAGTGGCGATCGTCGCCGCCCTGGTGACCGTGGTTCTCGCCTTTCCCGTGGCGATGGTCACCACCCGAAGACCGGGGCGTCTGTCGGGCTGGGTGGAGTCCGCAATGTGGGGCGCCTACTCCCTCCCTCACATCGCAGTTGGCGTGGCGGCGGTGGGTTTCGCCCTCAGCTCGGCCCGATCTCTCTATCAGACCCTCGTCTATCTGGTCATCATCTACAGCGCGATCTTTCTTCCTCAAGCGGTCGGAGCAGCGCAGGACTCGCTGGTCCGCGCCAGTCCCGACCTCGAAGATGCGTCCCGTGGCCTGGGTCGGGGACCGGTGGCAACGTTGATGCGTGTGACGCTGCCCCTAGCCTGGCCGGGGTTGCTGGCAGGAGCCGCGCTCGTCTTCCTCAGTGTCATGAAGGAGCTGCCGGCAACGCTGCTCCTCCGCCCCAACGGCTTCGAGACGCTGGCGATAAGGATCTGGAGCTCGACTGCGGAAGGCTTCATCACCCGCGCCTCCGCCGCCGGGCTTGTCCTCCTCGCGGTCTCGATCGTGCCACTCTTTCTCGTGATGTCACGTGAGCTCAGCGACTGACCGCCTCGCCATCCGCGCCCGGGACCTGACCAGGTCGTTCGGCGACGCCATCGCCCTGGACCATTTCAGCCTCGACGTCTGGGAAGGCGGGGTGGTGACCATCCTCGGCCCCTCGGGGTGTGGCAAGACCACCGCGCTGCGGGTCATCGCCGGATTCGAGAACGCCGGTGGCACGGTCGAGATCCATGGCCGCACCGTGCTTGCACCCGGGGTCTTCACCCGTCCCGAGCGGCGGCGGGTGGGAATGGTGTTCCAGGACTACGCCCTGTTCCCTCATATGACCGTTGCCGGGAACGTCGCCTACGGGCTGCCCCGGGGTGATCGGAGTCCCCGGGTCGGCGAGGTCCTCGAGCTGGTCGGTCTGACCGGGTTGGAGAGCCGGATGCCAAATGAGCTCTCGGGGGGCCAACAACAGCGAGTCGCCCTCGCCCGGGCCCTCGCCCCGAAGCCGGAAGTGATCCTGCTCGATGAGCCATTCAGCAACCTCGACGCCAGTTTGCGGGACCGCGTGCGGCGCGAGCTGCGCATCATCCTGACCGAGGCACGCACCACGGCTGTCTTCGTCACTCACGATCAGGAGGAGGCACTGGCTACATCCGACATCGTGGCGGTAATGCGAGACGGCCGGGTCCTGCAGGCCGACACCCCGGGCCATCTCTATTCCAATCCGGCCGACCGGTGGGTGGCCGAGTTCCTCGGCGACGCCGATGTGCTCGACTCGGTGGCGCGCGACGGTCGGGTAGACACTCCGGTCGGTGCCTTCGACACCGATCTCCTCGGCAGCGTGTCGGTTGTCGTCCGGCCGGAGAATGTGCAGATCTCGCTGGGCGAGACTCCGAACGCCGTGGTGGCGGGGTCCGAGTTCTTCGGTCATGACCAGCTGGTGACCCTCGCTTTGCATCAGGGCACGCGGGTTCGGGCCAGGATCGGCCCCCGTCCCATCTACCAGGTGGGCCAGCCCGCTCGAGTGCGAGCGACCGACGCCCGCATATTCGCGCGAAGCTGATCGCCCTAGCCTGAACCAGTGGACTCGGCCCTGGCCCTCCTCGCGGCGCTGGCCGCTTCGTTCTTCGCCGCCGATCTCTGGCTCGACTACCGAAGACGGCCCCGCCCCCACATCGCCGCCTACGGGACCGGCATGACCATGTTCGCCATCGCTACCTGGGCTTTCTTCCTGGGGATCACGATCGGCTGGACCGGGCCGATGTACCGCATCTTCTATCTATTCGGTGCCATCCTCAACATCCCGTTCCTGGCGCTGGGCTCGATGTTCCTGGTCGTCGGGAAGCGGTCGGGTCACATAATGGCCATCGCCCTTGGTGCCCTGACCGCTATCTCGACCACCCTGACGGCCACAGTGCCGTTCGCCAATCCGTTGCCTGAGACCGGGGTACCTCACGATGTGTTCGCCTCGGGCTTCGGGCCGAGGTTGTTCGCCATCATCGGCGGGGCCATGGGGGCGACGATCCTCGCCGTGCTGTCGATCGTGTCGATCTTCCGATTCTGGAAGCAGAACCGCCGGATCGTCTGGGGCAACCTCCTCATACTTGGTGGGACGGTGGCGGCGGCGTCAGGTGGCACTGGTCTCGCTCTGGGCGAGTCGAGCGCTTTTGCCCTCTCGCTGTTGGTGGCAGTGACCCTCATTTGGGCCGGTTATCGGGTGGCGTCGGGTGGGCGAAGCGCCACGGCCCGGGCCGAAGCAGAACTCGCCGACCTCTGAGCTTCGCCTGAGGTTCACCGGGAGGTAATCGTCACGCGACCTTCTGTCCATCACACGCCCGTACGTTGGCCTTGCCAACGAAGGGACGGGAAATCTCCGCACCGACGAACCCCAGGGATGGTCTGGCGAGATCGATCGAGGATCTAAAGGTGGCCGTGGACGTGCTCAACGCGGTCATTGCCACGAAGTGGGCCGGAGGTGCCGGGCCTGGCCCGAGCGGCCAAGTCACTGACCTCCGGGTCGCTCACGCATCGCTCGATCGAAGCGGCTCAACCCCCGATGTAGCTCATCTCGACGCGTGAGCCGATGCTCACCGTCTGTGCCGACCTGATCTCCGAGTAGCGGTCCTCCCGGCTAGACCAGACGCGGTCGATGATCGGTCCAACATCCTCCCCGGCCCTCATCGAATCGCGGAGGTTTGACCCGGCGGAGGCGAAAAGACAGGTGTAGAGAACACCTTCGGCAGAAAGCCGGGCCCGGGTGCATGACCCGCAGAAGGGTCTCGTGACCGAGGCGATCACACCCACCTCACCCTGACCATCGAGATAGCGAAACCGGTTGGCCACCTCACCGGGGTAGTTGGGCGGGATCGGCTCGAGCGGGAAGACCTGGTTGATCGCCGAAATCATCTCCTCGGCCGGCACGACGTCGTCCAAGCGCCAGCCGTTGGTGTTCCCGACATCCATGTACTCGATGAAGCGGACGATGTGACCGGTGCCCTTGAAATGGCCCGCCATTTCGACGACGGCGTGTTCGTTCACCCCGCGCTTCACCACCGCATTCACCTTGATCGGTCCCAATCCGGCCTCGGCTGCCGCCTCGATCCCCTCGAGCACTGCCGACACCGGGAAGCCGACGTCGTTCATGCTCTGGAAGGTCGGGTCATCGAGGGCATCGAGACTCACCGTCACCCGACTGAGTCCGGCCGCGGCCAGGGATCGGGCCTTTCGGGTCAGCAGGGAGGCGTTGGTGGTCAAGGTCAAATCCTCGACCCCATCGATCGAGGCCAGACGGCCGATCAACTTCTCCAGTTCCCTTCGAAGGAGCGGCTCGCCCCCGGTGATCCGCACCTTCTCCACGCCCCGGTCGACGAACAACTGGGTGAGAGTGGCGATCTCCTCGAAGCTCAGCAACTGGTCACGGGGCAAGAACTCGTGGTCCTTGCCGAACAGCTCCTTGGGCATGCAGTAAGTACATCGGAAGTTGCATCGGTCGGTGACGGAGATGCGAAGGTCACGAACCGGGCGTTGAAACTGATCGACGAGGGCACTCATCGCCCCCAACGTTATTTGCCGTTGAGCCCAATGTCTCGTGACGCCGTCGCCGTGAGCCGTTAGCGTGAGCGACGATGCCGGAGGGGCCGCTGCAGGTGTCGATGACCATCGATCCGGACGCCGTCACGGCCCAGGTCAACCGTCGGGTCTTTGGCTCGCTCGTTGAGCACATGGGCCGGGGTGTATACGGGGGGCTGTACGAGCCGGATCATCCCCATGCAGACGGGGACGGCTACCGCACCGATGTCCTGGCCCTGGTGAGAGAGTTGGGCGTGAGCATCGTCCGCTACCCGGGTGGGAACTTCGTCTCCGGTTATCGGTGGGAGGACGGCGTGGGGCCGGTTGGGCGGCGCCCGGCTCGATTCGACCGGGCGTGGCGGAGCATCGAGCCCAACGTGTTCGGCCTCGACGAGTTCGCCCGCTGGTCGGCGAAAGCTAGGACCGACATCATGTTGGCGCTCAATCTGGGGACGCGAGGTGCCCGGCAGGCTGCAGAGTTGGTCGAATACGCCAACGTCACCGGTGGGACCAGGCTCTCGGAACTGCGCCGCCGCCACGGTCGAGAACAGCCCTATGGGGTCAGGACCTGGTGCCTCGGCAACGAGATGGACGGCCCCTGGCAGATCGGCCACAAGTCCGCCGAGGAGTACGGAAGGCTCGCCTTCGAGACCGCCAATGCGATGCGGGCGGTCGACCCCACGCTGGAGCTCGTGGCATGTGGCAGCTCCGGAAGATCGATTCCCAGCTTCGGCACCTGGGATGAAACGGTGCTGGACCATTGCTACGAGGTAGTCGACCTGATCTCTGCCCACGGCTACTACGACCCCGAGGCTTCCGACCTGCCCAGCTTCATCGCTTCATCGGCGGCGATGGACGAGCAGATCCGCCAGGTGGTGGCGATAGCCGATCGAGTCGGGAGGAGGAAGGGGATGGCCAAGCGGCTGGGGATCTCATTCGACGAGTGGAACGTCTGGTACATGGGGCGCCATGAGTCGCAGGAGTTCACCCCCGAGTGGAGGCGAGCGCCACGACTGTGTGAGGACGACTACACGAGCACCGACGCCGTGGTGGTGGGATCGCTCCTAATCACATTGCTCCGTCACGGGGACCGGGTGGCCCTCGCCTGCCAGGCTCAACTCGTCAACACCATCGCACCGATCCACACCGAGCCGAACGAGCCGGCGCGGCGCCAGGCCATCTTCCACCCGTTCGCCCTCACCTCACGTCATGCGGTCGGTGATGTCATCCACTCCGCCGCGCTCGGCCCGACTGTGCAGACCCGAGTTCACGGCGAGGTCCCCGTCTTCGACGGGGTGGTGACCCGCGACAACGCCACCGGGGCTTTCACCTCGTTCTCCGTGAACCGCTCGACCACGGATCCGATTCAGCTCGCTATCGATCTGAGCTCTCTCCCCGAGGTTCGAGTCGTCGAGCATGTCCTCCTCGATGGCGGCAAGACGGGGGCCAGGGAGCCTCACCCGGCCACGTGGGAGCATGCCGGCGGAGAGGTGGCCCTGCTCCTCCCCCCCGTCTCCTGGTCGATGCTCCGACTCGCCACGACCTGAAAGCCGAAGGCTGCAGAATTTCACCGGAATCGGCCGCATCGCCGCGGAGCGGCTGGCTATGTTGAAATCGTTATCGACATCGTTTTCTGACAACGATTTCAAACCGGCGAGGCGGCGGGATGAGGCCAACGACGAACAGAGTGACCATCGGTGATGTGGCCGCCACCGCCGGGGTTTCGATCGCCACCGTTTCCCGCGTGGTCAACGGTCGTTACGGAGTGGCCCACGACACGTCGTCCCGGGTGCAGGCGGTAATCGACGATCTGGGATACGAGTCGAGTCTGGTAGCGAGGAGCCTGCGCATCCACCGCACCAGCGTCATCGGGATCATCGTCCCCGACCTCGAGCCGTTCAGCACCGAGCTGCTCAAGGGGGCGGCCCGGGCCATTCACTCGACAGGCTACGAGCTCATCGTGTGCGCTGGGGACGGCCATGTCGGGGCACAAGTGGGTTGGGAACGTCGCTACCTCTCCCGGCTCAACGGCACACTGGCCGATGGGACGCTACTGGTCACTCCCACTGTCGTCGACGTCGCCCACGCCGCGCCCGTCGTCGTCATCGACCCCCACGCCGGCCCCTCGCCCCTGCCGACAGTCGCCTCCCAGAACCTGGAGGGGGCGATCACGGCGACCGACTACTTGATCGGTCTGGGTCACCGTCGGATCGGATTCATCGGCGGCCGTCCCGACCTGGAATCGGCCCGGCTCCGAGAGGAGGGCTACTTCAAAGCGCTCGAGCAGGCGGGGATCGAGTTCGACCCCGGACTGGTTCGAGTCGGCGAGTACACCCGGGAGGCAACGGAGGGCCCGGCCCACGAACTGCTGGAGATGAGCAATCCCCCGACTGCGATCTTCGCCGCCAACGACGTGTCGGCAATCGCCACGATGGATGTGGCCCAATCGCTGGGGCTCTCGGTGCCGGACGACGTGTCGGTGATCGGCTACGACAACATCCTCGAGTCGGCGCTGTCGTCGCCGTCATTGACCACGATCGACCAGTCCATCCAGGAGATGGGCTACGAGGCAACGCGCCTTCTCGTCGAGCTTATCGATGACCCCGACCAGGATCCGGCGCACCTGACCCTTCCCACCGAGCTGATGGTCCGGCAATCATGCCGGGCCGTGACTGCATAGATCGAAATCGAGGAGGAGAACACACCCAGACCCTGACTGAAAACGATTACAACGACGGAGGCAAGCGAAGGAGGAACATGTGGAACCGGTGAGACGATCCATGGCGATCCTCGCCATCCTGGCCCTGGTCCTGGCCGCCTGTGGCGGTGGAGGGAGCGGCGAGGACGCGACCACCACTACTGGCGGCGCGGTAACCGAGACGACGGCGGCCGAGGCGGCGACCACCACCGCCGCAGCCGAGGAGCCGGCGGAGGAGGTCACCATCGAATGGTGGCATATTCAGAACACAGACCCGATGATGACGTTGTGGCAGGACATGGCCGACGAGTTCATGGAGGCCAATCCCAACGTCCAGATCAACATCACAGTGATGGAGAACGAGGCGTTCAAGGCGGCGCTTCAAACCAATCTCCAGGCCGGTGACGTGCCGGACCTCTTCCAATCCTGGGGTGGCGGTGGCCTGCGTGAGCAGGTGGACGCCGGCCTGGTGCAAGACATCACCGACGCTTCCTCCGGGTTCATCGGCAACTTGAACGAGGGCGCGGTCGGGCTCTACAACGTGGATGATGTCCAATATGGCGTACCGTTCAACCTGGGCATGGTCGGGTTCTGGTACAACAAGGACCTGTTCGCCCAGGCAGGGATCGATGCCCCACCGGCTACCTGGGACGAGTTCCTCGAGGATGTCCAGGCCCTGAAGGACGCCGGGATCACGCCGATCGCGGTCGGCGCCGGAGACAAGTGGCCCGCTCACTTCTACTACTCGTATCTGATGATCCGAGAGGGTGGCGAGGCGGCGATGGAGACCGTGACGGAGACGCTCGACTTCAACACGCCCGAGTTCATCGAGGCGGGCAATCAATTGCAGCGTCTCATCGACATGGAGCCCTTCCAGCCGGGCTTCCTGGCCGCGCCGTGGGATGCTCCCGACGGTGAGTCGGGGACGATCGGCACCGGAGCGGCCGCGATCAGCCTGATGGGGCAATGGGGACCGGGCGCCTATGCCAACCAGTCGGGCATCGGGACCCCGGAGGACCCGATCGAGGAGCGGCTCCCCGCTGAGTTCGGCTGGTTCCCGTTCCCGGCTGTCGAAGGTGGTGCCGGCGCTGCGACCGACGGTTTCGGTGGCGGCGACGGGTTTGCTGTCGGCAAGGATGCACCACCAGAGGCAGTTCAGTTCCTGGAATACATCACTGCCGTCGAGCAGGCGATTCGGACCGGCGAGACAGGGACCACCCTTCCGGTCACCGCGGGCGCCGAGGTGTCCGTGACCGATCCGCTGCAGCAGGAGGTGCTGGCGGGACTGGGACAAGCGGGCTTCGTCCAGCTCTATCTGGACCAGTACTTCACCCCTGAGCTTGGCGCCGCGGTCAACGACGCGGTGGCCACCCTGTTTGCTGGGACCGCCACCCCCGAGGAAGTCACCGAGTCCATTACGGCGGCGGCCGGATAGCCACCAGTCGTATCGTGAGCAAAGTCGTGGAGGGCCGCCGGTCCGGCGGCCCTCCACCTATCGAGCAACGGATTGTGACCAGCGATCCACAAGTCAAGGTGACGCGCCCCGGTCGAGTAGTTCGACGCGCGCCAGGGACTGCACCCTGGCCGGTCATTCTTGCCTTCCTGCTGCCCGCCCTGGCCCTTTACAGCCTCTTTGTCCTCTACCCGATCACCCAGAGCATCCGTTACAGCGGATACGACTGGAACGGCCTGACACCTCTCACCGACTGGGTCGGGCTCCAGAACTTCAGAGACGCTTTCGCTGACCCGTTGTTCATAGAAGCGATAACTCACAACGGGATCATCATCGGGCTTTCGCTACTTCTCCAGATTCCTTTCGCTGTCACCCTCGCCGTGCTCCTCACTCGCAATCTGAAGGGGCGCGGGGTCTTCCGGACGATGTACTTCGCCCCTTTCATCTTGTCCGAGGTGGTCACCGGGGTGGTTTGGCGCCAGATCTATCGGCCAGACGGCCTCTTCGACCAGGTCCTGGCAGGGGTGGGTGCGGGCGATCTCTCCAGGGAGTGGCTGGCTGACCCCAAGATCGCCCTATACAGCCTGTTCTTCGTCATCTCGTGGAAGTACTTCGGGTTCCACATGGTGTTGATCCTGGCCGGTCTCCAGCTCATCCCGACCGAGCTCGAGGAGGCCTCGGCCATCGACGGCGCCTCCTTCTGGAAGGGTTTCCGATACGTGACCCTCCCGCTGCTAGGTCCGACGATCAGGGTCTCTATGTTCCTCTCCATCATCGGCGCCCTGCAATTGTTCGACCTGGTCTGGGTCACCACGAAGGGCGGGCCGGTGAACTCCACCGCAACCATGGCCACCTATCTCGTCGATTGGGGCTTCAGACGGGGCCAGTTCGGCTTTGCGAGCGCGGTCTCCGTGATCGTCTTCAGTCTCTCCTTGATCGTGGCCCTCCTGTATCAGCGATTCGTGCTGCGCCGGGATCTGGAAGGAGCGCTGACGGCGTGACCGCGACCAGCGTCCCAACCAAGGGTCCCTCCCAGAAATTCGACTTCGGCCGTGGCCTTCTCTACCTGATCGCCGTTCTGGTGCTGCTGGTGATCATCGTCCCGTTGAGCTTCTCGATCATCGGTGGGTTCCGGAGCAACTCGCAGCTTGCAGCCGATCCCGTCGGGCTCCCCGATCCCTGGGTGTGGACCAACTATCAGACCGCGTTGACCGACCCCAGTTTCTATGGGTGGGTGAGGAACAGTGTGCTGATCGCGCTGATCACGACTGCCCTCGTCCTCCCCGCCGCTTCCCTGGCTGCCTTCGTGATAGCGCGATACAGGTTCCGGGGACGCGAGTTCGTGTTCGCCCTGTTCACTCTTGGCCTTCTGTTTCCCGTAGCGGTGGCCATCCTTCCGCTGTTCATCACCCTCCGGCAGACGGGTCTCCTCAACAGCCCTCTCGGCATCGCCCTCCCCCAGGCGGCGTTCGGGCTCCCGCTCTCGATCGTGATCCTTCGCCCCTTTTTCCGCAGCATCCCCCGTGACCTGGAAGACGCAGCCGCTATCGACGGCTGCGGCCCGCTTCGCTTCTACTGGTCGGTCATGCTCCCCCTGTCCCGCCCCGTGTTGAGCACGATCGCGGTGCTCACGGTGGTTGGCAGCTGGAACGCATTCCTGCTCCCCTTGCTGGTGTTGATCCAACCGGGGCAGTGGACGCTGCCACTCGGCATCAACAACATCTCGGCCCAGTACGTGACGGACACCGCGATGATCCTGGCCTACACCACGCTGGCCATGATCCCGGCCCTGATCTTCTACTTCATCGCCCAGAAGCAGATCGTGACCGGGCTGACCACCGGTGGAGTGAAGGGATGACCGCCGTCACCGTCGATGGGGAGCAGCCGGCCTACCGCGATCCGGGCCTCCTGGTGGACGAGCGGGTCGAGAGCCTGTTGGAGATGATGACTCTCGAGGAGAAGGTCGCCCAATTGGGGAGCGCCTGGGTCTTCCAGTTGACCGAAAAGGGCCAATTCTCCCGTGAGAAGGCCGGGCCATTGCTCCGGCAGGGCCTGGGGCACGTCACCCGGATCTCGGGCGCCAGCGACCTGACACCCCGCGACGCGGCCCGACTCGCCAACGAGATCCAGCGCTACCTCCTCGAGGAGACCCGTCTCGGCATCCCGGCCATCGTCCATGAGGAGATCTGCTCCGGACTCATGGCCAAGGACGCCATGGTCTACCCCCAGGCAATCGGCGTGGCCGCGACGTGGGACCCGGACCTCGCCCGCGAGATGGCAGCCGTCATCCGCCGCCAGATGAGGGCCATGGGGGCACATCACGGGCTGTCACCCGTGCTCGATGTGGCCAGGGACCCGCGATGGGGCCGCACCGAGGAGACCTATGGGGAAGACCCGTACCTGGTTGCCCGGATGGGAACTGCCTTCGTCGAGGGATTGCAGGGTGCCGACCTGACCCAGGGCGTTGTCGCCACCGCCAAGCACTTCGTCGGGTACAGCGCCTCGGAGGGCGGCCTCAACTGGGCGCCGCCCCATCTGCCGGACCGCGAGCTGCGCGAGGTGTACCTCCATCCATTCGAGGCGGTTGTCAGCGCCGGGGCACGGTCGGTCATGAACGCCTATCACGAGCTCGACGGGATTCCTTGCGGCGCCCATCGCGAGCTCCTCACCGACATCCTTCGAGACGAGTGGGGATTCCAGGGGACCGTAGTGTCGGACTACTTCGCCGTCCGCCAGATCGCCAGCTACCACCATCTCGCCGAGGACGGGACAGGAGCCGCCGGAATTGCTCTCGAAGCCGGGGTCGACGTCGAGCTTCCCGGCACCGACTGTTATGGCGAACCGCTCATCGAAGGCCTCCACAGCGGGGACATCGACCTCGACGTCGTCAACATCTCGGTGAGGCGGGTGCTCCGGTCCAAGTTCGAGCTCGGTCTTTTCGAATCCTCTTTTGTCGACCCCGACGCGGCCCAGACCGACCTTCGACTCGAGCGAGGGTTGGCCCGGCGAATCGCGGAGAAGAGCATGGTCCTGCTGTCCAACGACGGTGCCCTGCCCATCGTCCCCGACACCGGGCTGATCGCGGTGATCGGGCCAAACGCCGACGACTCGAGAAACCTGTTCGGCGACTACACCTACCCGGCCCACATCGAAGCCCTGGCCGAGATGCAGCATGGCGACAACGTGTTCGGTGTGCCTTTCACCGGGGAGGTATCGGCTGAAGGCGCGATGAAACAGGCCAGCACTGTTCTGGACACAATGCGGGAGCGTTTCGGGGAAAACGTGGCATACGCCAAGGGATGTGATGTCAACACTCCCTCGCGCGAGGGTTTCGACGAGGCCGTCGCCCTCGCCCGTCGTTCCGCGATCGCGCTCATGGTGATGGGGGACAAGGCGGGCCTGACCACCGACTGCACGTCGGGCGAAGGTCGGGATCGTCTCTCACTCGACCTCCCCGGCGTCCAAGAAGACCTGGTGCGCGGCAGTGGCCGCGACCGGCACGCCCATGATCCTGGTCCTGGTCTCCGGGCGTCCCGGCGGCAGCGTCTGGGCGCACGAGCACAGCGCCGCGGTGGTCCAGGCCTGGCTGCCCGGAGAAGAGGGAGCCGAGGCCCTCGTCGATGTCCTCACGGGCGTCGTCAACCCTGGCGGGAAGCTGCCCATCTCCCACCCGCGATCAGCGGGGCAAATACCGGTGTATTACGGGCACAAGGTGTCGGGCGGCAGATCGCATTGGAAAGGCGACTACGTGGACGGAGGGGCCGGCCCGCTCTATCCATTCGGCCACGGCCTTGGCTATACGACGTTCCGGATCTCGAAACTCTCGGTGACACCGGACGTGGCCGGCTGGAACCAAGAGGTGACAGTCACGGCCATCGTCTCCAACACCGGGAAAATGGAAGGTGACGAGGTCGTCCAGCTATACGTGAGGGACCCTGTGGCAACTGTGACCCGGCCAGTCCTCGAGCTCAAGGGCTTTGCCCGGGTCGGCCTCCCGGCCGGAGGCTCCCGTCAGGTGACCTTCCGCCTGCCGGTAGGACAGCTCGGGTTCTATGACCGTGAACTGAAATACGTGGTCGAGCCAGGTTTGATCGAGGTGCTGGTAGGGACCTCGTCAGCCGATCTCCAGGTGGCCGGATCGTTCACTGTGGAGCCCGATCCTGACGGCCGGCCGGTCGTCAAGCGGTTTGACGGGACGATTGAGGTGACTGCGCTTCCCTGAAGCTCAGCATCCATGCCCCAAGACCTATGGGCAAGACGAGCAAAGGCACCAGCCAGCCCACGTAGGGGATCATCCACAAGACCCCGACCACGATCGATCCCACGACCACCGACCCGTAGAGTCCCCGCTCGCCAGGGACTGCCCGTCCGAAGGCGAGAACGGCTGGCACCCCGGCCACCAACGAGAGCACCAGGACGAGACCAGCTAGGGCAAGGATCAGTGGCACGAACACCGCGAGCAAAGGCAGGCTGGCCGAAGCTGGGACGAGACCTGCGATGAGAGCCGCGATCCCGGCCACGATCAACGGGGAGAGGACTATCAGAGCGCCCCGGCCCAGGGCCCGCCACACGCTGCCCCTGGCTCTATCCCCGGCGGCCTCGGTCCTCTCCGGCCAGCCCCAGGCGACGAGGAGGGCGGCGCAGGTCAGGCCCAGGATCACGAGGAATCGAGTCAGCAACCCGAGAGCGCGAATCCGTATGTTGGGCGGCAGCGGCGTCTTGTGGGCGACGACGCCGCCCACTGTCGCCTGGTCCAGCCCTTCGGCTTCAGACGGGGAGCGATAGCCAAAGTCGCCCGTCACGTCCAGCGGGCCGGTGACGATGAGGCTGTTGACACTCACATCGACGTCTCCCGCGACACTCCCCGCCAGCTCCAAAGTTCGCTGGGTGCCTTCGAGATCGGTCCCTATGGTCCCGGCTGCCACCAACCTGAATGCCCACACCAGGACGTCGCCCTCGATCGTGGATTCGGGGGTGAGCTCGGCCCGGAGGGCGGCGCCGACCAGGTCTCCGCCTATCGATCCAGAAATGGCGACTCTGTTGGCAGTGAATCGCACCGACCCCCCAACTTCACCGCCGATCGTCATGGTCGGGGCAACTGCCACAACGCTCCCTGTGACTTCGCCATTGATGACTACCTCTTCGGCTGCGAATGCCATCAGATCGCCTTCGATGGTCCCCTCCACCACCACCCGCGATCCCGCCGCATAGAGGTCTTCGGTGACCGTGTCCCCTTCCGGGATGATCACGATCTCAGAGGCCGCGGTCTCCGCGGCCAGGGCAGGTGTGGTCCCGGCGAGGAGGAAGATGCCGGCGATTCCGGCGCAGAGCGCCGATCTAGAGAGGTAATGCATCAGCTGCCAGATCGAGAAGCGACGACGGGAAGATGCCCCAGAGAATCGTCGCTCCGACAGCCAACGCCAACACCCAACGCTCGGGACCGACACGCAGTGGCTGCTCTTCGCCGGCGTCGTCCATGTACATGACGACGATGACCCGGATGTAGAAGGCGAAAGCCACCACCGATGCGATCACCGCCACGATCACCAGCCATTGGTACCCCTGTGCCCACGCGTCGGTGAAGACACCGAACTTGGCCACGAAACCTGATGTGATGGGGAGACCGCCCATCCCGAGCAGGAGGATCGTGAAGGCCCCGGCCAGGAGCGGGCTGCGCCGGCCGAGGCCGCGGTACTCATCCATGCTGGACCCTGCACCATCGGGGCCGCTCACCACCGCGACAACGGCAAATGCGCCAACCAGCTGGATGGCGTATATGGCCAGGTAGAAGAGGACACCGTCGGTGGCGCCGCCGACCACCCCAGTCATGATGAACCCGGCATGAGCCACCCCCGAGTAGGCGAGCAGACGGCGCACATCGCCCTGGACGAGGGCGAGCACCGACCCGAGAACCATCGACAGCACCGAAATGCCCGCCACGACCGGGAGCCACGTGTCGGAGAGATCGGAGAACGCGGTGAGCAGAATTCGGGCGATGGCGGCGAAACCGGCCACCTTTGCCACCGCCGCCATGTAGCCGACCAGCCCCGCCGGTGCCCCCTGGTAGACGTCCGGCGCCCAGGTATGGAACGGAGCGGCGGACACCTTGAACCCGAGACCTGCCACCACGAGGCCAATCCCTATGTAAATCACCGCCGGGCTGGAGATGACGAAGTCATCGAGGAGTTGACGGATACCGAGGATCTCGAACTGGCCCGTCCCGGCGTAGATGAGGGCGACGCCATATATGAACACCGCCGAGGCGAACGAGCCGAGCAGAAAATACTTGATTGCGGCTTCTTCCGACTCGCGCCTCTCCCGGGCGAGCCCGGCCAGGACATACAGGGCGATGGAGCCGACCTCGAGCCCGAGGAAAAGCATGACCAGATTGTTGGAGGCGACCATCAGGGAGAAGCCGGTCGTTGCCAGGAGGACCAGGGCGATCGCCTCCGCCCCACGGCGCCCCAGGCTCACGACGAAGCGCCATCCCGCGGCCAGACCCAACGCGGTGGCCGCGATGAGGACGAAGCGGGAGAAGATGGCGAACCCGTCCATCGTGATCAATCCGGAGAAGGCAACGAGGCTCTCGGTGTCCCCCGAGGCCAGGGCATCGGCGCCTTGCGCCCACTGCAGGATGGTCAACCCGGCGGCAACGGCCAACGTCGCCCCGACCACCCATCCGAGAACACGAGGCGCCGGTTTCCACTGGACATCGACTAGCAGCACCAGGGCCGCGCCGACGGCCAGCGCTAGATCGGGGGCTATGGCGATCCAGGAGATCTCTGGCGGGGTGATCATCAGTCAGCACCTGCCACGAAAACGTCGCCGATCCGACCCGGCTCCGGGATGGTGTAGTCGGTCTGCTCGACGATGTTGTCGAGGACCGCCTCGGTGGAGGGCGTGATCTTGTCCAGGAGCAGATTGGGATAGAGCCCGATCACGACGATGAGAATCGCGATCGGCACCAGAAGGGCAATCTCGCGACCCGACAGGTCGGACAGCACGGTGTTCTCCTCCTTGTCGGGAACGCCGGTGAAGACTCGCTCGTAGGCCCACAGCAGGTAGATGGCAGCCAGGACCACCCCGAATGCGGCGATGACGCTGAAACTCGGTAGGGCGGGGTAGCTGCCAATCAGCACCAGGAACTCACCGACAAAGCCGTTGAGACCCGGAAGCCCGATCGAGGCGAAGGTCATGAACAAGAAGAACCCGGCGAGAAGGGGAACAGTCTTCTGGAGGCCGCCAAAATCGGCGATCTTCTTGGTGTGCCTCCGGTCGTAGATCATCCCGACCAGGAGGAACAGGGCGCCGGTGGTGAGACCATGGTTCACGTTTTGGATCACCGCCCCCTGGAGCCCCCCCGAGGTGAGGGCGAAGGTGCCGAGCACGATGAAACCCAGGTGGCTCACGGAGGAATAGGCGACGAGCTTCTTCAGGTCGGGTTGGACGATCGCCACCACCGCTCCGTAGATGATCCCGATGACGGCCAGGATCGCCATGATCGGGAATGGCATCGACCGACGCGTCGGGGAACAGTGAGAGGTTGAACCGGAGAAGACCGTAGGTCCCAAGTTTCAAGAGGACTGCAGCGAGCAGCACCGAGCCGGCAGTGGGCGCCTCGACATGGGCATCGGGGAGCCAGGTGTGGAACGGGAACAAAGGAACTTTGATAGCGAAGGCGATGGCAAAGGCGGCGAAGAACATCCGCTCGGTCCCAACGGACAGGTCGAGCCCGGCCAGATCGGAGAGGGCGAACGATGCAGACCCTTCCTGGGAGGCGTAGGTGAGGGCGAGACCGATGATCGCCGCCAGCATCAACGCCGAGCCGAAGGCTGTGTAGATGAAGAACTTGACCGCGGCGTAGATCCGGCGCTCGGTTCCCCAGATGCCGATGATGAAGTACATCGGGATCAACATCGCCTCGAAGAAGACGAAGAAAAGGAAGAGGTCGAGGGCCAGGAAGGCGCCGATCATGCCGGCCTCGAGGAGCAGCGTGTACATCACGAACTCCTTGGTCCGATTCGTGATCGTCGTCGATGCAGCCAGGGCGATCGGGACCAGCAGAGTGGTGAGGACCACCATCGGAAGCGAGATCCCGTCGATCCCGAGATTCCAGGCGATTCCCCAAGGCTCGTACCAGGGCACATCGACGACGTACTGAAACCCTGCTGCCGGCTCGAACACCCAGAACAGATATCCGGCGAGGGCCAACGGCATCACGGAGAGGGCGATGCCGAGGGAAAGATGGATCTCTCTCCGACGCCCCGGGATCAGCGCCACGATGATGGCGGCGGCCACCGGCAGCAGGATCAGGGCGGTTAACACGTCATGCTCCTGCCACCAGCCAGACCACGACTACCAGGGCACCGGCCAGGAACAACACGCCATAGTTGCGAACGAAACCGGTCTGGAGCGGCCGGGCCCAGTCGCCGGCGCCGCGCACCAACCGACCCACACCGTTGACCGCGCCATCCACCACCTTCGCGTCGACCGAGAAGGCGGCGGCCTCGGCCAGTCTCCGACCCGGGAGGACCAGAGTCCTCCCATAGAGATCGTCGACTCCGTAGGCCTGCTCCCAGGTCCCCCACAGCGGCTCGAACGACTCCTCGAAACGCCGCCACCGCTCAGGAGGACGCCGGTAGGCAAGAATGCCGGCGCCGGCGCCGACACCCGCAGCCAAGATCGAGAGACCTGCCAGTACGGCAAGCGTCAGCCAGTCGGTAGGAGCCTCTTGGATGTGGACACCTTCGAAGCTGGGCTCGAGGAAATGCTCGAGACCGAGCCGGAACGGTGTGTTGACCAGGCCTCCGACCACGGAGAGGAAAGCCAGGGCGATGAGAGGCAGGGTCATCACCCGCGGCGACTCGTGGGGGTGCGCACCCTCCTGCCACCGCGGCTCCCCGTAGAACACAAGAACCCAGAGCCTGGCGATGTAGAACGCCGTGAGCAGGGCAGTGACGAGCCCGATGATCCACAGGAAGTAGTACCACCCGCCCCTGGCGAAATCGGCCGCCAATATCTCGTCTTTGGACCAGAAACCGGCCAATGGCGGTATCCCGGCCAGCGCCAGGGCGCCGATCGCCATGGTGGTGGCAGTGACCGGCATCTTCCGCATCAGGCCGCCCATCCGGTGCATGTCCTGTTCGTCGCTCATGGCATGGATCACCGAGCCGGCGCCGAGGAAGAGCAATGCCTTGAAGAAGGCGTGGGTCATCAGATGGAAGACCCCCGCCACGTATGCCCTCGCCCCCACAGCGAGGAACATGAAGCCGAGTTGGGAGATAGTCGAGTAGGCGAGGACTTTCTTGATGTCGCGTTGGGCCAGGGCGATCGATGCGGCCCAGATCGCGGTCAGCGCCCCAACGGATGCGACCACAATCGAAGCAACCGGTGTGAACTCGTAGATCGGGGCGGAGCGGGCGATGACGTACACCCCGGCCGTCACCATCGTCGCGGCATGGATGAGGGCGGAGACCGGGGTCGGCCCCTCCATGGCATCGGGCAGCCACACATAGAGCGGGATCTGCGCCGATTTGCCCGCGGCACCAACCAGGAAGAGCAACCCGATCGCCGTGGCCATCCCCCCGGTGAGCTCCTCGCCGGCCCGCTCGAAGACGCCGGCGAATGAGAGGGTGCCGAAAACGGTGAAGACCAGCATCAGGCCGATCATGAAGCCGAAGTCGCCGATGCGATTCACGACGAACGCCTTCTTGGCGGCGGCTGCCGCCGTCGTCCGCGTGTACCAGAACCCGATCAACAGATACGAGCAGAGCCCGACCAGCTCCCACCCCAGGAACAACATGGCGTAGTTGCCGGCGAGCACCAGTGTGAGCATCGAGGCGGCGAAGAGGTTGAGATTGGTGAAGAACCGGTGAAAGCGCTCGTCACCATGCATGTAGCCGATGGCGAAGACATGGATCAACGTGCCGACACCGGTGACGATCAGGGCCATCAATGCGGCCAGCGGATCCCAGAGCAGCTCGAAGCTGGCCCCGATCGCCGGCATCCACTCCCATAGAGAGATGGTCACCGGCTCCGCCCCACCCTGAATGAACGGCACCGCGGCGATGGCGGCCACGACGAATGCCCCGCCGATCGCAGCTGAGGCCAGCCAGCCGCTCAACGGCTCCTTGACGTATCTCCCGAAGAAATGGAGGAACACCGCCCCGGCGAGGGGCAGAGCGATGACGAGCCAGACGAAGTCAGCCACGAAGCTCGCTCAACTCGTCCACGGACGCGGTGGCCCGTCGTCGGAAGATTGCGACGATGATCGCCAGCCCTATGACGACCTCGGCTGCGGCGACCACGAGGATGAAGAACACCGCAACCTGGCCGTTGAGGTCGTTCATGGCCCGACCCGCCGAGATCAGCGTCAGATTGACCGCGTTCAGCATCAGCTCGATGCACATGAACATGACCAGTGCATTGCGGCGCAGGAGCATGCCCAAGGCCCCGATGAGGAACAGGGCCGCGGCGAGTGCCATGTACCACCCGACGGGAACCATCACGCCCGCTTTCTCTTGAACTGGGCCAGGACCACCGCACCGGCGGCGGCGATCGTCAACAGGAGCGCGGTGGCTTCGAAGGCGAGCACCCAATCAGTGAACAGAGGCTCGGCCACGGCCTGGATCGTCCCGTTGGTGGCGTCCTGATCGATTGCGGTGGCCGCCGCCGGAACCCAGACGAAGTCCCCGAAAAGTGCGAGACCAGCGGCGAACAGAATCACGACACCGGCGAGAACACCGACCCACAGTCGCTGCCGGGGCAGTGGCTCGATCCTCTTCTCCTCCTTGTCCACTCCGATCAGCATGATCACGAACAGGAACAGGGTCATGACCGCACCGGCGTACACGATCACCTGGACCGCGGCCACCAGGTGGGCGAGCTGCACCACGTAGAGAATCGCAACCGAGAACAGGGTGCCGAGCAGACCGACGGCCGAGTAGATCGGGTTTCGGGCAAGTACCACGGTCACCGCGCCGGCCAGCGCGGCGAGCGCCGCGATCACGAACAGGACGGTCTCAACCATCCTTTTCCTCGTCGCCAGTCCTGCGGTCCCGCTCCTCCTGTGAGGGCTCCGGTGACCAGTCGCCGGGGCCAGGGGTGCCCTGCCACATCTTCACCCCTTCGTATGCGGCGACCCCGGCCGGCGAAGTGGCGCGCAACCAGCCATCCGCGGTGTCCAGCTCGTCGAGATCAGCCAATTCGTCGTCGGGAAACATGTGGGGCACGTTCCCTCGACGGTCCATGAGCAGGGTCTCCTTGGTGTAGATGGCGTCCTCACGCGTGGTGGTGGAGATCTCGAAGAGGCTGGTCATCGTGATCGCCTCCGTGGGGCAGGCCTCGACGCAGAGACCGCAGAAGATGCAACGGAGCATGTTGATCTCGTACACGTAGCCAAATCGCTCGCCGGGAGATGTCGGGCTCTCTGGATCGTTGTCCATTCCCCGCACATAGATGCACTGCGCCGGGCAGGCGCCGGCGCACAACTGACAGCCGATGCACTTCTCCATGCCGTCGGGATAGCGATTGAGCACGTGACGCCCGTGGAAACGCTGCGGCTTGACCCGCATCTCATGCGGGTACTCGGTAGTGACAAGCTCGTCACCAGCGATGGTTCGGATCATCGTCCCGCCGGTCACGCGCAACCCCTTGATCAGCTCTTTGATCAGACCCATCACTGACTCCAGGGAGCGCCGAACTGGCGGAATGAGATCACGAATGCGGAGAGGACGAGCCAGGCGAGTGCGCCGGGAATGAGCCGTTTCCATCCGAGCTGCATGAGCTGGTCGTAGCGCAACCGGGGCAGGGTTGCCCTGATCCAGAAGAAAAGGAAGATCAGAAAGTATGTCTTGGCCAGGAACCAGACCGTAGGGAGGATGCCCGAGATGATCGCGGGGACCGATCCCTCGAACGTGGGCCCGTTCCAGCCGCCGAGGAACAATGAGGCGGCGATGGCGCACATCGAGAAGATGTTCACGTATTCGGCGAGGAAGAACATGGCGAATCGCATCCCGGAGTACTCGGTGTGGAAGCCGACGATCTCCTGCTCTGCCTCGACCAGGTCGAATGGGGCGCGATTGGTCTCGGCGACGATCGCGATGAAGAAGATGATGAAGGCCACGATCTGGGGGAACACGTTCCAGCGCGGGATGAACTGGAGCACCGGCTCGAGGGCCGGGATGATGTCGCCCCAGGTGCCGGCCTGGCGTTCGACGATCTCGGCCAACGACAAAGTGCCCCCATCTCCCTGGGTTGCGGTGAACATGACCACGGCCACCATGGCCAGCCCCATCGCCGCCTCATAGGAGATCGCCTGGGCCGTGGCGCGCACCCCTCCGAGCAGCGGGTACTTGGATCCCGATGCCCATCCCGCCAGAACCACCGAATAGACCGCGAGCGAGGACATGGCGAGGATGAAGAGCAGGCCGATGTTCAGATCGGCACCCTGCAAAGTGACCTCATGGCCACCGATGGTGAACGGCTTGCCCCAGGGGACCATCATGAAGATGAGGAAGGCGGGGACCACCGCCAGGAACGGCGCCAGCAGGTACATACCCAACTCCACCTTGCGCGGAGTGATCGCTTCCTTGAAGAACAGTTTCAGGCCGTCTGCGACCGTCTGCAGGATGCCCCAGGGCCCGGCCCGCTTTGGGCCGATCCGGTTCTGCATGTCGGCGAGGATCTTTCGCTCTGCCCACACGTTGATCAATGTCGCCACCAACAACAGAACAAAGGTGAGTATCACGCGGAGGACGACGATCCAGAACTCGGGCCAGCTCATTTGCCCACCGCGGTCACCCGGACAACGGCCTCGGTGCCGAGAGAACCCGCCCCCGGCTGGTTGAAGGGCACATAGACGACACCGGGTGGCGTCCCGTCGTCGACGACGGCGGAAAACTCGCCCTCGCCGTGCTTGGTGACGACCTTGACCAGATGACCCTGCTGGGCTCCGGCCTTTCTGGCGTCGTCGGGGTTGAGATGGGCCACCGCTCCCGGGGCGAGAGGGTGTAGCGATTGGCTGTGCCTCATCATCACCCCATCGTCGTAGAGGGTCCTCGCCACATGGAGGATCAGCGGGGCGGACGGCGCCTTGTCCCCTTTCAAAGCCACCGGTATGTGGCTCAGCGGCTGGGCTCCCGACAGCGGGACCACTGCCCCGTCCCGAGCCTCCCACTCGAGGAGATCCCAGCTGATCCCGGCATAGGCGGGGGCGACCTCGGAGATCTCTTTGGCGATCGCTTCACCATTGGAGAGACCGATCGGGTGCCCGGCCCGCTCGGCCAGGTCGTCGAGGATCTCCCAGTCGGGTCTCGCCTGGCCCGGAACCGGCGCGATCGAGTTCACCTTCTGCACTCGACCTTCGAGATTGGTGACGGTGCCCTCCTTCTCGGCGAAGCCGGCGGCCGGGAAGATCACGTCGGCGCCGCGATTGGAGTCGTTCAGGAAGAGATCGATGGAGACCACGTACTCGGCTGATTCCAGCGCAAGCGCGGCCTGTCTCGGATCTGGCACGTCACGAACCGGATCGGCCCCGACGAGCAACAGGAATCGAATATCTCCCGAGTCGAGGCCCTCGAGCATCGACCTGGTGTCCTTGCCCCTTTCGGAAGGCATCTCGCCCCAGGAGGCGGCCAAAGCCGCCCGCCCGGTGTCCTCGTCGGCCACCCGCCCCGGCAGGAGGTCGGGGGCGAGACCCATGTCGAGGGCGCCGAAGATGTTGCCCCGTCTGGCGAGAGGGAGGATGCGCGCCGAGCCGGCTTTGTTGCGAACGTAGGCCGCCACCGATTCGGCCAGCTTGGGGCCGTCTGCGAACGAGGCCTGGCCGACCAGGGCTACAACCCGATCCGCGCTCAATGCCTGCCGGACTTCGGGGTGCTTGCCGTCGGCGATCTCGTCGAGCAGCGCGAAGCCGCCACCAGGCCGGTAGCCGAGCTTGATCGCCGCCCGATCATCGAGTCCGGTGGCCCTGGGATGCACGACCACGAGCCGGACCCCGAGCTCCTGCGCGGCCCGACGGACTCGCAGATAGAGGGTGGGATGCTCCTCTTTGAGATCCGGCCCCCAGATCACGATGGTGTCGGCGGTGTCGATATCGGAGATGAGGGCCCGATCGGCAGTGGCGGCCAGGAAATGGGAGGCGAGGGCATCGTCGAGCCGGGCATCGACGTTGTTGGTCCCCAGCACCACTCGGGCGAACTTGGAGAGGGCATAGGCGTCCTCGTTGGTGCCATGGGCCCCACCGATCACGGCGAAGGCGCCGCCGCCGTCCTCGTCCCGGATGAGACCGATCCTCCCGGCGACGCGGTCGAGGGCATCGGCCCAGGTGGTCTCCACCAACTCCCCATCGCGGCGGACCAGTGGCGTGGTGAGACGCTCCTCCGAGCCGAGGTATTGGAATCCGAAGCGCTCCTTGTCGGACAACCAGCCGTGATTGGTCGCGTCGTTGTCCACCCCCACCAGACGCAAGATCTCGTTCTGGCTGACCTGGACCGAGAGCCGGGGGTGGGCGGTGTCGTGGAGACCGGAGCTCTCCACCATCTGGAGGTCCCACGGCCGCGCCCGGAACCGGTACTGGGCCGCGGTGAGGGCGCCGACAGGGCAGAGCTGGATCGTGTTCCCGGAGAAGTAGGACGAGAACGGGAGATCGGGGAAGGTGTTCACCTCGGTCACGTTGGCCCTCGACTTGAACTCGATCAGGGGATCGCCACTGATCTCGTCGGCGAATCGGGTGCATCGGGCGCAGAGAATGCACCGCTCGCGGTCGAGGAGGACGAGATCGGAGATGGCGATCGGCTTCTCGTAGTTGCGCTTGATCTCGACAAAACGGCTCTCTCCCGGGCCGTGGGAGAAGGCCTGGTCCTGCAGCGGGCACTCACCGCCCTTGTCGCAGACCGGGCAGTCGAGGGGATGGTTGGCCAGGAGGAACTCGAGGACGCCCTCCTGGGCCTTCTTCACCGTGTCGTTCCTGGTGTCGACGACCATCCCATCGGCGACGTTGTTGGTGCAGGCGGTGACCAGCATCGGGCCACGCGGCCCCTGAACCTCGACCAGGCACATCCGGCACATCCCCACCGGGTTCATCCGCTCGTGCCAGCAGAAACGCGGGATATAGGTCCCGTTGTCCTGGGCCGCCTTGATCAACAAGTCGCCGGCTGGCACCTGATGGGTAGCCCCGTCGATGGTGATCGATACGAATTCAGGCTCGGGGCTCATTCGCGATCCCCTCCGCCTGTTATCTCTGGGGGGCGACCCCCAGACCCCCGCTCGCTGGTCGCCCCGATCTCCACCAGCTGTTGGCGGTCACCATCACCGGCGGCCTGGGGCTTCACTCGCGCCCCAGGAAACCAGCAACCCCTCCCGTCCACATGTTCTTGGACCTCGTCGCGGAAGTAGTCGCGGAGGGCGAGCACGGGTGACACGGCCGAGGGGCCGAGCGGGCAAATCGTGGTCATCTTCGGGGGCCAGCCCAGACCGACACTGATGTTGTCCGAGACGTCGAGGAGGAGATCGAGATCGACCGCCCGGCCCTGACCCTCCTCGATGCGTCGCAGGATCATCTCCATCCAGGTAGTGCCCTCCCGGCACGGCGTGCACTGCCCGCACGACTCGTGGGCGAAGAAGCGCACGATCCGCTCGGCGGCACGGACCATGCAGGTGGTGTCGTCCATGACGATGACCGCCCCCGACCCGAGCATCGAGCCCGCCTCGGCACAGACGTCCTTGGTGATCTGGTCGTCGAGATGGATCCCGGGGACGAACCAGGGCGCGGAGGCGCCGCCCGGCACCCAGGTCTTCAGCTCACGACCTCCGGAGATGCCGCCGGCGATGTCGTAGATGAGATGGCGCCACGTGATCCCGTGAGGGAGCTCGTAGTTGCCCGGCTTCTCGACGTGACCCGATATCGAGATCATGAAGGTCCCCGTGTCGAGGGGATGGCCGAGCTCGATGAAGTCCTCAGCGCCCATGGCCAGGATGTGAGGCAGGTTCGAGACCGTCTCCACATTGTTGACGATGGTGGGCTGCATGTAGAGGCCCTTGGCGGCGGGGAAGTAGGGCGGTTTGAGACGAGGCTCACCGCGTAGGCCCTCCAGGCTGTTGATGAGAGCGGTCTCCTCGCCACAGATGTAGGCCCCCGCCCCCAGATGAACAGTCACATCGAGGTCGTAGTCGGACCCGAGGATGCCCGTGCCCAGATGGCCCTTGGCATACGCCTCGTCGACTGCAGCCTGCACCCGCCTCGCCGGCTTGGGGTACTCGCCTCTTATGTAGATGAAGGCGTTGTGCACCTCATTTGCGATCGCAGTGATGATGATCCCCTCCAGCATCTGATGGGGGTCCCGCTCCAGAAGCTGGCGGTCCTTGAAGGTGCCGGGCTCGGATTCGTCGGCGTTTATGACCAGATACGAGGGTCGGGGCGGGGCGAGAAAGCTCCATTTGAGGCCGGCGGAGAATGCGGCGCCGCCGCGGCCGAGCAAACCGGACGTCTTGATCTCCTCGACCAGCTCGTCCCGGGTCATCCCGGTGGCGCGTCGGGCTTGCTCGTAGCCGCCGGTCGCCTCGTATCGGTCGATGGTGTGCGAGTCGGCAGGGAACTCGGTCATCCGCTTGGTGACAACGAGGGGTGTCGTCAAGCCTTGTCCTCGACGCCAACTGTGCCCAGCGGCTGGAAGGCCGGATAGGGGCCGACCGCCCCGCCAACCTCTCTGATGGCCCAATCGAAGCTGCGGACACCTCCGAACAGCTCTTGGATCTCATCGGTGTTGACGACTTCTGGTTGAGCAACCCCCAACCATCTCACCAGGTCACGGGCCTTCTCCGGGGTGACCCCTTCGATCAACTCGTAGTTGACCTGGACCGCAGGTGCTCCGCCACAGGCCCCGATGCACTCGACGTGCTCGACCGAGAGGAGCCCGTCGGCACCGGTCTCACCGTGGGGGACACCAGACTCATCCTCGACTGCGTGCAGGATGTCGTCACCGCCGAGGAGCATGCACGAGATCGAGGTGCAGCAGGAGATCAGGTACTTGCCGGTGCGCTTCCGCTTGTACATGGTGTAGAAGGTGGCCACGGCCTGAACCTGGGCCGGGGTGATGTCCACCCATCGGGCGACTTCTTCCATGCCCTCGTTGGTCAGATACCCCTCTTCTGCCATAGCCAGATAGAGCAATGGCATCACCGCCGACCGCTTCTGGGGATACCTGGAGATGATCTCCTGGGCCCGCTCCTGGGTGGCCTCCGACCAGTGGCTCATCGACGCCGGAGATTAGGTATCACCGTTAGATCGGGCGAAACCGCGGGCCCGGGTACTTGGGGCTACCGGTCGACGTCGCCCATCACCGGGTCGAGGGAGGCGATGGTGGCGACGGTGTCAGCCATCAGCGAGTCGGCCATGGCGATGGGAAGGGCCTGCAGGTTGGAGAACGAGGGGGCACGGGTGTGCATCCGATAGGGCCGCGCTCCCCCGTCCGACACCAGATAACAACCCAGCTCCCCGCGCGGTGACTCGACTGCGACGTAGGTCTCGCCCGCCGGCACCTTGTACCCCTCGGTGAAGAGCTTGAAATGGTGGATCAGCGCCTCCATCGACTCATCGATCCTGGCCCTCGGCGGCGGTGTGACCTTGCGGTCATCGACCCGGAAGTCGCCCTTCGGGATGGTGTCCATCACCTGCTCGACGATGGCGAGCGACTGCTTGATCTCCTCCACTCTGATCCGGTAGCGGTCGTAGACATCGCCGTGCTCGCCAACCTGCACCTCGAACTCATACTGCTCGATCCCGCTGTAGGGGAATGCTCTGCGGATGTCCCAATCGACGCCGGTGGAGCGCAAGGTCGGCCCGGTGATCCCGTAAGCGATGGCCTCATCTGGCGAGAGGACACCGACGCCCTTGGTGCGGGCCACCCAGATCGGGTTGTTCTCGAGCAGGTCGTCGTACTGCACCAGCCGCCTCGGCAGCTCTTCGATGATGGCGGCAACGTCGTCTTTCCAACCTGGAGGCAGGTCGGCGGCCACTCCTCCCGGTCGAATGAAGTTGTGGTTCATCCGCAACCCGGTCGTCTTCTCGAAGAAGGCGAGGATCTGCTCTCGCTCCCTGAAGCCGTACATCATCATGGAGATGGCCCCGATGTCCATCCCGTTGGTGGCGAGCGCAACGAGGTGAGACGAGCAGCGGTTGAGCTCGGTGAGGAGGATCCTGATTGCGGCGGCGCGCGGGGGGACTTCGATCTCGAGCAGCCGTTCCACCGCCAGCGAGTAAGCCAGCTCGTTGTGGAAGGGGGCCAGGTAGTCCATGCGGGTGACGTTGGTGCCGCCCTGAGAGAAGTTGAGCTGCTCCCCTGTCTTCTCCATGCCGGTGTGGAGATACCCGATGATCGGCTTGGTGCGGCGGATGATCTCGCCCTCGAGCTCGATCTGCAGACGGAGCACCCCATGGGTGGACGGGTGCTGTGGCCCCATGTTGAGAATCATCCGCTCGTCTTCGTCGGCCTCGTCATCGAACACATAGTCATCCTCGATTACTCGCCCGAATTGCTCGTCGAGACGCCGGCCCGACTCATCGATCGAGATCTCCTGGGCGCCTTCGTCGGTCGGTGTCAGCTCGGGCTCCTCGGTGCCGGCCACCCAGACGTCGAGGGTCTTGGCGTCGTCGCTCATCTCAAGTCGCCTTGTGACTTTCCTTGAACTGCACCGGGACCGTCCCCACACCGAAGTCTTTTCGGAGAGGGTGGCCCTCCCATTCGTCTGGCATGAGGATCCGAGTCAGATCCGGATGCCCTTCGAAGGTGATCCCGAACATGTCGTAGACCTCCCGCTCCGCGAAGTTGACCCCGGGCCAAACCGGCACCAGCGAGGCGACGGTGGGCTCCTGACGTGGAGCTGTGGTGATCATGCGGAGCCGGAGCCGATGCTGCATCGACAGCAGGTTGGCCACCACTTCGAAACGGTCGGGTCGCGAGCGCATCCAGTCGACCGCGGTCACGTCGACGCAGACCTCGAACCCGGCGACCTTGGCCGCCGTGGCGAAGTCGAGCCAGCGCTCGTTGGGCACGCGGGCCACATCCTGACCCAGGGATTCCCCCCAACCGACGTCCTCGAAGGGCTCAAACAGGCCTCTCAGGACCTCATGGTCGGGAAGCGGTCGCTCCGGGACCTCGACGGCTTCCTCGGTCTCGACGGTGGTGTTGTCGTCGGTCAACTGGCGATCTCGCCCTTCATGATCTTGTCGTGCAAGGTCAGGATCCCGTGCATCAGGCTTTGCGGCCCCGGCGGGCATCCCGGCACGTAGATGTCGACCGGGACCACCTGATCGACTCCCTGGACCAGCGCATAGTTGTTGAACATGCCGCCGGTGGAGGCACAGGCACCCATCGAGATCACCCACTTCGGATCGGGCATCTGGTCGTACACCTGTCGCAGCACAGGCGCCATCTTTTGACTCACCCGCCCGGCCACCACCATTAGATCGGACTGCCGTGGCGAGGCGCGGAAGACTTCCATCCCGAACCGGCTCAAGTCGTAGTGGGCCGTCCCTGTGGCCATCATCTCGATGGCGCAGCAGGCGAGGCCGAACGAGGCGGGGAACATCGAGCGGGTCTTGGCCCACCGCGCCGCCTTGTCGATCGTCGTCATGAGCAGATTGCCCGGGGCGGTGGTGGCCATCAGGCGGCCTCGTCGGTGGCGTCGGTGGGGATGTACCGGGCCCGTCGGTGGACATTCCAGTCGAGGGCGCCCCGCTTCCAGACGTAGGCGAGGGTCTCGGCGACGAAGAAGGTGAAGATGAAGATCGCCGCCACCCCATACCAGCCGAGACTGTCGTAGATCGATGCCCAGGCGAAGAGGAAGATGATCTCGACGTCGAAGATGACGAAGAGCATCGCCACCAGATAGAACTTGACCGGGAACCGCTGCACCGGCTCGGTCTCGGGGACGATGCCGCTCTCGTAGGGATCGAGCTTGGCCGCGGTGGGGTTGTTGGGTCGGACGAAGCTGGAGGCGATGAGCGACACGGCGACGAAAACTGCGGCGAGAACGAGCATGATCCCGATCGGCAGATAGTCGGCCAGAGTCACCATCTGAGGATAGGACGAGCCGTCTGGTGCTGGTAAATCACATCAGGCCGCGTATAGATCTCGCGACCAGGTCTTTACCGACCGATATCCAAGCGTTTACCGCCGTCTCGCACTCTGGCCTCAACAGGAACCACTCGCCGATATCTGGCGGGGTCGTAGTCCAAGGAGGCAGAGATGTCACAGAGGGAAATCAAGTCATTCGACCTGAGGTGGGTCGTTGCTGGTCTGGCCGCAGCCGTCGCTATCGTCGCCGCGATCTACGCCACGGAAGCCCTCAACGGGGCTGACTTCACGCCACAGGTGGTGACCCAGGTGGACTCGACACCGTTCAGCAACAGCCTTTCGAACGGGCCGGTGGCAGGCATGCCCCGCAATCTCTTCGAATCACTGACCGCGACTCGGGACGCGGAATCCGGCCTGGTGCATGGTCCGGTGCCCGGGATGCCGAGGTCGCTCTTCGATGACCTGACGTCGGACGAGTCATCGACCGCCCCGGTCCCCGGGATGCCTCAAGGCACCTTCGAACAGGTTCGGTCGGTCCTCGCCGATTGACGCTGATCGTCAAGGCACCCCGCCGATATGCCTCTCCGGTGTGTCGGCGGGTGCCTTCCATATGCCACCATTCCTGGGTGGCGCCACCGACTGATCTCGAGTTGCAGGTGCTGGGGCCGATGAGGGCTGTCAGGGATGGAGCCCCGCTCCCGCTTGGCGGTGCTCGTCCCCGACTGGTGCTCGCCCTGCTTGCTGCCGCTCAGGGGAGATCGGTTTCTTTCGAACAGCTCATCGACGGCCTGTGGCCCGATGATCCTCCTCCCACAGCCCGAAAGAGTGTCCAGGTCCATGTCTCGGCCCTGCGCCGGGCCTTGGGCAGCCAGGCCATCGAATCGACCAGTGGCGGCTACGCACTCCAAGCCGATGTCGACGCCACGCATTTCGAGTCGCTGATTGCCCAGGCAGCTATCTCGGCCGAAACCGATCACAAGGCCGCCGTTGAGGGCCTGGACCACGCTCTGCCTATGTGGCGGGGAGACCCGTACGGAGATCTCGCGGATGAGCTGGCTCTCGTAGGGGAGCGTTCCAGGCTCCAGGAGCTCTACGAGCAGGCCAGGGTCTCGAGACTGCGATCTCTGCTCGAGCTCGGCCGGCACGAGGAATCCCTGGGCGAGCTCGAGGTTCTGGTCAAAGCGATGCCGTATCGCGAGGAGGTCCGAGGGCTGCAGATGCTCGCCCTCTACCGCTCCGGGCGCCAGGGAGAGGCGCTCCGTGCCTACCAGGAGGCGCGCCGGGTTCTCGGCGAGGACCTCGGAATCGAACCCTCTCCAGCCCTCCAGGTGCTCGAGCAGAGAATCCTCGACCAGGACCCCGCGCTGATCGGTCTGACGGCACCAACTAGATCGGCGATCCCGTCCACACTTCCCACCTATCCCACCGAGCTGGTCGGCCGTGCCGATGACCTCGAGGCCGTGCAAGGTCTGCTCGCCTCAGCGCGATTGGTGACTGTTGTCGGAGTCGGAGGCGCCGGGAAGACCAGCCTCGCCGTCGAGTCGGCACACCGGGCCCATTCGTCCTTTCCCGGCGGTGCGTTCTTTGTCGACCTGACCTCGATCACCGATGGAGGAGACGTCATCGGAGCCACGATGGACGGAGTCGGGCTCTCCGTGATCGGAGCCGAGCCCACCATTGATCGCCTCGTCGATTTCCTCCGCCCTCGGAAATGCCTGTTGCTGATGGACAATTGTGAGCACGTGGTAGCGGGAGCAGCAGACCTGATCAGCCGGCTGCTCCAACAATGCCCCGACCTGTTGGTCCTCGCCACGAGTCGGGAGGCAGTCGCAATCCCCGGCGAGCACGCGTTTCAGATCCCACTCCTCGAGTCAGCCACCTTCGATTCGCCAGGAATCGAGTTGTTTCTGCGGAGGGCCAAAGAGGCCGATTCATCATTCGATCTCGACACCGAGGACCGGGCCGTCCTCATCGAGATATGCCGCAGACTCGATGGAATTCCCCTGGCAATCGAACTCGCTGCTTCGCAAGCGAGGTCGATGTCTTTGAGAGAGATCGGAGACAGGCTCGACGACCGGTTCGGGCTGCTGGCTGCCGAGACTCGTGACCCGGTCCGTCACCACCAAACCCTCCTCGCCGCCATCGAGTGGAGTTACTCGTTGCTCGATGAACGGGAACAGGCCATGCTTCGACGGCTCTCGGTGTTCCAGGGTGGGTTCGATCCCATCGACGTGCCCGCAGTCACCGGCATCGCCGACCCCGAAGCGACAGCTCTGGTCGGAGCCCTCGCCTCCAAATCATTGGTAGATCGGGTGCGTGAAGGCGGTCTCGTCAGACGGCGTCTGCTGGAAACGATCCGACTGTTCGCATCGGACAAGCTGAGAGCTGCGAGTGAGCGTGACGCGGCGACCGAGCGACACCACGATCACTTCATCGGGTCGATGCGGGGAACCTCGTTCAACCGCAACAACAATGTCGCCGAGGTGTACCAGCGGAACGAACGCGAGTTGTCCAACTTGATCGCCGCCCTGGAGTGGGGCATCGAACACGGTCGCAACGCCGATTCCGCATTGACTGTTGCACGGGTGTTCTGGCCGCTGGTGAGCCGTGGGGTGGCACACAAGTACCAGCATCTCCTCGACTCCGATTACGACCTGCCTCCCGAGGACCAAGCCCTCCTGTTGACCGGGCGCCTCATGAGGGCGTTCAACGACGCCGACCCGACGCCGGCACCCGCCATCACCGAAGCGGCACGAAACCTCGATCCCGATGGCGAGCTCGAGGACAGCTTCTTCCCCAAGGTGGGAGCTTTCGGGTTCGCACCCGTCGAAGGCGCTGAGGAGCGGTTGGCGATTCTCGACGAGCTTCTCCCCCGTGCCGAGCGCTCGTCGACACCCGAGGCCAATGTGGCGATGCTCGAGATGCATCGATCCGGCCAGCTCTACAGCCTCGGTCGCCTCGAGGACGCTCTGGTCGCTGCACAAAGAGCATCGCTTTTGGCGACGACGGGTGGCCTGGTCTTTTGGGACGAAGTGCTGGCCGAAGCCGGCCTATTGGTTCTCCTCGGCCGTCGTGCGGATGCCGTGGCTCGCGGGGCGGACTTCGACGAGATTTCGGCCTACGAAGTCGACCTGATGCGGGCCATGCACGCGCTGACTTCCCCAGATCCCCGCAACGGCGCGGTCGAGCTCGCCCGATCGGCCCGGCACCACGTGAGCGGGCGCATCTACCTCCAGGAAGGCGACTATCTCTGCCTGTTCGCCGCATTCAGGGCGGTTCTCGGCAATCAGCCCCGCGCCGACGAGATCCTCGATGAGATCAAGGTGCATTACGGGGTCATTCAGTGGCTGGTGTGGCCCGTCGTTTGGAATTGGCAACCGGAGACCTTTGTCGCCGGGAACACGAAGGCTCGACATCGCGAGTTGGAGCGAATGGTCGACCCGGACTGGGATGCCACGAAGATGGTGGAGCTGCTCGCCGAGGAGCTCGCCTTCTGGGACGCCTGACCAGTCGCTCACGCAACAGAATGGGCTAAATCGCGTTCGCAATGGAACGAGGACCTGTCTCGATTGAATCAGCCCTCGGGCCGGTAGGTGGCGAGGATCACACCGGTCGTAGTGGTCTTCGAATCGACAAGGATCAACGATCGCATTCCACCCTCCTCATCGAAGAGCCGCTTACCGGGACCGAGCACGAGCGGGTGGATCGTCAGTCCGTACTCATCGACGAGGTCGTGTTCCGTGAGAGCTCGGGCCAGTTGTCCGCTGCCCAGCACCACGATGTTCCCATCCAGCTCCTCCTTGAGCGCTGCCACCGCCTTGGCGACGTCACCCTTCAGGAGATTGGAGCCCGACCAGGCCAATGGCTCGTCGAGGGTCGTTGATGCCACGTACTTGGGCAACCCGTTGAGCACGTCGGCGAACATGTTGCCTTCCGGCTGATTGGGCCAATAGGCAGCCATGATCTCGTAAGTCTTTCGCCCGAAGAGGAATGCGGCGGTCTCCGACATGGATTTGCCGACCGCCTCACCGGCGACCTCATCGAAGTAGGGCATCGCCCACCCTCCGTGCTTGAAGCCGCCGCTCGGGTCCTCATCCGGACCACCTGGCGCCTGCATCACCCCGTCCAAGGACAGTTGTTCGACCACGACAAGCTTCGCCATTCCGGTCTCTCTTCCCCGGTGTCGACTTTGCCAAACGACCGTCTGGTCACACGGCTGTCCTGGCCCAGTCGACAACGCGTAGCATCGTGCCGTTCGTTGAAAGGCCGCCACGAGGTCGGGACAAAGGAGGTGGAGTGGCTCAGACGTCACTGCTTCGTCCAGAAGGACTTGTGCAATCCCCCGCTTTCACGCACGTTGCGGTCGTGCCGCCGGGCGCTACAACGGTCTACATCGGCGGCCAGAACGCCGTCGACGGTGACGGGACGCTCGTCGGCGGCGATGACGTCGCCGCTCAGACGCAACAGGTGATGAAGAACCTGCACGTCGCGCTGGCGGCGGCAGGCGCAAGCGTCCAGGACCTGGTGATGATGACGGTCCTGTACGTCGATGGCGTCGACCTCTCGGCCGCCTATCCAGTCGCAGCCGCCGAGTTGGCGGGGGCGACGCCGCCGGTCGTGGGCGCGCGAGTGGCTGGGCTAGGGGTGCCTGGTGCGCTGATCGAGGTCAGCGCGGTCGCGGCTATTCCTTCCTAGAAAAGACCCGTTCCAGCTCAATCGAACCTCTGGAATCTGTCACGGCCACCATGTAGTGTCGAACGTATGTTCGGGCAGATGGAATGAGCGCCCTCAGATCGGCACTCGAGGAGTGGGTTGTCGAGGACATCGAACATCTCCATCTCGACCAGTTGGCCGACGACCTGGTCGAGTTGGAGACGGTGAGTGGTCTGCTCGAGGCAGAGCGTCTCAGACGGATCTCCACGTTCGAAGATCGGGCCGGTCCTCGCCATTTCGGCTATCCGTCGCTCACCACCTTCCTCAAACACCGATGTCGAATGGCATCTGGTCGAGCCCATCGTCTCGTTGCTCGTTCCCGTGTATTCCGGACGGCGCGTAACACTTTCCGGGCCTGGACAGCGGGACGATTGTCCACCGACCAGGCCTCCGTCCTCCTCGAACAAGCGGTCAATCTGCCGGATCAGTTCGCTGGGGGTGAAGAACGGCTGGTGGACATCGTCGAGGATCTGGGAGTCACCGATACACGACGCGCCCTCGAGTACTGGCGACAGTCGGTCGACGGACCAGGGACGATTCGGGACCAACTGGAGCAAATGGAGCTGCGGGGGATCTCCGGATCGCGAAGTCTCGGTGGGATGATCCGGGTCGATGGATGGATGACCACTTCGGCCGGCGAGGCGTTCCTGGCCGCCATCGACGCTCTCATGCCGCCTCCACTCCCGGACGACACCCGAACCCCGCGTCAGCGTCGTCATGATGCCCTCGAGGACCTGGCCCGCTACTACCTCGAGCACGGGGACACCCCCACCGTCGGCGGGGAGAAACCCCACATCAATGTGGTGTGCGACCTGCCCGCACTCCAGGGGATCGCTGGTGGGCTTCACGAGACCGAGCACGGCCCTGTCCTCACCGTCCAGGAGCTTCGCGCTCTCGCCTGCGACTGCTCCCTGAGCCGGATCGTCCTCGGCCCGGAAGGGGAGATCATTGACGTCGGCCGGCGAACCCGGGTATGGACCGCGGCCCAGCGACGGGCCATCATCGCCCGGGACGGACACTGCACCTGGCCCGGTTGTGATCGCGACCCGCGCTGGTGCGACGTGCATCATCTCAAGCACTGGGCAAATGGCGGCAATACCGACGTCGCCAACGGCAAGCTGCGATGCCGATTCCACCATGTCCTCACCCACATGCTGGACGACCAGGACCGGGCACCTCCGCTTCACACGTAATCTGCCCCCATGCCCCTCGGATTCGGACTTCTCAGCGCACAACTCAAACCCGGCGAGACCGATTGGTCCCGCGCCTACGAGGAAACGATCTCAATCGCCGTCGAAGCCGAACGGCTTGGGCTCTCCTCGGTCTGGACTACCGAGCACCATTTCGTCGACGACGGCTACATGCCATCTCTGGCCGTGGTCAGTGGCGCCATCGCCGCCGCCACGTCGATCATCGAGATCGGGACCGGGGTCATCCTCGCCCCCCTCCACCATCCGCTCCGTCTCGCCGAGGACGCGGCCACGGTCAGCCTGCTCAGCGGTGGGCGGTTCACGCTTGGCCTCGGCCTGGGCTGGAGCGAGGTCGAGTTCGACCGTCTCGGTGCCCGCGTCGACCAGAGAGGGCGGGCCATGGAGGAAATCCTGAGCATCCTCCCCCAGGCTTGGACCGGCCAGCCCTTCACCCACCAGGGCCGGGTGTACCAATTCGACGAATTGGCGGTCCGACCCGCTCCATCGATGCCGATCCCGATCCTTATCGGTGGCGGCGCCGAGCCGGCGCTCAGACGGGCCGCCCGGCTCGCCGACGGGATCTACTCCAACGCCTCCGCCAACGGCTTCCTTCGCCAGTTGGAGTGGATCAAGGACGAGTGCGAGCGAATCGGACGGGACCCGGCCGAACTCCGCATCGTCCACTACTCGGTGATGCTGCCAGGAGACTCGGCTGACGACGCCTGGGCCAGGTACACCGATCACCTGTGGCACATGACCTGGAAGTACTCCGACATGGAGGCCTCGGCCACCAGGCCCGGTCCGCCACCAGCCGCTCCCGCGATGACCGAGAGCGATCGCGAGGCACTGTTCCGGCGGGCCACGATCGCGGGGACCTCCGACCAGATCGTCGAGACGCTGCTCGATCTCCGGGAGAAGGCTGGCGTGCCGGTTGAGTTCGCCGCCCGCAGCTATTTCGCCACCCTCGACTACGAGGCCCAGGTCGAGCTGATGACCCAGCTCGCCGAGGAGGTCGCTCCCCGGATCTGATCAGCCGATCAGCTGATCGGCGATCTCCTTGAGGTCGGCCCCAAAGGTCTCGGGCATCGAGCCGGGCAGACTCCACAGATAACCGGGTCGGCGGACGAAGGCGGCCGATGCACCGGCTCCCAATGCCCCGGCTACGTCCCAATCGTGGGCCGAGATCAGCATCGACTTCGAGACGTGCACGTCCATGACCTGGGCGGCGTGGCGATAGGTGGCCGGGTCCGGCTTGAACCGGCCCACCTCCTCGACGGAGATCACCCTTTGGATGAAGGTGTGGAGGCCTGCATTCTCGATCTGGACGTTTGCAGCCTTGGTGCTGCCATTGGTAAGCGCGGCGGTGCGGTAACCAGCATCTAGAAGCTGCTCGAGTGCCGGGATCACATCGAGATGGGCGGGGAGGATGGCAAGACGAGTGACGATCTCGGTGGCTGTGGCCTCATCCACGTCCACCCCGCGCCGCTCCGCCACCAGCAAGAGGGCCTCTACTCCGATCACACCGAATGCCCGATAGTGGTCGAGTTGGTTCGACACCAACGATCCATGGAGGAGACGGGCGAACCACTCGCCCAACGCGTCAGCGTCGCCGAAGACATCCTCGAAGTCCATCCGCAGCGGCGACATGTCGAGCAATGTCTCGTTGACGTCGAAGACGAGTAGCTCCGGCCTCACGATGTCGGCAGGGTCCGGACGACCGCAGCCAGGGCATCGTATGTCCTCTCCCCCATGTGCTTGTCGTCTTCGTCGAGCAAATTCGCCATCACCTTCAAAGTCCACTCCATCAAGGATCGGCTGTTCAGCCCGGTGTGGGCCAGAGTCCTCATCACCGGCGGGTGACCGATCAGCTTCACGAAGATGCGGGCCATCTTGTAATAGAGCCCGTACTCATCCTCGAGTTGTTGTGGATATCGGCGTAAGAGCCCGAAATCTGCAGTCCCCAATGCCCGGCCGACATGCTCGGCGGCGATGCGACCGGTCTCATACGCGTAGGAGATGCCCTCTCCGTTCCAGGGGTTGATCGCTCCGGCGGCGTCGCCGATCGTGATCCAGTTGGCGCCCACCAGCGGTCCCTTGGAGAACGACATGGCCAGCTTGCCGCCGACCGGGTTGGTCAGCTTCGACTCTTCCGACAGCTCCCAGTACTCGGGGGCTGTTGCCACGTAGTCGGCCATCATGTGGGTGGTGTTGACGTGCTTCCAGCGCGTGAACGTGGAGAGCAGGCCGACCCCAACGTTGACCGTTCCGTCGCCCAGAGGGAACACCCAGCCGTAGCCGGGCATGGTCGCTCCCGAGGAGTCCCTCAAGTCGAGCTGGCTCTCCAGAAACGGGTCCTTGGAGCGGGGTGAGGCGTAGTACCCGCGGGCGGCCATCCCCATCGGGTAGTCCCTGCGCCGCTCGTTCCCAAGCTCCCGCCCGAACCGATTCATGGAGCCGTCGGCGATGACGCTGATCATCGGCGTGACGACCTCCTGGGCCCCGGCGTGATCCAGGGTGACGCCGGTGAGAAAGCCATCCTCGATCACAGGAGTCGCCGTGGTCTTCTCCATGATCCTCACGCCTTGCTTCTCGGCGAGGGTGGCCACCTGGGAATCGAGGTCGCTGCGTCTCATCACGCCACCCCAACTGGGGAAACGGGAGTGTTCCGGCCATTCGAGCTCGACGTACTCATCCCCGGCGTAGGAGCGGAGACCGGTGATCCGATGAAACTCGGGCACGTCGAACTCGAACCCCATCTCCTGGAGTTGGAGGACCGCCCGCGGCGTCAGACCATCGCCACAGGTCTTGTCTCGGGGATATTCCTTCTTCTCGACCAACGTCACGTCGTGGCCGTCCCGAGCCAGCCAATAGGCGGCCGCCGAACCGGCCGGGCCGCCACCGATGACGAGGACTGAGGGCGAAGACATCGGCGGTGAGGTTAGATAGCGGGGCGTGAAGCCGGGATTCCGAGCATGCCGCGCAGGTTTATCGTGAGCTTGTGAATGAAATCCCAAAGGCAACGGTCGTCCGCCTTCCCCGCTATCTCCGACTGTTGGAAGACCTGGCTACATCGAAGGATGTGGTCAGCTCCGAGGAGCTGGCGGCGGCGGCGGGTGCCAATGCGGCCAACGTCCGGAGGGACCTCTCACACCTCGACTTCCACGGGGTGAGAGGCATCGGCTACTCGGTCGCCGAGCTCAAAGAACGCATTCGCCGGGAGCTCGGAATCGCCGAGCGGCAACGCGTGGCGATCCTCGGGGCCGGCAACCTGGGCCGGGCCTTGGCCAACTACGGCGGGCTGAGCCGTCGCGGCTTCGATGTCGTCGCCCTGTACGACACCGATGTCCGAAAGATCGGGTCGAAGGTGGGCAGCATCACCATCCAGGATCTGGACGTCCTCGATGGGGATTGCTCATCGAAGAGCTTCGAGATCGCCATCCTCGCCGTGCCCGCGGTGGCGGCGCAACAGGTGGCCGATCGTCTGGTGGGGCACGGGATCCGTTCCATCCTCAATTTCGCCCCGGTCCGGATCAATGTGCCGGACAAGGTCTCAGTGCGTCAGGTCGACCTGTCAATGGAGCTACAGGTTCTCAGCTACTACGGCAGCCGGCTCTAGGCAGAGGATTTCTCCTGCACCTCCTCGTACTGGTGCAGCGCCACCAGGAAGGCGAGGAAGAGCACCAGCGACACAAGCAGATAGGTGATGGGGATGATCCTGATCTCGAATGCGTTCAGCCCTTCGATGTCGGCCGGCTTGGGTCCGCGTGGGGCGTAGACCACGAACAGCATCGAGGTGATCGTCAACCAGCCGAACACGGCGGCCCCGGTGACCAGGAACCCGAGACGCTTCCCGAGATTCGTGTAGTTGAACAGGTAGATCGAGCCATAGAACAAGACCACCGCGGCAATGGTGAGGATGACCCCGGTCACGAAGAGGTTGGCCGAGAACAGCGACCGAAAGAACTCACGGAAGAACAACGGTGGCCTCCTTCCCGTCCATGTTCCCACCCCGCAGATAGCGAGCTAGCAACTCGATGTCCTCGAGGCTGAGGCTGGCGCCGAAGGCCGGCATCCGGCCGGTGCCAAACCCGTTGAGACCATACGGGGTCTCGGCCTCGGAGCCCCTGATCAGGAACTGGACCAGCAGGTCCTGCTCCGGGTCCTCGTTTGCTTCGCCGAACTGCACCGTCGGCCGCCCATCCCACAGCGCCGGCCCGAAACCGCCCGAGCCCGCCTCCTGGGTGTAGGGGACGCCGGCGCTGTAACCGGCGGTGTGACACCGGGCGCAATTGGAGTTGAACAGGCCGACCGCCCGCTCCGCGTCCTCGGGCGATGAGGCCATGGCCTCCGCCACCCCGGCGAAGTCGATCGAATAGAGCTCGGCCTGCTGGGACTCCTCGAGATAGACCAGACCGCCCTCTGCGGTCTCGAGGACGGCATCCTGATTCTGCTCGGTGACCGAGAGGGTGGTCGACAGCGACTCCAGATTGCCCACCAGCGTGTTGGCAGTCTCGGCGTCGGGCTCCCCACCGACGGAGGCCGGGTTGGTCGGATCGAGAGTGACCAGGGTGATCCCGGCCGGTGTGGTCGCGGTGATGGCGGCCTCGATCTGACCGTTGATGTCGTTCTCGGCCCCGGTCGACAATCCGTCACCGTCGGGGTCGGAGCCATCCTCGATCGACGCAGTCGCCTCGGCCAACAGGTCGGCGGCACCTTCGACCGGCTCCTCGGCTGCTGACGCGGCGTCCAGGGCGGCGACCAGCGCGTTAGCTCCGTCCAGATCTTGGATCGGGCCCGGGACCTCGATGCCCGCGCCCTCCGCCGCGACACGGGTCTCTTCGAGGGCGGTCAATGAGGCCTGGCTGAGCCCAACGGCCGGATCGACAGTCCCTTCCTCGATTGCGATCTCGATGGCTGTGATGTTCGTCGTGACAATGGGGTCCGTCTCCGATGCGAGCTCCAGGGCCGCGAGGGCATCGTCAGCCAGCTCGGCGTCGGCCGTCTCGGGATCGAGAGCGATCGGCTCGATGATCGAGAACCCCTCCACCGCCTCGGCGGAAATGGCACTGAGCTCCGTCTCGGCCGCGTCGGAGATGCCATCGGCATCGGTGTCGATGCCGGTCGCGGCTCCGTCCAGGGCTCTCTCTCGCCTGAGTCGCCAGTGGTACCACGATGGCGGCGTCTGCGGGCGCCGACTCGATCTGAGCCACCACCTGACGTTGGTCGAGGATGGCGGCCTCGACGGTGGCGTCGGCATTGGCCAGCCTGTCCAGCGCAGTGCTGATCCCGGGCTCGACATCGGCCAGGTTCTCGTCCTGGGTCACCTGGATGGTCGCCAGATAGTTGACCACGTCTTCTACCTGCTGTTCATTGAGAGGCCCTCCTCCGGGCACGCCCCAAGCAGGCATTGGGGTGTTGCCTCGGCCGTAGGTGACCCAGAAATTGACCTCGTCCTCGGTGTATCTGAAGAAGACGTCGTTGAGGGAAGGGGCCGCCCATTCGACGGCAATGCCGGAGCGCTTCTCGATGTAAGGGGCGACACCGCCGGACCCCTCCGGACCGTGACAGTTGAAACAGCCGAACTCGTCGACGAGGTGATCGCCACGCTCGATCGACCCTTCGGAGAACTCCACGACGAAACCCTCTTGTCGCTGCTGCTCGGTGAGGAAATAGAGGGGAAGCGAGATGGCCAGAAACGCGGAGAAGGCGATGGCCGCCTTCTGCCCTCCCTCCAGCCGGCGGGTCTCGATCTTCTCGTCGTCGATGCCGGGCCGTAGATTCGGGGCGATCTCCTCGCCACCGCGGTTGCGGATCGCCGAGACGAAGAGCATGCCCAGCCATGCGATCCCTGCGACCAGGGCGATGACCGTGATGATGTTGGCGGTCATGCCTCGGCCACGGCGCTGATGCAGCTGGGTCCTTGCGGGTATTGAACACTCAACTCCGGCGCCCGGGGCGTCTGGATGATGGTCCCGGTGCGGATGATGAGGTTGCCGCCCTGATTCTCAATCACGAACCGGTCGAGGTTGCGTGGGGCGGGGCCACCGAAATACTGGCCAATCGAGTTGTACCTGGACCCGTGACAGGGGCATTCGAATCCCTGTGACGGGGCGCACCACGGCACCCGGCACCCGAGATGGACACATCGCATGTAGAGGGCCATCAGACCGTCGGTCTCCACGCTCTGACCTTCGAACTGGGCAGAAGGCACCTCGGGAGCAGGGACCAGATATGCCCGGGCCTCAGGGATGAAGAGAGGGAGCACGGCGCCATCCGGCGTGAAGACCTGAGTGCGCAGATCGGAGATAGGTCCGGCATCGATATCGGCACCGAAGCCACCGGTCAGCTTGGGCCAGAAGAATGCGAGGTAGTAGAGACCTTGGGCGGCGAGAAACGTCCCGAAGGTGGCCGCGATGGCCCTGTTGAAGAACTGACGCCGGCTGACCCCGCCTTCCTCAGGCGACACCTCGACGATCCGCTGGGTCTCCAGGATCTCGACGACCACATCCTCCTCGGTCTCAACCGTTTCGGGCTCTTCCTCGGGGATCTCTTCCTCGACGGTCTCCTCCGCTTCCTCGACACGAGGCGGGATCAAAACGGCGGTCGACGACCGATCGGCGGCGCGGGTCTCCGGAGATACCCCGGCCAGCGGATCGGCCTTTTCGACCGTCTGCGAGCGTCGGTAGGCGACGGCGAACGCCCCGGCCGCCCCGAGGATCGCCACCACGGCGACCGCAATGAGGGCGGCGTTGGTCAGGGTCATTCGAATTGCACCCAGTCCTTCAAGTCGTCGAAGTAGACACCGTCCTTCCAGGGATAGGAGAAGTTGAACCCGAGGCCCCTGAACAGGACGCCGAAGATCGTGAGCGTGGCGGCCCCGGCGAGGAACACCGAGTAGAGGGCGATGGCGAACTTGCGATCACTGGGCCGGGTCGAGGGGTTCTTGTCTACGTACGGGATGATCCAGAATCCGATCAGCCCGGTGATGGTGGGAACGGTGACGCCGGCGATCTGGGGGTCGAAGTAGGAGAGAAGCTCTTGGAGGCCGAGGAAGTACCACGGCGCCTTCGACGGGTTGGGTGTGGCGTTGAAGTTGGCCGGGTCGAGCAGTGGGGAGTGGATGACGACCGACATGATCACAACCAGCCCGGTGATCGCCAGGAGCGCCCCGAACTCCATGAGCATCAGGTGGGGCCAGGTGTTGACCTTGTCCGTCGGCTCGGCCTTGACCGTCTGGATGGCCCGGGCCTTGACCACCGTGAGCAATCGCTGGGTCCGCACTCCCTCGGGCGTCCCTTTGGGGGGAACGGTGGGACGAGTGCTGACCACGGCCGCGACCTTGCCCGCGCCGTTGCCGGCGCCATTGCCACCGTCTGCGCCGTTCCCGGAAACCGCGCCGTCGCCTTCAGGGGCGGGCCGGTCTTCTACCGCCGTGGTCACCGCCGCGGCGGCGGGTTCGACTTCTGTCTGAGACTCGTCGTCGGAAGTACCCCCTCCGTCACCCGTTCCCGCTTCAGAGGAGGCATCCCCTCCGTCGCCCGCTTCTCCCCCCGCAGGGGGGAGTACCGGCGAAGCCGGGGAGGGGGGATCCTCCGTCACGTCTGGGGTCTCGGTGGGCGGGGCGGGTGGCACATCGGCCTCGGTGTCGGCCACGACCTCTGGCTCGGTCTCAGGTGCCGGCTCGGCGGCGACTTCTTCCGCGGGCGCCGGTTCGTCGTCGACCGACTCCACCGCCTCTTCGATCTCCTCGGAACGCTCGGCGGACTCCTCCATCTCCTCGGCCACCGTGTCCTCGGCCTTCGCCTCGGGCTCGGGCTCGGCAGAAGGCGGTGGGGTGGGCGGAGCCTCACCTTTCATCTCGGCCAGAACCTGTTCGACGGGCAGACCCAATGCCTTGGCCTTGGCCTCGGCCGACCTCCTGAGGAGACTCTCTGGAATTTCTGTCATTACGACTCCTTTAGAGGGGCCCGGAGATGCCGCCGTCCTTGCGCACCCGCCAGAAGTGCACCGCAAGGAATATCACGAGGATGAATGGGAAAGCCAGGACGTGCAGTACGTAGAAGCGGAGAAGGGTGGCGCCGGACACCTCTACTCCGGCCAACAGGGCGAACTTCACCTCATTGCCCACCACAGGGACGAACCCGGCCATGTTGGTGCCGACAGTGACCGCCCACAGCGCCAGCTGGTCCCACGGAAGGAGATAGCCGGAGAATGAGAGCAGAAGGGTCAGCAAGAGGAGGATCACGCCCACCACCCAGTTGAACTCCCTCGGTGGCTTGTAGGCGCCGTGGTAGAAGACCCGGCTCATGTGGAGAAACACCGAGAGGACCATGAGATGGGCCCCCCAGCGGTGCATGTTGCGCACCAAGGAGCCAAACGCCACGTTGGTCGACAACGCCTCGATGTCGGCATAGGCCGTCTCTGCCGAGGGCGTGTAATAGAACATCAGGAAGATGCCGGTGATGGTGAGGAGAATGAAGAGGAAGAAGCTGAGACCGCCGAGACAGAGCGTGTAGGACAGCTTGACCCCGTGTCGCTTCACCTTCACCGGGTGGAGGTGATAGAGCACGTTGTTCATCACGACGTAGGACCGGTTCCTCGGGCTGTCCGAGTAGCCCTTCTTGAAGGGAGACCCAGGGCGAAGGATCGACTCGGCGACCTGGGAGCCCCAGATCTTGTCGTTGACCTCTTTGATCTTTTCCCCGATACCGGTCTTACCGTTGCCGTTGGCCAAGCCGCCTCCTACCAGCGCATTCCGTAGGCGTACCCATTCTTGAAGTCACGCTGCCCCGTGTCGAAATCCCAGGGGCGGCGGTCGAGCCCGAGCTCTGCGGCCTGATCGGCCAGTGAGCCCTCGAACTTGCCCAGGGTGATGACATTGGTCGGGCAACGATCGACACAGAGAGCGCATCGCGTGCACTCGTCCTCGTCGACCACGAAGAAGCCGAGGTTCTGCGAGTCCTCCGCCGGGTGGTCGACATTGACCCCTTCGGTGATTGCATCCAGCGAGAGATAGTGGATGCACTTCCAGGGGCAGATGTCGACACAGCCCTCGCAGAGAATGCACTCCGATTGGTCGATGTGGAGGAACTGCTTCGGTCGCAACTTGTCGGTGAAGTAGTCGCCCTCGACCACCGCGAGCTGGTAGTCGTCACGATACGGAGGCGTCTCGTCGACTACACCCTTGGGCATCAGCCGTCACCCCTCACCAGCGGGCGCCCGTAGGGCGAGCGGGGCGGTGCCTTGTCGGCCGAAGCGGGCGGGCCCTTCTTCATCTTCTGCAACTGGAGTGTGAACACCGCCGCTGCCGCCAGCATCACGATGTGATAGCCCATGGAGATGGAGTCTTTGATGGCAGCCCAGCTGAGCTGGACCTCGTTGCCCAACACCAGGACCGCCGGGATGGTGACGGCCACCCGTTGTGATGACCAGTCGAGATCGGTCTGTGCGAAGTTGAGCCACTCCGAGGGGACCATGCCGAAGATGATGACGAGCTCGATCCAGGCGACGAAAGCGGCAAACAGGGCCCGAGCCCAGGTCATTCTCTGGTTCAGCACCCAGACGAAGAGCGCCCCGACGACGAGCATCTGGGAGACGCCGAACACCACCAGATAGCCGACGCCCTTGAGCAGGTGATTGCTCGGTATCCAATCGAAGATCCCCGCGTCCTGCTCTGCTGGGAGGCTGGTGTAATGGATCCAGATCACCGCCACAACCAGACCGACAAAGCCGAGACCGAGCAATCCCCATCCGATGGTCTTGCGTCTGCTGTCGCTCAGTTCTGCGAGGCGATACATCTCTCGTCTTCGGGCGCGGTCGTATACCTGTTCACGTCGTTTCTACCACAACCCGGGTGTCGGGAGAGAACCCTGGGCCGTCCCGCGAACTGAGGGCGCTGGACTTCGCTGAGCGGTGCCTGCAACCCTGGGTTCGCTAGTTATGCTCCCGCCGTCCCGTTCCGCGACGAGGGAACCCTTGGCGACAACCCAAACTGCAGACATCAGGGCCCTCCTCGGGGCCGGAGATGAGGACCGCGTCGCCGTCGCTCACTTCCTGGTAGGTGCCCTGTTTCTGGTTCTGGCCGGCGTGTTCCAGCTCATCGCGCTCTTCTCCTTGAGGTTCGCCGGGCTGTCCCCGATCAGCTTCGGCCGGGCAGAGTCTTTGGCGAACATCACCGTCATGCTGGGCTTTCTGGTGCTGACGCTGGCCGGTGGCGTCTACTACGTCCTCCCCCGGCTCACCGGAACCCGACTGTGGCGAAAGGAGCTTGCCTACCTCGGGCTCCTCGGTGTCTCCGGTCTGGTGGTGCTCGACCTGCTCGCCGTGCTCTTCGGTCTCGGCGAGGGCCGGCAACCGTTCGGCCTGCCCTGGTGGCTTCACCTCCCGATGCTGGCGGTGCTGACCATCCCCTTCGTCGTCACCATGATGACCATCCGGCGCCGCGAGGAGGAGCGGACCTTTGTGACGCTCTGGTTCGTGATGGGGGGAGTCGCCTGGCTGCCGTTGCTCTATCTCACATATGTGTTGGGCAGTCTGCCGTTCGTAGGCTCGCTGGCCGCGGCCTACTCCGACGTTTTCTTCTCCGCGGGCTTCGTCACCCTCTGGGTGTTCGCCGTGGGCAGCGGGCTCTTCTACTACACGCTGGTCAAGGAGCTGGACATCCCTCTCGCCTCGCGCCAACTGGCTTCGGTCGGCTTCTGGTCACTTGGCTTCGCCGCCGCCTGGTGGGGGTCGGCGCAACTCGTCTTTGGCCCCGGGCCGGGTTGGATAGACGGCGTGTCGGCCGCTCTGGGCCTGGCCTTCCCTATCGGCGCTCTTGCCAATGCCTCCAATGCCTCACTCACCCTTCAGGGGCACTGGGAGGAACTGAGGGACAAGCCAGGTGTGGTCTCGGGAATAGTCGGCCTCTACCTGGGGGTGGCGGTCGCCCTGCTGGCCAGCTTCGCCGCATTCCCCGGTGTCGGATCCATCACCGCACTCACCGCCTACTGGGAAGCGATCGAGTACGTGGCGTTGTACGGCGTCGGTGTGCTCCTGGCCGCCGGCATCGTCTTCGAAGCCTTGCCCCGGGTGGCCGGCCGCGAGCTGGCCACATTGGACCGGCCACGGTCCTTCAATCGGTGGACCGTTGTCGGGGTGGGCGGTGTCGGTGTGAGCATGATCGCCGCCGGGCTGGTCAGCGGGTACTCCTGGGTGGCCGGGTCGAACAGTGCGGCCTACGTGAACGCTGGCGAGGGTTGGGCCGCCGGGGCCGGATCGGCCGAGATCCTGATGTTGATCGCCTTCGGATTCGGGATCGTGGCCTTCCTCGGCCAGTTGGCATACGCAGCCACCGTCATCGGGACGGTCACCACGGGCAAGGCCGTCCCCCAGGAGGTCCTGGTCTACGGCCCCGACCCGGACGACGTCGACGAGGGCGCCGATGAGTGAGTTGAGCGCCGCTGCGGCAGCCGCCCTGGGCATCCCGGAGGCCATCGTGACGCGCTCCGCTGCCGCCCGGGCCGAAGAGACCGGTATGACCGTGGACGAGGTGCTGGCCGCTTGGGCCGGTGGTGGCGACATCCCAACGCCCGTGGCGACGGCGCCTGCGGAAGCAGAAGGGGGAGGTGTCGACGAAGGCGACGGCGGGGGAAGCGCCGAGGAGCCTGCTCAGGCCGAGCCCACCCCAGAGGGCGCACCGGCACCCGAGAGTCCCCCCTCCCCGGCTACGTCGGTACTCGCCCCTGCGGGAGGAGAAGCACCCGCGCCGTCCGGCAAGCCTCCGGTCCTGGTCGGAGAGACGGACAACCCGATCGCTGTTCTCGTCGGTGCGGTGGGTCTGTTCGTCGCCCTCTTCCTGGTCGGTGTCGTCGGCCCTGCGTTGCCCACCGAGAACCCTGGAGCGCGGACCAGTGAACTGCCCTACACCGAGACCGCTCTGCACGGCCAGGAGATCTACCAGTCGGTCGGCTGTGCCTCCTGTCATACCCAGATGGTGCGTCCGGTGGTGGCCGACGTTGGTCTCGGGGCGGTGTCCCTCAACGACACCAATCAGGTGTTGGGAACACGTCGGTTCGGGCCGGACCTCTCCAATGTCGGGGCACGGATCACGGCCAGTCAGATCGATGCGATCATCACCGGGCTCGACGACCATCCCTCTCTGTCGCTCTCGTCGGAAGACCTCGACGCACTCGTGGCCTATCTGGTCGAGTCGGCCACGCTCGAGGAAGCCCCACCCGGTGAGCCGGCCGAAGATGAGCCCGCCCCTGAAGAGGACGTCCCCACCGAGGAGACGACCGCATCATGAGCGATCTGAGCGCCGCCGCGGCCGCCCTGGGGGTGCCGGAGGCGATCGTGCAGCGCTCGGCTGCGGCCCGCGCCGCAGAAACCGGGATGACCGTCGACGAGGTGCTGGCCGCCTGGGCCGGGGGCGGGTCGGTAGCCGGGGCCCCGCCGGCAGCCGAGGAGGCACCACCCGCCGAGGTCGAGCCCGCGGAAGCAGCCGAGGCGACGGAAGAGACCACCGCACCCGCACCCGCACCCCCCCGCCGAGGAGCCCGAGCCTGCTGCGGCTGCGGCGCCTGCGGGTCCCGTGACCAGGTCGCCCGTCCCCGCCGAGGTGACTGCCGCCGAGGCTGCAGGGCTTCCCGAGGTGATCACGGTCCCCACCGCCGGCATCAAGGAGAGGACGAATCTCGCCATCCCTCGCTGGCTGGCTGCCGTCATGCTCATCATTCCCGCTTTCGCCCTCTTCGCCCTCGGCGGTTCCGCCACCGGTGAGTGCGGTGAGAACACCGAGCTCGCCACCAACGTCATCACGGGTCAGGTGGTCAACTGCGACGGCACCGAGTTCACCGGCTCGGGTGCCGGTGGTGAGGGCGGCGACTTCATCGCCATGGGCGAGGACGTCTTTCTGAATGTGGCCAGCTGCGACGGATGTCATGGCGCCCAGGGCCAAGGAGGAACAGGGCCGGGTTTCGCCGGTGTCGTCACCACCTTCGGCTCCTGCGCCGATCACATCGAGTGGGTCACCCTCGGTTCGCAAGGCTTCACGGACGCCGGCGAGAGCACTTATGGCGACACCGGCAAACCGATCGCGGGAGGGATGCCCGCGTTCGGCACGACACTCACCGAGGAGCAACTGGCCGCGGCGGTCGCCTTCGAGCGGGTCCGCTTCGGTGGCGCCGACCCGACGGAGACTCTCACCGACTGCGGTCTGGCCCCGGCGGAGGGCGAGGAAGGAGAGGCTCCGGGCGAGACAACCCCGGGTGAAGAGCCACCGGCCGATGGGGAGACGACGACCACGGTGAGCGGCGCAGAAGCCGCCATTTCACGTCTCCCGTGACCGACCGTTGGATTTTTTTTCCTTAGGTCGCAAGTCTCCGCAGCGTCTTGCGCAAGGGTCTTGCCTCGATGATCCCTTCCGCCAACACCACATCGTCTGGTCCGAGCAATATGGGGACCCGCATCCCATAATCCCTGGTCAGAGCATCTTCTGTGTCGATATCGATCTCATCGATCGTGCCGCCCACCCGAGCCACCGCCTTTTCGACAATGGGCCGCGCCTCATCGCAGAGATGACAACCGGGCCTGATAAGGAACCTGAAGGACGAATTGTTCAAGTAGCCACCGTGAGTGACCGATAATGGACACGCACGGATGGAGGGTCAACCGTTCCCCTCATACCAAGGGCACGTTCGTCCAAGGTGTGAACGGATAGCCTCCCAGCCCGCCCCACGGTACGGAACTCTCCGTCGTGCAGATGAGGCCCCCGCCTAGCGGGGGCCTCATCCTTTTTCGACCGGCATTTCTGGTCTGCCATCGTGTGTGTGTTGAGACCCGCCACCGCAGTCGTCCTGGTCATTCTTCTGCTTCTCATCGCGATCGCCGGAATCATCCAGTTGACGTCGATCCTTTCCCCGCCAGGGTGACCGCCACGCCAGCTGCGAGGTTCAATTCCTCGTCGGCGGCGCCCTCCCGAATCGCTATCGCGATCAGTCCGGCCGAATCGACATGCACCAGCGCCTCTCCCGGATCCACATCGGAATAGGTAGCGGCCCACGGGATCGTGTGCAGGGTTGCGCCCACCTTGACCGTCAACACGGAGCCCGGGGCGAGCCCGACCGCCGCCAGGTCGTCGGGCCCGATGTTGGTCTGAACATTCCCGAACCGATCGACCCACCAGGCCTCACCGCTCACGAGGCTGCCCTGGGTGTCCGGCAACGGGAGTAGCAAGGGCTGCACGGCATCGGGGCCTACCTCTGGGCCGAGATCCTGGATCGCCGCCTCCCCCGAGGCGAGCAGCGCGGCCGCCGGGGCGAAGACATCGCGGCCGTGGAAGGTCTCGCCCGGTGAGGGAATCCTTGCCTCCGGATTGTCGATGGAGACCATCACACCCGCCCCGCCGACCATCGCCACTGCTGGCGACAGGACCCCGTTGTCCGGGCCTACGAAGAAGCCCCAGTCCGTCTCCAGGGCCAACGCCTTGCGCCCGGAGCCGACGCCGGGATCGACCACCACGAGGGCCACACCCTCCGGGAGATACTGGATCGCCCTCGTCAGACTGAGGGCGGCGGCCCTCACATCCCCCCTGGGTGTGCCGTGCCCGACGTCGATCACCCGTGATTCCGGCGCCAGCTTGGCCAGCACCCCATGCACCACTCCCACGAACTCGTCGGAGTGACCGAAGTCGGATAGGAAGCTGATGGGGAGTGCGTTGTCGGTCATGCGTGGTCCTATATTGCCGCGATGTCCGAGACCAGCCACGACGGAATCGCGCGAGAGGTGTCCCGGGCGAAGGTGGCGATGCTCATGGGCAGCGTCGACACCGGGAAGACGACCCTGGCCCTGCAGGCAGCTCGTCTCGCCCTCGGCGCCGGCCGGACCGTGGCGATCGTGGATGCCGACGTGGGCAACTCGACCGTCGGCCCCCCGGCGTGTGTCGGGTTGAAGATTCTTCGATCGCCCGAAGATCTCGACGACGTGGCGACACCGGACCGGCTCCACTTCGTGGGCACCATCTCCCCGGCGCGCCTGGTACTGCAACAGGTCGTTGCCACTGCGGCGATGGTCGACGTCGCCCGTGAGATGGCCGACCTGGTGATCCTCGACACCACCGCCGTCGTCTCCGGGGTCGCCGGCGAGACCCTCAAATACCACAAGGCCGAGCTGTGCCGGCCCGACAAGGTCGTTGCCCTGCAACGTGGGGGCGAGATGGAGCCGGTGGTCGGGATGCTGCGACGTTTTCTCGGCATGGAGGTGACCGTCACCCCGGCCGATCCCAACGTGATGCCGATCTCCCCGGACGAGAGGGCGCAGCGGAGGACCGATGCGTTCGCCCGAGCGCTGGCCCCGCCACTCGATAGGTGGAAAGTACGTCCCACCGTCTTCGCACCCACGCTCCCCATGGGTCTCAACCTGGGACGTCTCGACGATGTGTTGGTCGGCGTCCAGGACGAGGACGGTGGCTGTCTGGGGCTGGGGATCCTCGGCAACGAGGAGGACGGGCTCAGAGTCATGACCAACACCGGCGAAGGGATGAAGGGTCTCCGTCTCGGATCGATGCGTCTCGACCCGGTGACGCTCGAAGGGAGCGTCATCAGCCTGCGCGAGGTCATGTTTGGGATCTGAACGCGCCCTCTGGGCATCAGCGTTCTACGTTCTGCGTCTTGCGTTTTGGTGGGTGATTCAAGGGACTTTGATCCGGGGCCGATAAACAACGAGTGCCCGGGAAGAAGCATTGGCTCTCGTTGTTGCTGGTCGCATTCATTTCGACCGTGCTCGGCGTTGCCGCAACCGCCGATTCGGGAACGGAGAGCGAGTTCGTCTCACTCATCAACTCGACCCGCGCCAATAACGGCCTTGGATCCCTCGAGGTTGACGGCGGTCTGCGGGCTCATGCCCGGAATCACACCCAGGCAATGATCGACAACGGCGGCATCTTTCACTCCAGCTCGGCCGAGCTCTCGGCCGCGGCGGGCAGTGGCTGGACACGAGTCGGTGAGAACGTGGGAAGCGGCCAGGCCCCCTCATCGCTGCATACCGCGTTCATGAATTCTCCGGGGCACGCCGCCAACATCCTCGGTGACTACAACTACGTCGGCGTGGGCACGAACACCAGCGCCGACGGATCGCTGTTCGTCACCGTCGTTTTCATGAAGAAGGGCGAGACCGCCCCACCGACGACCGCGGCACCGCCGGTCACCGAGGCGCCGGCGCCACCACCGCCACCGACGGACTCACCTGCCACTACGGCACCACCCACGTCGGATGGGGGTGAGCCCGCCGCACCGTCGCCCACCACCACATCGACGACGACCACCACAGTGCCTGCCACAACCACGACGACAATGGTCGTGCCCCCGGACAGGGCGGTCATCCCCGGTCAGTCATGCATCGAGGCGAACCGCTTCGCGCAGCTCTGTCACGACTGAGCGGTGAGCTCTGAGTGGTGGGTTTTGGGTTTGAACTCACCCGTCATCACCCACCACTCATGAAACAAACGCCCGAGTGACCCACCTGAGCCTCCTCCGCACTTCCCCGAACGGACGGTTCTCTGGTTTGCCTCTCGGGCGTTCGCAGCGCCGAATGTACGGGTTCGGCCACCCGGAAGCAACGACCACGGCTTCGACGTACCCTATCGCCGAGTAACGCCCCCAATCGTCAAATAAGACTCGATTCCGGCTTGAGGCAGGGTTACCAACAGGAATCCCGACTTTCCACAGGCTTTGTCCACAGGGGTTTGTTCACAAGTTTCTAACCCGAATTTTCGCGACCTGCCATGAACGAGCGGAGCAAGGGCCGGAAGGCGACCTCGATAGCGTCGTAGATCTCGCCCAGCGCGAGGTCCAGTTCGAGGTCGTTCACCTGGGGTTCGGCGAGCCGCCCGCGGAGCACAAGCCCGCCCTCCTGATCGAGAGCGAAGTGAGCCCGCCACGCCCTCATGTTCCGATGCAGCGCCTGCTCGAAGAGCTCGCTGCCCCCCTCGGCCGCGGGAAGCACGTACGCCTCGTACTCGACACTGCGCTGCCCGATCGTGAACCAGACGGTGGTGGCGTCACGTGCCTCCTGACGCATCCTCACTGCCCAGCGCCCCTCGACTTCCTCGGCATACTCCACGCTGGACTCGGGGTCGGCGAGCCAGCCGTCGATCCGGTGCTCGAGCACGTCTCTCATGCCCAGCGCAGTTCCACTCTGGGCTCGAGCTCCCCGACCGGATGGCCACCGCCGAGCACCACGGGCCTGGCAAGCGGAGCGAGGCGATCGCCGGCAATTCGCGGCAGCTCTCCCAACCCGGCGAGCGTCGCGATTGCCGCTGCATCGGCCACCTCCTGGATTCCGTCCCAAGACTTGACCGCGACACCCAGTCGCCCATCGAGCGCCACACCGATGCAGCCCGCCGCCCCCCGCTTGGCCGCTGCGTGCAGCGCGGTCGCGATCGAGGCATCACCGTTGCCTGTGCCCGAGACCAGCGCCGGGTAGCGATGCATGGCGTCGAAGACCTCCCTGAGCCGCGGGAGGGAAGCGAGACGGGCGTAGAGCGTCGCCATCGCTCGCGTCGTAGTCCGATGCACGGGCGCCCCGCATCCGTCCACGCCGACCGGCATCCCCGAGAAGCCACTCAGATCGGCGATCAGATCGGTGATGAAAACCTGTAGGGGGTGATCCGGTGCGAGATACCCCTCGATTGGCCAACCCTGACTCTGGCACGCCCGGAGCCATCCCGCATGTTTGCCCGAACAGTCGTGCCAGATGCGGCGCGGCTCGGCTTGACTCCCGCTCTCCACACGGAAACGGGTCTCGGCTTCGACCGACAGCGGCCAGCTCGGTGGACACTGCAGATCGATCTCGCCGAGGCCCACACCGGCCAGCATCGACTCGACCAGGGCCACGTGCACCGGATGACCGTCGTGGGACGCGCTGGCGAGGGCGATCTCGAGCGGCCCAAGGGCAGCCCCGTGGTCCTGCGAGGCGAAAGCCTGAAACGGCTTGGCGGCTGACCGAAGGAAGAACGGTTGGTCGATGTCACCCGAATGGGCCACCAAGGCCCCGTTGGCAGCGACCACGGCTACCGCTCCGTCATGCAATGTCTCGACCAGACCCGAGCGTGTTCTGGCCGAGAGCAACCTTCAGCCCGCTGGCTGTGCTTCGCCCTGCTGGCTTCGATAGCGGGCGATGATCTCGTCCTGGAGGGCATCGATCACCCCGTGCAGCTGGCGCCGCTGTGCGGAGAGCTCGGCCTCGACCTCCTGCACACGCTCGATCGCCTCGGTGAGCTCATCATCGGTCAGCTCCGGAAGCTGTGTGAGGATCCCGTCGTCCATGATCCGGTCGATGAGACGGCGGCCCGTCGTGGCCGGGATCGGGGGCATCGGGTCGAGATGTCGAAGGTTGGGCTCGCTCCCAAAGGTCATCCCCGCGGCCAGGATCTCGGGCAATGCCTCGATCAGACTCCGCTCCTCCTGCCCGCTGCGGCGACGCAGCTCGAAATTGAGCAGGTCCACCCGCCCATGGAGAAGACGGCGGTAATACGAGATCTGGGCCTCCACGTCCTCGGCGGACTCGCGGCGTCTCCGCAGCTCGTCGAGGTCTGCCTCGGAGATGTCGGCCAGGTAATCCGGCTCGAGGACCGTATCGATTCTGCGGCGGTGCTCGCTCACGAGAGGCAGGCTACCTGCATGCCCCTGCCACCGTTGCATAGGGATTGACGGCTGCCGACCCGCGCCCACCGGGGTGGATCTCGAAGTGAAGATGCGGTGACCCACCTCTGGCGTTGCCGCTGTCGCCGTTGAAGCCGATCGTCTGGCCCTGGCTGACCGACGACCCGGAGGAGACGTTGAAATCGGACAGGTGGGCGTAGTAGAAGGCGATCCCGTTGTCGGCCAGCAGCCAGATCGTGTTGCCACCGAGCCCGCTGCTACCAAGCGCGACGCGGCCCGAGGCAACCGCGTATATCGGCTCGTTCCATGCGGCGAACATGTCTGTCCCCTTGTGAGCGCGCCCACCTGATCTCGACGCTCCCCAGGAGTCGATAAAAGAGGTGCGGCCTGGCGTGAAGGGACAAATGAACGAGCCCACCTGCACCGAGCCGGCGGCGCGCTGCCGCGCCCGTGCCGCCAGTTCCGCCTGCTCCCGGTCGTACTCCGTCGCGAGCTCCTTGCAGCGGCCGGACAACTTGGCATACGCCGCCTGTTCGGCCTCCATCGCTGCTTCCTGGTTGGTCCTGGCGTCGAGCTTCTGCGCTTCCACAGTCTCAAGCTCCACCCGGGTGTCGTCGAGGACGGCCTGGAATCGATTCAGCTCCCCCCGTGCCGCCACCAGCTCGTCCAGCGACTCCTGGCCACCGGTAGCTGCAGTGGTGAGGAATTCGGAGGTCGTCATGAATTCGTCGACCGTCGAAGCAGAGAAGATGATCCCTGGGCTGGCGAGCCCGCCCCGCATGTAGAGCTCCACTGCCTGTTCTTCGATCCGCGTCTGGATCTGATCGAGTTCCTCGGTGTGGCTGCTCACCGAGCCGGCCACGGACTCCTGTTTCCTCTCCACACGATCGACTTCGATCACTGCGTCTTCGTATTCGTGAGCGGCGACCTCGAACGCTGCCTGGGCGGCCCGATATTCCTCCAGCTGGGCACGGGAATCGGCGCAGGCCTCCTCGACTTGAGCCTTGGTCACCGCCTGGCCGGCGAGCGGAAACAGCACGGCGACGAGAGCAATGAGGGTGAGAACGGTGACGACGCGGACGGGCGTCTGGGCACGCATCGGCGGGAAGGCTAACCCGTGACGACGTTTTGCTCTACTCGGAATGGCCTACCTTGCAAACGAGTGCGAGCCCATCGATTAGGGCGCTCAGAGGACAAGGAGAAGCAACGGGTAATAGATGGCGGCGGCCAGAACGACGCCGTCGAGACTCACCAGTGCCCCCGGTGAGCGCTCGGTGAGGACGACCCGGCCCATCCGCAGCATGGACGACAGACCTCGGCCCGCCAACAGCGCCACCGCAATCCCCAAACCGACGAGGAGATATGAGACAACGGACAGATCCCAGATGAGCGCAGCGACGACAGCAGCCAGCACAGCACCGAGAGCGGTTACCGAGAACGGGTCGAGGAGGGGAATCGGGTTGAGGCGTTCGACGACGGCGCTGAGTCCCACCGCAACGATCACGGATACAAGGAAGACGTCGACTGCGCTCGCCTCAGGCGACTGAGACGAGTGGGCGAGCACGAGAGACGCAGTGCCCAGCCCGCCAAGGAGAGCCACCATGACGGTTGGGCTGAAGACCTCCACCTGCCGGTATTGGGGGAAGGCGACGGCCCAGCCCAGACCTACGACAGCCGCGATCACGAGCGCGATGGCGTATCCGCCGCCACCCGCTACGTGTGCCGCCATCGCGGACCCGGCTGCCGTGACCACGACGGCCAGCGAGGCGAACTCCCGGCCCCTGGCCGCGAACGCCGAGCCGATGTCCAGAGCCCAGATGGCGACGATGAGAACGAGGGCGGACGCCCATATCTCCTGACCCTGGGTGTTGGCGAGAATGGCCACCACGGCAACCGCGGCGGGGAGAAACGCCATGAGGTCCACCGCCGAGAAGGTCGTGGTTTGCTGATCGCCGCCGGAGACCGGGGGGATCAGCACCACCTCGTCGTGCTCGGACACGCTGTCGTCCATCGACGCCGCCTCACCGTTGACCCAGACGCGTGAAGTCTCGAGCCCCCGGCGGAAATCCGGCCCAAACTTCTCCGCGGCCGCCTCGATCACCCCCCCAACTGTCTCGGAGGGCACATCGAGGCGCGAAGTGCCGGCCAGTTCCCGGAGGTTTGCGAAGAGGCGAAGCTTGGCCATTGGTCGAGCCTAAAGCGTACCGACTTCACCTCGCGACTCCTGGCTGCCTTCGCCTACTCTCGGAGTATGGGCGACATGGTGATGGTGGCGGTCGATGTCCCACTGGTCGGAGACGAGCGTCACAAGAACTGGGCGAAGGTAGTGGAGTCTGTAGACGACACCCGGGCGTCGGGCTGGGCCTTCCAGGGGCCGTTCGTGGCGACCGGCGGGATCCAGGACCTGCCCATGGGAGCAACGCTTCTGGTCTATGGCGAGCGCGGCTCCCGGGCCAACCCCCAGATCATGGCGCGGGTGTACACGGTCAATCCCGATTCGACGCTGAGTCTGGAAGCGGAGGCGAAAGGAAAGGCCTGGGCCAGGACACTCCGGGACCCGGTGGAGCGCTGCCTCGGGGCCGATTCCAGGACACCCGACCTGTCCTTCATCAGCGACGAGTTGCTGGCTCTGGAATTGCAGAGTCGGGGGTGGAAGGTGGAGCAACCGTGAAGGCAATAGTGGTCCCCGCCCTGGGTGGCCCCGAGAACCTGGTCCTCGACGATGTGCCCGACCCGGAGGTGGAACCCGGGAAGCTACTGGTCGATGTCGAGGCGGCAGGAGTGAACTTTGTCGACATCTACCACCGGCGCGGTCTCTACGACGCGACGCTCCCCTTCATCCCGGGCCAGGAAGGGGCCGGCACCGTGTCAGCGGTCGGCGAGGGCGTCGAGGGCTTTCGGATCGGAGACCGGGTCGGGTGGACCGATGTGCGCGGCTCCTACGCGGAACGGCACGTGATCCCGGCGGATCGGGCCGTGCCGATCCCAGATGGCCTCGATCTGAAGGTCGTGGCCGCCGTCCTCTTGCAGGGTCTCACCGCTCACTACCTGGCCACCGACACGTTTCCGCTTGGCCCCGGTCACAGATGTCTGATCCATGCCGGGGCTGGGGGTGTCGGGCTTCTGCTGACGCAGATGGCCAAGATGCGCGGGGCCGAGGTGTTCACCACGGTGGGCAGCGCCGACAAGGCAGAGTTGAGCCGTTTAGCGGGGTCGGACCATGTCATCGAGTACGAAGACTCAGACTTCGGAGAAGCGGTCGAAGGAGTTGCCGGACCGAAGGCACTCGACGTGGTCTACGACGGGGTTGGCGCCAAGACGTTCTTGAAGGGCCTCGACCTGCTCCGTCCCCGCGGGATGATGGTGACCTTTGGCAATGCTTCAGGCCCGGCGCCCGAGATCGCGCCGCTTCTCCTGTCGCAAAAGGGGTCTCTGTTCCTCACCCGGCCCACCATGGCGCATTACCTGCAGACCAGGGATGAGTTGCTGTCGCGCTGTGACGACCTCTTCTCGTGGATCAAGTCTGGCGAGCTGGTCGTGCGCGTCGGTCACGAGTACCCGCTGTCCGAAGCCGCCGATGCCCATAGGGCGCTGGAGGGAAGGCAGACCACCGGCAAGGTCCTGCTTCTCCCTTGACCCGCCCCGACCCCTACAAACCGACGCTCACGAGCCGGCTGTGGTGGCTCGTCTCCCTCCCGATGATCAGGCTTGGCGCCAGGATCTTCTGGGGGTTGCGGGTCGACCGGGGGCCGGGGTTCCCCGCTCCTCCCTTCGTGATCGCCGCCAATCACTATTCCTTTCTCGATCCACCGCTGGTCGGCGCCGTCTATGGGAAACGAGCCCGATTCATCGGCCTCATCGATCTGTTCGGGAACCACAAGCCTCTCGACTGGGCGCTCGAAGCCTGGGAGACGATCACGGTGAGCCGCGGCACGGTTCCGTTGGGGACGGTGCGCAAATGCCTGACCCACCTCGAGTCCGGGGGCGTGGTCGGTCTCTTCCCGGAGGGCATCCGGGTCGAGAGATTCGGTGATGCCGGGTTCAAGCCCGGCGCCGCCTGGTTGGCGGCTCGGACCGGCGTGCCCTTGGTGGCTGTGGCGGTCAAAGGGACCGACCAGGTCCTCGGCATCGACAACAAATTCCGAAAAGGGCGGGTCGTGGTGATCGTGGGCCCATCCTTCCGCTCCACCGGCACCGACCGCGCCGCCGTCGACGACCTGACCCGCCGCTGGGCGGAATGGGTGGGCCAAACACTTACCTGAGGTACGTAGGGCCATATTTGGCCCTTTCGCAACAGAAAAGCGACGGCGATAGGTTCAGACGAAGTGTCAGATCTCGAATACCTCACCGACGAGCCACCAAACGCCGGGGTGCCGCTCGCTGCGCTGGACGGGCGCCCGATCCCCCAGGACCGCGCCTATCTCCGCAACAGCTTCCCCATTCCGGCCGAGGTCGAAGACGTCGTGGAAGTCGTGCTCCCGGGCATCCCGCCACGAACCCTGACCACCGGGACCCTGGCGCACCTGGATCAGGTCGAGATGGAGATGGTCCTGGAGTGCGCCGGCAACGGACGGTCCCTGGTTCGGCCCGCCGTGAGTGGTCTGGAGTGGGGTCTCGGTGGCATCTCACCGATAAGGATCGGCGGAGTCAGGCTCATCGACGCCCTGGAGAAGGTGCCCGACGAGGTCGTCGAACTCGTGCTGACCGGGGCCGATCGAGGCACAGTGAGGCCGGAGGGGGAGGTCAACTATCAGTTCTCGGTCCCCGTCGACCGTGTGAAGGACGGGTCCGCGCTCCTGGCCACCCGGTGGGGCGGCGAGCCGCTGGGGATAGATCATGGAGGACCGATCCGGTTCCTGTTGCCCGGGCACTACGCCATGCGGTCGGTCAAATGGCTGGCCAGGATCGAAGGAATGGTCGAGCCATTCTCAGGCCATTTCGTCAACCGCTACCGATATCTGGGCGATGAGCGATTCGAGCAGGCATCACCGGTGGCGGAGATCCAGGTGAGATCGGTGATCGCCTCGCCTGGTCGCGGGGAGCTAGTGCCGGCCGGAGCGGTCGAGATCACTGGATCGGCCTGGTCCGGGAACGGGACCGTCGAGGACGTCGCGATCTCGATGGACCGGGGCGTGACCTGGACATCGGCAGAAGTGTCGAAGGGCTCGGGTCCACTGGCCGCGGTCCCCTGGCGTAGTGAGGTGGTCGTCGCCCCGGGCAAGCACACGGTGATGTCCCGTGCCACGGACGCGGCCGGAAACAGCCAACCGATCAGCCCACCCTGGAACGAGAACGGCTACGCCAACAATCTCGTCCACACAGTGGAATTCGAGGCCCGGTAGCCCTACTGCAAGAAGGCAGCGATGATCGACGCCACCACACCCGGGGTGTCGAGATGTGCCTTCCACGCCTCGGCGACGACTTCGACGGTTGCCGCCGGCATCGCCTGCTGGACACGGTCGACCGACTCCCGGGGAACATCACCAGCCTGGCTCCACAGGTATGTGGTGGGCGTCGTGATCTCGCCCAGCTTCGACGGCACCTGTGAGGCCGCCGGAGTCCGGCGGAAGGAATGGATCGACTCGGAGGTGTTCACGATGGTCTCGGCCAGATTCCGGGCCTCGACCTGGCTCGGTGTCGGGCACCACCCGCCGCTCTCGCAGTTCGGCGCCCAGCGGTCCGCGGCGAGCGGTCCACTCGTCTCCAGGGCATAAGTAGCCGCAGTGCCGATCCAGGGCATCCTTTCCACGAATTCGTCCCAGGCCCGTGGCTTGAAGAAGTCGACATCGAGCATGACGAGGCCGGCGACGAGACCGGGTTGGATGACAGCGATCTCGGCGGCGACCTCGCCCCCAAGGCCGACTCCGGCGAGAACGGCGGGCTGACTGAAGCTCTGCTGGATCACGTCCGAGACCTCTTCGGCCATCGAGGCCACGGTGTGCCGGCTCCCCTCGTCGGGGATCCGCTCGCTGAGCCCGAAACCGGGGAGATCGACTCGCACGACCGAAAACCGGGGATCCAGTTCGGCGACCACTCCGTCCCAGGTCACCCCGCCTGCCACATCGACATCATGGAGCAACACGAGAGGGACGGGGCCCTCCCCCTGTCTAACGACATTGATGACGGTGCCGTTGGCGGTCTCGACGGTGTCGTTCTCCAGATCCTCCAGCGATACGTCTTCGATGAGCTCGATGCGATCCAGTGTGACCGTGGTCCAGATCACCACCCCGGCCGCGATCAAGAGGAGGATGAGCACGACAAACCGAAGGAACACCCGGCTCGTGGTTTCTGCCTTGGGCGGTGGGCGGAGGCCAGTCATGTAAGAAGTGTCTCGGCCGTCAAACGCCAGGGTTTAGCAATCATCAAGAGCTGCCCGCTCCCCGGCATCTCAACCCATGCGCTTGGCGACCGTCTCCGCGATCCGGTCGACAGAGGGAATCGCCATGTCCTCCAAGGCTTCCGCCGCTGGTAATGGGATGTGCGGCGTCGTGATTCGGACCACAGGCCCGTCGAGGTCCCAAAACACTTCGTCGGCCACTATCGACGCGATCTCGGCCCCCCAGCCGCAGAGGCGGGGATTCTCCTCGACTGTGAACAGCCGGCTGGTCTTGCTCACCGAACCGAGGATGGTCTGGGTGTCCAGCGGCACGAGCGTGCGCACATCGATGACCTCGGCAGATATCCCCTGATCCTCGAGTCGATCTGCGGCTTCGAGGGCGCGGGGAACCATCAAGGCAAGCGCGGCGATGGTGCAGTCGGTGCCCTCACGAACCACCCTGGCCACCCCCAGCTTGTCGAGGATCTCCCCCTCCGGGACGTCCTGTTTGTCGGCCATCAGCGATTTGTGCTCGAGGAAAACAACCGGATCGGGATCACGAATGGATGCCGCGAGCAGGCCGACCACGTCGAGTGGTGTCGAGGGGGCTACCACCTTCAGCCCGGGGATCATCATCACCCAATTCTCCACGCTCTGAGAGTGCTGGGCGCCGAACCGCGATCCGCCACCGTTGGCGGTGCGAACCACGATCGGGATGGTCACCTGCCCTCCGGTCATGTAACGCGACTTTGCGATCTCGTTGGCCAACAGGTCGAAGCACACCGCGATGAAATCGGAGAACATGATCTCGGCGATCACCGGCACGCCGGTCATGGCAGCGCCCATCGCAGCGCCGAGGATCGCCTGCTCTGAGATCGGGGTGTCGCGGATGCGGTCCGGGCCGAACTCCTCGACCAGTCCAACGGTGGTCTTGAACACGCCCCCCGCCCCGGCGATGTCCTCACCCAGCATGACGAGACTTGGGTCGCGTCTCATCTCCTGAGCGATGCCGTAGGCAACAGCGTTGCGATAGGTCAGTTCCGCCACGCCGAGCCTCCGTCTGCCCAAACATCGGTCAACAGGTGCTCCTCGCCGGGGACAGCTCCGCCCTTGGCGAACTCGGTCGCCTCGTCGACGCGTCTCGCGACGTTCTGTTGGATCGTGCTCAGATCCCCTTCGGGGACACCGAGGCGAAGCAACCGCTCGTGGTACATCGGAATCGGGTCCCGCTCCTTCCATGCCTGCACCTCTGCGGGGGGGCGGTATTTGGCCGGGTCCGCCCTGCTGTGCCCCTGCTCCCGATAGGTCTGGGCCTCGACCAACGACGGGCCCTCCCCCCGTCGGGCCCTCTGTATCACCTGGGAGGCGATCTGGTAGACGGCGTCGGCGTCGTTCCCGTCGACCACGATGCTCTCGAGACCGTACGAACCGGCCCGGTCCGCCGCCGGGTTGGCCACGGCGGTGATCAGGTCGATCGGGGTGTATTCCATCCAGAGGTTGTTCTCACAGACGAACACGACCGGGAGGTCCCAGATGGCAGCCAGATTCAACGCCTCATGGAAGGCACCGATGTTGGTGGTCCCATCCCCGAAGAAGCACACCGCCACCTGATCGGTGCCCCGCATGCGGGCCGACCATGCCGCCCCGTTGGCGATGGTGAGATGGGCGCCAATGATGGCGTAGGACCCCATCATCCCGTGCTCTACGGACGTCAGGTGCATCGATCCCCCCTTGCCCTTGAGGATCCCGTTCTCCCGGCCGAGCAGCTCGGCGAGCACCGGGCCTGGTTCGGCCCCCCGGGCCAACGTGTGGGCATGGCCGCGATAGGTGGCAAAGGTGAAATCGTCGGGCTTCATCGCCCGCCCGAACCCGGTGGCGACCGCCTCCTGACCAAGGGAGAGGTGGGATGTCCCCTTGACGAGGTTCTGGAGAAACAGGTCGTACGCACGCTTCTCGAACTGTCGCAACAGCTGCTGCATCTCGTACATATCGAGCCGCGCCTGTGTCGGGATGCCGATCTTGTCGTTCTCCCGGTTCTCCGGTGCCGGGAGCCTGGGCTCTCGCAGCGCGTAGTCGTAGAGCCCTTCATCTCTGGTTCGTGTGCTCATAGGCGCCAATCGTTTGCTCGCATCGGCCACAAGGTAATGATTGGTGAGAGCACCCGGCACACCGATAGCCTGCCTCGATGGTTCAAACCCGAGCATATGGCACCTGGGAGTCACCCATTTCCGCTGCGGACACAGTTGGAGGTGTCGTTCTTTTCGGGCAGATCGCTGTGGATGGCGACGATCTCTACTGGCTCGAAGCGCGACCCTCGGAAGGAGGCCGTCAGGTCCTGGTCCGCCGTGACCGCGAAGGGCGGATAGGCGACGCGACGCCGCCACCGATCTACGTGCGAACGAAGGTCCATGAATATGGCGGCGGACCGTTCGCTGTCGGCGAAGGAAAAGTGGCCTACTCCGGGTTCGCCGACCAGCGTCTGTACCTCCTGGGCAAGGGGCCCATCACACCTGAGCCATCCTCGCCGGGTGCACTGCGATACGCCGACGGGCGGTTCCTCCCCAACGGGAGCATCGTCTGTGTCCGGGAGAGCCACGGTGACGGCGAAGCCGTGAACGAGATAGTCATGGTCACGCCGGGCACTCAAGATGTGACGGTCCTGGTCACGGGCCGGGACTTCTATGCGGCTCCCCGTCCTTCATCGGACGGCTCGAGGCTCCTCTGGCTGGAATGGGACCACCCCAACATGCCCTGGGACGGGACCTTTCTCAAGACAGCCACCATCACCGATCAGGGGCTCACCGATGTCGAAGAGATTGCCGGTGGTCCGGATGAGTCCATATTCCAACCGGAATGGGCGCCAGACGGAGGCATCGTGTTCGCCACGGACCGGGGCGGGTGGTGGAACCTCCATCGGTTCGACGGCGAGCAATGCACGGCGATCGTCGAGATGGAGGCCGATTTCGGGGTGCCTCTATGGATCTTCGGCCTCACGAGCTTTGGATTCCTCTCCGGGGGAAGAATCCTTGCCGCTTTCTGGGAGGGCGGGGTCAACCATCTCGGTGTCGTCGATTCCAATGGACAAATCAATCGCCTACCCAATGACCTCACCGGTGTCGACTTCCTCGTCACAGACGGCGGATCTAGGGCCTGGTTCGTGGGTCACGGACCGACGACGCCGAACTCGATCCAGGAACTCGACGTCGACACCGGCACCCTCAGCGTGGTCCGGTCCAACCCGATGCCCGCCGACCCCGATTACGTCCCATCAGCGCGCATCATCACCTTCCCTACGGCCGATGGCGAGGTCGCCCACGGCGTGTACTACCCACCCACCAACCCCGGTTTCGAGGGCCTAGACGCGGAGAAGCCACCCCTGATCATGAAGGTCCACGGAGGCCCGACCTCGCATGTCTTCCCCTGGCTCCGGCCGGCGTTCCTCTACTGGACCACCAGGGGCTTCGGTTTGGTCGACGTCAACTACCGCGGCTCGACCGGCTACGGGCGGAGGTTCCGAAACCTCCTCCGTGACAGTTGGGGCATCGCCGACGTCGAGGACTGTCTTGCTGCCGCCCGCTACCTGGCAGCCGAAGGTGAGGTCGACGGAGAACGACTGATCATCACCGGGGGCAGTGCCGGGGGTTACACGACGCTGGCGTCCCTCGCCTTCGGCGACGCCTTCAACGCTGGAGGTTCTTACTTCGGGGTGGCCGACCTCGGGCTCCTCGTCGACCACACCCACAAGTTCGAGTCGCGCTATCTCAACGGGCTCGTCGGCACCGACCCTGACGAGATGCGACGCAGGTCGCCGCTGTACTCGGCTGACCAGATCACGGTCCCGGTCATCCTGTTCCAGGGTCTCGAGGACAAGGTGGTCCCCCCGGAGCAGGCCGATCTCATTTCCGCAGCGCTGACCGAGAACGGGATCCCGCACGCCCACATCACTTACGAGGGGGAGGATCACGGGTTCCGCAAAGCGGAGAACATCATCCACAGCCTGGAGTCCGAGCTCGCCTTCTACGGGAAGGTGTTGGGATTCACCCCGGCCGATGATCTGCCTGAGGTGCCGATGGTGGTCGAGCCGGAGGGCCGATGACCGAACGGACCTTCCGGCATTCCTTCAAGGTGTGGGCACAAGACCAGGGCTGGCCCCAGCTGCGTGAGGTGTGGATCGAGGCGGACCGCGGCGGCTTCTGGGATGCGGTTTGGCTCAACGACCATCTCTACCCACCTCGAGGCGAGGAGACGCGGCCGATCATGGACGGTTGGACCCTCTTCGGTGGTTTGGCCGCAATCACCAGCCGAATCCGGTTCGGGACGATGCTGACGGCCAACACTTTTCGACACCCGGCCCTATTGGCCAAGCAGGCGGTCACCCTCGATCACATGTCGCAGGGCAGACTCGAGTTGGGAGTCGGTGCAGGTTGGCACGAACGGGAGCACGAGGCGTTCGGTATCGATCTCCCACCGATCCGGGAGCGTTTCGACGCTCTCGACGAGACCTTCCAGATCCTCCACGGCCTGATGACGGAGGAGGTGTTCGACTTCGAGGGAAAGCATCGGACGATCACCTCGGCGCGCTTCGAGCCGAAGCCGGTGCAGAAGCCCCGCCCGCCCTTCGTCGTTGGCGGCTCGGGCCCACGCCGGACCATCCCACTAGCCGCACGTTGGGCAGACCAGTGGAACTACCCGGACTTCACGTCGGAGCCCCACCTCTTCGTCTCTTCGCTGAGACGTCTCGACGAGGCGTGCGAGGAGATCGGGCGAGACCGGGGGGAGATCGAGGTATCGGTCCAATTCCGCTATCCCGGCGACGCTGCCGAGACAGCGGACCTCGTGGCGACCTACCGAGACCTGGGGGCGGATCACGTGCTGGTCAGCTTCATGCCGCCGACGAGCACCGACCTCCCTCCCCGGATTGCCGAGGCGCTGGGGGGTTGACGTCGTGAAGTATCTGATCCCCGTGGCCGGGGAGCGCCTCCCCCGCCGTCTCACACAACTGATCATCGGTCTGATCCTGTTCGGTATCGGCATCGGGCTGATGCTGCAATCCGGCCTCGGCGTCCCACCCTGGGACGTCCTCCACCAGGGACTGGCCCGGCGCTTCGGGCTCACGGTCGGCGCCTGGTCGATCATCGTCTCGGTGGCCGTCCTACTCCTCTGGCTGCCGTTGCGCCAGCCCTATGGGCTGGGCACGTTGCTCAACGCGATCATCATCGGGGTCGTCATCGACCTGACCGGCGCGATCATCCCGGTGGCCGAGGTGACGGGCGTCGCCTGGGCGATGATGCTCGCCGGGGTGGTCCTGATCGGGATCGCCTCCGGCCTCTACATCGGAGCCAATCTGGGACCGGGCCCCCGTGATGGGCTGATGACCGGGATCGCGCGCAGGGGTCCGTCGATCAGGCTCACCCGCGCAGTGATCGAGATAACGGTCCTCACCCTGGGCTGGATCCTCGGTGGCACTTTCGGCATCGGCACCATTTTCTTCGCCCTCGCCATCGGCCCGCTGGTCCAGTATTTCCTGCCTCGCTGGGACATCTCCCCCCACCCGACCCCAGACGCGTGGGAGCACCTGGACCGTTGAACCACGGCTGGTAGCACCCGCCAACTCACTACCGTTGTCCTCGTGGAGACGTCCAGGGAGGGGAGCGGCTTCGAGCCGATCAATCACGACCCGAGGTTGAGGGTCTTTGTTTCGTCCACTCTCGGCGAGCTCAAGTCAGAGCGCGAGGCCGCCAAGTCGGCCATCAAGACCCTGCGGCTCGATCCTGTCGGCCTCGATCTCGGCGACCGCAACGGGCAAGACGGGCTCACGATCGCAGACGCCGACATTTTCGTGGGCATCTACTGGCAGTCGTTCGGCTGGGACTCGGACCTGGACCGGGACTACGACGCGAGCTCCGGTCTACCGGCTCTCATATATGCCAAGGAGCCCGCCCCCGATCGTGAGGGCCGTCTGACCGATCTCCTCGAGCGCGCTCGCTCCAACGGCCGGTCGACCATTCGGTCCTTCGAGTCACCAGGCGAGCTCGCCGAGATTCTCGTCGAGGATCTGGCGAGTGTGATGTCCGAGCGGTTCACCAAGACCGAACCACACCCCGACTCGCTGCCCGGGGGCACCCTGACTTTCATGTTCGGCGACCTGGCTGCGTCCACCACCCTCGTCGAGCAACTCGGAGACCAGTACGGCGAGGTGCTGGCCGGATACCACCAGGTCGTGGCCGACGCCACCCTCCGCCATGAGGGGACAGTGGTCGATCTCGAAGGGGAGCGTCTGTTCAGCGTGTTCCAGGACGCCTCCCAGGCGGTGAGCGCCACCGTCGAGATCCAGAAGTCACTTGGGGATCGCGTGTGGCCGGAGTCGGCGTCGGTAAACGCCCGGCTTGGCCTCCACACCGGCACCGCCCGCATTGGTTCCGGGGGATATGTCGGGCTCGACGTGCACCGGGCCTCACGGGTGGCCTCCTCGGCCCATGGGGGGCAAATCGTCGTGTCCGCCCCGGTCCGAGAGCTGGTCGAGGGGCAGGCCGAGGGCGCGGGATGGGAGATCAAGGACCTTGGTTCCTTCGCCCTCAAGGGACTGTCCCGGGCCGAGAAGCTGTTCCAGGTGCGGGCCCCCGGGCTCCGAGCCGATTTCCCGGCGCCCAGGGCACGATCCATCACAAGGGTTCGCCTCCCCGTGTCCCAGAACACCCTTGTCGGGAGGGACAGGGAGCTGGTCGAGCTCGTTGAGATGCTCGTGCGCCCCAACGTTCGTCTCTCCACGATCGTCGGCCCGGGTGGGATCGGCAAGACCCGGCTCGCCCTTGCGGTGGCCGAGGAAGTCTCGCCCGAGTTCCCCGACGGGGTCTACTTCGTCAATCTGGCCGCGATCACCGACCCCGGCCAGGTGCTGCTCGCGATAGGGGACGCCGCCGGCATCCCGATCGAGGGCGATGCGATCGATGCCCTGTCGAGCGAGTTCCAGGACCAGCAGGTGCTGCTCGTCATCGACAACTTCGAGCATGTGGCAGAAGGCGGCTCCGCAGTTGCAGAATTGCTGGGGCGGAGCCCCGGGCTCAAGGTCCTCGCCACCAGCCGTGTCCCGCTCCGGATCATGAGCGAGTACGAGTACACACTGGAGCCGCTCGGCCTACCCGCCACCGGCTCGGACCAGCCCGACTCGGTCTCGGCCTCCGATGCAGTGCGCTTGTTCATCGACCGCGCACTCGCCGTGATCCCGGGATTCTCGATCAACGAGGAGAACGCTTCGCCGGTTGCCTCGATCGTTCGAATAGTCGACGGGCTGCCCCTGGCCATCGAACTGGCCGCGGCTCGTCTCCGAATGCTCACCCCGGGGGCGCTGTCCGAGCGGCTCACCAGATCGCTCGACGCACTCGGCTCCGGAGCGGCCGACGTCCCCAGCCGGCAACGGACCCTCGACGCGGCCATCGATTGGAGCTACCAGCTCCTGAACCGGGAGGAACAGACTCTCTTCTGCAGGTTGTGCGTGTTCCAGGGGGGCTTCACCGTCGAGTCGGCCCAGGACGTCGCGGTCGAGGAGGGAGACGCCGTCGACCAGCTGATGGTGCTCGTCGAGAACAGCCTCGTCCTCCCCGCCCAGGGTGGTGAGGGCCGTCTGCGGATGCTGGCTCCGATCAGGGAATTCGGCCTCCGTCATCTCCATGAGATGGGCGAGTACGAATGGATGAAGGACCGGCACGCCGACTACTACGTGCGGGTTGCCGATGGATCCGTGGAAGACCTTCGTGGCACCAAGCAGGCGGCGGTCGTGGAGCGATTCACTGCCGATTGGAACAACATCGACGTGGCTGCCGAATGGCTCATGAAGACGGGTGGGGACGACGCACTGGTGACGATGTCCTTCGGCATGTGGGTCTACCTGTGGGTAGGGAATCATCTAAAGGACGGCGCCCGCTACCTGGATGCGGTCGACTCACCGGAGGACCTCGACGAGACCCTCGCCGGCCGTTACTGGTTCCTCCGGGGCGGAATCCAGTACGAAATGGGCCAGTACGCGGAGTCGAAGGTGGCGATCGACCGAGCGATGAGCATCGTCGAGGGCAACGGCGACATCGACTGTCACAACTGGACCGATTTCGTATCGGCTCTCCTGCTGCCGGTGGACGGCGAGGACCCGGCCCGGGTGACAGAGAGGCTCGAGCTGTCGCTGGCCCGATTCCGCGGGTTCGGCGACCGATGGGGTGAGGGCTACGCCTTGATCGCGCTCGGCATCATCCATGCGTCCAATGGCGACGTGGATGCGGCCGAGAAGTATCAGCTCGCGACGCGAGACCTGGGTTTCGAGCTCGGCAATGGGGCCCTGATCGGCCTGGCCGAGGCGCAGATCGGGTTCACCTACATATCCTCGGGCCGCCTCTCGGAGGCGAGAGATGCCCTTCGCCGTTCCTTCGACGTATTCCGGGACATGAACTATCGGGAGGGCCTCTGTTACGCCCTCGAGGCGGCGGCCTCGCTCTCATTCTCCGAGGGGCAGACCGAGCTCGGCATGATTGCCCTGGGCGCGGCAGAAGAGGTCAGGGAGAGAATCGGGCTGCATCCGTGGCCATTGATCATGTGGTTGTTCGATGCACTCTCCGCCATGGCCGATTCGCTCGACGACCCGACGCTCCAGGCCGCCCGTCACAACGGACGCCAACTGAATCCCTTCGACGCCGCCGCATTGGTGCTTGACGCCGCGCCAGTAGCGGTCTGACGCCCAGCGGTTTCGGATTCCTGGCTCCGGGGAACGGTGGAGCAAGGCGTTCTGAAAGCAGTCGGCCGGGGGTGCCATGAGCACAACCGAAACCCTGGAAAGAACCGAAGCCGAGGCAATCACCCCCGCGTGTACGGGGCGGTGGTGTCCGGTGCTCTCATCGCTCTTCTCGGGGCACTCCTGCTGCTCGACGCCCTCGATCTGATCGAGCTGAGAGCCTCGATGATTCTGCCCTCGGTACTCACGCTCCTCGGACTGGCGTTGATCGTCGGCTCCTTCAACGGGCCTCACCCGGGCATGATCACGGCCGGTGTGTTCGTCACCCTCGGAGTCCTCGCCATTGCAGCAACGCCCCCGGAGGCATTCTCCGGTGGGGTGGGCGGCCAGGAGGTGAGGGTGACCGACGGGGCAGACTTGGAAGCCTCCTACGAAGTCGGCGTTGGTGAGTTGACCCTCGATCTGAGTGACCTCGTGCTGACCGATTCCAAGAGTGGTCGATGTCAACGTCGGTGCCGGAGACCTGACCATCACGCTGCCGCCCGACCTCGCAGTCGACGTCACGGCCCTGGCGAGCGCCGGTGGTGTTGACCTGTTCGGCGACGAGGGCGACGGTATCTCGGTGACCCGGACCTACGTCAGCGAAGGATTCGAGTCTGCAGACGTGACGTTGACGCTGGATCTAGAAGTGGCTGCCGGGAACATAGAGGTCCGCCAATGACGATTTACAAGGGTGCCCTGATCGCCGGAGTGATCTATCTCGCCCTCGGCATCGCCTTTCTCCTCGAGGCCCTTGACATGTGGGCATTCGAGCTCGGTGACCTCCGCCTGGTCGGCCCGATCGCCTTGCTCCTCATCGGTATCGGTGTGGCCGTCGGTGCGATAAGTCGAGCTCGCCGACCACCTGACAGCGGCAGTTCACATCGTGGCGAGGGAGGCGTTGGGTAGTGACCGGCCATAGGTGGCCCGGATCTGGACCTTTCGCTCCAGGGCATCGACCACGGCGCCGGCGAAATCGACCTCGTGCAATCCGCTGGCGCTTCCCAGTCCGCCGGGGCTGAAAACGTTGGCCTCCATCATCTTGGGCCCGACGATGTCGAGCCCAACGAGGAACATGCCGTCCTCGATGAGCTTCGGCCGGGCCAGGTCGACCACATGGAGCATCTCGTCTGTGATCTTCACCTTCTGTGCCTTCCCCCCGACATGCATGTTGGAGCGGATGTCGTCACCCTCGTTGACCCGCCGGAAGGCGGCCACCTTTCCGTCCACCTCGAGAGGCTTCCCGTTCATGACGAAGAGACGGACATCACCTCTCTCTGCATCTGCGAGGAATTCCTGGACCACCACATAGCCGTCCCGGGTGATGGTCTCGATGATCTGATTCACGTTTTGGCCCTTCTTGCCGGCGATGACGAAAACGCTCTGGCCACCCGAGCCCTGGAGCGGCTTGAGCACGGCCCGCCCACCGAGATCGTCGACGAAGTCCTTGATGTCCCCGACCGTCCGGGAGATGAGGGTCCGGGGTCGGATCTCCTCCGGGAAATGCTGGAAGTAGGTCTTGTTGATGGCGTCGGCGAGATGAACCGGGTCGTTGACCACGACCACCCCTGCCGCGGCGGCAAGCTGACCAAAAAGCACACCCGAGGCCTGTGCCCAGGGTCGATCGGTGGCATCTTCAGCCGGGTCATTGCGGAGCATCAGGACATCGAGATCGTCGACTGTGATCAACTTGGGGTCCACGTCTTCACGCTGAACGTCCTCGAGGAAGCTCTTCAACGAGCGATACGTCTTGTCCAGGGGGTTGCGCGCCCGGGCTGTCACTTCTCCCGATGAGGTGTGCGCCAGGTCGCCGACCCCCATCAGCCAGACCTCGTGTCCCCGCTTCTGGGCAGCCAATGCGAGCCGGGTGGTGCTGTACTCCGGTTTCTCCGTGATGACGTCGTTGACGACCAGCCCGATCTTCACGCGGCGATACCTCCCAGCTCCATGATCCCGGCGCCCTCCTGGATCCTGGCCAGTCGATCGAGAGCGTCTCTCGACTCCAGGAATCGGGGCCTGAGCGGCGGGTCGAGCAAGACTCCCCTTTCCAGGAGATCGGCGACCAGCGGCTCGTCGGCCAAGGATATCTTCCCGACCAGCAGCGGATCGAGCCGGCCACCCTCCTGGAGATAGGTGAGGAGCCTGGTCAGCCCGCCGAGATAGAGGGCGTCCTTTGTCATCCCCCCGGACCGATGAGCACGCATCGCTGTGGTGAAGGCCCGGTTCCGCCCGGCGCCGAGATCGGCCAATGTGTCGAAGGTCTCCCTGAAGGACGACCGCCCGCTGACCGAGTCTGCGGCGACCACCCGAAGCGCAAATGTACGCAGCCGCTTCGGGCGAATGCCCCCACCTAGGTGCTCTGCGAGCACACCGAGGGCCTCCTGGGTCTCCTCGTAGCCGGAGAGGCCGAGCGAAAGCATCCGAATCGGCTGTGCGCTCCCATTGACGTAGGTGACCACGTGCACGCCGATCTCATGGTGGAGTAGTTGCTCCACCCGGTCTCCGGCGATCGATGTGTCGACGCCGATGAACAGGTCGCCGTTTTCCACCATCACACCCGCCACCGATTCGCTGACATGTACCAGGGTCGAGAGCTCGGGGAACTGCCGGCGGTAGTGATCGAGCTCGACGTTGGCCCTGCCCGCCAGCTCATGTGCATCGACGTAGGTATCGGCCCTCGGACCTGGCGGGATCGCTTCGAGAAGACGATGTGCCAGCTCCAACAGAGCCTTCTCGACGTGCCCGTATTGCTCGACCGCTGCCAGGAGGAATTGATCCGTGTTCCTGGTCGCCAGCAGCTCGAGCCGGCGCTCCAACTCCCGGTGCATGCCACGAATCATGTGTACCAACACCGGATCAGCAGCTTCCTCCGGGTTGATGGCGGCAAGCTCACCGCCCAGGGCGTCCAGGTCGGGAAGATCGAGATAGGTGAACTCGGGTTCCTCGGTGACTCCCTCCAAGAACGCCCTTCTCTGCTCAGGCACATTCGTCGGCGTGAGCAGTCGCAGCATGGGAAGCAGTCCGCAGATCTCGCTGAGACGACGGTCAAGGACAAGGTCGCTCTCCCCGACGCTCATGCCAGTGCCCAGGCTCTCCGCACGTCAGGCCCGGTGGCGATCAAGGCATCGCCGAGGCTCGACAGCCTGTCGGGGTCGAGGACGCCGGTCCATTCGTCCATGAACACCTTTTTCAGCTCGATGGCCAGTGCGCAACCGACATCGCCGTATTTCTCATGGACCCAACGGGCAACCTGGCGACCCTCGAATCGCACGTTCTCCCGAGCGTCGAGACGGGCGCCGTCGAAGGTGGTGGATCTGAGGCTCTCGATCAGGGCATCGGCGACCGGCTTCCATTTCTCGGGCAATGAGCCTGTCCCCAGGTTCACGATCGGGCTGTTCTCGGCGGGGTCAGGGAAAGCCTCGGGCCCGAGCCGACGATGGTTGTACGAGTGGATGTCGTAGAGCACGAACCCACCCTGGGCTGCCACCAGCCGGTCGAGGGACGCGGCCAGGTCGAGGTAGAAGCCGTCGTAGAGGGCCAGTGAGGCGGACACCTCCTCGTCAATGAGATCTTGCTGCCACAACTCGAGGCCCCAGGCGTCTTCGGGGCGTCTGTAGACCGCCTCGTCCCGCTCCCGGTTCAGGTCGACCTCGAAGCGGGAGCGATGGACGACCACGTTGTTGTCGAAACGGGCTGCGATCTTCCCGGTGTGGGGGTCTTCCTCTCGGAGCCGCGTTGCATCATCGAGGGCCGTCGCCGCAGCAAGGCCCGGTCTGAGCTCATGCCCGTCGTGGACCGCCGTGGCGACGAGCACGTCGGGACCGGACACGTTGAAAGAGGCAAATTCCATGGGTGGACCCACATTTACCCTTCCTGGGCCACCACCGAAACCCGGAGCGTTGGTTGGGGGCAGACCTCAACCCATCGGATCGCGAAATCTCTGAAGCAACACAACTGGCCGGCCTACGGCCCCCGATCTAGGGTGCGGTGGCTTCCCCGAGCGCAGGTCCCGAGGTGCTCACTTCCCCGTCAGAGCGTTGATTTTCGCGCTCTCGACTCGTTTCGGGCCTGTGGATAACGAAACACTTGACCCATGACACTGTTGTAATTACAGTAGTGGTGTCCATACAAGATGTCGTGGTCACTTCCCCTTCGACCACTACATCTTGTGGTTTGAGTTGAGAACCTGAGTTGGTAAATGGACCCCGCCCCTTATCCTGAAGGGGGCGCATCCAGTGCGAGGAGGCACGTTTCATGAGCAAGGGCCTGCGGATCACCCGTCGCTTCACCGAGGCCGGCAAGGACCCATACGACAAGCTCGAATGGTCCCGCCGCGACTCGCGGATCACCAATCCCGATGGCTCGACTGTGTTCGAGATGACGGACGCGGAGATCCCCGCCGGTTGGAGTCAGGTGGCCTCGGACATCATGGTGTCCAAGTACTTCCGCAAGGCCGGTGTCCCCCAGTTCGACGAAGACGGCAACCAGGTCTTCGACGAGAGCGGCCAGCCGGCGCTCGGCCCCGAGCGGTCGGCCAAGCAGGTGTTCAGCCGTCTCGCCGGCACCTGGCGCCATTGGGGTGAGAAGGAGGGCTACTTCGCCTCCACCGACGACGCCGGCGCCTTCGAGGACGAGCTCAAGTACATGCTGGCCAACCAGATGGCGGCGCCCAACTCACCGCAATGGTTCAACACCGGTCTCAACTGGGCCTACGGTCTCACCGGCCCCGCCCAAGGCTTCTGGTACGTGGACGGAGCCGACGGCGAGCTCAAGGCCTCCCCCGACTCCTACAGCCGGCCCGCCCCCCACGCCTGTTTCATACTCAGCGTCAGGGACGATCTGGTGAACCCCGGCGGGATCATGGATCTCTGGGTCCGCGAGGCACGCATCTTCAAGTTCGGCTCCGGCGCCGGGTCCAACTTCTCTCAGATCCGCGGTGAGAATGAGCGGCTCTCCGGTGGCGGCAAGTCCTCGGGTGTCATGTCCTTCCTCAAGATCGGCGACCGCGCCGCCGGCGCGATCAAGTCGGGTGGGACGACGAGACGCGCAGCCAAGATGGTCATCCTCGACGTCGATCATCCCGATATCGAGAAGTTCATCGACTGGAAGAAGGTCGAGGAGGACAAGGCCCGGGTCCTGATCAACCACGGTGGGCTCCCCGCCGACTTCAACGGCGACGCCTACGCCACGGTGTCCGGTCAGAACTCGAACAACTCGGTCCGGGTCAGCAACGAGTTCATCCAGACCGTGATCGACGACGGTGACTGGGAGTTGAAGAACCGGACCGACGGGTCGGTCCGCAAGACCGTCAAGGCCCGTGACCTCTGGGACCAGATCGCCGAGGCCGCCTGGGCCTGCGCCGACCCTGGGCTTCAGTTCGATACCACTGTCAATGCGTGGCATACCTCCCCTGCCGGCGGCCGGATCAACGGATCCAATCCCTGCTCGGAGTACATGTTCCTCGACGACACGGCATGCAACTTGGCCTCGATCAACTTGGTCAGGTTCCACGATGACGCGACCGGCGTCTTCGACATCGAGGCCTACCAACACGCCGTCCGGCTCTGGACGATCGTCCTCGAGGTCTCAGTGGCCATGGCCCATTTCCCATCCCCTGAGATCGCACGCGGCTCGTACGACTATCGGACGCTCGGCCTCGGCTACGCCAATCTCGGATCGCTGCTGATGCGTCAGGGCATCGCCTACGACTCCGACGAGGGCCGCGCCATCACCGGGGCGTTGACCGCAATTCTCACCGGGTACTCCTACGCCACGTCGGCCGAGATGGCCGGTGTGGTCGGGTCTTTCCCCCGCTATACCGAGAACCGGGAAGCAATGCTCCGGGTGATCCGGAACCATCGCCGCGCCGCCTATGGCGACAGCGACTACGAAGGGGTCAGTCACAAGGTGATGGTGATCGATCCCGATCTCTGCCCGCCCGACTTCCTCGCCGCGGCCCGCACCTCGTGGGACCTGGCCCTGGAACGGGGAGAGCTGAACGGCTACCGCAACGCCCAATCCAGCGTGATCGCACCAACCGGCACCATCGGCCTCTTGATGGACTGTGACACGACCGGAGTCGAGCCCGACTTCGCCCTGGTCAAGTTCAAGAAGTTGGCCGGCGGTGGGTACTTCAAGATCGCCAATCAGTCGGTGGCGCCGTCACTACGTCACCTTGGCTACGAAGAAGACCAGATCAAGGATGTGGTCGAGTACATCGTCGGCACCAGCTCGATCGATGGGGCGCCTCACATCAACCGTGAGACGCTCATTGAGAAGGGATTCGACGACGAGGACCTGGCCAAGTTGGAGAAGGCACTGCCTGCGGTCTTCGAGCTCAAGCACGCCTTCAACGTGTTCACCTTCGGTGAGAGCACATTGCAGCGCCTCGGTTTCGGGATCGACGAATACACCGGCTGGGAGTTCAACCTGCTCAAGGCACTGGGGTTCACCTCGACGGAGATCACCGAAGCGAACGACCACATCTGTGGACGGCAGACCATCGAAGGCGCGCCGCACATCGCCGACGAGCATCTCGCTGTCTTCGACACCGCCAACAAGAACGGGAAGTACGGAACCCGGTTCATCCACCACTACGGGCACATCAAGATGATGGCGGCCGCCCAGCCCTTCATCTCGGGCGCGATCAGCAAGACGATCAACATGCCCCACGAGATCACGGTCGAGGACATCGAGGAGTCATACCGGATGTCCTGGGAATGGGGCCTCAAGGCGATGGCCCTCTACCGGGATGGGTCCAAGGCGGCCCAGCCGCTCAACTCCACCTCCGACGAGGGCGAGGACAACGAGGAGGAGTCACCTGCGCTCTCGGCTGCTGTGGAGACCGAGAAGGCGATCCACTGGGGCAATCTTCCCTCCGGGATCTCACCGACTCAGGCCTACCACCAAGGCATGAAGCCGCCCCGGTTCCTGCTCCCGGCCCGTCGCAACGGGTACAACCAGGAGGCGAGGATCGGCGGGCACAAGGTCTTCCTCCGCACCGGCGAGTACGAAGACGGGACCCTGGGCGAGATCTTCATCGACCTCGCCAAGGAGGGGGCAACCTTGAAGGGGATCCTGTCCTGTTTCGCTATCGCCGTCTCCAAGGGCCTCCAGTACGGGGTGCCGCTCGAGGAGTTCGTCGACACCTTCACCTTCCAGACATTCGAGCCGAGGGGCATGGTGGAGGGCCATCCCAACATCAAGATGGCCAACTCGATCGTGGACTATGTGTTCCGGGCCCTCGGTGTCGAGTACCTGGAGCGGGACGAGCTCGCCCAGGTGCCGCCCGATCGTGACATGCAGCTTCCCGAGCCCCCGGCTGGGATGGCAGTCGAGGCCGGGATCCAACTCGACCTCACCGATGCGGTAGCCGAGGGTGACGTGGAGGCGGTGAAGGCGGCTGTCGCCTTCCTCGATGGGCCGCCCGTTGCCTCGCCTGGAGGCGAAGCGAGGTTGGGGGAAGGGACCCGAAGGTCCGGAGCGGGCTCGGCCACGGCGACCGAAGCCGTACTTGCCGGATCGGCCGCAATGGTCGACTCGGCATTGAAGGAGAACATGGGCGATGCCCCGGTGTGCTCGAATTGCGGTCACATGACCATCCGCAATGGGAGCTGCTACGTCTGCCTCACCTGCGGAGATACCACCGGCTGCAGCTGATTGGAATCGCAGATCTCGAAGGTCTGACTGAAGTGACGAGGGTGGCGCCGACGCCACCCTCGTCACACGCCGACCGGTTGTTTGGATCAAAGCGGATAGGCGCTCCGGAATGAACGGGCTGTCCGCCTTGGGTCATTCGACCCCTTGTGGACCCGCCCGCTCAAGACCAATGCAACGGGCGCCGACAGGGTCTGATGAGGGAGTCCGATACCACCCGCAAGGTTGCCGGCTTCCTGCGCCGCCATCCGAAGGCCCGGTGGGCGATACCGATCGTGCTGGTGATAGTCATCGCAATCCTGCCGGTGCCATGGCTGATGGCGAACACATCCAACCCGCCGGGGATTGCTTGGAGGCTCGACGGCCGGTTCCTGTTCGACGGAGAGGCGATCGACCCCCCGGGCACCTGGTACGCGCTTTCCGCCGGCCGGCCCCCATTGGTGGCCGAGGTCGTTGTCAGCTGGCTCGACCCCAATGTTCCGTCCCCTAGAGACCTGACCCGCGGGTCGGGGTTCAGTTCGCCGTCGATGGCAGAGCCCGCGGCGCTCGCCATCGGACTGGTCCGTGCGGGGAGGGAGATCGAGCTGACCACTGTTGTCGAGGTCAGCGAGCCCACGATCCCCGGGCTGCCCGACACGGCGCAGGTCGCACGTCTCAACGGGCAAACGATCACCAGCCAAGAGGAATGGTCAGATGCTCTCTCCCATCTGGGACGGGTGAACGAGCTCATCACCAGCAGCGGTGACGTTCACACGTTCGCCGGGGCTGAGCTGCCGTACCGGGAGGTGGTCACCATGGGATTCCCGATCGATGCGTCCGTCTCGCCGACTGGATGGCTTCGATACATCCCCGAAGATTGGTACCGAAACCTCACCCTGGGCAGATCACACGGGCTGATCCTCGCCCTGGCCGCATACTCCCACGCATCGGGGGAGGACCTGGCCGGAGGCCGGGTGATCGCCGGCACCGGGGCAATCCGAATCGATGGCACGGTCTCCGCCATTGGAGGCCTGGCCGCCAAGGCGCGAGCTGCGAATGGTGCCGGAGTCGATGTGTTCGTGTACCCGGCATCACAGCGGTGTCAGGGTGAGGCCATCGGGGAGAGTCTCCGCGACGGTGCAATGACGATGTATCCCGTGGTGACCCTCGACGAGGCAATTGGTGTGCTGCGTGGAACGGTCAGTCCCTCTCCCGAGAGCGTCTGTCCCTGATGCCGCCGCAGCTGACGGTCACCTAGCGCGCATTTAAGGTGCGCTCATGGCAGATTTGGCCATGCCCGCACTCACGATCGTCCCCGCCACAAGGCGAGCTGGGAGGACCTCCAGGCCGTGTTCGGCATGCGTGGCGACCGGGCCCGGGACATCGTCGGCTTGAAGTCCCGATGACGCCGACAAGAGTGTGATGGGTAGCTTGTGGCTGAACCAGGAAGGTGGGTGAATCAGTGGCCTCGACGAGACTTCGTGACCCCGCGACAGGGCGGTTCATAAGTGCCGTAGCCGCAACTCGCCCGTCGGCTCCGATTGCGTCAACTGTGGTGAGCGAACCCGCCCCGGCCCCGAAGAAGGACAAGAAGAAACAGGACAAGAAGCAGGAGAAGAAGCAGTCTCCCAAGAACAAGAAAAAGGACAAGAAGAAGAGCAAGAAGAAGAAAAAGGAGAAGGGCTGAGCCGGTCGCTCAGGCCAACAGAAAGAACACCGCTGCCGCCAGGAGGATCGTGCCGCACATCGCGCCGGTCACCGTGCTCACCGTGATGTCATGGGACCGGGCCACCGGAACGGAGACCAAGGCGGCGACGGTGACGAGGACGGCTACCACGTAGAACAACGGGTAGCCGAGTAGCGGGGCCATCGGGAAGAAATGCAGCCCGACCACCAACGCAACCCAAGGCGCCACCAGCTCGCGCCGTCCCCGTCGGGAGAGCAGGAACGATCCTCCCACGGCCAACAGCACTTCGACGCCGACGATGAGACCGAAGATCGGGGATGTGTCGGCATCGAAGACCGAGCCGGTCGACCAGTTCCGCCAGGCGAGGATCCCTCCCGCCACCGCCACCACCATTCCCAGGATGGAGCCAGCGATCAGAGGCTTGCGCCAGGTCGGTGGCGGGTCGTCCTGAGCCCAGCCATACCAACCGGCGGCGAAGAACCCGAAGATGGCGCCTGTCATCGCCGCATCCCGCACGAACTGAGCTGTCACATGCCCAGCTTTCCGCATCCCCACTCTTACTCGAAACCGGGACCCGCGCCGACGAGAATCGGGCGTCAAGGAGGTCAACTCCTCAGGAGGTGACGCATGGCCACCTATGCATTGATCCCTGGCGCCGGCGGAGACCCGTGGGAGTGGCATCTGCTTGCTCGTGAGCTCGAGGCGCTCGGCCACGAGGTCGTGCCCGTGAAGTTGCCTGCTGGTGACGAAAGCGCCGGCTGGAGCGAGTACGCCAATGCTGTTGTCGACGCGATCGGAGAGAGGCGCGACATCGTGCTCGTCGCCCAGTCGCTGGCCGGGTTCACCGCCCCGCTCGTCGCCGAACGGGTGCCGGTCGATCTAATCGTGCTCCTCAACGCGATGATCCCGGTCCCCGGCGAGACCGGGAACGCCTGGTGGGGAAACACCCGCCGAAAGGAGGCCGAGCAGGTCTACTTCGCGGGCGTCGGCCTACCACCCGAAACCGCCGACGACGAGGTCGCCGTGTACTTCCACGATGTGGCGCCGGAGGTAGTGGAAGAGGCCGCCAACCACATCCCGGAGCAGTCGATGACGCCGATGGAGCAGGCGTGGCCCCTCGACTCCTGGCCGGACGTCTCTACTCGCGTGCTCATCGGGCGAGACGACCGGATCTTCCCGGCGGAGTTCCAGTTGCGGGTCGCAAAGGAGCGCCTCGGACTCGATGGTGATGTGATCGAAGGCGGCCACATGGTCGCGCTGAGTCGCCCGCGCCAGGTCGCCAACCGTCTCGAGGGATATCGGCGCGTGGTGGTCCGGCCGGACTCCTAGCCGCTTCGCTCGTGCTGGAGCTATCCCTCCTGCACCGACGATTCATCCCGGAGCTCGTCGGCCTGCTCGGCGCCGACTCGATACCCGGCCAGGTAGACGCCGAGCCCCCGTCGCCCGTGACGCATCATCACGGCGTGGTTCCATTGGAAGAATGGTCGGGCCACCAACGCGAGCCGTCGCAGTGACTTCTTCCGGGTGATGACTTCTTCCTCGAAGGTCACAAGTGTCCCGGAGCGCTCGGGCTCGACACTCCAGCGCGAGAGCCCTTCCAGGTCACCCCGCATTGCGACCTCGAGGACTCCGGCCTTTTCGTCCTGCCGGGAGTTGGTCGCCTCAAAGGTGAGGCTGTAGGGGAGCACAGACCGAGCCACGATCCGCACTGTGCTGTCGTCGATCCGATCGACCCGTCGTACTTCGGGCCACCATCGGGGGTACCCGCCGATGTCCTCCAGCACGCGGTACACCTCCTCGGGCCGGAACTTCAGCCGCCAGACATTGACGAATCGGTAGCGGTTCAGGTCATCCATGACCTGCGGCATTCGTCACGAACCGAGGCACGGATTGGTGGTCGCCGACGCCATTCACCGACGTTCAGAGCCCCACCCGGAATCCCTCGCGCCAGCTCGGGTGCTCCAGCTTCCATCCCAGCTCCCGCTTGGCCTTGGCGTTCGAAGAGCCACGGATCTTGGTCATCATCGACACAGCTGCCTCGCCCACGATGAGCCGCGCCAGCCAGGCGGGGACCCGGCGCGGGGGTCTGGCCCCGAGGACCTCGGCCAGGTATGGCAACCATTCGGACACGGTCGCCGGCTCGTCGTCCACGATGTTGTAGATCCCGGGAGCGCCCCTATCGACGGCGAGGGCAGTCGCCTGGGCGGCATCGTCGATGTGGAGGAATGACCAGATGCCGGATCCGCCGCCAACGACCGGCATCTGCCGCTTGACCACAGCCTCCAGCATCATCCCGCCCTTGCCGAGGGCGTTGCCCGGGCCATAAAAGCCGCCGTAGCGCAACGCCAGACCCTCGATCCCGGGCGTGCCGGTGGTGACGGCTTCCAGATGGAGAATGGCCCTGAGCGTCTCGCGCGCCTGCTTCGGGGGGTCGGTGTTGAGTGGGTCCTCTTCGGTCTTCACCGGTCCTCCGCTCTGCTCGTTGGGCCAACCGGCGAAGCTCTGGGCGACGAAGCGTCTGGCTCCGGCTTCGACCGCGGCCGCGAGAAGATGATCGGTGGTCTCGGTGCGAAGCCGGTTGGTCTCGGCGAAGCTGTCGGCAAAATGTCGGAAGTCGAGGTCGCCCGACAAGGCGGTCATCTGGTGGACTACGACGTCCGGCTCGGCGTCGAGGACCGCCCGTCGCACCGCCGCACCCTCCCTGCCGTCGAGCACCACCGCGGTGGCGCCGGTGAGTCGCAAACCGTCCACCTTGGACGGAGTCCTGGTCGTGCCAATCACTTTGTGACCGGAATCGATCAACAGCGGCACCAGACGTTGCCCGATGGCCCCGGTGGCGCCCGCTACGAAGACTCTCATGTCGTCTCCTTTCGTCTTCCTACCCAGGACGAGATGGAGGCGGTTTCTGTGACAACACCGAGTGCCTGTCACAATCGAAGGGACAAACTCGTCCCAGGGACATGCCAAACCTTCCCGACCCCAGGACCGACGAAACCGACGTTTCTCTCCGCCCCCTGCTCTTCTCGATCGCCTACCGAATGACGGGGAGCGTGACGGATGCCGAGGACCTGGTCCAGGAGACGTATGTGCGGGTGCATGCGGCCGAGCAGGAAGGGACCCGGATCGAATCACGCCGTGCCTATTCCTGCGCGGTGGTGACCCGGCTTGCCATCGACTACCTGCGTTCCGCCCGGGTGCGTCGAGAGGAGTACGTCGGCGAGTGGCTGCCCGAGCCAATCGTCACCGATCCCGTCCTCGACCCCCAGAAGCATGCCGAGCTCTCCGACAGTCTTTCCATGGCCTTCCTGGTGCTTCTGGAAAGGCTCACTCCGCCCGAGCGCGCGGTACTTCTACTGCGCGACGTGTTCGGGTTCGGTTTCGACGAGGTCGCCGAACTCATCGACAAGTCCGAGGCTGCCTGCCGGCAGTTGGCGGTTCGGGCCCGGGAGAAGGTGCAGGAGGGTAAGCCCCGATTCGAGACGTCGGTCGAGAAGCGATGGGCCCTCGCCGAGAAGTTCTTCGCCGCAGTCGAGAACGGGGACACTGAGGGCCTGGCCAGCATGCTGGCCGAGGAGGTCGTGCTCTATGGCGACGGTGGCGGCAAGGCACCGGCGAGGAGGGAGCCCCTGCGCGGGATGGCCGAGACGGCACGGTTCCTAGCCGCCTTCAACCCACGTGCCGAACGTGAGGGCTGGGTGTTGACCCTGGTCGACGTGAACGGCCAGCCGGGCGCGGTAATCCAAACCGGTGACGGCGCAACCGTGACGGTGGTGTCACTCGACATCGCCATGGGGAAGGTGCAAGCGGTGCGAGCAGTGGTCAACCCGGACAAGCTGGGTCATCTCGCCGGGTCCTGGCGGTAACTTCACGCGCATGGACATAGTCGATCAGCATTTCGCCGCCGAGAACGCCCATGACGTCGCCGCCACCCTGGCCACCTACACCGATGACATCGTTTGGGACGACGTCACGCACCCATTGAGCCCGGTTCGCGGGAAGGAGGCCGTCGGGGCGGTCTACTCGGACATCATCGCCGCCATCCCCGATGTGAATTTCGTGTCCACTCGCCGGTTCTCTTCCGAAGACGGTTCTTGGATAGTCGATGTGTCCGACGTAACCGGCCATGTCGAGGGTGAATGGGCCGGGATCGCCGGCGGTGGGGCACCGGTCGCGATCCGGATCCTCCATCTCTTCCAGTTGCGCGACGGGCTGATCGCCTACGAGAACACCTGGTTCGACTCGGCGGCTGTGATGCGCCAGGTCGAGGCGTGGAAAGCCGGCCAGAGTTAGTCGTAGAGTCGATGAGGTGACAACTCGGCTCGGGCGAGCCTTTCTTGCTCCGGTCTCTCTTCTCGCCGTCCTCCTCACCGCCTGCACAGCCACGGGTGAGCCCGATCGAGACACCCTTCCCGACGCCCGAACCATCGCCACAGACGTCTCCGTCGTCGAGGTTGCCTCCCCGGGCCGCCTTCTCGTGTTGGGGGCCGAGAGCGAGATCACAACGATGCGTCCCGATGGATCCGACCCGGTGAGCCTCGCCGAGCCGGATCCGGACGTCGAACGCACCCAACCGACCTGGTCACCGGACGGATCCAGGGTGGCGTGGACCGAGCGAAGAGAAGATCGACAAACATATCTGCTGGTGGCCGCCAGCGACGGCAGCGACGTCATCGAATGGCCGTCGCCCCTTCTCGCGGTGTACATCGCCTGGAGCCCGGACGGCGAGCATCTGGCGTTGACCGGGAGTAAGGACATGGGAGACCTCCTTCTCGCCGTCGCTGGCCCTGATGGCGACATCCGCGTGATCGATCAGGGCGCACCCGTGTACTTCGACTGGGCACCAGACGGCACGAAGCTGCTCGCCCGGGTCTCGGGGCGTTTCGAGTATCTGGCCATCGATGGCTCGAGCCGGGAGACGGTGCCGGTCACCGGGGAATTCAGGCTCGGGGCACATGTGGCCGAGTCGCTGCTGCTCGGGACCGGGCGTGAAGTCGGTGAAGCCCTGGCTCTGGCAAACCGCCAAGGTGAGATCGAGCGCGAGTTGCTGCGATATACCGCGCCGATGGCCTTCGTGGCCGACGAGACGGGGAGCCAGGTGGCCGTCATGTCGCGAGGCTCGCCGGAGAGTCTGGCGCTCTCCCGGCTCGAGGAAACCGATCTACCGATCATCGACGCGGAGCGGCTCTTCGTAGTCACGACCTCGGACGGACACCTCGAAGAAGTGAGCCGGGCCCGGAACATTTCCTGGTTCTGGAGCCCGGACGGCCGAGATCTCCTCTACAGCACGGTCGGGGCCGTCGATGGCACCGAGCGTCTGCAGTGGCACACCTGGGATGGTGAGGAGACCAAGTCCTACGCCCCGTTCAGCCCCACCGGGCTTTTTGCCCGGGATTATCTCGCCTACTTCGACCAGTTCGCCCTCAGCATCTCGCTTTGGGCCCCGGACGGCTCCGCCTTCGTCTACGCCGGTGGGAACAGTCTCGAGGACGCCGGGATCTGGGTACAGAAGGTCGAGGGCGGGGACCCGGTTCGTGTCTCCCCGGGCGAAGTCGCGCTCTGGTCCCCCGCTGCCTGATCCCGCCATAGACTCGGGCCCATGCCACGACTCGACGCAATCGGCGTGATCGTCTCCGACATGACCCGAGCCATCGGCTTCTACCGGCTCTTGGGTCTCGAGTTCGAGGGCGACGACGTCCATGCCGAGGCGCCGGGACCGGGTGGTCTGCGGGTCATGCTCGACACCGAGGCCAGTGTCATGTCCTTCTCCGACTGGCAGCGGCCCGCGGGCGGTGGCCCGCGCACGGCTCTCGCTTTCCTCTGCGATGACCCGGTCGCTGTAGATGGGCTCTACGAGGACCTGGTGGCAACCGGGGGCCGAGGTTATCTGCCTCCGTTCGACGCACCATGGGGGCAGCGCTACGCCACTGTGCATGACCAAGACGGCAACGCCGTCGACCTATTCGCCCCTCTGGAGCGATGATCGAGTCGGCATTCCCCATCCTGAGCACACCGGACCTGGCCCGGGCGCTCAGCTTCTACGAAGACCTCCTCGGGGGCAGGATCAGCTACCGCTTCCCCGACGAGGGGGAGGCCCAGTACGTCGGGCTCGAACTCGGCTCCTCGCACCTGGGCATCGGGGCAGATCCCGATCTCGATGCCGAGACCGGCAATCATCGATTCTCACTCTGGGTCTACGTTGATGACTGCGACGCCGTAGTCGAGAGCTCGAGGGCTGCAGGTGTGACGGTCCTCGAGGAGCCAGCCGATCAGCCCTGGGGCGAGCGGGTGGCGCGGGTCGCCGACCCCGACGGGAACGTCGTCATCATCGGTGCCAGGGCCGAGATCGCGCCGGATGCCTGAGTCCATATCCTTGATCGACCGGGCTCGGGCATGGCCCGAGCGGGTTGCCATCTCCGATCGAGCCGGGACCCACACCTACGCCGCCCTGCTCGACGGATCTGAGCGGACCGCGGCCCGTCTCCTCGATGACAAGGCAGACCTGGACGGGGCTCGGATCGTCTTCATGGTCGACCCCTCGTTCGACTACGTCCAGGTCCAGTGGGCGATCTGGCGGGCCGGTGGGGTTGCCGTCCCGCTCTGTCTCACCCACCCGGCACCAGAGCTGGAGTACGTGCTCGACACGACCACCCCGGTCATCGCCATCGCCTCGTCGGGATTTTCCGATCTGCTCCGCCCCCTGGCCGAGGTAAGAGGCATCGAGTTCTTTCTAGCGGATCAAGTGGGCGCGGACCCGGTGCCATTGCCAAGGGTCGATGCCGATCGTCGGGCCATGATCCTGTTCACCAGTGGAACCACGGGCCGGCCCAAGGGCGTCGTCACCACCCACGCCAACATCGAGGCCCAGATAAGGTCCCTGGTGGAAGCCTGGGAATGGGAACGGGACGACCGAATCCTCCTCAGCCTCCCGCTGCACCACATCCACGGCATCGTCAACGTCATCGGTTGTGCCCTGTGGAGTGGGGCTCGCTGCGACATGCTCCCCTCTTTCGACGCGGCGGATGTCGTGGACCGCCTCTCCACTGGAGACCTCACGCTGTACATGGCGGTCCCCACCATCTATCACCGACTCATTGCCCATCTCGACAAGACGTCCGACCAGACGAACTCGGCTTTCCGGGTCGGGGTGGGGCGGCTTCGGCTCATGGTTTCGGGCTCGGCGGCCCTGCCCATCCCGGTGCTGCAGCGGTGGCGTGAGCTGTCCGGCCACACCCTGCTCGAGCGCTACGGGATGACCGAAATCGGGATGGGTCTGTCCAATCCATACCGCGGAGAGAGAATCCCCGGATCCGTCGGCGTGCCGTTGCCAGGCGTTGAGGTCAGGCTCGTCGATGACGATGGGTCGGAAGTGCCCGATGGTGTGCCCGGTGAGATCCAGGTGAAGGGATCCACCGTGTTCCTCGAGTACTGGGAACGGCCCGAGGACGCGGAAACCGCGTTCACAAGCGATAGCTGGTTCCGAACCGGCGACACTGCCATCGTCGAGCAGGGTCGCTACCGGATCCTGGGCCGCTCCTCGGTCGACATCCTCAAGACCGGTGGCGAGAAAGTATCCGCCCTCGAGGTCGAAGATGTCCTGCTCGGCCACGAGGCGATAAGCGAGGCGGCAGTGGTTGGGATCGACGATCCGGATTGGGGGCAGCGGGTGGTGGCCGTGGTGGTTGTGTCGGATCCAGTCGAGGCCGAGGAGCTCAAGGAGTGGGTGAAGGGCCGGCTCGCCCCACACAAGGTGCCCAAGGAGTTCCATTTCACCGATTCGCTCCCCCGCAACCCGATGGGGAAGACGGTCAAGCCCGAGGTCGTGCGGATGGTGGAAGAGAGGGTCTGAGCTCAGGCCCGACGGCTGGCCTCGACCACGTAGCCCATGTCCTGTGACCCGTGACCCTTTGCGATCAGGTCCTCCATCAGCTCCATCGTTCGCTCCAGCTGACCGGTCGGGGCTCCGGTGCGTCGAGCCTGCTCCAGGGCGAGGGTCAGGTCCTTGCGAGCCAGATCGATAGTGAAGGTGATCGGGGCCTGGTCTGGGTGGAGATACTGCTCCCTGCGGTAGGTGAGCATCGGGGCCCCGGCCGCACCCTTGGCCAGGATGTCGATGGTGGTTTCCGGGGTCACGCCAGATTTCTCCGCCAGCGCCACCGCCTCGGCCACGGCTTGATTCAGGCCATAGAGAACCGAATTGACCGCGAGCTTGAGCACGGCGGCGGAGCCCGTGGGTCCGACCTGGACCGGGTTGCCGACGGATTGAAGGACCGGCTCGACGCGCTCGTAGACCTCGTCGGAAGCACCCACCATCACCAGCAATGACGCCGCCTCGGCGGCCGCCGTCGCCCCGGAGACCGGGGCGTCCACCATGGTCGCACCGCGAGCCTCGACCTGTGCCCGGGCCTTCTCGAAGCTCTCCGGACCCGACGTGCCCATGTCGATGGCGACGACCTCCGACCCGAGGCTGCCAGCGAGCTTCTCGTACACCTCTTCGAGTGCCTCGCCGTCGGCGAGCATCGTGAAGAGGTACTCACTCCCGGCCAGGTCGGTGAGCCTTCCGGCCACAACACCGCCGTTCTCCCCGGCCCATTCGTCTGCCACCGCGGTGGTGCGGTTCCACACCGCGACCTCGTGTCCGGCCTTGGCCAAGTTGGCTGCTATCCGTGAGCCCATTCGACCCAGACCCACGAAGCCGACCCTGGCTGGAGGTGAGGTGGACATGCGGCACAGTATGCACCACGATCCCGGAGTCGAAAGGTGGTATGAGAGCAATCAGGTATCACGGGCCGGGGGATGTCCGGCTCGAGGAGCTGCCGGCGCCGGATCCGGGACCGGGCGAGATCCAGGTGCGGGTCGCCACCGTCGGCATCTGTGGCACCGATGTCGGCGAGTTCGTCCACGGTCCTCGATTCTTCCCCGTCGACACCGCACATCCGCACAGCGGGCACTCGGGCCCGACCATCCCCGGTCACGAGTTCTCAGGATGGGTGACCGGAGTGGGCGAAGGAGTCACCGGCTTCACCGAGGGTGACCTGGTGGGAGTCGGGGCCGGGGTGGCGTGCGGTGTCTGCTCGTCTTGTCTCGGCGGTCAAACCAATCTCTGTCACTCGTACTGGACCGTCGGGCTCCACTCCAATGGAGGTCTGGCAGAGACTGCCGCGATACCCGCCTCGTGCAGCTACAACCTGTCGGGATCCGCGATCACCGCAGATCTCGCCGCCCTGACCCAACCGATGTCGATCGGGATACATGCGACTCGCCGCGGTCGGGTGGAAGATGGCGACCTGGTGACGGTGCTGGGGACTGGTGGCATCGGCAGCTTCATCGTTCACGCAGCCGCGGCATCGGGTGCGACGGTGACAGCAGTCGACCTCGACCCGATGAGGCTGGCCATTGCATCGCGTCTCGGAGCAGCCTCGACCAACGACATCTCGACCGGGGAACTCGATGGAGATCTGAGTGGAGAGAAGCCAACTGTCGTCTTCGAATGCACCGGTCGTCCCGACTCGCTGCTCCGTGCGCTACGCCTGGTGGCCGATGGTGGTCGTGTCGTGATCGTCGGTCACCAACCCGAGCCGGTGGCCGTCGATTTCAGGGAAGTCGCTCTCGATGAGCTGGAGATCATCGGCACTCAGGCTCATGTCTTCGCCGGGGACTTCCCCGCGGCCGCGAGCCTGATCGCGGCAGACCCGGGCGCGTGGGTAGAGGTGGCGCCGACGGTCTATCCCCTCGATCAGGTCGTCGAGGTGGGGCTGATCCCGATGGCCAAAGGGGAGTCGCCCCAGATCAAGGTCTTGTTCGATCCCGCCGTCGACACCCCGCGGCCGCTGCGAACCGAGGCCTGAGGCCGTTCAGGCTCCGACGGCCAGGGGAATCTTGCGGTGCCGGAGAACAACGACCACCGGGACCGCCAGCAAGAAGAACCCGATCAGGGAGATCATCCGGTAATCGGTGGCCTGGTAGATGACACCCGAAGAGATGCTGGCAAGGGCGCCTGAGGTCCAGGTGAGCGAGTCCACCCTCCCCTGTAGGCGAGTGCGAATATTGGCACCTACGCCGACGGTGAGCATCGAGCTACCGGCGACAAACGCCAGGTTCCAGCCGTACCCCAATACAAAGAGGACCACCACCAAAACCGCCGTGGACTCGTCGGGGCCGTAGGCGGCGCCCAGAGCCGAGATCCCGAGAAGTGCCATCCCACCCAAGATCACCCGAAACCCGCCCCATCGATCGGTGAGCCGGCCGGTCAAAGGGGACAAGGCGAACATTCCAAGCGTATGGGCGCTCATGACCAAGCCAACGATGCCCAGGTCGGAGCCGTGGTGATGAATGTGGAGCGGGGTCGAGGTCATGATCATCACCATCACCACCTGACCGGCGATCATCGCAGTCAAGGCGACCCGAACCAGCGGGAGCCGGAACGCCGGCCCCAGGCCTACAACAGCCGACCCGGTCGGCTCGGGTCGGTCGATGGCGAGCGACGCCGGATCGGGGCGAAGAGCCACCAGATAGAGAGCCAGGGCGATCGCCATGAAGACCACGCTGACCAGGAACCCGCCCGCGAGCTCGGACCGACCCAGGTCGACGGCGATACGCCCGGAGGGCTGGAGCAGGGCCGGGCCTAACACCGATCCGATCGTCGCCGCCCACACCACCGTGCCCAGGGCTCGACCTCTGCGATCCGCTGGGAACATCTCTGCTGCGGTGTATCGGGCGAGGTGGCCCGACGCGTTGCCCAGTCCGAGTAGCGCCATACCGATGAGCAGCACGGGAAACGAGTCGCCGGTCAGTCCGATAATGCCCAGGACGCTGCCCACCACGGCTGCCGCGTAGCCGGTGGCCAATCCCGGCCGACGGCCACGACGCGCCACATTCCGGCTCAGCAGACTGGTGCCCGCGGCCGTCCCAAGGGTGGCGACTGCTCCGGGAACACCGGCCAATGCAGCCGATCCCATGATCTCGTCGACGGCGAGAGTGGAGATGGTCACCGCTGCGATATAGGCGGTCGAGCCGAGAGCGACGCCACCGAACAAGACGGCGGACAGACGTTTACGGACGGAGGCGCTCTCCTGCATCGGTGCAGTCTGGCCGCCTGCGGTGCTCAGCCCGAATAGGCGTAGGCGACGTGGGTGTTGCCGTTGGGGTCGAGGAGGAAGGCGGTGTCGCCGTCGTTGTTCCACACAGCCGATCCCTGGTTGCACCAGAACAGGTCGGTGTCGAAATCGGTCCCGCAGCCGGTCCTCACGGTGACCGTCTCCCCGGGGAACAGGGTGAACGACGCCGGGAATTCGTACCGGTGGCTGGCCGACTCGTCCTTGACGCCCCATCCGGTCAGGTCGACTGGTGTTGCCCCATCGTTCCGGATCGCGATCCATTCCCCATTGAGGTTCTCGTTGTCGTTCCCCGGGGCGTCGGACATCAGCTCGACGATGCCCAGAGTGGCTTCGGCGCGTGGCCCGCAGGCGGTAGGCGACCACATGCCGAGCCCGGCTTCCTTCGCCGCGGACTGGGCGCTGTCGAACCGCTCGGTCATCGCCGTGTCCGGGGGATAGCTCCTCGAGATGGCACCCCCGCGGCGAACCGTCTCCTCGTTGATCGACATTGTTCCGACCCACAAGTAGCGCAGCAGTCGATCGAACTGGTCGATGTCGGAAACATCGCTGGTCATGCCGATCGTGGATCCGGGCGGTGCCAACGCGGCGAGGACCTGTGTTGCCTCGTCGGAGAAGCACTCCCCCGACTCAGGTGAGTTGGTCCCGATGATCCTGACCTCGAAGACTGACCCGTCATCGGATCGAACATCGAGAGTGTCGCCGTCCGTTATCGAATCCACCGTGATGACCTCGGCGCCAGGCGGCATCGCCGCTGCGGGGTCGCCGGAGAGGCCGGCAATAGGTGGCGCGTAGAGGGGGTCATCCACCGGCGGGGGGATGGTTTCGGTGGTGGTGGTGGTTGGGATGTCGGCGGCGGTCGTCGTGGTCGACTTCGTTGTGGTGGTCGTCTCGGGAGCCGTTGTCGTGGTGGAAGTCGAAGTGGGAGTCGTCGAGGTCGACGACGTCGGTGCCCCGATTGTCGTCGGGCTGGCTTCCGTCGTCTCCGGCGAGGCAGCGGAACACGATGCGATGAGGACGACGGCCAGTACTGCGGTCAGACGCGCCAAAGACAGGATTCGCACAGGCATGGACCGTATATCGGTCGGCAGACCGCCAGGGTTCAGCAGCAAACGGAGAACCAGAGGCCCTGCCAACATGCAACCCCGACGAAAGGACACGAACATGCTGTTCGCAAGCGCGGTTCCGCTTCGACCGGGCAGGACGGACCGATACCGCGATCTCGCCACCGAGTTGAGACCTCACCTGGAGGAGTACCGGGATCTGAACCGGCGCTTCGAGGTGACCGGCCACGCCTACTGGATCAACCACGGTCGTGAGACCGACATCGGGTTGAGCGTGTACGACATCTCCCCGGCCGGGCTGGGCCGGATGCGTCTTCGTGAATGGGATCCGAGCTCGGCCTACGACCGGTGGTGGCTGGAGTTCGTGGAGGACGTCAACGGTGTCGACCTGCTCCGGGGCCCGGCGCATGTGGCCCCGCCAGAAGCGGTGTTCGACTGGAGCGACGACTGAGCCTGGGGGACGCGAGACTCGTCAGTGCCCGATTGCGCCGGGCGTGACCGGGGCGTCGGACTCGCCCGCCCCCACGTGGGCAGTGTCACGCAGAGGGAGCTCGGGAAGGAACAGCACCAGTAAGAGCGCGGCCAGGGCGAACGGGACGGCAATGGCGAACGACGTGGTGATTGCTCCCGAGAAGGCACCCATCACGGCGTCCCTGGTCCCCGCCGGAAGCTGGGCGATGAGATCCGGGCTCCCGGTCAGCTCACCCATCTCCGCTCCCTCGGGGAGGAGGCTCGCCAGTCGAATGGCCAGCTGACTGGTGAGCACGGCGCCAAAGAGAGCGGTCCCGAAGGAACCTCCCAACGACCTGAAGAAGGTGGCCGACGAGGTCGCTACCCCGAGGTCGCGGGCGTTCACTGCGTTCTGGACGGCGATCACCAGCACCTGCAGCACCAGGCCGATTCCCGTGCCGAAGATCAGCATGAAGATCGAAGCCATCAGAAGGGAGGTCTCGGTGCTCATGGTCGAAAACAGCCAGAGACCGATCGCCATCAGGGTGGTCCCAACGATCGGATAGATCTTGTAACGACCGGTGCGGGTGATCAGCCGGCCGGAGACGATGGATGAGGTCACCACACCGCCCATCAACGGAATGAGCAACAACCCGGAATTGGTCGGCGTCGCTCCCATCACCACCTGGAGGAAAAGGGGCAAGAAGATGATGCCGCCGAACATGCCGAGGCCGACAATGAACCCGGCGGCCGAGGTGATGGCAAAGGTGCGGTCCCGGAAGAGCCGGAGGGGAAGGATCGGCTCTTCGGCGCGCCGCTCCTGGAGCAGGAAGAGACCGAGCAGCACCACCGCGACGACCGACAACCCGATGATCGTCGGCGAGCCCCAGGGATACTCCGAGCCACCCCAGACCATGACCAGTAGAAGCGAGGTGACTCCACCCACGAGAAGGCCGGCGCCCAGATAGTCGACGGGGTGATCGACCCGGCGGAAGGGAAGATTGAGAACGGTCGCAGTGACGAAGAGAGCGGCCAGGCCGATGGGCAGGTTGATGTAGAACACCCATCGCCAGGAGAAGTTGTCGACGAAGAAGCCGCCCAGCAACGGGCCGGCGATCGATGCCAACGCGAAGACTGCTCCGATATACCCCTGGTACCGCCCCCGCTCCCGGGGCGACACGATGTCCCCAACGATCGTGAACGTCATCACGATCAAGCCACCCGCCCCGAGCCCCTGGATGGCCCGAAACGCGATGAGCTGGGTCATCGATTGGGACATCCCGGCCAGGACCGATCCGATCAGGAAGCTGACGATGGCGAACTGGAAGACGATCTTCCGCCCGTACATGTCCGACACCTTGCCGTAGAGGGGCGCCGAAGCTGTAGAGGTGAGGAGGTAGGCCGTGACCACCCAGGAGAGGTGCGCGAGGCCACCCAGCTCTCCCGCGATGGTGGGCAGCGCCGTGGCGACAATCGTCTGGTCGAGGGCGGCGAGAAATAGACCCAGCATCAGCCCGCTGAGGACCAGCAGGATTTGACGATGGGTCATCGGATTGGCGGTGGCGATTCCCTCGTCCAGTGACTCTTCTCGATGCGCTGCTTGGTTCAAGGTCGAAGTCCGTCGCCTAATTCCCGTGTAGATGGATGCGCATCAACCGGTGGGGCCGAACCGTTCGGTCCTGATCGACTCCGGGTCGTGGCCGAGGTCGACCAGGCTGTTGGCCACTGTCTCGACGAAGCCGGTCGGCCCGCAGACATAGATCTTCGGCAGCTCGTCGGGCTTCCAAGCCACCTCCGACAAGATCCCGGAGTCGATGCGACGGTCGAAGCCCTGCCAGCCCGAGGGCTGGCGTCGGGTCAACGTCATATTGATCTCGACACCCTCGACGGCGTCGATTTCGGCCAGCTCATCCCTATAGACCACATCTTCGGTCGTGCGGGAGGAATAGAGGAGCCGGGCCGTGGCGTGACTGGCGACGGCGTCCCGATGCCGCCACATTGCCCGAAAGGGCACCACGCCGGAGCCTCCGGCGATCATCAACAGCGGACCCCCCATCTCATCGGTCCAGACGAAGTAGCGGCCGATCGGGCCCCTCATCTCGAGCTCGTCGCCCGGCGCCAGCTCGTCGAACAGATAGGGCGAGACCTCCCCGTCTTGGAGCCGCTCGATGGTCAGAATGAGATGGTCGTCCTCGGGCGCCGAGGCGATCGAGTAGCTGCGCTGCGCTTGATAGCCGTCCTCGGCGGTGAGTCTGATGTCGACATGCTGGCCGGCCATGTGCCCCTCCCACATCGGGCATTCGAACAGAATGCTGCGAACCCGCGGCGTCTCGTCCCGCTTGGATATGACCCTGGCGGCCAGCCAGTCCATCCGCACCTGAGTCGGGGGAGCCTGGCTCAATCGCCCCAGTACCGCTGCTCCCGCCACGGGTCCCCGTAGTCGTGGTATCCGTTTCGCTCCCAGAAGCCGCGCCGGTCCTGAGCCAGCAACTCGATCCCCCTCACCCATTTGGCGCTCTTCCAGAAATAGAGGTGCGGTACCAGAAGACGCGCCGGCCCGCCATGCTCGGGGTGGAGTGGCTCGTTGTCGTAGCTGATCGCCACCCACGCCCGGCCCCCGACGACGTCTGCCAGCGGGAGGTTGGTCGTGTAGCCGCCGTAGCTGGAGGCCAGGATGTGGCTCGCCGCTGTCTCAACACCCTCGAGCAGGGTGTCTACGGACACACCGGTCCAGGTGGTGTCCAGCTTCGACCACTTCGTCACGCAGTGGATATCGAGGGTCACCGTCTCCGAGGGCAGTGCGTTGAACTCGTCCCAGGTCCACGATCGCGGCTCGTCGATCAGACCGGTGATCTCGAATATCCATTTGTCCAGCGGGATTCGGGGTGTGGGGCCGGCGGACAGCACGGGGAAATCGTGGACAACGTATTGGCCCGGGGGAAGGCGACTCGGGTCGACCTCAGGCCTTCGTCCCTTGAAGCCACGAGAGATGATCGCCATCGGGGCCCGAGACTATCGGCACATCTCTTGCGTAGGCTGGAAGTCGATGATCGAGCAACCCCTCGAAGGCGATTGGCTCGTGATCGAGATCGATGGCGAGCTGGTGGATCCAGAGGCCCCACGGGAGGTCCGCTTCGCAGGTGACCGGGTAGCCGGACGGGTCGGTGTCAATCGATTCACCGGCTCGTTCACGATCGAAGGCGATGCCATCGATGTGGGGCCGATGGCGTCGACCCGAATGGCGGGGCCGCCAGAGCTGATGGCTCTCGAGGACCGATTCAACTCAGGCTTCCAAGGGGAGCTGGTGTGCGGCCTGGAACACGACGTCCTGACATTGGCGCGGAACGACGGGACCATCGTGTTGACCCGCGACCTGGCACTCAAGGATCCCTTCGAGCAACCCGACTGAGGCCGACGAGACGTCGCTCGATCGCGGGGCCGAACTTCACCCCCGCCGCCAGAACCCCCACGAAGCCAAAAGCGGCCATCGCCCACACCCACGGTGGAGCGCCTTCCAGCCCGGCCATGGTGAACACTCCGGCAGCCACGGCGGGGATCCGCCCCACCGTCGCAATCACCATGAACCGACCGAAACCGATGCCGGACAGCCCGGCCAGGGCGCACACGGCGTCATCGGGAAGGAACGGGAGGAGGAAAACGAGCCAGATCAGCAGACCGCCCCGGGCGGTCATCAGGCTCTCATAGCGGTGAATCCGCTCCGCTCCGACCAACTTGACCGCAAGCGGCCTCCCCCATCGGCGCGCCACCAAGAACACGACCGCCGACCCGAGTGCCATCCCGGCCACGCTCAGAGCCAGGGCCGGCCATGGACCGAAGGCAAGGGCTCCTACCGGGGGGAAGAGGGTGCCCGGAATCGGAACCACGACAACCTGGGCCGCCTGGGCGAAGAAGTACCCGATCGGGCCCCAGGCATCGAGACCCTCCACCCATGCCTTGAATGCGTCGGGGCTCGCCAGAGTCTCAGAAAGGCCAGTCCACAACATGCCGATGTCATCGCCGACGAGCAGCATCGTGGCGACTGCGGCGATGCCCACCAGCAGCCAAATCATCAGCCGACCCCGGCGATGCCCGGCCGGGCGTTCGGTGACAACATCGACGAGGGTGGGGTCGACCAGATCCACCCTTCGAGCCTGACGCGAGCCGAACCCGTCCACCATCGGGGAGTTCCCCCGGAATCCCCCGATGGCCTCAGGGTGGAGAAGCGTCAACCGATTGGCTGATACCGGCGATCATCCGCCACCGAACCGGACCCTGGCCAGTTGGGCGATGTGAGAGGCAGCGGGATCCGGCACACTGGCAACTGTCAGCTCGCACAACGAAGGAACTCACATGCCGGTCATCGAAGTCGACAACCTGGTCAAGCGATACGACGACGTGGCCGTTGTCGACGGTGTCAGTTTCACCGTCGAGAAAGGCGAGATCTTCGCCATCCTCGGCCCGAACGGGGCCGGGAAGACCACGACCGTGGAATCGATCGCTGGTCTTCGCCAGCCCGACGAGGGGCGGATCAGTGTCCTTGGCCTCGATCCACAGCACGACGCGGCCGAGATGCGAGAACGTCTTGGAGTCCAACTCCAGGAGAGCAGTCTCCCCGACCGGATCAAGGTGTGGGAGGCGCTCGACCTCTACAGCAGCTTCTACCGGGAACCGGCCCACTGGCCCGACCTCCTCGACCAGCTCGGTCTCTCGGAGAAACGGGACACCAGGTACGCAAAGCTCTCCGGAGGGCAGAAGCAACGCTTGTCCATCGCCCTTGCTCTGGTCGGCAACCCCGAGATCGCCATACTCGATGAGCTGACCACGGGTCTCGACCCGCAGGCTCGGCGTGACACCTGGGCCCTGGTGGAGCAGCAGCGCGACCGCGGCGTGACCATCGTCCTCGTCACCCACTTCATGGAGGAGGCGGAACGACTTGCTGACCGGGTCGCCCTCATCGACTCCGGGAAGCTGGTCGCCCTGGACACCCCGGCCGGTCTCGTGTCTCGAGCCGACGACGAGCACAGGATCCGATTCCGCCCATCCGCCCCGATCGACGAGTCCGAGCTGGCGGCCTTGCCCGACGTAACCGGGGTGACAAAGGTCGGCGAGCAGATGGTGGTTACAGGAGTCGGCAACGTGCTGCACTCGGTGACCGCCTACCTCGCTCGCAACCAGCTCATCGCCTACGAGCTACGGGTCGAGCAGGTGACCCTCGACGACGCATTCGTCGCCCTCACCGGGAAGACCCTCCAGAACCACGACAGCTCCGAGATCTGAGGAGAGAAGCCATGTCTGCACTCGCCAAACTGACCACCGTCGAAGGAAAGCTCTTTGCCCGAGAGCCTCTGGCAATGTTCTGGGGGCTGATCTTCCCCGCGGTGCTCCTGCTCGCGCTGGGTCTTTTCTTCCCTGGATTCGACACCCCCAGCTCCGACCTGGGCGGGTTCCGAATGATCGATCTCTATGCCCCAATCGTCCTCGGTCTGGCTCTGGCCACACTGGCCTTCGCCACCCTGCCTGCGATCCTCGCCACGTATCGGGAGCGCGGTGTCCTCCGCCGGCTCCAAACCACACCGGTGAGCCCCTGGCGCCTCGTGGCGGCACAGCTCATCATCCAGATGGTGATGGCGGTCCTGGCCGCCGCACTAGCTATTGGCGTAGGGGCGGTCGTGTTCGACATCCCGATCCCGCAGAACCTGGCCGGGTTCGTCCTCGTCTATGGTCTGGCCGCGGTCTCGATGCTGGCGATCGGGCTGCTCATCGGTGCCGTCGCGCCCACCATCTCTTCCGGCCAGGGCATCGGGATGGCGGTCTACTTCCCGATGCTGTTCTTCGCCGGGGTCTACTTCCCGCGGGAGGCGATGCCGGACGGGCTACTCGCCGTGAGTGACATGACCCCGACAGGCGCCGCCGTCCAGGCCATACAAGACACCTGGTCCGGTCTCGCTCCGACGACTTCTAGTCTCGTCGTCATGGCAGCCTTCGCGATAGGCGCCAGCGTGCTGGCGGCGTTGGCCTTCCGTTGGGAATGAGCGCCGAACCCGCGATCGTCACCCCCGAGACCTCGCTGACCCGATGGGAACGAGGCTTCGAGACGGTGGTGGAGTGGGTGCCGTACGTCACCCTGGCCATCGGTCTCGTTCTCAGTCTGTTCAGTGCAGGCACCTGGACCGATCGCCTGATCTCGCTCGGTCTGGCCGTCGCGGCCGCCGTCTGGGTCCTTTTCATGTTCACCCTCCAGAGGGACCGCCGTAAAGACCAGAGGTGGATGCGGATCTACTTCGGCGGGCTGATGGTGTTCTCCGCGGTGTTCATGTACCTATTGCCGGTCTATTTCGTGTTCGTCATCACCGGCTTCATCCACGCATACCTCCTGAAGCCGGCCGCCCTCGCGTTCGTGGGGATCGGGCTCACCTCCCTCATCATCAACTTCCGGATCATCTACCCCGATCCCACAGCAGACGGCTGGTGGACCTATGGGATCATCTTCGTGATCCAGACCGTCGCCATCGGATTCGGGGGCGTCGGGGGAGAGAAGATCTCCGAGCTCAGCGAGCAGCGTCGTCGCTCGCTCATCGAGCTGGAGGCGGCTCTGGAGGAGAACGCCGGTCTCCATGCCCAGTTGGTCGCCCAGGCCAGGGAAGCGGGCATCACGGACGAGAGGCAGCGAATCGCCGGCGAGATCCACGACACCATCGCCCAGGGCCTCACCGGCGTCATCACCCAGCTGGAAGCGGCGAGCCAGGTCAAGGGCGACCCTGCGGAGCTGCAGCGACGGTTGGACAACGCAACCAGCCTGGCCCGAGAGAGCCTGGCGGAGGCTCGGCGCTCGATGCGGGCAATCCTCCCCGCTCCCCTCGAAGGCAGGCATCTCCCCGAGGCGCTAGCCGACGAGGCGGCGCGCTGGTCGTCGTTGAACAGAGTGCCCACCGAGGTGACCACCACCGGCGAGACGCAGGGTCTTCACCCCGAAGTGGAGGTGACGATGCTGAGGGTCGCCCAAGAGGCACTGGCCAACGTGGCCAAGCACGCCAATGCCTCGAGGGTGGGAGTGACCCTCTCCTACATGGGTGACATCGTGACCATCGACGTCAAGGACAACGGCGCCGGCTTCGTCGCAGGCAGTGGGGCGAATGGCTCCGGAGCCGATCCCGGATTCGGGCTGACTGCGATGCGGCAGCGAGTGGAGCGGCTGGCCGGGACCCTGGAGATCGAGTCCGAGCCGGGGGGTGGGACCGCGGTCTGCGCCACCCTCCCAGCCATCCCGATCGACGCATCCCATGACTGACGACCCACCAGTCCGTCTTCTCATCGTCGACGACCACCCGGTGGTCCGAGACGGTTTGCGAGGCATGTTCGAAGGGGAGGAAGGCTTCGAGGTCGTGGCCGAGGCGACGAACGGGGCGGACGCCATTTCCAAGGCTCGAGCCCATAACCCCGATGTCGTGCTGATGGATCTCCGCATGCCCGAGATGGACGGTGTCTCTGCGATCCGGCAGATGACCGATCTCGGGATCCCGGCGCGGGTCCTGGTCTTGACCACCTTCGACACCGATAGTGACGTGCTGCCCGCCATAGAGGCGGGGGCAACCGGTTACCTCCTCAAGGACGCGCCACGAGACGACTTGCTCCGGGCGGTGCGCTCCGCCGCCGCCGGCGAAGCCGTCCTGTCCCCGAGCGTCGCCGCCCGTCTTCTCGACCAGGTCCGCCAGCCAGTGAAGGAAACCGTCAGCCAGCGCGAGCTGGAGGTGCTTCAGCTCATTGCGTCGGGGGCGACCAACCGCGAGGTCGCCGAGCGCCTATTCGTCAGCGAGGCGACGGTCAAGACCCACCTCCTCCACATCTACGCCAAGCTCGGCGTCAACGACCGCGCCGCCGCGGTGGGCGCCGCCTTCGAGAAGGGCCTGCTCACCCCTGGGGAGGGGCGGTAACACTCTTATCCGAGAGCGGCCGCGAGCTTCTCCACCGTCGAGGCGTCGTGTTGGGCGGTGAAGGCGAGGAGCACCACATCGACTCCTGCTTCGAACAATGCGTCGGCCCGGCCCGCCACCTCAGGAGGATCGGGGTCCGGTTCGAGCCGGAGATGTGAGGACAGACTGACCTCGGACGGTTCCCGCCCCAGATCGGAGCAGTGCTGCCACAGCACCTCACGCAGCCGACGCCACTCGTCGAGCTCCTCCTCGACGAACATGGCGTCCCACATCGAGGCGTAGCCGGCCGCCAGACGGAGGGTCCGCTTCTCGCCTCGACCACCAACCACGATCGGCGGTCGAGGCTGCTGCACGGGCTTCGGCTCATTGCGCGCTTCCCGCAAGGTGAAGAAATCACCTTCGAAGTCTGTCGTTTCCTGGGTGAGGAGACGGTGGATCACTTCAGTGCCTTCCTCGAACCGGGTCATCCTCTCCCCAACCGTGCCCAGATCGAACCCGTACGCATCTGCCTCGAGCTCGTACCAGCCGGCGCCCAAGCCAAGCTCTAGCCGCCCTCCGGAGACGATGTCCAGCGATGAGGCCATGGACGCAGTAACGGCCGGATGCCGAAAGTGCATCCCGCACACCATCGTCCCCAGCCGGATCCGGTTGGTCGCCTGGGCAAGTGCGGAGAGGGTCACCCAGGCCTCCAAACAGGGGCCGTTGGTGTCGCCCCGCAGCGGGTAGAAATGGTCGAAGTTCCAGGCCGACTCGAAGACATCGGTGGCGTCGGCCGCCGTCCACACCTCGAGCATCTTGTCCCATGTGGTGTGGTGAGTCGGTGTCTTGATGGCGTAACGGCGCAATGTCCAACCTCCTGAGAACCTGTTGCCCGGTGGCGATCGTATTGGCTACTGTCCGCAGCCACAATCGATTGCTCATACAAATTGCAGGATCGAGCTAAGCAAACGATTGTGGCCCGCCGTCGGCGGTGCGGGAATGCCGGCGAGAACCGAGGAGGAGTGAAGCGATGAGCACGAGCCGAAAATCGACACGATGGTGGACGGTGCTACTTGCCCTGGCAATGGTCGCAGCCGCCTGCACCACGGGAGGGACCACCGACTCCACGACTGGCGGGAGCGATGCCCCCGCGACGACCACCGAGGAAGGGGAAGCTCCAGCCACCACCGGCGATGGCGAGAGCGAGGGCAGCGGAGACGTTTTCGTGCACGCCGCCGACGACGAGGCGACGACGTTGGACCCCGCGCAGGTGGAGCCCGGCGAAGGCGGTGAGACGATCATCACCCAGGTCTACGAGCGGCTGGTCGAGGTCGGACCCGACGGGCCGGATCTGGTCCCCGGGATCGCCGCCGAAGTGCCATCCATCGACAACGGGCTCATCTCGGAGGACGGCCTCACCTTCACCTTCCCCATACGCGAGGGCATCGTGTTCCACGACGGCACCGACCTGACCGCCGAGGATGTGAAGTACTCGTGGGATCGGGCGATGACCATGGACCTCCCCGATGGGAACGCCGGCTTGCTAGCCGACATCGTGGCCGAGACTGCAGCCGTCGACGACTTCACGTTCGAGGTCACCCTGCAGCAGCCGAGTGCCGCCTTCCTCAATGCTGTGGTCACATCCTCAGTGGCGTCGATCGTCAGCCAGGATGCGGTCGAGGCAAACGGCGGGGTCGCCGCCGGCGAGGTCAACGAGTTCATGACGGCCAACCCGGTCGGCACAGGGGCGTATCAACTATCCGCCTGGAACCGGGGCGAGAACTTCCAGCTCGGTGTGTTCGAGGACTACTGGGGCACCCCGGCCAACATCGATGTGCGCATCGACATCGCTCCGGACACCGACACACGGATCCTGGGACTGCGGGCAGGGGAATACGACATGATGGAGATCGACCCTTCGTTGGTGCCCGACCTCGAGGGGGCGGATGGAGTCGAGATCTACCAAGGCGGGTTCCTGCTCGAGCCGATCCACATCGGGTTCAACACCCGGTTCGAGGAAGGCTCACTCCCGCCCGAGGACACCATCGGCCCCGAGTTCTTCCAGGATCCGCGGATCCGGCGGGCCTTCAACCTCACCTTCGACTACCAGGGCTTCATCGACGGCGCCCTGGGCGGGTTGGGCGGAGGGGTGCCTCACTACTTCCCACAAGGGATGCTCGGTTACAGCGAGGACTACCCGGTCTACGAGCAGAACCTGGAGGAAGCCCAGGCATTGTTCGAGGAGGCCGGAGTCTGGGACGAGGGCTTCACGGTCTCGATAATCGCTGAAGAGGGAAACCTGTTCGAGGTGGCGTCACTCGTCCTTCAGGACTCGATGGCCGCGTTGAACCCCGCCTTCCAGATCAGGGTGCTGGCCCAGGCCGAGTCGCAGTTCGACGAGGCCCACGCCTCGGACCCGATCCCGTACGCGTTGTGGGCCAAGAACGCCGACCCGTTCGCCGACCCCGATGCGCTGATGAATGCCTACATCCATCCCGATGGTGAGTGGGGGACGGTTCACGGGATGCGTGACATGTATCAGGATCCAGATGCCATAGCCGCTCTCATCGAAGAGGCCGGCACCGAACTGGACACCGATGCCCGGCTCGGCCTGTATGCGGATCTGGCTCCGATGCTCTACGACGACCCGATGTGGATCATCGCCGGGAACGAGACGGCGCTGAACGCCCACCGGGACCATGTGACGGGCTTCGTGATGAACCCGCTGTGGCCGCGTCCTGGCGTGAAGTTCGCCTTCTACGACAAGTGAGCCAAGGGTGGGGAGCCTGTTCCAAAGGGCTCCCCACCTGCCACACTGACCGCACCTTTTCATGCAGATACGCGACTACCTGATCCGGCGTCTGATGGTCCTCCCGTTACTGCTGATCGGCGTTTCCATCATCGTCTTTGCCTTGACCCGGGTGGGTGGGTCACCCATCGGGATCTACATGTCACACGAGATGACGCCCGAGGAAGTCGAGGAACTCGAGGACCGCTACGGCCTGAACGACCCACTGCCGGTGCAGTACGTCGCCTGGGCCGGGGGCGTCTTGCGTGGGGACCTGGGTTGGTCCGGCGTGGCCGTCGCCCCGGTGACCCAGGTCTTCCGGGGCAAGCTCGCGGCCACCATGGAGCTGGCGACTGCCGCCGGGCTGGTGGCAGTGACCCTGGGCATCACGTTGGGGACCTTCGCCGGGTCCAGACGCGACCGATTACCGGACCACCTCACCCGTGTCTTCTCGGTGAGTGGGTCGAGCATGCCTGATTTCTGGTTCGCAATCGTGCTGCTGATCGTGTTCTGGGTCTATCTGGGTTGGTTCCCGGTCGGTCGCTCCGACCCGGCCATATGGGCCTCGATAGCCCATCCCACCGGGCTTTACACCATCGACTCACTCATGGCGGGAAGCTGGCAGGCGTTCAGGGACGCCATCTGGCACCTCGTCCTCCCTGCGATAACCCTGGGGTTGGCGACGACGGCGATCATCACCCGGATGATGCGCTCGTCGCTCGTCGAAGAGCTGAACGAGGACTACGTCGACGCCGCTCGCGCCAAAGGGCTCCCGGAGCGCCTGGTCTTGAAGCGTCACGCCAGGCGCAACGCCCTGATCCCGACGATGACCGTGATCGGCCTCAGCTTCGGGTTCTTGCTCCAGGGGACCGTGGTGGTCGAGATCATCTACCAGTGGCCCGGGCTCGGGCGTTGGCTCGCCGACGCCGTGTTGCGAGGGGATCAGGCCACGATCATGGCCTACGTCCTCTTCACCAGCGTCCTCTTCCTCACCGTGAATCTGGCCGTCGACATCATCTACGCCTATCTCGACCGCCGGGTCGTGCTCGGAAGCTGACCATGGCCGACGTCGCCCAGCCTCGCACCGTCCTCCCCCCCGCCGCCGGGGCCCTGTCGGTCCGACTCAGACGACTGGGGGAGGTCACCGTCCAGACGCTTCGAAATCCGGTCACGGTGATCGGTCTCGTGATCATCGTCCTGATGTTCGCCATGGCGCTATTGGCGCCGGTCCTCACGACTCCCAACGAGCCGAACCCCTACCAGATGCCGCGAGACTGGACCGCTCTCAACGAGCCGCCGGGAACCCCGGGCCACCCACTTGGAACCACGGCACACGGCGGCGATGTCCTCTACGGCGTCATTTGGGGCTCCCGCACCTCCTTGTGGCTCTCGCTGATCGTGGTCGCGGTGACCGTGACGATCGGCACCATCGTCGGGAGCCTGGCGGGCTTCCTCGGGGGCAAGGTCGACGAGATCCTGATGCGGGTCGTGGACGTCTTCCTCGCCATCCCCGAGCTCATCTTCGCCCTCGCGATCGCTGCAGTTCTCGGCCCGTCGTTCAGCAACATCATCCTCGCCCTGGCCATCGTCTATTGGGTGAAGTACGCCCGCATCATCCGGGGGCAGATCATCCACGTGAAGCAGAACGAGTACGTCGACTCGGCCCGGGTAATCGGCGACACCAAGCTCCGGATCTACCTGAAGGACGTCCTCCCCAACTCGATAACCCCGGTGATGGTCCAGGCGACGATGGACATGGGAGCGATCGTCCTCGTCGGCGCAACCCTTAGCTTCATCGGGCTGTCCGAGGCCGGTCTGGCCGAGTGGGGTGTCCTCGTCAGCGAGGGCCAGGTCGGCATCTCCACCGGTCGATGGTGGGCCTCGACCTTCCCCGGCTTGATGATCTTCCTCTGGGCACTGGCCTTCAACCTCGTCGGCGACGGCCTTCGCGACGTGCTGGACCCAAGGACCGAATCCCGGTGACCTCGACGGCAGCAGCCGGCGTCTCTGCGGAAGGGGCAACCGGAGCGCTGGTCGCATCGGTGCAAGACCTCAGCATCCATTTCAAGACCAAGGCCGGCATGGTCCATGCCGTCGACGGCGTCTCCTTCGACATCCGGGACGGGGAGACATTGGGATTGGTCGGTGAGACCGGGTGCGGGAAGAGCGTGACGGCGCGCTCTTTCATGCGTCTCGTGGCCAGCCCGCCCGGCGTGTATGCGGGCGGGAAGATCGACTTCTGGTCCAGTGAGGCTCGCGCCGCGGGCGGGGGTCCGGTGAATCTGCTCACCATCGCCGATGACGAGATGCTGGAGATCCGCGGGAACCGCATCGCGATGATCTTCCAGGACCCGGGCAAGGCCCTGAACCCCGCCTTGTCGATTGGGAGTCAACTTGCGGAGGTGTTCTTCCAGCACCGGAGCGACGAGCTACTCGAGCCCCTCGGCCCCAATGCTCCGGTCATCGTCCGCCGAGCCGCCAACCAGCAGTCCGGCAAGATCGAGAGGGTCCTTCTAAAGCTCCCGCCGCTGCGGTCGAAGGCGGCCAAGGTGAGAGAAGAGGTCGAGGATCACGTCGCCGCGGCACTGGCGGAGACTCAGATCCCGAACCCGCGCAAGATCATGGACCGCTACCCGCACGAGCTCTCGGGCGGGATGAAGCAGCGGGTCCTCATCGCCCAGGCGCTCGCCTGCAACCCCGACCTCCTCATCGCAGACGAGCCCACGACCGCTCTCGACGTGACCATTCAAGCCAGGATCCTGAAGCTGATCGGGGAGCTGCAACAGCGACGCCGCACCTCTGTGCTCTACATAAGCCACGACCTCTCCCTGGTGCGCGAGATCAGCGACCGGGTCGCGGTCATGTACGCGGGGAGGATCGCCGAGATCGGCCGCACCGATGACGTTTTCCGAGAGCCCCTCCATCCCTACACCCGGAGCCTGATGGCGGCAGTCCCGTCGTCGAGGAACAAGCGGGGCGAGCTCGCCGCCATCGAAGGAAACGTCCCCGAGCTGATCGACCCCCAGCCGTCCTGCCGGTTCCACACTCGGTGCCCTTATGCGGTCGGGGTGTGTGGTGAGGTCGATCCCCGTTTCCTGCGCCACGATTTCGAGCACGGAGTCGCCTGTCACATCTACGACGAGCCGGCCGAAATCGGAGTTCGCCCCGATGAGCTGCCCTCCTACGAGCGGAAGACCCGATGACCTCCGTGAGGGCCGAGTCTCTGGAGCGGGACGGAGCGGTGGGCGATCGACCGGTCATGACCCTCCTCGATGTCGAGAAGCACTTCCCGATCAAGGACGGAGTCCTCCAGAAGGTGGTCGGCCATGTGAAGGCCGTCGACGGCGTGTCGCTCGAGATCCGCCGCGGCGAGACATTGGGCTTGGTTGGTGAGAGCGGATGCGGAAAGACGACTCTCGGGCGATGCATCAGTGGGATCACCGCCCCGACCGGTGGCGGGATCTACTTCCGGCTCTCAGACTTGGACCGTGCTGCGCTGGAAGACATCCTCGCAGTACCCGAGAAGGAGCGGACCCCCGAACAGCGCAAGACGATGGAGCGAATCGACTCGCGTCATCTGATCACAGCTCTCACCGGTGATGCCTGGCGGGCCTATCGCCGGAACTGCCAGGTGGTGTTCCAGGATGCATTCAGCTCCTTGAACCCCCGTCAGCTGGTCAAGGACATCGTCGGCCGGCCGCTGCGCATCCACAAGGAGGCATCCGGTGCCGAGCTGACCGAGCGGGTGGTGTCATTGCTCGAGAGCGTCGGCATGGGGCGCCAGCACCTGTTCCGGTATCCCCATCAATTCTCGGGAGGGCAGCGGCAGCGAATCTCCATCGCCCGGGCCCTTGCCCTCGATCCCGAGTTCATCGTGCTCGACGAGCCGACCAGCGCCCTCGATGTCTCGGTGCAGGCGCAGATCCTCAATCTGCTCCACGAGCTGCAGCGCGATCGGGGTCTCACGTATCTGTTCATCAGCCACGACCTGGGAGTGGTCAGATTGATGAGTGACCGCATCGCGGTCATGTACCTGGGCGAGGTGGTGGAGCAGGGCACGGCAACTGAGTTGTTCGAGCGCCCGCGCCACCCCTACACCGAGGCGCTTCTCGCCGCCAACCCCGACCTCGATGCCGATGTCGACAAGGAGATCGAGGGCCTCGAGGGCACGGTCCCCGACCCGGCCAATCCTCCCGAAGGATGCCGGTTCCACACCCGGTGCCCCGTGGCGACACCCATTTGTGGGTGGGAGGTGGATGACGCCGTGTCCTGGCTCAGTGTCGAGACGGATCTGCTGGAGACCATGACCGCCGTGGAGCGGCGGTCGAATTTCGACGCCACCCTGGCGTTCGCCGACGATGGCTCGGCCGATGCCGTCGGCAAGGCGATGTCGAACGGCAGCATGCCTCCGCCGATGTCCCCGGCGCTGGAGAGCGTCTCGGTCGAGGGGAGCAAGGTGCTGGTCAGATTTCGACCCGTACCGCCGGTGGAGCTGGAGGAGGTCGAGCCCGGTCATGTCACCAGCTGCGTCCTTCACACCTCCCGGCAGCGCGAGCTTTGAACAGGGTGAGCGGCGACCTCGATCCCTATCCCCGGTTCTCCGATGGTGAGCTAGAACGAAGACTCCAGGCCGTGCACGAGGTCATGGAGGCAGCCGGAGTGGCACACCTCATCGCCTATGGATCGGAGCGAACCGGCTCGGCGGTGCAATGGCTCTCGGAATGGCCCGTCACCCGGGAGGCGGCGTTGGTCGTCACGCCCGGTGAACCGCTCCACCTGCTGGTCCAGCACTACAACCATCTTCCCAACGCCCGCCGGATAGCAGCACAGTGCGTGGTCGAATGGGGCGGGCCATCCACCGTCACACGTCTCGGGGAGATCCTCGGGCCACGTATGGCAGAAGGGCATCGAGTGGGGGTGGTCGGGCCACTCGGCTATCGAGACCATCGGGACCTAGCTGGATTGGTGAACGATCTGGTCAGTCTCGACCGCGAGTACCAGCGTCTGCGTCTGGTCAAGTCACCCGAGGAGATCGCGCGTCTCGAAGTCGCGGCGAGACTCTCTGACCAGGCCGTCGAGGCAGTCCATGCCGAAGCCCGGGTCGGCATGGACGAGCGCCGGCTGGCTGCGATCATGGAGTCGGCCTACCTCGCCGAGGGCGGGACCAACCACATCCACTACTTCGCCGCCACCTCGATGGCCGAACCGGATGTCTGTGTGCCATCGCAATTCCAGTCGACGCGCCGGCTGCAGGTAGGTGACATCCTCTTCTGTGAGATCAGCGCCGCGTTCTGGGGGTACGCCGGCCAGGTATTGAGGAGCTTCACCATCGAGGCAGACCCGACCCCGCTCTACGCCGACCTCCATGCGGCGGCCGACGCCGCCTTCGATTCCATCGCGGCCGTGACTCGGGCAGGCACCCATGTCAGCGAGCTGGTCGAGGCGTCTTCGGTGATCGAGGAGATGGGCTTCACCATCTACGACGACCTGGTGCACGGATATGGGGGCGGCTATCTGCCTCCGGTTCTGGGAAGCAAGAGCCGGCCCAACCTCCCTACGCCCGACATGGTGCTGGAAAAGGGGATGGCCCTGGTGATCCAACCCAATGTGATCACCACCGACGAGAAGGCCGGCGTCCAAACCGGGCAACTCGTCGTCGTCACCGATGACGGGCACCGGCCGTTGCACGACGTGCCCCGTGGCTTGAGACGGATCGGCTAGGCCCGGCCCAGCTTCTCTGCCAGCCACTCGAAGGTGGCGGGAGCCCAGTGCGACTGGTAATTGAAAGCGCAATGACCGGCATCGGCGTATACGCGTGCCTCCTTGCCGGTTGCAGGCCCGGTCTCCAGCATGAAATAGATGTTGCCGATCGGGGCGAGATGGTCGAGCTTGCCGTTGATCATGAGCACCGGCATGGTGATGTTCTCGAGAATCCCCTGCTCCGACAGGGCCCAATGCTTGAAGTCCGATCGCTCCTTCTCCACCGTCGTGGGTGGGAAGGACGGCGGGTCGTCGGGGGCGCCGAATCGCCAAGTGGCGCGCTCATTGCGCACCCGAACGAACTCCTCGAGCTCGTCGTCTCCCATGACGTAGCCGAATGGATGACCTGCATTGGCCACCACTGCGCCGAGCTTGCCGGGGGCGGTGCCGGCTAGTTGCATCACCGAATAGCCGCCCCTGCTGATTCCGAAGGCGCCGATCCGTCCGCCGTCGACCTCGGGACGGGAAGCCAGGTAGTCGATCGCGGCCTCCCATGCCGAGACAGACTCAGGGGCCCAGGGGAACGGGTTCTCCCCGGTGTCGGGACCGTCCATCACCAGTGAGGCCATGCCGTTCTCCATGCACAGGTCCTGGGCAAATCCCCGATCCTCCTTGAACACGTCGGCGCCACACATGATGAGGACGGCCGGGACAGGCAAATCCGACACAGGTGAGCGGAAGTGGGCGCGGACCGTCAAGCCCTCGTGCTCGAAATCGACCACCTCCATCGGCGGATCTAGATGGGAGCACGCCTTCAGATAGGCACGGGCGCAATCCGCGCTGATCTTGGTCTTGATATCGCTGATCTCGCCCGGGAATCGCCCGATGGCGTAATAGCTCTTCGCGTTCAGGTACGCCTTCCTGGCCGCCTCGTAATCCCCGGCCGCCTCGAGCCGGTCGCCTTCGTCCTCGTGGCGACGGCCCATCTCCGCCCAGACCGGGACCCATTTGTCCTCTGTCGTCCCCTCCAGCCTGGACACCGCCTCCTTCAACTCCTCGATGTCGTCGATCATCGAGAGCCAGCGGCGGTAGAAGCCCCCATGGGCGACGATGAACGGGTCCTCGTTGGGAGCGAAGCCCAGATCGGGCTGAGTGGTCGTGGTCATGTCCTGTCTCCTCCTTTGGCCACCATGCTGTCCAGGCTCATCCCCAGGTCGTCGAGGATGACGATTGCGGCGTTACGTCCCGGCCCACCGGTGATCGAGCCGCCGGGGTGGGTGGTGGCCCCGGTCTGGTAGAGGCCGGGGATGGGCATGCGATGCGACGCCCATCCCGGGACGGGTCGCTGCGGGCCGCCGTAGGCCAGCCCGCGGTCACCACCGTGGATGGTGCCCCGCCACATATGCGGGTTGCCGGCCTCGATGTCGACCGGGCTCTTCGCCTTCCTGGCCAGGATCTTGTCGTCGGTGAGGTTTGGGGCGCATTCCCGCAGTGTCTCGAAATGTTCGGCGGCGAGGACGTCCTTTCCCATGCCCCAGTCACCCAGGTCGTCGGGGCAGTCATACGGGGCCAGGCTGAGGATCTTGATGGTGTGTCCGCCTGCGGGGGCCCGCGTCTCGTCGACGAGAGTGGGGGTGGCGAAGAGCAGGAAGGTCCCGGGTCGGTGAAGTCGGCGCTCGCGCAGTCCACGGCCGAACTCGATCACGTCCTCTGGCCACGGCGCGGTTCCGGCTGCGACTGCGGCCACGGGATCGGACCCGGTCGAACGGAACTGAGGAGCCTCGGTGGCGGCGTAGTAGGAGGCGAAAGAGGACAGCCCTTCGTCGTAGGTGTCCACCCCATAGAGGAAGTCCTCACCCCACATCTCCGCAGGGGCCATGCCCACCAGGTCTTTGACATGGATCGAGGAGACGACTCCGACCCGTGCCCGGTATTCGCTCCCGTCCTCTGTCTCGACGCCGACACACCGCCCATCTTCTGTGATGAGCGAGGTGACGAGGGTGTCGGTGACCACGGTTCCGCCATACGCCTCGAGGGCGGCGACCAATGCCCGGGGCAAGCTGGCCGAGCCACCGAGTGGGACCGACCAGCTGCTTCGCTGACGACCCCCCACCAGGGAGTAAGCGAGATAGCCCGAGCCCGGCGATTCGATGGGCTGTGAGGTCATGAACGCCATCCACGACATGAACGCCTGGATGTGGCGGCTTTCGAACTCGCGTCTGATGACCTCCCACGCCGACATGACGTTGCGACGACGCCACACGGCTCCGGCGGGGTGAGCGGCCAGGGCCTCGTCGATCGAAGGCCCGTAGCCGATGGGAGTGAATCGGTAGGCGCTGTACACCCCCTTGACCTCGTCGAACTCGTCGAGCATCCGCCGATAGGCGACGGCGTCGGCCGGGGAGAATCGACTGATCTCCTCGATGGTGCGCTCCACGTCGAGCCACATCGTGAAGGTCTCGCCATCAGGGAACACGACGTGAGCCACCGGGTCGGGGTCGATGTAGGTGAGGCCGAACTCGGACACGAGGCCGAGCTCGTCCTTCGACAGCACCGGGTTGACCCGGATCAGGGTTTGCCCGGTGGAGCAGGTGTCGAAGAGAAAACCGGGGGTGAGTATCTCCTCGGTGGCTGCACCCCCTCCTGCCTCGGAGCGAACGTCCAAGACGACCACCTCTTGGCCGGCCCGGGCCAGATAGGCGGCGGTGATCAGGCTGTTGTGCCCGCCACCGGCGACGACGAAGTCGACCGTGGTCGTCATCGGGTTTGCCTCCTCATTCGTCTCCCTCGGGAATGATCGGCACCAGCAGGTGGGAAGGATGCTCCGGCCCGAGATGGACGGTCACCGTGCCGCCGAAGACGTCCGGCGGGCGATCGTCCGGATCGGCATGCGTCATCCCACCCGTGCCCCGTGTGGCGTAATAGAAACTCTGCCCGTATTCATCGAGTGGCCCTCGATACTCATAGTCCTTTCCTCGCACCCAGAGCCCCAGCCGGTACCCCTCGGGGACGACGATGCACGTCGGGACGATCTCGATGTCGAGCTCGTAGACCTCGCCCGGAACCAGGGGCTCCACCCTGTCGTGGGGATGAACTGGTTGCCATGGCTTGGACCGCTCAGGATCGAGGGCGCGGTGGCTGCCCCGGAGCCAGCCATTTGCGATCGGCGTGTTGGGGTCGGTCGACCCCTCGAAGGTGACCTCGTTGCCATCGGCGTCGAATAGCTGCACGATCACGAAAAAATCGGCGTCGGACGTCGTCGACGACACAAAGAGCTTCGCTGCCAGCGGGCCGGTGATCTCGGTCTCCTCCGCGAACGGGGCCGTGCTGAAGGCGAGCCCATCGCCAAGTGCGTCATAGGCCAGCTCATCTGCGCCGGCCGTGGAATCAGTGCTCAGGGAGAGATCGGCATGAAGGTGATACTCGGTCCATTGGGTGCGGGCCAGGGGCCACTCGTGCTCCCCTCGCCACACGAATCGCTCCCCGGGGTGCCTGATGTTGAGCTGGACCCGTGGGGTGCGATCGAACCCGTTGACCTCTCCCTTGAGGAAGTGGTCGAAGAAGCGCTTTTGCAATTCACGCCCATAGGCCGAGTAGAAGTGAGTCCAGTGGGTGTCGCCGTGTGCCTCGAGCCATTTGTCCTCAGAAGCAGCTTCGACAAACCCGTTGAAATTGCCGCGGGGATGGATTCCCTGGCCACCCCAGTTCGCCGCCGAGAGGAACGGCACAGAGACACGCGAGAGGTCGACGGCGCGGTCGCGGTGCCAATCGTCGAAGAGTGGATGGCTCTTGATCTCGGGGAACGACTCCTGTCGGTTTGCCATTAGCTCTTCTTCAGGAAGCGTGAGCGGCCCGGCCACCGACTGGCCGGTGTTGGGATTGACCGGGGCGCGCTCACCCTGGCCGTACTGGATCGGGTTGATCTGACGTTCCTGCCATCGTTTGGTGAACTCGCTGAGGATGCCGCCGTGGTAGTAGGCGTCGCGATAGGAGTCGGTGAAACCCTCCCAGGCGATGAGAGCCGACAGATGCTCGGGCTGGCGCTCGGCGGCGGCCCATCCCATCACCGCGTAGTAGGAGATGCCAAGGATGCCGACCCGCCCGGTGCTCCAGGGCTGCGTCCCCGCCCATTCCACCGAGCTCGCGATGTCGTCGAACTCGAGCGGGTTGCGGGGCCAGAGCACACCGGGAGACCATCCGGCGCCCCGTGAGTCGACCCGGACCAGGGCGTAATCGTGAGGCACCCACCGCTCGGGGTCGGTGACCTCCCAGGCTTGGTGCTTGTTGGTCGAACCGTCGAGGACGCTCGGATCCTTGGCCACGAGCTTGTCCCACTGCATCTTGTAGATCGGCCCGTTGAAGGGGAGACCCTTGGCGTAGACGCCGTGGGTGAGGATCACCGGGTAGGAGCCCTCTTCGATCGGCCGAAAGACGTCGGCCCTGAGGACGGCCCCGTCCGGCATCGTGACCGGGACCTGATAGTCGATCCTCATCCCGTCCATCTCGCGGGAGAAGGTGAGGTCGTCTCCGATGACTTCGGCGGTGACGGGGGTGGTCACGCCAGCGAGTCTAGGAGGACAATCGTTTGCGGAGCAACGGGACCCGGAGGACCCGCAGCCTATTTGCAGGGCGTCACGCATACGTGACGCCCTGCATCGAGATCAGATGGTGGGTGCCGCTCGAGAAGCAGACAACTCACACCGACAAAGGGGGACGGTGCAGGCCGATTGGCGGTGCTCCTTGAGGGGATGACCGCAATCGGTACACCGATCCGCTTTGTGCTTGGCCCCGTCGCGTCTTGGCTTCGGGACAGCTTTGATCAACGCGAGCGCTCTTTGGCGAGGTTGACGGTGAGCTGACGCCCGCCGAGATCCTTGCCGTTGAGCGCGGAGATGGCCTTCTCGGCCGCTTCGGCCGAGCCCATCTCGACGAAACCAAAACCGCGGGAGCGGCCGGTCTCGCGATCGGTGATCACTTGTGCCTTGGTCACGGCGCCGTGCTCGGAGAAGAGATCCTCGAGACGCCGCGAATCGGTGTCGAACGTGAGGTTCCCCACGTAGATGTTGGTGGACATGTGCATGCTCCTTTGAGCTCGTGCCGTCGTAATCATCACGCCCCGCCGGACATCCGGGACCTGTTCGCTGAGAGCGGGGGAGTCCTGGCTTGTGCCCTGCGGTGACTTCACCCGACGGAACGAAGGAAGCGAAGAAAGGCGCAGCACGCTTCAGGCGTGCGCTGTGTCCATCATGTTAGCCGCTACCCGCGTCATAGCCGAAGGCGTTCCCCCTGCTCAACCCCCACCGGTGGTTAGGGTCTTTGTAAAGCGGCAGCCAGGAAAGGGCTCAACCATGACCAAATCCCTCTCATATGGGGCGTGCAACTGATATGGCCAAGCGAGGGCGCGAGGCCATGGCGAAGCGGTCACGGGAGCTGGCCCGTCAGCAGAAGAAGGAAGACAAACAGGAGCGCCAGGAGGCCAAGGGAGACGGGCCACCCAAGCTGACCGCGGACGAGGAGACCCACCTTCACGAGGAATTCGCCCGTCTCAGCGATGAGTTCGCGGCGGATCGGGTCAGCCAGAGTCATTTCGACGAGGAGCGGCACCGTATCTTCGTCGCCCTCGGTATCGAGACCGAAGACGACTCCTGAGCGCGCTTCTTTGTCGTCGTAGCGCCACATCTGGCGCCACGTACCTCAGGTAAGCGGTAAACCTCTCTACTTCACTGCCCCGGTGAGCAGGCCGGAGACGTAGTAGCGCTGGAGCAAGAGGTAGAAGAGGACACAGGGGATGATGGCGACCGTCACCCCGGCCTGAAGCATCCCCCAGTCGGTGCTGCCCAGGCTGGTGACGCTGCGGGCAGCGGCGAGCACCAGGGGCAACGTGAGAGTGGTGTCCCTGGTCAGCATCACCAGGGCTCCCAAGAACTCGTTCCATGACATGACAAAGGCAAACAGGGTCACGGTGATGATCGCGGGGACCATGTTGGGCAGGAATACCCGCCGCAGAACCTGCCATGTGCTGGCACCGTCCACGAGGGCCGCCTCTTCCAATTCGCGAGGGACGGCCTCGAAGGCGTTGCGCATGATGTAGATGCTGAACGGGAGCTGGATCACGGTGTGCACGATTGCCAGACCAAACAGGTTGTTGGTCAACCCCAATGTGGAGAACATGAGGAAGATCGGGGTGAGCAGCGCTTGATAGGGGATGATCAGAGCCAGAAGGAGGAAGACGAAGATGAGTTCCTTGCCGGGGATCGGGAATCTGGCCAGGCCATAACCAGCAGGCACGGTGAGGATCAGAGTCATGGCGATGGTCAAGAACGCGGTGATCACGCTATTCGCGAGATACCTGGGCAGCCCGCTGCCGTAGTCCCACAACTTCTCGTAGTTGTCCAGGCTGAGCTCGCTGGGGAAGTAGGTCGGTGGAACCGCCGCCGCCTCCTGGGTCGTCTTCAAAGAGGCTGCAACCGACAGCACGATCGGTGTCAGCATCACGAGGCACATGACGATCGACACCGCACCCCACAGGTACTTGCTGCGCCCCGACCAGAATCGCCCACCTCTGTGGGCGGATCCCACGCCCTCCATCTCTAACTCGAGGTCGGTGCCTACTGGCTGTGGCAGCGAGACCTGGGTCACGTCTCTGCCCTCCGGGTGAGCATCATCTGGACGATTGTGAAACCGAGGATGATCAGAGCCAGGATCATGGAGAGGGCGGCCCCGTAACCGAGTTTGAGATACGGAAACGAGTTGAGATACACGAAGAAGACAGAGGTGGCAGTCAGGTTCCGCGGCTGGCCGGCGGTCATGATGTAGAACTGATCGAAGGCGAGGAGCGACCCGATCACACTGACCAGGGTCACCAGCAGGATCGTCCTCCGGGTGAGCGGCAGGATCAGCTTGCGCACTCTTTGCCAGAACCCTGCGCCGTCCACCATGGCCGCCTCGGTTATCTCATGGGGGATGGCCTGGATGGCGGCGACGAAGAGGATCATGCCGAAGCCGAGAACTTTCCAGGTAACGGAGATGATGATCGCCCAGTTGGAGAGGTCAGCATCGACCCCGAGCCAGAGGATCGGGGTGTCGATGATCCCCAGGTCGATCAGAAACTTGTTGATCAGCCCGTAATTGGGGCTGAACAGCCAGTACCAGAGAAAGCTGGAGGCGCCCAGCCCGATCACGACCGGTATGAAGACGATGGTGCGGGTGAAACGGCTCAAGCCGCTGTTCGGGGTCACCAGCAATGCGACGAGATAGCCGCCGATCATGAGGATCGGGGTGATGTAGAGGGTGTATTTCAGGGTGAAACGGAGTGAGATCCAGAACTGGGAATCGGCAAAGGCATCGATGTAGTTCTGGAGCCCGACGAACTCGGGGGGAGTGATCAGCGACCACTCGTTGAGTGAGATCCAGACCATCTGCAGGAACGGCCACGCGGTGAAGGTCACGACGAAGAGGAGGGCCGGCAGCACGTACCAGAAACCTGTCAGCTTGCTGCGATTGGTCATGAGTGGTGGATGCCAGTTCGTCGGTCAGGCAGGGCCGGCATCGATGGTATTTGGTGGTGGATCACGGCGACGGTGAAGCAAGGGCCGCAGCACCCCGGAGGTATGGCACTGCGGCCCTTCGGCTTCGAGCTCAGGCCCGTTCCGTCATTCGTTGATGATTGCCTCCATCTCGGCCTTGGCATCTGCGATGACTGTGTTGATGTCGTCGTCGCTGTAGTAGACCCGCTGCAGCATCTGCAGCCACGGCCCCTGAGGCGAGTTGATCAACTCGAAGAACTTCAACGTGAACGGAGTCTGTGCGATCTCGATGGCCGCCGCGACGTCTTGGACCAGCGGGTTGGCCTGGAAGTACTCGTTGTCGGTCATGTCGGTCCGGGTGGTCATGTTGAGCAATTTGGCGTACACCTCGACCTGGACCTCATCGGAGAGGATGAAGTTCATGAAATCGACGGCGTCCTCCAAGCGCTCGCTGCCCTGGGGGACAACCACGATGTCGCCACCGGCGAACGACGAGGCGTCACCGGTGTTGAGGCCGGGGATGACGGTGATGCCGAAGTTCATGTCCGGGTTCTGGCCCTCGATGCCCTCGGCGCCGGTCACCAGGGTGATGTTGAAGTTGCCGGTCCCCATGATTCCGACATTGCCCGAGCCGAACACCTGGGCGAAGGTGGCGCCATCCTCGGACTGAGCGGCGGGATCGATGTGACCCTCCTGATGCATCATGCGGGCCCACTCCAGGACCGGGCCGATCTGCTCGGGTGTGACCATGGCTTCATCGCCAGGCGCGGCCGGCTCGATCTTCCCGCCGTTGGCCCAGATCATCGGGCCGAAGGTGAAGATGTTGCACCCGGCGCAGTTGCCGGCCAGGTAATACCCGTAGGCACCGTCCTGCACCCCGGTGATGGCCGCAGCCATGTCATGCAGCTCGGTCAGGTTCGTCGGGGGCACTTCCGGGTCGAGGCCGGCAGCCTCGAACAAGTCCTTGTTCCAGAACAACGCAGAGACGTCGGCATAGAGCGGGACCCCGTAGAGACGGTCCTCCCATGTCGCCACCTCTACGTGACCCGTGACCGCGGTGTCCATGAGGTCTGGGTCGACGAGGTCGGTGACATCCTGCAGCTGGTCGGCGCTGGTGAACTGCGGACCGTAGATCAAGTCGAGGCCCATGAGGTCGGGCACGTCACCCGTTGCCAGGCCGCGGGCCAAACGGTCGACCATCGCGGTGTGCTCGATGTACTCGAGGCTGATCGGGCGATCGGGATTGCGACCGTTCCAGGCGCAGACCAGGGCGTCGACCATCTGGGCGTTGCCCCCGGTCCTCTCCCACATGATCAGCGCTCCCTCGGCGTCCGCCGCCGTGGGCTCGCAAGTCACTGCTAGCGCCTCGGCAGCCGCGCTGGTGGTCGTCTCCTCGCCGGCCGCGCTGGTGGTCGTCTCCTCGGCAGCCGCGCTGGTAGTGGTCTCCTCGGCAGCCGCCGAAGTGGTCGTCTCTTCGGCGCCGCTGTCGGCACAGGCCCCTACCACCATTGCCATCACGATGGCCATGATGAGAAGGACCGACGGCCTGCTTCGTAGGCCGCCATGCTTTCTCGTGTTCACCTGTTTCTCCTCCTTGTTGGGCCATGCCCGAGCCCGCGTCTCGGGCGGAAGAGGAGCGACGCTCCCGACGCCGACTCGCCTCCCGGTAACCGCGAAAGGGCCAATCCCCTATCGCTTTCCCTGTCACTTCCTGAGTGCAATCCTATGCATACAAGGGATTGCTGTCAAACGTAATCAAGTCCATTATCACGCCGCGACTTAGGACTTCCGGGGTGGGTCAGGGCCCGGTGACGAGATGGTGATAAGCCTGGTTCCAGCGCAGCTCGCGCTCGAACGAGGCGAACGTCGTGTCCCGATCGATAATGGCCAACTCCACTCCGGCCATGTTGGCGAAGTCGGTGAGGACCTCCATGTCGACATCGAGGCTGAGACAGGTGTGATGTGATCCCCCGGCCAGGAGCCAGGACGACGCTGCGGTCTCGAAATCGGGAAGCGGCTTCCACACGGCGCGGGCGACCGGGAGTTTGGGCAGTGGTGCGTCCGGCTCGGTGAGCTCGACTTCGTTGGCCACCAGACGGAACCGGTTCCCGAGGTCCATCAACCCGGCCACGACCGCGGGGCCGGTGCGGGCCGTGAAGACGAGCCGGACGGGATCGGCTTTCCCACCGATCGAGAGGGGATGGATCTCACACGACGGCCGGCCGCCGGCGATCGACGGGCACACTTCGAGCATGTGGGCGCCGAGGACCTTGGGCCCTCCGTCGCCGAAGTGATAGGTGTAGTCCTCCATGAAGGAGGCGCCGCCATCGCGGCCCGCGCCCATCACCTTCATGATCCTGACCATGGTCGCCGTCTTCCAGTCTCCTTCGGCTCCGAACCCATAGCCATCGGCCATCAGTCTCTGCACGGCGATGCCGGGAAGCTGGGGAAGGCCGGCCAGATCCTCGAAGGTGTCGGTGAAGGCCATGAACCCACCCGCCTCGAGAAAATCGCGCAGACCGGCCTCGATGCGCGCCGCCTCGACCAGCGACTCGTGACGGTCGCCGCCTCGAGCGAGCTCGGGCGCGATCTCGTACTCGTCGTGGTACTCGCCAATCAGCTTGTGGATCGCCTGCCGCTCGACGTTCGCCATAGCCGTCTCCAGGTCGGCCACGCCAAACCCGTCGACGGCCACACCGAGCCGCACCTGTGCCTCGAGCCGGTCACCGTCGGTCACCGCCACCCGTCGCATGTTGCTGCCGAAGCGGGCCAGCTTCAGATTTCGCGATTCTTGCCAGCCGCAGGCTGCGCGGGCCCAGCTACCGATACGGGCGGCGACCGCCGGATCTTGCCAGTGACCGACGACGATCTTCCTCGACACCCTGAGCCGGGAGAGGACGAAGCCGAACTCACGATCACCGTGCGCGGCCTGGTTGAGATTCATGAAGTCCATGTCGATCTCGGCCCAGGGCAGGTCGCGGTTGAACTGGGTGTGAAGATGGAGCAGCGGCTTGTCCAAGGCCATCAGCCCCGGAATCCACATCTTGGCGGGGGAGAATGTGTGCATCCACGCAATGACCCCTACACACCGGGCGCTGGCATTGGCCTCACGGCATGCATCCTCGATCGCCTCCGGGCTGCTCACCACCGGCTTGGGGACGATCCGCACCGGGATGTCGTCGGCGCCGTCCAGACCGGCGGCGATCGCCCCCGAGTTGTCGGCCACCTGCCGGAGGACGTCCTCCCCGTAGAGGCCCTGGCTCCCGGTGAGGAACCACACCTCGAAGCTGTCGAGCGATTTCATGCCGGCACCACCGCCTGTTTGCGTGCTCTGTCCTGCACAGAGCGAAGCCTTCTCATCTCCGACGACGTTCCTGCCATCGTGTCGTGCAGGTCCTTGTAGATGGAGTACAGATCGTCGTATGCGGGCCGGGTCGATTCGTTGGGCAGGTACTCGTCCCTGCCGAGCCGGGCCATCCGCTCCGACGCTTCGACGATCGAGTCGTAGCCTCCCATGGCCGACCCGGCGGCCACCGCAGCAAACATCGCCGAGCCAAGCGCAGGTGCTTGGCGTGATTCGGCGACACGGACCGGACGACCAGTGATGTCGGCAGAGAGCTGCATGAGCAAGCGATTCTGGAAGGGCAACCCTCCACAGACCACCATCTCGTCGACCCCGATGCCGGATTCCTCGAGGGTCTCGATGATGACCCTGGTGCCAAAGACCGTGGCCTCCAGCAAGGCGCGATAGATCTCACCGGGGCTCGTGGCGAGCGTCGCGCCCATCAAGAGACCGGTCAGCTCGGCGTCGACCAGTATCGACCGGTTCCCATTCCACCAGTCGAGGGCGACGAGACCCGACTCACCCGGCTCGAGCAGAGAGGCGTCGTGCTCGAACGACCTATGCAGCTCGTCGAGTGACTCGCCGTCGTGGGCGAAGAGCCCGGCAAACCAGGCAAACATGTCGCCAACTGCGGCTTGGCCCGCCTCGTAGCCAAACAGACCCGGGATCACCCCGTCCTCCACCACGCCGCAGAAGCCGGGTACGACCCGGTCGACCTCGGCCAGGGCGAGATGACAGGTGCTGGTCCCCATCACAGCCACGAGCGAGCCCGGGGACACCACGGTCGCCGCCGGCACCGAGACGTGGGCGTCGACGTTGGCTACCGCGACCGGGGTGCCGGGATTCAGCCCGGTCAGGATGGCGGCCTCGGGGCTGATCACACCCGCCCGCTCTCCCGGTTTCGCGATGGTGCGGGACATCTTCTCGTCGACTACGTCGGCAAAGCCGGAGGCAAGAGCGTCGAAGAAGGCACGGTCGGGGAAACCGTCCTGCTTGGACCAGAGGGCTTTGTACCCGGCGGTGCAACTGTTCCGGGTCTCGACCCCGGTCAGCTGCCACACCACCCAGTCGGCCGCCTCGATGAGACGATCGGCTCTGGCGTAGATGGCCGGCGCCTCGTCGAGGATCTGCAACGACTTGGCGAAGAACCACTCCGAGGACGTCCGGCGCCCGTAACGGTCGAGCCACGGCTCACCCCGGGCCTCTGCCGTATGGTTGATCAGGTCCGCCTCCGGTTGAGCAGCGTGGTGCTTCCAGAGCTTGACCCAGGAATGTGGTTCGGAGCGCAGGTCGGAGAGCCGGCATAGCGGGATGCCGTCTGCGGTCACGGGGAGCATGGTGCACGCGGTGAAGTCGATCCCGATCCCGATCACGTCGGCGGGATCGATCCCGGTCTCCTCGAGCACGGCGCGAACGGTCGACCCGAGGGCGTCGAGATAGTCGTCTGGGTCTTGCAACGCCCAGTCGGGAGCCAACGTGACTCCATCACCGGGGAGACGATGGTCGATGACCCCGGACGGGTATCGCCTCACGGCGGTGGCCAGCTCCCGGCCCGTCCCCACATCCACCAGGACTGCCCGTGCCGATTCGGTCCCGAAGTCGACACCGACCGTGGCCTTGGACGTCCCGCTCATGGCTGGCCGTAGTACGCCATCGGGCCGTGCTTCCGGCTGAAGTGCCGATCGAGAAGTACGTCTTCGATCTGGGGCTGGTCGGGCCCGATCGCCAGGGTGTGGGTGGCGAGCTCGGCTATCAACTCGATGGCCGCGGCCATCTCGACCGCCGCACTTGCGTCGGGGCCCCAAGCGAAGGGGCCATGTGAGGCGACCAAGGCACCAGGCGCCTCGTCGGGTCGGAGCCCATCGGCGCCGTACATCTCGACGATGACCCGGCCGGTGTTCGCCTCGTAGTCCCCCTCGATCTCCTCGGTCGAGAGTGGCCGTGTCACCGGGACCGAGCCCCGAAAGTGGTCGGCGTGGGTCGTCCCCAGACATGGGATCGGCAGCCGTGCCTGTGCCCAGGAAGTTGCGAACCTGGAGTGGGTGTGGACGACGCCACCGACTTCCTCGAGACCGTTGAATATCGCCCGATGAGTTGGCGTGTCCGAAGACGGGCGGTTCTCACCCCACACCACCTCGCCGTCGTCGAGGCTGACCACGACGATGTCGTCACCGGTCACCTCCCGGCACGGGATCCCACTCGGCTTGATGGCGAACACCCGCCCGTCGCGGTCGACCTGACTCGCGTTGCCGAAGGCATGGACCACCAAGCCCGCCTCGGCTATCTCGTTGTTGGCCCGCGCTGCCAATTGGCGCAGGTCGGCGTGCTCCCCACTCATCGGCCCGGGGCCTGACCGGTCGATTTCCGCACCACCAACTGCGGCGTGACGACGAAATTCCCTCCGCCGTCCTGACGCTCGTCGGCTTCATCCATGGCGAGCCGGGCCGCTGCGGCGGTCATCTCGGCGATTGGCATGTGGACTGTGGTCAGGGCGGGCACCGTGAAGCTGGCCATGGGGATGTCGTCGAATCCGACAACCGACAGATCGTCAGGGACGGTAAGCCCAATGTCGGCGGCGGCGTGGAGCACCCCGGTGGCGAGATGGTCGGTGGAGCAGACGACGGCCGTCGGTGTCGTCTCGAGGCTCATGAGAGTTCGAAGAGCAGCGTCTCCGCCCGCGGGCTCGTTGATGACGGTCATCACATACTCATCGGGTACCGGGATGCCCTTGTCCTCGAGGTGTGCCAGGAAGGCGGTGTGACGTTCGCGGATGTCTCCGAGAGGACGGCCACCGATGAAGGCAATACGTTCGTGACCAAGGTCGATCAGGTGGTCGATGCCCGCGACCATGCCGGCGCGGTTGTCGATGTTGACGGTGGGGACTCCTTCGAGCTCGGTGCCATGCCACAGAGCGATCACCGGAGTCTGCGAGGCGCGGAGATCTTCGAGGAACTTGGGCTCATCTCTCATGTCGCCCAGCAGGAGGATGGCGTCGCAATGCCGTGTCTCCAGCACTGCTCTGAGGGCAATGGCCTCGTCGGCCTTGCTGTGGGCGCTCCCCAGGACGACGTTGTACCCACGGGCCAGTGCCTCGGTCGACAGCGCTTCGATCGCCACCGCAAAGAAGGGGTCGGTGATCTCCCGGACGATGACCCCGAGGAGCATGGTTCGAGCCCCGCGCAGCCCTCGGGCCAATGGGTTGGGCCGGTAACCCAGGCGCTTGGCAACCTCCTGGACTCGTTCTCTGGTCTCGGCAGCGATGGGGACCGAGGTGGGCGTGTCGTTGAGGACCCTTGACACCGTCGATTGGGACACGCCGGCAGCCTTGGCGATGTCCTGCATGGTCACGGGTCGAGACGTCAATCCACACTTCCTCTCAGCACGTGCATCCGGCACCCTCCCATCCCAACAGCGTAGGTGCCATCAACCTATCGCCCCGCTACCGCTCGCTGGAGAGATCGCTGGATACGATTGTCAGCATAGCGTTGCCTGCATAGGTTATCCATTCGTTGCACCCGGTTCAGGGGATGATCATCACCTTGAGCCCGACCTGACCGATCAAGGCCCGAAATGCCTCTGCCGCCTGGCTGATCGGATAGCGATGCGTCACCAACGACTCGAGACCGGACAAACCCGAGCCGGCCATCTCGGCGGCCCGGACCAGGTCCCCGGGCAGCATGCGGCGGCAAACGACGAGGGTCAACTCCTTGCGACGGGCGAGCGAGGCGACGAAGGAGGTCCGGTCACGGTCGGGGATCCCGATCAACACCACCCGCCCGCCGGGGCCGGCCGCTGTGAGGGCCGTGTGGAGCGCGGGGTCGGTGCCGGCGGTCTCGAAGACGACGTCGAGCCCGTCTTCTCCGTCCCAGGCACTGGCCCCCATTGCGACAGCCGCCTCGAGGCGATGGGTCAGCGGGTCGGTGGCGACAAGCCGCCTCGCCCCCGAACGGCGCAATGCGGCGATCAGCAGCAGGCCGATAGGGCCGCAGCCTGTGACCCCGACCGAGGCCCCTTCGATGTCACCCGCCAGACTGATCGCATGGAGGGCGACCCCAAGCGGCTCGAGCATCGCCCCCTGCTCGTCAGGAATGTGATCGGGAATCGGGACGAGACAGCGCTCCGGCCAGATCATGTGACCTCGCAGGGCGCCATCGATGCCATGGCCGGCGAACTTCAGATGGAGACAGAGGTTGGGCCGCCCCGCGATGCACTGCTCGCATTTCAGGCACGGTATGGCGGGGTCGACGGCGACTCGCTGCCCGGCCCGGGGACCGGTCTCGATGACCGCCGAGAACTCGTGGCCGAGGACCAGGCCACCGCCGAGGGAGGCGTCACCGATTGCGCCCTCTCGGAACCAGTGGGCGTCGGACCCGCACAGACCAACCGCCAGCACCCGCAGCAATGCCTCCCCCTCCGATGGCTCGCCGACCGGCATCGCTTCGTGTTCGAGCGTGCCTACGCCTGTGAGTCGGACCGCAGGAGTGCTGTGGTCTGCGATCAGGATGCCGCGTCCACAGCCGGCCGGACCACCTCGACGAGTTTGTCCATGGTCTCCCGGTCATATGGAGCAGGCATCTCGACCAGAACTGTGTCAAACCCGATCTCGCGGTACGCGAGCAGCCTCTCGGTCATCTCGTCTGCGGTGCCGATCCAGAAGGTCTCGTCGTCCTCGATGTTCGCCATCGGCGTCCGGTTGTGCTCCATGAGGTCCTCGAGCACCCGCCGCGCCTCGGCCTCGCTATCCCGGATCACGATCTTGGCTCCGACCGTGCGCTCGATCTCCTCAGGATTGCGGCCGACATCCGCGCAGTGGCGGCGAAGGACGTCGTCCTTGTGCGCCAGGGTCTCCGGGCTGCCGAACGCGTTCCACTGGTCGGCGTAGGCGGCCACGGTGCGAAGCGTCTTTCTCTCCCCGGACCCCCCGATCATGATCGGCAGATGGTCTTGCACCGGCAATGGGTTGAGATGCAGGTCGCGGAAGTCGTATCGGCCGTCGCCCTCGCTATTCACCGTCTTGCCGTCGAGCAACGATCGAATCGCGGCGGTCGCTTCGTCCATCCAGTCCAGCCGTTGGCCGAACCCGGTGCCGAAGTCGATCCCGAATGCGGTGTGCTCCAGCCCGAACCAGGCGCCTCCCAGTCCGAGGATCGCCCGCCCGCCGCTCATGTGGTCGATGGTCACCACCGACTTGGCGACGATGCCAGGGTTGCGAAAGGTGTTGGCACCGACCAGCAGCCCGATGTCGGCGTGCTGGGTGCCCATGGCCAGGCCGGCGAGGGCGGTGTAACCCTCCACGATCGGCTGGTCGGGGTCACCGAAGATGGCGTAGACGTGATCCCAAGTCCAGATCGTGTCGTAGCCCAGCTCGTCGGCGCGTTGAGCCGCGGAAAGGAAGCCGGCCCAATCAGTCGCCTGGCTCCACAGCACGGCGCCCATTCTCAACTGCGTCATGACCTTGGCCCCCTCACACGGTTCGCGGCGAAAAATCGAATGTAGCATACGAATTCATGACCGCTTCAGGAAAAGCCAGACGATGAAGGTGGTGGTGACCGGAGGGAGCGGGAAGACGGGACGATGGGTGGTTCGCGACCTGCGGGACCGGGGTCACGACGTGCGAAACATCGATTGGTCCCACGATGGGAGTGGACACGGTCTCTGTTTGGTCGCCGATCTCACCGACCCCGGTCAGACGCATGAGCTCATCGCGGGCGCCGATACCGTGGTCCACCTGGCCGCGATACCTGCCCCGGAGATCCGATCCGAGGCAGAGACGTTCCGCATCAACAGCATTTCGACTTTCAACGTCTTCGCCGCCGCGGTGGCGGCATCGGTGCAACGGGTTGTTTGGGCCTCGAGCGAGACCGTTCTGGGCCTCCCCTTCGACACCCCCCCGATGTTCGCACCCATCGACGAGACGATCGAGCCCCGTCCGGAGAGCTCGTACGCCTTATCGAAGCTGGTGGGCGAGCACATGGCGGCACAGTTCTCGAGGCGAACCGGCGTTCCGTTCGTAGGTCTTCGCTTCTCCAACATCATGGAGCCCCACGACTACGAGCGCTTCCCCGGTTTCTGGGACGATCCACTGCTTCGGAAATGGAACCTATGGGGCTACGTCGATGTCCGCGACGTCGCCAACTCGATCCATCTCGGGATGGCCTCCGATGCTCAGGGCGCCGAAGTCTTCATCGTCGCCGCTGAAGACACGGTGATGACCCGCGATTCGGCGGACCTCATGGCGGAGGTCTATCCCGAAGTCCCGCTGAAGCGAAACGTCGAGGGCAGGGAGACCCTGCTCGCGATCGACCGGGCCCGTGAGATGCTCGGCTACGAGCCAGAGCACCGATGGAAGGATCACGTCTCTTGAGCATTGGCATGGATGGCAGGCCCGTTGTCCCCACGTCGGGTCGTCTCCGCCCTCTCGGGATCGCGGAGGTGGAGATCACGGGCGGGTTCTGGGGCCGGCGCCAGGAGGTCAACTCTGATGCCTCCATCGAGCACTGCCACGACTGGATGGAGCGGCTGGGCTGGGTCGGCAACTTCCGGGCGGCGGCTGACGGCCGGCTTCCCGAGGACCGCAATGGGGTGGTTTTCACCGATTCCGACGTCTACAAGCTCATGGAGGCGGCAGCCTGGGAGGTGGGCCGATCAGGCTCGACCGACGCAGATCAGCGCTTCGAGGACCTGACCTCAGTGATCGCCCCAGCCCAGGAGGATGATGGCTATCTGAACACTGTCTTCGGACGGCCTGGCCAGCCCGATCGGTACAGCGACCTGGAGTGGGGACACGAGCTGTACTGCTATGGCCACATGCTCCAGGCTGCTGTCGCCCGGGCAAGGACCGGCCGGGCCGACCAGTTCGTGGAAGTAGCGAGGCGGGCCGCCGATCACGTCTGTGACGTCTTCGGCGCAGGTGGCATCGAGCGAGTCGGCGGCCACCCCGAGATCGAACTCGGTCTGGTCGAGCTGGCGCGGGTGACAGGCGAGGAGCGTTACCTGCATCAGGCCTCGCTGTTCATCGATCGCCGCGGGCATCAGACGTTGGCCGACATCCACTGGGGACGGTCGTATTTTCAGGACGACGTCCCGGTGCGGGATCAGGTGGCGTTCACCGGTCACTCGGTACGGGCCCTCTACCTGGCGTCGGCAGCGGTGGATGTCGCGATTGAGACCGGCGACGACGCTCTTCTCGAGGCGATCATCGGGCAGTGGGAGCGAACCGTGGCGCGTCGCACCTATCTGACCGGGGGCATGGGGTCCCATCACGATGGCGAGAAGTTCGGCGAGGACTTCGTCCTTCCCCCCGACCGCGCCTATTCCGAGACCTGCGCCGGGATCGCATCGGTCATGCTCTCCTGGCGGCTGCTCCTGGCCACCGGGGAAGCACGTTTTGCCGATCTCGCCGAGCGAACCCTGTACAACGTCGTCGCCACATCGCCGGCGCCCGACGGCCGCTCCTTCTTCTACGCCAACCCCCTGCACCAACGGGTCCCCGGTGTCGTGCCATCACCTGACTTCGTCAGCAACCGCGCCGCCTCCAGCCTGCGCGAGCCATGGTTCGCCGTCTCATGCTGCCCGACGAATGTCGCCAGGACATTTGCCTCACTGGGCGCCTACCTGGCGACCACCGACGACTCGGGCCTCCAGATCCACCAATACGCAGACAGCAGGATCTCGACCACCATCGGGGATGGCCGACGAGTGGGTGTCGACGTGAGCACGGACTACCCGGATCAGGGAAGGATCTCGGTTCGGGTGAGGGATACCGATGGTTCTCCGTGGGCCCTGACGTTGAGAGTTCCCCACTGGTCGTCGGAATCATGGCTGGTGGTGGGGAATGAGCGGAAGAAGGTCGGGCCGGGGGAAGTCGTGATCGAGCGGACCTTTGCCGTCGACGATGTCGTCGACCTGGAGCTCGACATGACGCCGAGATGGACAAGGCCCGACCCACGCATCGACTCGATCCGGGGATGCATGGCTGCCGAGCGAGGCCCTCTGGTGCTGTGCGCCGAGTCGGTGGACCTGCCGGGGGATCAGTCGGTGGACACGGTTCGCATCGACCCGGGCTCGGATCTGGGAGAGAGCGACGGTGTGGTGACCGCACGGGGAAGTCTGGTGGCCTTCGAGGATCGACCCTGGCCCCTTCCTGGCCCCCTGCTGTCCGGGAGCTCGGACGTGGCGATACCCCTCACTCCGTATCACGATTGGGCGAATCGGGGGCCATCGACGATGCGGGTCTGGATGCCCGTCGGGTAGCCTCGGCCACGATCGATAGGAGCTGGTATGACGGCAGCACCCTCCACCGGCACCGGGACCGCCGAGGACCCGTGGGTCCTGAAGACCCCGAGTCTGGGCTCGGAGATCCTGATGCACCGTGACGAGGAACACGACCCCCCTGTCCTGGTGTGCACGGTCGGGACGACTGTCCTCCACTACGACCTGCGCATCATCGACGACCTCCACGCCATGTTGAAAGCTGAGGGCGATTGGGTCCCGCTCGGGAACGCCGACGAGCAGAAGCCGGCGGCCGAAGGCACCGTGGAGGCCTGGGCCCGTTCCCCGGACAACCCGATTGGGGGCTGGTACGGGCTGAAGAAGGGTCTCCGGGGGCGGGTGGGCAACTACGTCCCGCCGGTCCTCGAAGCACTCGGCCTGGCCGAGGTCGAGCACAACGCCCGCAACAACCGGATGAGGGCCCTCTAGACACGAAGACTGTTCAGGTCTGGTGGACGACCCGGAGTGGTGGGAACTCTGCGGTCAGACCGGGGGCTCGCACCTGAAATAGGGTTTCCGGCTCAGGCAACCCTTGCAATCGGAAGGCGCCGAGGGACTCGAGCTCGATGTCCGCCCCCGACACTCCCAACTCCTCGCGGGTGGCGTTTGTGAGCAGGATTTGACCACCATGACCGGCATTGCAGACCCGAGCCATCACGTTGACGGGGAGACCGACATACCCGGTGTCGGTGACCGCGGGGCTCCCGCTGTTTAGGCCGATCCTCACCAGAACCCCATGACTGCGTGGCCATTTCGTCTCTTGCATCGCTCTCTGGATCTCGATGGCGGCCGCCAATCCATCTCGGGCATCGGCAAAGACGGCGAAGAACTCGTCTGCCCTCGAATCGACCTCGTAGCCCTGGTGGCCACTGACAGCGTCCCTTATCAGCGCCCGTACGCGCTCGAGCACCGGTGGGTACTTCTCGCCTAGATCCTGGACCAGCTGGGTGGAACCTTCGATATCGGTGAGGAGGAGAGTGACGGCTCCGGAGGGCAGATCGGAAGCATCTGCGCCGCGGGCCTGACGCAGCTGGCGTGTGACGAATCCGATCGGGGCGATCCCGTAATCGGTGGCGGCCTTGAGCAGTCGGCGGAAGGCTCGCTCCCTCGCCTCCTCACTCTCGAACTTGACCTGATTGAAGCGAGACAACGCGTTGCGAACATGCGCCTCGTCGTTGATCGGCAGCCGCCGATCGCCTTTCGAGTCGATGTAGGCAAAGGCGCTGTTGGGCAGGCTGGCCCGCTTCCTGGCATCGAGTGTCGCCACCACATCACGGTAGGTGGGTGTTTGCACTCGTCGAAAGGGTGATTGCGGCGCGGACTTGGGGTAGGCGGGGAGGTCTGCTGTCCTGTGGCCCCCTGCTGTCTTGTCTGATTTGAGATCTCCCCGCCAGGTCGCGGTCGTAGTGGTCGTCGCAGCCCTCCTTGGAGGGATCCTGCTGTGGCGTCTCGTTGCAGATCCAGCACCCACCGACGTCACGACACCAACGGCCGGGCTGACAGAGGACGGGTTCGTCGGATACGTGGTGACCAACGATGGAGCCGTGCTCTCCACCAACCCCGGGGAACTCGGCGCGGCTGTCGCCGGGGGATTGATCTTCCCGGTGACGCTGACAACGAACGGGGACCACGAAGTCCTGGACAACTGCAACCGCCCCGGCTGGATCTCGGCCGACCAAGTGGACCCGGGCTTCGTCCCGTCTTCGAGAAGTCAGGACATGGGAGGCTCGGTCTTCGTCATCGACGCCGGTCATGGCGCCCCCGACCTGGGAGCCGTCGGCCCGAGTGGGCTGGCCGAAGCCGAGGTCAACGTCGATGTGTCGTCACGGGTGATCGAACTGCTGTCTTCAGCCCGTGACATCGACTGGGTGTCCGGCGCGGTCACCCCCGGCAGCACCTATCAGGCCGCGGCGGCAGCGATCCCAACCCGTTCCCTGGACGGCCCGAATGCCGGCGACTACGAGCTCGGCCTCACCTTCCGGGCGGAGCTGGGGAACGCGGTGGAGGCGACGGCACTCGTATCCATCCATCACAACACCGAGCACACCGAAGACACAGGAGGCCCCGGCACCGCGGCGTTCGTGTCGGCGAACAATGAACAGTCGGCCCGACTCGGCGGCCTCCTCGTCGACGAGCTCCGTCGCTCCTTCGAAGACTTCGACGCAGACTGGGTAGGCGGCGAGTCGAGCCTCACGGCACGAGTCGAGGAAGACGGCGACGACTACTACACGCTCCTGGCCCTTTCTGAGGTCCCGGCCGCGATCATCGAGGGTGCCTACATCTCCAACCCATCCGAGGAAGCGCTCATCACGACCGACGCTTTCCGCCAGGCCTATGCGGAAGGGGTGTACCGGGCATTGGTCCGCTTCGTGGTGACCGATGACAACCCCATCCCCGCGCCCGAGCCCGAGCTGTACGAAGTCGAGGCGCCACCTCGCTCGATGGACGATTGCGTGGTGCCGGGTTGATTGCTCTCGCCTGTGATCGATTGGACCGTAGATTGCCGTGACGGCAAACCCGTGCACAACGGAACTGGATACCGCTTCACGGCAAGACCCCCACGTTTTGAGGTGGCCGCAGCTTTGGCTACGGTTCCGCCCTTCATGACGAGCTACTGGCCCTGCCTGGCTATGTGTCGGAACTCTCGGGTGATCCGCCCGGGTGCCGACGCTCGTCGTTCGCACTCCTAGACGCCACCACCCGAGAGCTGTCCTCCGGCGTCATCCCCCGACACCTCTCTAGTTCAGGAGTGCAATCAATGAGTTCCCCCATACCCGGCCGCAAGGCCCGTTCCATCAAACCCAACCTCCGACATCGGCAACGGGCCCGATTCGGTGCCGTCTTGCTCGTTTCCCTGCTAATCGGCGTCGCCTGCGGTGGCGGAGCCGACGCCGGCTCGGTGGAGGAGATCACCGTCGACTGGGCCTACTACAACCCGGTCAGCCTGGTGCTCAAGGAGAAGGGCTGGCTCGAGGAGGAGCTCGAGGGAACCACGGTCAACTGGGTCCAGTCGGCAGGCAGCAACAAGGCGCTCGAGTTCCTGGCGGCCAGGAGCATCGACTTCGGCTCGTCGGCCGGAGCCGCGGCCCTGTTGGCCAAGATCAACGGGACCGCGATCAACTCGGTGTACGCCTACTCCCAGCCCGAATGGACTGCTCTCGTCACCAATGCCGATAGCGGGATCACCAAGGTCGAGGATCTGGCCGGGAAGACGGTCGCCGTGACCCGCGGCACCGACCCGTACATCTTCCTCGTCCGGGCGTTGGCCGACCACGGGCTGACCGAAGCCGACATCGAGGAGGTGCTTCTCCAGCACGCCGACGGACGGAACGCCCTGATCAACGGTGATGTGGACGCATGGGCCGGCCTCGACCCGATGATGGCGGAGGCCGAGCTGGAGCAGGGCGCCACATTGTTCTACCGGGCACCCGATCTCAACACCTGGGGCGTGCTCAATGTCGACGAGACATTCGCCGCCGAGAATCCCGAGATCGTGGAGGCCGTGATCGCCGCTTACGAGAGGGGCCGACTCTGGTCGTTGGAGAACCCCGACGAGCTGCAAGCCATCCTCGCCGAGGCGGCGGGCCTCAGCGCCCAGGTGGCGCAGCGCCAGTTGGAGCGAACCGACCTGACCACGCCCGCAATCGGGGACGTACAGCGAACATCGATCCTCGGCGCCGGGATCGTTCTCCAGGAGGCCGGGGTCATCGAGGCCGACGTAGATGTCGAGGCGACCGTCGACGAGCTGCTCGACGACACCTTCACCTCGGATCTCGGTGACGGCGGATGACACAGACCACGACGGTAGAGCCCCGGGATCATCTCGATCCCGGGGCATCTGCCCCGGAAAGTCGGAGCAAGAGCCGGGCACCACGGTGGATGCTCGGCCTGATCGTTCCCGTCGTCGCATTGGTGCTGTGGGAGGCCGGGGCCAGAGCGGGGCTGGTGTCGACCCGGCTCATGCCGGCGCCGAGCGATATCGCCAACACCCTGGGCGGTCTGGCGGCCGACGGCGTGCTGCTCGGACACATGGGGTCGACGTCGGCGAGAGTGCTGGCGGGGTTCGTCATCGGCGCCACCGTCGGCACTCTCCTCGGAGCGGCAACCGGCGTCTCACTGCGATTTCGCTCCCTGTTCGACCCGACATTGCAGGCCCTGAGGAATATCCCCTCGATCGCCTGGACTCCGCTGTTCATCCTCTGGTTCGGGATCTTCGAGACCTCGAAGATCCTGATGATCGCTCTCGGGGTCTTCTTCCCCGTCTACTTGACGTTGAGCGGGGCCATCGCATCAGTTGACAGGAGGCTCGTGGAAGTCGGCCGCGTCTACGGCTTGGGCACGACGGCACTGGTGGGACGGATCCTGTTCCCCGCCTCTCTGCCCACCTATCTGATCGGCCTGCGCAACGGCCTCGGCCTGGGATGGATGTTCGTCGTCGCCGCCGAGTTCCTCGGGGCGAGCCAGGGTCTCGGCTACCTGCTCGTCGACGGGCAACAGACCGGGCGCCCAGCCCTGATCGTCGCCTCGATCGTCCTGTTCGCGGTTCTCGGGAAGCTGAGCGATCGTCTACTTGCCTGGGGCGGGGGCCGTCTCACCGGCTGGCAGGATGGGTTCACGGCCAAGGCGCCTGGATGATCCAGCTGAGCGGCGTCTCCAAGCGCTTTGCGACCGGGTTGCTCGCCGTGTCCGGCGTCGACTTGACCGTGGAGGCCAGTGAGATCGTCGCGGTAATCGGGCCCAGCGGCTGTGGCAAGAGCACCGTCCTGCGTCTCATCGCCGGCCTCGACACACCCACATCGGGGATCGTTCAAGTGGCAGGACGACGTGTCGAAGGGCCGACCCGATCCGTCGGTGTGGTCTTCCAGGAGCCGAGGCTCATGCCCTGGCTCACGGTCGAGCGGAATGTCTCCTTCGGCCTTCATGGCGAGGAGACGGCCGGGCCTGTCGCCGAAGCTCTCGCCCGGGTGGGGCTCGACGACTTCGCCGACGCGTTGCCGAAGGAACTGTCAGGGGGGATGGCACAGCGAACCGCGATTGCCCGTGCCCTCGTGACCAAGCCGCCAGTCCTGCTACTCGACGAGCCGTTCAGCTCACTCGACGCCTTCACCCGCATCGATCTTCAGGAGCACCTGCTCGAGGTCTGGGGGTGGTACCGACCCACGATGTTCCTGGTGACCCACGACATCGACGAAGCCCTGGTCCTGGCCGATCGGGTGATCGTGTTCGGTGGACAGCCGGGCTCGATCGAAGCCGAGATCACGGTGGACCTGCCCCGCCCGCGAGACCGCACCGACCTGTCGTTCCACGCCTATCAGGATCGGGCGATGAAGGAGCTCGGTAGTTCGAGCAGGGACCGGACCGCCAGGGCTCAGACCCCCGGATCGCCCTCGCGGGCCCCCAGCTCGTGATCAAGGATGAACAACGCGCCTGATTGCCCGTCGGCGAGAGCGAGCCGGTCGACGATGGCGCTCACCATGGCCTCCTCCTCGGTCTGCTCGGAGATGAAGTCGAGGAGGAAGGGGATGCTGGCCAAATCGCCCAGCTTGTCGGCCAGGCGGTACAGGTCGTGGATCGCCGCGGTCACCGCCTCTTCCTGTGACAGCGCAGTGGCGAAAACCTCCTCGGCCCCGCTGAACTCGCCGCGGGGTGCCTCCACGTCGCCGATAACGGCGTTTCCCCCGCGATCGAGGATGAAGTCGAGGAACCGGTCGGCGTGGTCGCGCTCTTCTTCCGCCTGTGCCCTCATCCAGCGGCTCATCCCGTCGAGGTTCTGATGCGAGAAGTAAGCGGCCATTTGCAGATAGGAAGCCGCCGACGCCAGCTCCATGGTGACCTGGGCGTTCAGCGCCTTCTCCATCTCCTCGTTCAGCTTCATGGGTAGGTCCTCTCTCGACGTGGGCGCCGGATCATATGCGGGCCACCCGGAGGGCCAAGATGTATTTGCACTACCTGGGTAGTGCAAATTATCTTTCGGTACCTAACGACCCGGAATGAGGAGCTTGGAGTGATGAGGTCGAGGCTGGTTGGCTTGACGGTGGCGATGGCTTTGGGCCTGGCGGCCTGTGGGAGCGGTGCATCGGACGACATGCGGGCGGAGGTGGTCGAGAATTACGCCGACCTCGTCCACGAGTCGTATCAGATCAGCCTGGACAGTGCCACCACGATGGACGAGGCGATAGACGCATTCGTCGCCGATCCGAACCCGGAGACATTGGCCGCGGCTCAGGATGCTTGGCTCACGGCCCGGGACGACTACGGGCCCACCGAGGCATTCCGCTTCTACGGCGGGCCAATCGACAACGAGGAGAATGGGGTAGAAGGGCTCGTGAATGCATGGCCGCTCGACGAGGCCTATATCGACTACGTCGAGGGCTCACCCGACGCCGGCATCATCAATCTGCCCGACGAGTACCCCACCATCGATGCCGACCTGCTGGTCTCTCTGAACGAGCAGGGCGGCGAGGCCAACATCTCGACCGGATGGCATGCCATCGAGTTCCTCCTCTGGGGCCAGGACCTTTCCACGGACGGAGCGGGGAACCGGCCCGTCGAGGACTACACCACCGGGGCAAATGCCGACCGGCGCGCTGCATACCTGAGCGTCGCGTCGGATCTCCTTCTCGCTCATCTGGGCCAGATGGTCGATGCCTGGGCTCCCGACGGTGACAACTACAGAACCGAGTTCCTCGCACTTGCCCCGGAAGAGGCACTGGGCATGATCATGACCGGGATCGGAGAGCTGAGCCGGGGAGAGCTGGCCGGGGAGCGAATGACCGTGGCCTACGAGGCGCGGTCCCAGGAGGACGAGCACTCCTGCTTCTCCGACAACACGACCAGCGACATCATCGGGAACGCCTCAGGGGTCGAGCGGGTGTACCTGGGCCAGGTCGGCGCGGTCGACGGGCCCGGGATCTACGACCTGGTCGCCGCCAACAATCAGGAGCTGGCCGATCGGCTCGCCGACGAGATCGCGGTCAGTGTCGCCCTGGCCGAGGAGATCCCACCCCCGTTCGATCAGCACCTCGTCGAGGGTGTCAGTGACGAGGATCCGGGACGGGTGGCGATATTCGACACGATCGTCAGCCTCGAGGGCCAGACCGACACGATCGTCGAGGCCGCCGATGCCCTCGAGGTGGACCTGAACCTGAGCTGAGGACTTGAGACCGCAGCATCTGACGTGGGCGGTGCGAGCCCGGCCCCTGGTCGGGCTCGCTCTCGTGATGGCGGTCGCCTGTTCAGGAGGCTCGGACTTACTCGTGCCGGAGAGCGGGGGCGAGGGCACCACCGAAGCCTCGAACCGCAACGCCTTCGGCAACTCGGCCCGAAACCTGACCGATGAGGAACGACGGATGTTCGAGGTCGGTGACAGCTTCTTCACCCAGAATTGGGTCACTGCCCCCGCCTCGACCGATGCGCGAGACGGTCTCGGGCCCTTGCTGAACGCCCAGTCGTGCTCGTCGTGTCATCTCCTGGACGGGAGGGGCTCGGCCGATGGTGAAGAGCCGGGTGTCCTCTTCAGGATCGGCACCAGCCGCGATGGCGTTGCCGAGCCTGACCCGGTGTACGGGGACCAGATCCAGGACCGGGCCATCCTCGGAGTCGCGCCCGAGGCATCGATCCGCACCATCTACACCGAGGACATCGGGACCTTTCCCGACGGGTCCACTTACAGCTTGAGACGTCCCGTCCATGAGCTCGAGGATCTCGCCTACGGCGAAGTATCGGTCGAGACCATCCTGTCCCCCCGCCTGGCACCTCCGGTCTTCGGCGCCGGGCTCCTCGAGGCCATTCCGGAGAGTGATGTGCTCGCGATGGCCGATCCCGACGACGCCGACGGTGATGGCATTTCGGGTCGGCCCAACCAGGTGCTGGACGTCTCGACCGGCGAGACAGCGCTAGGCCGTTTCGGGTGGAAGGCAAACGTCCCGACCGTGGAACAACAGGTGGCCGCGGCATTCATCGGGGACATAGGCATCACCTCGACCCTCTTCCCCGAGGACAACTGCACGCCGACTCAGGTCGATTGCGCGGCGGCGATCAACGGAGGCGCACCCGAGATCACCCCGGACCTCTTCGACCAGGTTGTCTTCTACAACAGGACGCTGGCAGTGCCGGCCCGGCGCAACCTCGACGAGCCAGGTGTTGTCGCAGGCGCCTCGCTCTTCGAAGAATCCGGCTGTGTGTCGTGCCACCAACCACGTCAAGAAACGGGCGCCTCTGACATCGAGGCCCTGGCCGACCAGGTGATCTACCCCTTCACCGATCTCCTATTGCACGACATGGGACCCGACCTCGCCGACGGGCGACCCGACGGGGAGGCCACGGGCGTCGAATGGCGGACGCCCCCCTTGTGGGGCATCGGTCTAACCGAGACGGTCAACGGCAACCTCAACTTCCTCCACGACGGGCGCGCCCGCTCTCTGGAGGAGGCGATCCTGTGGCACGGAGGCGAGGCCGAAGCGTCGAAGCAAGCCTTCGTAGGTCTCAGCCCGGAGCAGCGCTCGGATTTGATCGAGTTCCTGGATTCGATGTGAGACGGCTCGGGCTCATCGCCATCCTCAGCATCGCTCTCGCCGCATGTTCATCGGGCCCTCCGGAAGTCGATGTGGTCTCGAACGCGGCACACCTGGCACTGATCCCGGCAATGGAGAGCGCCGCAGACGAGATCTCCGCCCTGTCCACGTCGACCGAGACGTTCTGCTCAACCCCGGATGGAGAGACTCACGAAGCCGCCACGGACGCCTGGCGCACTGCCAAGGAGGCCTGGGAGCGGTCCGAGCTCACCACATTCTTCGGGCCTGCCGACATGCTGCGCACGGTGTCCAAAGTGGACTATGCCCCGATTTCCGAGACCGGAATCGATGAGCTCCTCGCCTCGGACACCCTCATCGACGTCGACTACATCGACAATCGCGCCGCGTCAACGCAACGCGGACTGGGGGCGGTGGAGTACGCGCTCTTCCGCGACACCGAGTCTGCCGCCGACGAGCGGACGTGTGCCCTGGCTGCCTCCTCCGCCGTCGTCGCGGCGAACGCGGCCACGGCACTCGTCGATTCCTGGACCACATCGTTCAACGGTGGTGACCCTTGGGTGGACGTCTATACCGTCGTGATTCCGCCCAATCAGTCTTTCGGCGATCTCGTCGCTTCCTTCGTCGAGACGTTGAAACGTCAGAGCCTTTTCGAGCTGGGCCAAGCCCTGGGCATCTCAGCGCCCGAGCCCAACGTCGAGGCCATACCGGAGGGCGCAGCAGGCGAGGCAGCCGCCATGTATCGCTCCCAATTGGAGAGCATCCGCGTGACGCTCGACGCGGGGGGCGAAGACTCGCTCGGTGAGTTGATCCGGGCCCGATCGCCAGAGGTGGCCGATCGCATCGATGAGACCCTGGACCGGGCCATCGCCGAGGTGAGCGCCCTGGAGGGCCCGATGCGTGCCATCGCCGCGGAAAGCCCCGAAACCCTCGAGCCCATCTATCAGGACATCGCCGACCTGAGGACTCTCTTCGAGTCCGACGTGGTCTCGCTATTGGACATCACTCTCGGCTTCTCCGACACCGACGGTGACACCGGGTGATGTCGACATCCACGATCAGGTCGAGAGCGGCAGAAAAGGTGAGCGCCGCCTCCGGAGCCCTATTCCGAATCGGGTTCGGGATCGTCGGCATGATCCTCGTCTTCCGGTTCTTCGCCCGCGGATGGATCGACTCCCTCCTGATCGAGCCGGCGTATCACTTCTCCTATCCCGGTTTCGAATGGGTGCAGGTCTGGCCGGAGCCATGGATGCACGTCCATTTCCTGGTGATCGGCCTGGCCGCGCTTGGCATCGCCCTCGGATATCACTATCGCCTGTCTGCCGCTCTGTTCGCGCTCAGTCTTGGCTACGTGGAGCTCATCGACCGGAGCCTCTACCTGAATCACTACTACTGGGTTGTCCTCACCGCCGCGGTGATGGTCTTCCTCCCCTTGAACGCCGCCTGCTCAGTCGATGCCCGTCATGGCCGGGTCCGCACAACGGGCCGATACCCGGCATGGGTGATCTGGATGCTCCGCTTCCAGGTGGGGATGGTCTATGTCTTCGCTGGCCTGGCCAAGCTCAACGGAGATTGGCTGTTGCGCGCCGAGCCCCTGTCGACCTGGCTGCCGGCCCGATCTGAGATGTGGCTGATCGGCCCGGTGTTGACGCTCCCCGTGGTCGCCTACCTGCTCTCCTGGGCGGGGGCATTTTTCGATCTGACCATCGTGGCCTGGCTGTCATGGCGGCCTGCTCGGCCCTATGCCTACGTGGCACTGGTCGTCTTTCACACCCTTACCTGGCTGATGTTCCCCTCCATCGGTCTCTTCCCGCTCCTGATGAGTGTCTCCGCCCTCGTCTTCTTCGACCCGGCCTGGCCCGAGCGCTTCCTCTCTGTCATTTCCTCCCCCGTAGGGGGAAGTGGCCCGAAAGGCCGGAGGGGGTGGTTGGGCAACCGGCCGAGTCTCTCCCCTTCCTGGATCGGTGTTGGCGCCGTCTACGTTCTCCTCATGATCGCCTTGCCCCTTCGCCATCATCTCATCCCGGGCGATGTCAAGTGGACCGGCGAGGGGTATCTCGGATCGTGGCACGTGATGCTGAGCGAGAAGTCTGCTTCGGCCGACTTCATTGTCACCGACCCGAACAGCGGTGACAGCTGGAGGGTGCCTCCCCCTGACTACCTCACCGAGCGGCAGGTCATGGTCATGGCTACCGACCCGGTGATGATCCGTCAGACCGCCCAGCTCATCGCCGTAGACTTCGGAGGCGGTGTCGAGGTCTCCGCCGATGTTCGCCTCTCCTTCAACGGTCGGGTGAACCGTCAGTTCACCGATCCCGAGGTGGTCATCTCGGAAGTGCCAATCACTGAAGCTGGGGAGCGCTTCATCCTCGCCCAGCCGGCTGGTTGACACCGGGTAACTTCGGGGGATGGCCGATTCTCCCGCATCCAGCGACGCCGAGGAGGCCGGACCGGGACGGATCGAGCGGCTCAAGGAGCGATACGGCGTCCTGAAGACAGGGGCCCTCGACCGCCTGGAGACCGAGCGAGAGCGACGTGCCAGCGTCGGGGTGGCATACGACTTCTACCAGCGGGACCAGGCCTTTGCCGGCAGCCTGATTGCCGGTGGGCTGTCGGTGAAGGTCTTCCTCTGGTTCCTCCCTTTCTCTCTGTCCTTTGTGGTGGTGATAGGCACGCTGGCGGACTGGCTCGAGCGTCCACCTTCCGAGCTCGCGGAGAACTCGGGTCTGATCCCCGTCCTGGCCAGGATGGTGGAAGCCGCGGTCGACGCCTCCGACAAGGCGCTGCTCTACCTGGCCTTGCTCGGCATCTTCCTTCTCCTCTGGGCCGGTTTGGGTGTGGTGCGTGCACTCTTCCTGACCAGCCGGCTCGCCTGGAAGGTTGGCGCCTCGAAGCCCGTCCGCAAGGTTGTAGCCTCGCTGTCGGTTGTCGGGTTCGTCCTGGCCATGCTCGCGATCCAGCGGCTGACGGACCAGTTGCAGGGCGGGCCGTGGATCGTCGACGTGCTCGTGTACCTGATGGCGATCCTGGCAATCGCCGCTCTCCACGTCGTGCTCTTCACCGCGCTGCCCCGGCCAGCCGAGACTCCATGGACGGCGGTGATCCCGGGTGCGTTGCTGATGACTGCCGCCTGGCTCATCATCCGAATTGCCACCGTTGTCTATTTCACATGGAGGTTGGAGAATGCCAGCGAGCTCTACGGCGGTCTCGGGATGGCCGGAGTCTTCCTCGCCTGGCTTTACATCATTTGTCGCGCTCTTGTTGCATCCATATCGCTGAACGCGACGATCTGGCAACGTGACGAGGCTGTTGGGGCGACTCGCGGAGAGTTGACGACCGGTCCCATCGCTGACTCTTGAGTGGCAGGTACCCACCCCCACGTGGGTACCTGCGCACAACCATCGGTCAGGCGGAGATCGCCTGCCCGAGGACCGCCTGACCGAAGTAGATGAGAAAGGCGATCGCCACCACCCACATCAGCGGGTGGATCTCACCGAACTTGCCCTTGATCACCTTGATCAAGACGTACATCACGAAACCGGCTCCGATGCCGACGGTGATGCTGAACGTGAGGGGCATGAGGACGAGGGTGAGCAGAGCCGGGAAGCCCTCCTCGATGTCGTCGAAGTCGATCCCCTTCAACAGACCGGCCATCAAGAACCCGATCAGAATCAGCACCGGGGCTGCCGCCTGCACCGGGACCAAGGCGGCCAGCGGCGAGAGGAAGATCGCCACCAGGAACAGCACACCGACCACGATCGAGGTGAGACCGGTCCGTCCTCCTTCGGCTACGCCCGCTGCACTCTCGATGTAGCTGGTGTTGGAGCTGACCCCGGCAGCACCTCCAGCGGCGGCGCCGAGTGAGTCCACGATGAGCAGCTTGCCGACTCCGGGGACATTTCCCTCTTCATCGGTCAGCTCGGCCTGCTCGACGACTGCGGTGGCAGTGCCAATCGTGTCGAAGAAGTCGGTGAGCATGAAGCTGAAGATGGTCAACGCTGCAGCCACGAACCCCAGAGTCGAGAACACGTTGCCCAGGTCGAAATCGCCCAACGTGGCGAAGCTCGGAGTGGCGGTGAACGTGTCAGGGAACTGGGTGAAGCCGATGATCAGCCCGATGGCAGCCGTCAGCAGGATGCTGATGATCAGCGCCCCCGGGACCTTCCTCACATAGAGGATCACCGTGATCAGCAGCCCGACCAGAGCCATCCACGCCCCGGCGCTGTTGGGGAACACGAACTCGACGGGGACCGGGCCGTCACCGGCGGGCTGACGGATCAACCCGGCGTCGACGAACCCGATGAACATGATGAAGAGCCCGATGCCCACGCCGATCGCCCTCTTCAAGGCGAGGGGGACGGCGTTCATGATCGCTTCACGCAGGCCCACGACCACCAAGGCAAGGACGATCAGGCCTTCGAGGACGATCACCCCCATGGCCCCGGCTGGGGTCAGCCCTTGGCCCAAGACGAGCCCGAAGGCGACCGCGCCGTTGATGCCGAGACCGGCTGCCATCGCAATGGGATAGTTGGCCACCACCCCCATCAGGATGCAGAGCAGGCCGGCGACCAGGGCGGTGCCCGCGGCCACGGCCGGGGCATCGAAGCCCGCGGCAGAGAGAATGGCGGGGTTGACGAAGATGATGTAGGCCATCACCAGGAACGTCGTGACCCCGGCCCTTATCTCGGTGCCGACGGATGAGCCCCGTTGGCTGAGCTTGAAGTAGGAATCGAGACCGGACCCCCCCGATCCAGTCGACTCCGTCCGATCGACGGTGTCGGTCATTTCTCCTCCCAATTTCTCGATGCCGGAGGTCGGCATCGCTTCTCAGACCCAAAGTAGTGAGGAGGGGTTACGGGCCGCGTGCCGGATGAGAAAACTTCTTCGCGCCCTCTAAACGAGGGCCCGGACCACCCAGTACACCGCCATTCCGGCGACGAGAGTCCAGATGTGGCTCCGTGTCCTGAAGGCGACGAAACCGCCGGCCACGAACGCGGCAACCTCGGGGATGCCGATTTGGACATTGCCCTCGGGGTCCGTGAGCAGGGCGACGATCAATGCCCCCAGCACCGCGGGTCCCACATATTTGAGGGCAACGAGCACGTTGTCGGGGATCCGCCGCTTGGCCAGGGCCACGATGAACACCGCCCGGAAGACATATGTCCCGAACCCCACCACGACTGTGGCCATGAAATCACTCACGGCGAACCCCCTCGGCAACGAAGCCGGCGATCATCCCGACGAAAGCTCCCACGAGCAGGCCGGTTCGATTGGGCAGACCGGCGGCCAGGTAGGTGACACCGGCACCGACCAGCGCCGCCACCATCTCCGGCCAATGATCGATCCCCAGCACGAGGAGGCCGATGAAGAGGATCGGAATGGCGAACTCGAGATTCCACTCCTCGGGCACCACGGGGCCAAGCAGAAGCCCTAAAGCGACGACGACCAGCCACAAGACCCAGAAGGTGGCGCCGGCAGCGAGGTAGTAGGTGCGAAAGCCATCCGGGTCCTCATCGGGCGGGCGCACGGTGGTCAGAGCGAAGAGTTGATCGATGAGGAGATAGGGACCAAGCCAGCGGAACCAGCGAGGCTGGCTCTGGAAGGTTGGCGCCAGGGCGGCCGAGTACATCAGGTGACGGGCGTTGACCACGAGGGCGGTGCCCACCGCGGCAGCTACGGCGACCCCAGTCCCCAACAATGTGACCAGTGTGAGCTGCGCGGCCCCGCCGAAGATGAGCCACGAACCTGACCACCCGACGAAGGGGTTCATCCCGGACTCGGTGATGGCGAGACCGATGACCAGCCCGAACGGCATGGCCGGCACGAACAATGGCAAGGCATCGATGACCCCCTGGCGGGCCATCGCGCGGTCCACAGACATAGTCGGTCAGGTTATGTCGTGTGCAGCCAGCCACCGTCCGGGTGGGTAGTCACACACGACACGAGATCACCCGACGTCGGCCCTGACCGCCTCCAGGGCGATGACCACCATCTCGTCGAAGGTCTGCTGCCGCTCCTCGGAGGTGGTCGAGGCGCCGGTGCGAACATGGTCGGACACGGTGGCGATGGTGAGAGCCCGGCCACCCTTTTCCGCAGCCACCCCGTACAGCCCCGCCGCCTCCATCTCAACCGCCAGCACCCCCATCGCCTCCATTCGGTCGAAGGCCTCGGGGTCGGGGTTGTAGAACAGGTCGGCGGAGTGGACGTTGCCCACCTTGACTGCGATCCCCCGGGATTGAGCAGCATCCGCCGCCGCCCGCAATAGAGCGAAGTCGGCCGTGGCAGAGAAGTCATAGCCCCCGTAACGGACCCGGTTCACTCCCGAGTCGGTGCAGGCGCCGATGGCGAGGACCACATCGCGAAGCTCGACGGAGGGCAGGATCCCCCCACATGACCCGACCCGGATCAGACGATCCACTCCGTATTCGGTGATCAACTCAGCGGCATAGATCGAGGCCGAAGGGATGCCCATGCCCGTGCCCATCACCGACACCGGGATGCCCTCATAGGTGCCGGTATAGCCCAGCATGTTGCGAACCTCGTTTACCAACTTCGCGTCATCGAGGAAGTTCTCGGCGATGTGCTGCGCCCGCAGCGGGTCGCCCGGGAGCAAGATCGACGGGGCGAAATCGCCCTTCTCGGCTGAGATGTGAGGAGTCGGCATAACGTCAACCTATTCGATCATCTCCTCCGACACCGCATCGGTAACGTCGCCGGCTCATGCCTGACATCCCGCCGTTTCCCGAGGACCGAGAAGAGCTCTCCGGCGTCCTGGAGCAACTTGGTGCCCCCCGGCTCCCCGGTCTGCTCGGGATCGAGCTGCTCGAGATCACGGACGGGGCCTCGAAGATGCGCATGGAGATCGGGGAGAGGCACCTCGCCTCCAACGGCTACCTCCATGCCGCCTCGGTCGTGGCGCTGGCCGATACCACCGCCGGTTACGGGTGCGTCGCCAATCTCCCCAGCGGCGCGGTCGGGTTCACAACGATCGAGCTCAAGTCGAATCATCTGGGCACCCAACTCGAAGGAGCCCTTCTGTCCGAGGGGTCTCTCGCCCACGGCGGACGGACCACCCAGGTCTGGGATGTCGTGGTCACCACCGAAGAGTCATCGAGGAAGATCGCTCTCTTCCGCTGCACCCAGATGATCCTGTATCCCCGCTGACCTAATCTCGCCGCCCATGACAGATAGCTACGACCTCATCGTGAAGCTCCGCGCCGTTCGTGAGTTCAAGCCCGACCCCCTCAGCGACGAGGACCTCGGCGCCATCCTCGAGGCAGCGCGATGGACCGGCAGCTCGAAGAACAGCCAGGACTGGTCGTTCATCGTCGTGACCGGCGATCGGCTCCAGGGTCTCGCCGAGCACGGCGACTACACCGATCCGATCCGAGCCTCCGCGGCAACCATCGTCTTGGTCAAGGAGGAGGGCGGGAACCTCTTCGACATCGGGCGGGCGGCCCAGAACGTCATGTTGGCGGCCAAGACGATCGGCGTCGCCTCTTGCCCCATCACCCTCCACCGGTCGGGCCAGGCAAGAGAGTTTCTCGGCGCCCCAGATGGGACCGAGACGCGGTACGCCGTCGCTCTCGGATACCCCGCGGCCGGGGCGTCGCCCAGTCGGTTCGGGGGAAGGAAGCCTGCCGAGACCGTGGTGAGGTACGAGCGCTACTGACCGGCGGATATCCGGGCGTGACAGGATCGGACCGCCACTAGCGTCGAGTGGTCATGGCTGAACCGCTCGTCCAGGCCCGGGGGCTCACCAAGAGATTCGGCGATTTCGTCGCGGTCGACGCCATCGACTTCGACATCGCCAAGGGCGAGGCGTTCGGGTTCCTCGGGCCAAACGGCGCGGGGAAAACCTCGACGATGAAGATGATCGCCACGGTGAGCCCCATAACCGACGGCAAGCTCACCGTCTTCGGGCTCGATCCCGACGCACAGGGCCGGCAGATCCGACAACGCCTCGGCGTCGTCCCTCAGGAAGACAATCTCGACATCGAGCTCACTGTCTCGGAGAACCTCTACGTCTACGGGCGATACCACGACATGCATCGCGCCGACATCAAGGCACGGATCGTCGATTTGCTCGAGTTCGCCCAGTTGACCGATCGGGCAGACTCGCCCGTCGAGCCGCTGTCCGGGGGGATGAAGCGGCGCCTCACGATCGCCCGCGCCTTGATCAGCGACCCCGACCTGGTCATCCTCGACGAGCCGACGACCGGTCTGGACCCACAGGCCCGCCATCTCCTCTGGGACCGGCTCTACCGCCTGAAGCGGGAGGGAGCCACCCTGATCATCACCACCCACTACATGGATGAGGCCGAGCAGCTCTGTGACCGGCTTGTCGTCATGGACAAGGGCAAGATCGTGGCGGAGGGCTCGCCCCGGCAACTCATCGCCCAGTACGCCCCCCGGGAAGTGGTGGAGCTTCGCTTCCCCGAAGAGCTGATGGACTCGATGGCGACCAGGCTCGATTGGCTGGAAGGCAACACCGAGTTCCTGGCCGACCGGGTGATCGTCTACACCGACGACGCCGAAGACACTCAGCACCAGCTGACGGAGCGCGACATCCATCCCGAACAGGTGCTGGTTCGCAGATCGAGTCTGGAAGACGTCTTCCTCAAGCTCACCGGCCGAAGGCTGATCGACTGATGACCAGCCTGACTCGGTCGTGGCGCTGGGTCGAGTCGGAGGCCATCGGCTACCGACGCGTCTGGCGTGGCACGGTCATCTCCAGCTTCGTCAACCCGGTGCTCTTCCTGTCCGCGATGGGACTGGGGCTGGGGACGCTGGTCGATACCTCCAGCGACGACCTCGGGGTGCCCTACCTGACTTTCGTCGCCACCGGTCTGATGGCGGCGACGGCCATGCAGACCTCGGCCGGCGAGGGAGCATTCCCGGTCATGGCCGGGATCAAATGGCGCAAGGGCTTCCATGGCGCCATCACGACTCCTCTCGACCCGACCGACGTTGTGAGGGGCATGATGATCTGGGGCTCGATCCGGCTCACCTTCGTCCTGACCGTGTTCGCCCTCATCTCGGTGGCCTTCGGAGCCCTCGACCTGGGCCCGGCCCTCCTCGCCGTCCCCGCCGGAGTCCTCACCGGACTGGCATTCCAGGCCACGGTCACCGCCTTCACCGTCACCCGTGAGAACGAGATGAGCCTTTCCACCCTGTTCCGCTTCGGGATCATCCCTTTGTTCCTGTTCTCGGGGACTTTCTTCCCCATCAGCCAACTGCCCAACCCGCTGCAGGTGGTCGCCTATCTCACGCCTCTGTTCCACGGTGTCGAGCTGGTGCGCAAAGTGGCCCTACCCGGGTCCGACGCTTCGATCGTGACCCCGCTGCCGATCTGGGTCAATGTCGTCTATCTGGTGGCGATGGCGGCTGCCGGCATCGTCCTCGGCTCGCGCTGGTTGGACCGGAGGCTCAAGCCATGAGCGTGTCAGCGCCGTCGCGGCTGACCCCGCCTGGTCGGATGACCCCATTCCGGGCGCAGCGGATCTGGGAGCGGAACTACCTGGTCTACCGCCGGGTGTGGAAGGTCGTGATCACCGGCTTCTTCGAGCCTGTCTTCTACCTCTTCTCCATCGGGATCGGGATCGGGTCCATGGTCGGCGAGGTGCCCGGGCCCGGCGGAGTCCCCGTCGACTACACCGCCTTCGTCGCCCCGGCCCTGATGGCGGCTTCTGCGATGAACGGGACGGTGCTGGAGACGACGTTCAACATCTTCTTCCGGCTCAAGTTCGACAAGGTCTACGACGGGATCCTCACCACCCCGATGGGACCGCGCGACATCGCGGTCGGTGAGATCGGATGGGCGCTGCTCCGCGGCGCCCTGTACGCCGTCGCCTTCTTGGTCGTGATGGTGATCATGGGTCTCACCACCAGTTGGTGGGCGATCCTCACCATCCCTGGCGCGGTTCTCATCGGATTCGCCTTCGGGTCGGTCGGGCTCGCCGCCACCACCTACATGCGCTCGTGGCAGGACTTCGACCTGGTCTCCCTGGTCACGATGCCGCTGTTCCTGTTCTCCGCCACCTTCTACCCACTCGACACCTATCCCCCGGCACTGCAACAAGTAGTCCGATTGTCGCCGCTCTATCACGGGAACGAGATGCTCCGCGCCTTCTCACTGGGCGTCTTCGACTGGTCGCTGGCCGGCCACATCGCCTTCCTGCTGGTGATGGGTCTGATCGGCGCCCGTATCGCCTCCCGCCGTCTCGATGGTCTCCTGCGTAAGTGAGGGTCGATCACACCGGCGGATGAGCGGACGTAGGGGTCGATAGGCTCGGGACCGTTCATGCTCGACCTCACCTTCCCCCTCCATTCCCCTCGAGGACCAAGGTTGAACACCAATGGCTGGCTCCAGGAGGCGGCGCTGCGATGTCTTCTAAACAACCTCGACCCGGATGTCGCCGAGGACCCGGAGCAGCTGATCGTGTACGGGGGCCGGGGCAAGGCTGCCCGGGACCTGGGGTCGCTGCATGCCATCGTCCGGACACTGGAGCGGCTGGGGAACGACGAGACCCTCCTGGTGCAGTCCGGGAAGCCGGTTGGGGTGTTTCGGACCCATGACATGGCCCCGAGGGTCCTCATCGCCAACAGCCTCCTCGTCCCTCGGTGGGCGACCCTGGAGCACTTCTGGGAGTTGGAGGCGGCAGGTCTGACCATGTATGGGCAGATGACCGCCGGCTCGTGGATCTACATCGGGACCCAAGGCATCCTTCAGGGCACCTATCAGACCTTTACCGCCATCGCCGAGCAGCGGTTCGGCGGGTCATTGGCGGGCACACTCACCCTCACGGCCGGGCTCGGGGGCATGGGGGGCGCGCAGCCACTCGCCATCACGATGAACGGTGGTACCGCCCTTTGCGTCGAAGTCGACCCGCACCGGATCCAACGTCGGTTGGAGACCGGCTATCTCGACGAGAGCTACGAGGAAGTCGAGCAGGCGGTATCGCGCGCCCTCGAGGCCAAGCGGAACCGTGAAGCAGTTTCCATTGGCCTCCTCGGCAATGCCGCCGAAGTGTTCCCCTCGTTGCTCGACATGGGCGTGGACGTCGACATCGTGACCGACCAGACCTCAGCGCACGACCCGTTGTACGGGTACATCCCGGCCGGGCACGACATCGACGATGCCCGCCGGCTTCGCGAGGATGACCCCGACACCTACATCAAGACGGCGCGGGAGTCCATGGCGACTCACTGTGCGGCCATGGTCGGTTTCCAAAGCTCGGGTGTGGAGACCTTCGACTACGGGAACAACCTGCGTGGCGAGGCAGCCATCGCCGGCTTCGCCGACGCCTTCTCCTATCCCGGGTTCGTGCCCGCCTACATCCGGCCGCTGTTCTGCGAGGGATCTGGCCCGTTCCGCTGGGTCGCCCTCAGTGGTGACCCGGCCGACATCGAGGTCACCGATCGGGCGATCGCCGAGCTCTTCCCCGAGAACGATTCACTCCAGCGTTGGATGGAAATGGCCTCCGAGAGGGTTCAATTCCAGGGTCTACCAGCCCGAATCTGCTGGCTCTCCTACGGTGAGCGGCACCTGGCCGGTCTGCGGTTCAACGACCTGGTTGCCGCCGGCGATGTCTCGGCGCCGATCGTCATCGGCCGGGATCATCTCGACTCCGGGTCCGTTGCTTCGCCCTATCGGGAGACGGAGGCGATGGCCGATGGGTCGGACGCCATCGCAGATTGGCCCATTCTCAACGCCATGCTGAATGTCTCGTCGGGGGCGGCGTGGGTGGCGGTCCATCACGGCGGTGGGGTGGGCATCGGGAACTCGATCCACGCCGGCGCCCAGGTCGTCGCCGATGGCACCGAGCAGGGAGCCCTCCGGGTGGAGCGTGTCCTCACCAACGACCCGGGCACCGGGGTGATGCGCCACGCCGACGCCGGCTACGACATCGCCCGCCGCGTGGCCCGGGAACGAGGTGTCGACATCCCGATGCTCTGAGGCCGTTTACAGGTCGCAGCAGTGGCAGCTATACGCTGAACCGCAATGCCCATCAATGACCCGTATTGGCCGCGCGCCGATGTCTGGCTCGCCCAGGAGCATCCCGACCCCGAGATCCTGGTGGTCGGTGTTCCGTCGTCTCGGGCCTCATTGTCGCCGTCTCGTGCCGACCTGAGCCCGCTCGAAGTCCGCGATCGACTCAGCCGATTCTCCACGTTCCATGGCGAATGGGGAATCGATTTCAGTGGTGTCACGGTGCGCGACGAGGGCAACTGGGCCGTCTCTGATCTCGACATGCATCGTATGCCGGAGGTGGTCGAGGACCTGGCCGGCAAGCTGGCGCGGGGACCGTTGACCATCTATCTCGGCGGTGACAACGCCATCACCCGTCCCCTCGTCAGGTCGCTGTCGCCCGACCGGAGCAGGGTCGGGCTCATCATGTTCGATGCTCACCACGACGTCCGGACTCTCGATCTGGGCCCAACCAACGGGACCCCGGTGCGCGGCCTGATCGAAGAGGACGGTCTGCCCGGTGAGAACGTCGCCCAGATCGGGATCCACTCATTCGCCAACTCCGCCGAGTACCGGGCCTTTTGCGACGAGCAGGGGATCACTGTTCTCACCGTCGACGACGTCTCACAACGTGGCATCGGCTCGGTCGTGGAGGATGCCCTGACCGTGGTGGCGGTGAAGACCGATGTCGTCCATATCGACGTCGACATCGATGTGCTCGACCGCGTCTTCGCACCCGGTTGTCCCGGGGCGAGGCCGGGGGGGATGACCGTGCGCGATCTGGCCGAGGGGGTCCGCCGCTGCGCCCGCAACCCCAAGGTGGTCTCGATCGATTTCGTAGAAGTCGACGCCGAGGCGGACCGCGACGGGCTCACTCTCGACGCCATGGCCCACCTCATACTGTCGGCGGTCGCCGGCTACGCCGAGCGAACCTGACGCGCAGGCGGAGGTACCGCTCGATGTCCCATGCCCCTCTCATCCGAGCAATGGAGGGACCGACCGAACTGGACCGTTTCCTGAGCCTCCCCTACACCCTCAACCACGAGCTGGCCGATGATCTCAGCCAGGGGAGACGGAGAACCGACTGGATGTGGATGGCACTCACCGATGACCGCGTCGTGGCGCGAGTGGCATGGTGGGGCAACCCCGGAGACGACGAGCCGTCACTGTTGGACATCTTCGACATCGCCGATCCCGCCGACCCGGCGCATCGCTCGGCCGCCCGAGATTTGCTCGAGACAGCAACCCGCCAGGTGATAGGCAGCGGGTCAGAGCCTCCCGGTTACATCCGCTATGTGCCATCTGATTGGCGAGACAACGAAGCCGTCCGGCGCGAAGTCGAGGCCCTCATCGACGTTGCCGAGCAAACCGGCGCCCGAGTGTTCGTCGAGCGTCTGCGCTTCGAATGGCGCGAGCAGACACCCATCGCGACACCCAGCGGGAGGCTCGACTTCCGTCAACCACACGACGACGACGAGATCCTCGGCCTGATGACATCGGTGGTGCCTGGATCGCTCGATGCGCACACCGTCCTCGACCTGAAGACGATGACGCCGAGGGAAGCCGCAACGGAGCACTTCTACGGCGAGCTCGCCCAACAGATCAGCCCCCGCGACAACTGGCGCGTCGCGACCAACCACACCGGCGACCCAGTCGGCTTCGTGACACCTGGCCACAACCACTACCACCCGGTCATCGGCTACCTCGCCGTCTTGCCCGAGCATCGCGGCAACGGATACATCCACGACCTACTTGCCACTGGCACACGCGTCCTCGCCGACCAGGGCGTCGACCATATCCGCGCCGCTACCGACCTCACCAACCTGCCGATGGCCGAGGCGTTCGAACGTGGCGGATGGATCAACTTCGAGCGGTCCATCAACATGACGTGGACGCCCGATTGACAGACGCCGTCAACCGCCGCTGATCACCTGCTCAGCTTCCCGTCCCAGGCGGTCGCCCTCCCGGTGATCGAGGAATCCATGCGGCAGACGGACAGGGCGCGGGCCGTGCGAATGGCCCCGCACCATGTAATTGGCCGCCTCGGGAAAGGGGATGTCCTGGTCCCAGTCGGCAACGAGACTCTCGAGCTGGTCCAGCGTCTCCACCCTGGCCAACGCATCGCGCATCTGCGGGCCGGCCGGGAATCCCTTCAGATACCAGGAAGGATGCTTCCTGAAGAGGGCAATCCCCACTCGCTCCCCGAAATGGTCGACGAGCAGGCCAGCGTGCCGGACCATCACGCGGGCTACCTCTCCCGAGTCGGGCGGAACCTGGTGCGGACGGCTGGCCATGGTGTCGGCCAGATCCCGAAACAGCCAGGGCCTCCCCAGGCACCCTCTCCCCACCACGACGCCGTCACAACCGGTTCGCGTCATCATCTCCATCGCGTCCTCGGCGGTCCATATGTCGCCATTACCCAGCACCGGGATCGAGGTGACGGTCTCTTTGAGCCTGCCGATTGCCTCCCAATCGGCACTACCCGAGTAGAGCTGTCGGGCTGTTCGGGCGTGGAGGGCCACAGCCGACGCTCCCTCCTCCTCCGCCGTGAGCCCCGTCTCGAGATAGGTGAGATGGTCGTCGTCGATCCCCTTGCGGAACTTGACGGTGACCGGCACCGGCCCAGCGTTGGACACGGCCGCGCGTACGATTGATCGGAACAGATCGCGCTTCCACGGCAAGGCGGCGCCGCCCCCGTGCCGGGTGACCTTCCCCATCGGACAGCCGAAGTTCATGTCGATGTGGTCGACGTGCTCGACCTCGACCAAATAGGAGACGGCGTCGCCCAGGGACCCGGGGTCGGTGCCGTAGAGCTGAATCGAGCGAGGTGTCTCGTCCGGGGCGAAACGTGCCAGCAGGCGAGTCTTCTCGTCGCCTTCGACCAGGCCGCGGGCGCCGATCATCTCGGACACGTAGAGACCCGCTCCGTACTCGCGGCAGAGACGCCGGAACGGAGCGTTGGTGATCCCTGCCATCGGGGCGAGCACGACGGGGGGGTCGACGGTGAGGGAGCCGATGCGGAGCATCGCCCCTGATTCTAGAACTCGGTCGAGTTGATGTTCTGAAGACGGACCTGGCCCCGGGCAACCAGCTTGCCGTCGTCCTCCCGAGTGACCATCACTTGCCACAGCTGCTGCGTGCGGCCCCGGTGAATTGGGGTCGCCGAGCCAATCAGGACGCCTTCTGTGGTCGCTCGAAGGAAATCGGTCTGATTGGAGACCCCGACGCAACCCGCCATCCCGTTCTCTATCGCCCAGAGTGCCGCCCCGGAGGAGGCAAGGGTCTCGATCAGCGTGCAGTACACCCCGCCGTGAACCACCCCGTAGGGCTGATGGTGAATCTCCTCGATCACCAGCCTCCCCTCACACGAGTCCGGGGAGGCGTCGGTGAGCTCGATGCCGGTGTGGCCGACATAGGTGGGCCGATCCAGGAATGGGTTCTCCATCAGGCGCCACAACTCGCCGTGAGTCGGCCTGCGGGCGGTCCTTCCTCGGCGTACTCCCACACTGCGATCCCGACCCCTTCGTAATAAGCGGAGCTGATCACTATTTCCATCTTCGCATCGCCATTGAGGTCGGCGACCGCGCCGACCGAGAACGACTCCACAAACGGGCCGTCGGCAGTGATGATGATGGACTCGCCAAGCACGTCGGTTTGCACTTCACCCTGCACTGTTCGCCGTACGAAGACGATCGAGTAGTCGCCGTCCTGGGCGAACAGACCTTCGCTGACGTCCTCGGCGACCACCAGCACCTCGTTCACCCCGTCTCCTTCGAGATCGACCTGCAGGATCTGCTTCATCGTCGGCTCGGGCACGTCGAGACCACGCTCTGCCAGCAGCTCCGAGACGAACCCTGAATAGGTCCCATCGTCTTCGATCGCCTGAACCAAGTAGGGGACCAGGACCCAAGGGGCAGAGATGGCAACTCCTAGCGGGCCGGGAAAGTCTCCGAGGATCTGTTCGTTCTCCAACACCACACCCGGGTTGTTGACCGGCTCACATAGGGTGGTCGGAGGGCCACCAACAACGATCGCCTCCAGTCCGATCAGGGCGACCTGATAGTCCTCACCACCGGCGACGGGGAGGACAGTGGCCGGTTCTACCTGAACCCAGTTGGCTCCGTCCCACCAGCCGAGGGCGCCGAAGCCCGCCGCCACCATCGGTGTGGCGGCCCAGTTGCCGGCCACGGCGGCGGAAGTCGTGGTGGTCGGGGCAGTTGTGGTGGTGGCCGGGAGGGTGGTGGTCGTTGCCGCGGAGGCGCTGGTTGTCGTTGCCCCGGCGGTGGTGGATGTGGCCCCATCCACCGTCGTCGTCGTAATCCCGACTGTCGTCGTCGTCGTCGAAGTGTCGGTTTCGTCGCCCCTACCGACCAGGAAGATGACTGTGACGACTCCCACCACGAACAGACCGGTGAGGATCCAGGCGGTGCGGTTCATCCGGGCAAGTTACCCGTGAGCGTCGATTCTGAAGGCTGACAAATCCGAGCCAGACGCCGCAACCAGTCGAGCCAGCAGGTGGACCGGGTAGCCCGATCACCGTGAACGGGCTCCCAACGACTCTGCTGACGAACATCCCGCCGAGACCCTGAAGCGCATAGGCCCCAGCCTTGTCCAGTGGCTCACCGGTGCCCACATACCAGGCGATCTCTTCCTCGGTCATCGGCAACATCGTGACCTCGGCAATGTCTACGACCGATTTGATCTGTGCCTGGCCGTCCCAGCCGCCGACCGCGAGCCCGGTGAAGACCTCATGTACCTCTCCCTGGATCCGTCGCAGCATCGACCGCGCCTCCTCCGGATGACCGGGTTTGCCCATGACCCTTCCCTCGTGAACCACCGTGGTGTCCGCAGCCACGACGATCAGACCCTCGCCGGCCACCGCTGCCGCCTTGGCCCGGGCCACCCTCTCCACATACGCGGCCGGTGCCTCGTCGGGAAACCTGGATTCGTCGACATCGGGTGCGACGAAGTCGAAATCGAGGCCGAGCCTTTCCAAGAGCTCGCGCCGTCGTGGTGACCCGGAGGCGAGCAACAGCCTCATCCCACGATCCGGCCCATCCGGATGACGAGGGTGGGGTCGGCCAGGACGCGAGGGTTCGAAACGGGGTCCTCCGAGAACAGGACTGCGTTGGCCGGATCGCCTGTTGCGAATTCTGCCGGCCGGCCGGTCGCCCGAAATCCGGACCGCGAGACAGATTCGATGACCTGTTCCGCGGGCATGCCGAGCTCCCAGAGACGGATCGCCTCCTGGGCCACCTGATGCGTCCCGATGGCGAGGTCAGTGCCGGTGAGGACGTGGACCCCGGCCTCGACAGCGGTGCCGAGTCTCGCCCTCACGTTGTCGAGCCCTTCGAGTAGAAGCCGCCCGCCGGAGGATCGCTCTCCGAGCTGAGTGACCGTTGCCTCCATCTGGACCACCGTGGGGACCCAACTCCCTCGCAACGCGCCCAGGAGAACGACGTCGTCGTCACTGAGGAACAACCCGTGCTCGATCGAATCGACCCCGGCCCGCACCGCCATCGACGGGACCTCTCGTGCCATGGTGTGGACCGCCACTCTGGACCCGAGCTCTCTGGCGGCAGCAACGGCCTTCGCCAACTCGTCCTCGTCGAAATTGGCAACAGGGCCTATCCCCTTCCTCGGCCAGTCGCCGATCAGCTTGACCCAACCCGCTCCTTCGGCAGCCGCAACGGAAGCCGCGTTGCCGATGCTGCCCGGGGGCACATTGCGGGCGAACCCCTCCCAGAAACCACCATCGACACTGAGGACCACGCCGGCTGCCTCTATCTCCGGGCGCTGCGATGGCGGGACCTTGTCGATCAAGTGCACGACGGTGAGGTCACGCCATCCCTTGTCGAGGATGAGTCCGACGCCTGCTTCGAGCGCCATCGCTGCACGGCGCTCGGCTCCTTCCAGTTCCCCGGGGCGAAAGTCCATTTTCTCCTGAGCGAGATGGGCATGGCCATCGACCAACCCGGGCAATGCCCAGAGGTTGCCCGAGATCACCTCGTCGGGCTCCCCCCACGGCTGGACCCAGCGTTCATCCTTGGAGTCGAGCGTGACGGAATCGCCACCAGGGGCACGCAACATGACTCGAAGGTGCATCTTGCGCGACGGTAATGGGGGATATCTGCCGATAATGCGGCATGCGATTGATGCGTCGTCTGCGCCTGATCCCGCCACTGGTCGCCGTGGCGCTGCTCCTGGCATCTTGTGACGCCGCCGAAACGGCCGAACCCGAAGTCACTACGGCAACGCCGCAGTCCCAGACGACTATCGAGTCGACTGCCACCACGGCCCAAGATGAGCGTCCTATGCGTCTGGTGGGGTGCGATGCCGTGGATCCCGATGTGGAGATCGTCTGCGAGGCCTACGACCTGGTCCGTCGTCACTACGTCGACGAAATCTCTGACGAGGACCTGGCCCGAGCTGCCACCCGCGGCTTGCAAGAGCTCGATGGGGCAACCGCAGATTCGGAACTGGTGTGCGTTGCCCCGGCCACTGCCTTTCTCGAGACTTGCGAGGTCGCACTCGGCGAGGCGGAGACCGGTGCCGAGGCAGCCGAGGCGATGGTCTTCGGTATGGCCAGCTTCGGCCTCGACCCCCATTCGGTCTACCTCGACCCCGAGGCGGTCAAGCTCCTGGAAGAGGAGCAAGCGGGTGAGATCCAGGGCATCGGGGCTCTGGTCACCGCAGAGGACTCGGCGACCGAGGAGGAATGCAACGTCATCTCGGACACCTGCCAGATCCACGTCGTATCCACCGTCGAGGGCACCCCGGCGGACACGGCCGGTCTCCAACCGGATGACCTGATCCTGGGCGTGGACGGCGCCGAGATCACCGGGTGGACGGTCGACGAGGTGACGACGATGGTGCGGGGGCCGGCCGGCACCGACGTGGTCCTGTCTATCCAACGAGATACAGATGTATTCGACGTCACCATCACCCGTGCCACGTTCATCGTTGATGCCGTCGTGAGCGAGGTGGTCGGGGATGTGGGCTATGTCGGGCTCAACACATTCACGGACAACGCGGACGAGTTGTTCTTGGAGCATGTCGGAACACTTGTGGACCAGGGGGTCGATTCCATCGTGCTCGACATGCGCAACAATCCCGGCGGCCTGCTCGACACGGCCATCGAGGTGGCCTCGGCATTCCTTCCCGACGGGGACGTGGTCGTCACAGAGGGGCCTGACTCGTCGACCTCTTATCCCACGTCGGGAGATCCAATCGTGCCCGCAGACGTTGGCGTGATCGTCATTGTCAACGAGGGCAGCGCTTCCGCCTCCGAAGTGGTGTCGGCGGTGCTCCAGGAACGGGGCAGGGCGACCGTGGTCGGTGAGAACACCTTTGGCAAGAACACGGTCCAGCAGAGATTCTCGCTGTCCAATAGGGGTGCCCTCAAGCTCACTATCGCCCGCTGGTTGACTCCAGAGGGCCATGACTTCGGCTCGGTTGGAGTCACCCCTGACGTGGTCGCGGACATCGAGGCCGGGTTGCCCGTCGAAAACGTGGTCCAGGAGGCGCTGGCCGCCTTGGTGACGCTCGGCGACGAGACCGACCCGGCGTAGAAGTCCAATGCCCGCGCCGCGGGAGCAGATCGTCGACTAGGGCCGGATCAACCCACCGGGTATGCGATCCCGGTGTTGGCGTGGCAGTCGTAGCCGTGGGGGTTCTTGGCCAGATATTGCTGGTGGTAGTCCTCGGCGTAATAGAACTCGCCCAGCGGGGTGATCTCAGTGGTGATGTCGTCGAAGCCCAGTGGCGTCAACTCTGCCTGGTACTTGTCCCGGGACCACTTGGCAGTATCGAGCTGCTCGTCGGTCGTTGTATAGATGGCCGATCGGTACTGCGATCCGATGTCGTTGCCCTGCCGCATCCCCTGGGTCGGGTCATGCGTCTCCCAGAAAACCTTCAAGAGCTCCTCGTAGGAGACCTCCTCGGGCCGGTACGCGACCAGCACGACCTCGGAGTGGCCGGTACGCCCGGTGCAGACCTCCTCATACGACGGATTGGGCGTGTACCCCCCGGCGTAGCCGGCCGCCGTGCTGTAGACCCCATCCATCTTCCAGAACCGCCGCTCGGCGCCCCAAAAGCAACCCATCCCGAATACGGCCGTCTCGATCCCGTCCGGGAAGGGCCCTACGAGCGGGTTCCCGTTGACGAAATGCGCCGGCGGGACATCCACCACCGTGGATCGCCCGGGGAGGGCGGCCTCCGCTTCCGGCATCTCTGTCTTCCTCCGTCCAAACATCGCCACCTCCAGGGTGTGCAGTCAGGCCAGGACTGCTTCGAGCTCCATCTCGACCTTCCAGCGAGGGTCGAGCAATCCACTGACAACAACCATCGTCGACGCCGGTCTGATTCCCGAAAAGACCTCGTGATGGGCCTCTCCCACCAGGCTCGCATCGGCGGCGTCGAGCAGATAGGTCCTGGTCCGAACCACATCTTCGGCTTTCCCGCCCGCCTCACCAAGGGCGGCGAGCATGATCTCCAGACAGCGCCGGGCCTGGGCCCTGGGATCAGGGTCCACCGTCCCATCGGGCCAGATCGGGGCGGTGCCGGACACCACCACCCGGTCCCCCACCCGGACGGCGCGGCTGAAGCCGATCGCTGCCTCGAACGGGCTCCCCGACTGCACATTCACCCGTTCCATAGGGCCGGGACGCTACCCCATCGGCCGGATCAGCACTTCTCGTGCCCCGGCCCATTCATTACGCTCCTCGGGTTCACATGCGTGCGCTGCGCTCCTTGACCCTCCTCGCCCTTCTCTCGACCGTCGCCATCGGCGTCGCGATCGCTGACCCTGCTGCTCAGGCCCAGACCGTCGACGAGTCCGAGCAGGAGGCTGAGACGGCGGAGCGGCAGGCCGAAGTCGCCGCCGGACTGGTCGACACCGCCGTCGCCCGGAGGGCCGAGATCGAAGCGGAACTAGCAGTAAGCATCACGAGGATCAGCGACCTCTCCGCAGAGCTATCCGCCGTTTCGTCGGACCTCGACAGACTCAAGGCCCAGATCGCCTACGGCGACGCCGAGCTCACCGGGATCGAGGCCGACATCGAGGTCCATGCCATCGACGCCTACATGAATGCTTTGGTAGGCCCCGGGGTCAGCTTCGTCAACACGGCGAATGTCGAGCAGGCGATGGTGACCGGGCAGGTGGTCGGCGATGTCGTCACTGCCGGCGCCGCCAGAGTCAACGAGCTCGTAGTGAGGAGAGATGCCCTCGAGGGCCTTCAGGTCGAATACCGGGAGCAACAGGGGCGGGTCGCCACGCTGAAGGCCGAAGTCGACGCAGAGATCGAGCATCTGGCCGCCCTCTACGACGAGGCAGATGCCGCCGTCGGCCGTGCCGTGCGCGAGGCCAGCGCCGCCGACGCCGCCTACCGCGACGCACTCAGCGCCGTGGACGCGGCCCAGGCGCGGGAGGAGGAACGGAGACGTCAGGAGGAGAGGGCACCGGCAACCACGACACCCGCCGCCTCCCGAAGAGGAAGAGAACGCGCCGTCCACGACTATGCCACCACCGGCGACGCCGGATACCACCGACGGGGGTGGAGGCGGCGGTGGTGGAGGTGGGGATTGGGACTTCCCGCCGGCGGTGGAACGATGGAGATCACTCGTCCAGGCGTACTTCCCCGCGAGTCGCGTCGACGAGGCGCTCGCCGTCCTGCAATGTGAGAGTCTCGGTGACGCAGACGCCTACAACCCGTATTCAGGTGCGTCTGGCCTCTATCAGTTCCTCCCATCGACCTGGGCGTCGGCATCCCCAAATGCCGGCTTCTCCGGGGCCAGCGCCTTCGACGGTGAGGCGAATATCGGGACCGCCGCCTGGCTTGCCAACCGATATGAGGAGCTTGGGAAGGGTTTCTGGGGCCCTTGGTCCTGTCGGAGGGTCCTGGGATGAGCCCGAATCACGGTGAGGTCAAGAACGAGCAGTGGTTCTACTGCCTCGACCACCGCACCGTGGAGCGCTTCGACGGATGTCGGGCCGCAGTCCGGATCGGTCCTTTCGCCACCCGCGAAGAGGCGGCCGAAGCCTTGGAGACCGTGGCTCGTCGCAACGAGGAGTGGGACAACGACCCCGAATGGTCCGAGGACTGATCCGAAGGTCTGACCGACCCGGAATCGGCAATACCGGGAGGCTCTCTTAGAATCTCGCCGCTCGATGGAGACCGCCAAGCCCGACTCACGACCGCAGATCCTGTTCATGGCGTTGGCCCTGGCCGCGACCCTGCCCGGCGTGTATCTCCGTATCACCGGCATCCATCCTGAACCGGTACTGGCCGCGATCCTCTACGGGATGGCCATCGTCGGCGCCGCCTTCATCCTGTCCTGGGCCGCCGAGATCATTCAGATGGACATCGCCGCCGGTCTCGCCCTGGCGCTGCTCGCACTCATCGCCATCCTCCCCGAGTACGCCGTCGACTTCGTGCTCACGGCGCGGGCGGGTCAAGAGTTCGCGGAAACGGGGCAGGCGACCCGGTACGGCCCTCTCGCGTTGGCCAACATGACCGGAGGCAATCAGCTCCTCATCGGCCTGGGTTGGCCGATGGTGATCTTGATCGGAACGTGGCGGGTGAGAAAGACCGGGGCGGTGCCATCGGAAGCGGAGGGGACCACGGCGACGGAGATCCACCTCGCCCGGGGGCAGTCGGTGGACATCGCCTACCTGACCATCGCCTCCCTATACGGGTTGACCCTCTTCCTCAAGGACACGCTATCCCTATTCGACGCCGTGGTGCTCATCACCATCTACGTGCTCTATCTCAGGAGGCTCTCCGGGGCACCTACTCACGAGCCCCATCTGGTTGGGCCATCGGCGTACGTCGGGTCGCTTCCGAAGAGGACGCGACGGATCATCAACTACACCATGTTCGTCATTTCTGCCGGTGTGATCCTGCTCTGCGCCGAGGCATTTGCCGACTCAATCATCGAACTGGGCGCGGCGATCGGGGTCAGTGACTTCCTCCTCATCAAGTGGATCGCGCCCACTGCCTCCGAGGCCCCCGAGCTGCTGGTGGCCACCTTGTTCGCTTGGAGGCTCGCCTCACGGACCGGGCTGGGAGCCCTCATCTCCTCCAAGGTCAACCAATGGACTTTGCTCGTCGGGTCGCTGCCCATCGTGTTCTCCATCTTCGCCGGGGTACTTCACGGTTTGCCGCTCGACACCGGTCAGCGGATCGAGCTGTTCGTCACCGCGGCACAGTCGGTCTTCGCCGTCGCCATCGTGGCCAGCCGCTCGGTCAGTCGCACCGAGGCGTGGGTCATGCTCGGTCTGTTCGCCGCCCAGATCGGAGAATCGCTTATCACCGAGCTGGGGCACATCTCGCCGGATGTGTCACATCAGGCGAGGATCGGGGTCGGCGTCGTCTTCCTCATCGCCGCGGCATGGGTCCTGCGCACAGATTTCAGAGCCATGCTCACCAACGTGCGCGACGGGCTTCGCACTCCGTGGAGCGAGCTCGCCGCCGAAGAGCACGTCTAGACCCTTACGACGAACCCCTTCAAATCTGTCTTGCGAGGGACGTATCTTCGGTGGGTACGACCGAAGGAGCTGTCTTGGCCTCCAAGCATTTCACCCCTGCCCTGTTCGCCTTCCTCCGCGAGTTGGAAGCCAACAACGAGAAGACCTGGTGGGACGCCAACAAGGATCGCTATCAGACCGTGGTCCGTGATCCCGCCCTCGATTTCATAACCGACTTCGGGGAGCGTCTCCAGAAGCTGTCGCCCCACTTCGTGGCGGATGCCAGGACGTCCGGCGGATCTCTGATGAGGCCATATCGCGACACGCGATTCTCCAACGACAAGACCCCGTATAAGACCAATGTCGGCATCCAGTTCCGCCACGAGGCCGGCAAGGACATCCACGCCCCCGGCTACTACCTCCATTTGGAGCCGGGCGCCTGCTTCGCCGGTGTCGGCCTCTGGCACCCGGAGACCGAGGTGGCGCGCACGTTGCGCCAGGCGATCAACGATCGGACCGACGCGTGGGCGACGGCAACCAAGGTCGAGGAGTTCACGAATATGTGGTCTCTCGATCAGGACGAAGACGAGATGCTGAAACGAGTCCCCCCCGGGCTCGATCCGGATCATCCCCACGCCGACGATCTGCGAATGAGGTCCTTCATCGCAGGGGTCAATCTGACCCAGAAACAGGTCACCAGCGCCGGCTTCGACGAGGCGCTGGCAGCCATGTTCGCCAAGGCAAGCCGATTCACCGGCTTCCTGTGCGATGCACTGAGCCTGCCCTTCTAGGATTGCGAAGCCGGGTGCAGCGCCTAGCTTGACAATGGTTCCTGGGGGACGAAGAAGATGACGACATTCCCGGGCGTCGCGACGCTCAAGGAAGACAACGTTCCGGTCATGGTGGGGCTGGACGATGAGAAGATCACCCTGGTCTCGGGGGAGGTCTCGATCGGCGAGTGGCTCGCCGGCCAGTATGAGGTAATCGACCTCGGATCCGGCGAGTTCGTCATCGAAGCCGAGGACGATTCGATCCCATTCCTTCCCGACGACCCAGGCAGCTTTGCCCTCGGCATCCAACGGGAGCCGGAGACACCAGTAGCCGCAGAGCGCTCGAGTGGGACCCACCGGATCGAGCAGGGGCCGCCCCCGAAGCCGGCCACCTTGGCCGCCTTCTGGGTCCTCGCAGTCATCACCGCCGCCCTCGGCATCTGGGCAACGCTGTCGCTATTTTGATTGCGGCCGACTTTGCCCTCGGCCACCCTCATTCTTGTTGAGGTGGAAGTGAGTCCGGAACACTCAGCCTCGGGCAAACAGACGCCGGTCGGCCGGGCCTACCGCCGCGCGGCAAGGCTGCTCGTTTGAGGCACCAGTCCTTCTAACTCGGCAGTTCCATCCAGCCGCCGACGCGGTCGAGGAGATATTCGCTGACCTCGTGTGACCGATCGAGCACGTCGCACAGTTGGTCCCGACCCATGAGCACGTCGACCAGGCTGACCGACGCTCGCCCGGTCAGTGTCAGTCTGCGCTCGGGTGCATCGGTCACCGCCCCATAAGAGTCGATAGCGGACACCTCGACCGGGAGCGTGACACCAGCCAGCCCGGCGAGGTCGGTGGCGAGCACCAGTAGATCCGGCGGGCTGTGCAATGGAGGCACCGCCCAATTGAAGAAGAGATCGAGGTGATAGACGTTCTCCGGCTCTTCGAAGTCCGAGTCCATCTCGTCGAGCGCCTCACGCAAGGAGAGGATCACCTTCGGGTCGACGTCGAGCGCCACATGGAGGTCGATCGGCCCCCCGCACCCCGCCTCAGGATGGAGGTCGACCTCCCATGACTGGCGCAACGAGTAGGTCTCGACGAAATGACGCTCATCATGGACATGAAAACCGTGTTCGGTGGCGTGCTCTTTGAGATCGGTGACGAACCCGGCGATGTCAACGGACATTGGGCCAGAGATTATTGGAGTCCGGTTTCAATTGACAGAAGGTCAGCGACGGCTGCGGCGCCAGCCGGCAATCAGCCCGGCGACGAATGCAAGGAACGCCGCCTGCGGGATGCCGGCCCGTGGCTCCGCCACCACGACCTGGGGATCGTCGTACATCGGCCGGATGTCCGCCGGGGCGGCCTCCGCTTCCATCTTGTCCGTGTATGCCTTGGTCACCTCAGCCCCGTACAGGAAGACCATGGCCAGAAAGTAGGCAAGGAAGAGGATCACCACGAAGGAGCCGGCAAAGCCGAGAGCCGTGGTGGCCCCGGCGATCTCGAAGTAGATCCCAACCCCGTAAGCAGCGAGGAGGAAGACCACGGCGGTGAAGGCACCCCCCACCCAGGCCGGACGCCAGGGAACCGCTGCCACGGTCATCGTCTTGAAGATCAGGGCAAAGACCAACGGAAGCAGGATCAGCGATGCCAACGGGGTCAGGACAGTGATCAACTCGTCCACTGCGTCAAATGAGCCGGGGAACAGGCCGCTCACGAATCCCCAGAGTGCGTTGATCAGCCAGGTGGCGACAAGGAGAAAGCCGAGGCCGAGGACCCAGAGGAACCCGATGCCTCGAAGCCGGACCATCGCCACGATCCCGGTCACCTCTTTGTGGGGCACATCAAAGATGTCGTTGAGGTCGCGTTGCATCTCGAGGAACAGGCTGGAGGCGGTCCAGAGGAGCAGGATGCCGCCAATCAGATAGGCGGTTGATGTCGAGCCGAGGGCCGAAGTGAGTATGTCGTTCACGATCCGGGCAACCTCCGGCCCCACCACCGACTCGATGCCCTCGACGATCTCCTGTTGCGCCTCCACCCTGCTGCCCAGGAAACTCCCGAGAACGGCGACTGCGATCATCAGCAGGGGGGCGAGGGCGAAAACGGTGCGGTAGGCGATGGCCGCCGCCATGCGAGAAGCCCTATCGGCGCCGTACTTCTGGGCCGCATCGGCCAGGATCGCGCCCGGTCCCTGTGCCCATGATGGGAGACGTGCGATGTACTTCTCCATATCGGGGAGCAGGCTATCGCTGCTTACACTCGCTCCCCGTGAGTCATCCCTTCGAGCCGCCCATCGAGACGATGGAGGCCAGGACATCCGAGCAGTGGCCCAAGGGGGAATACCTCTATGAGCCGAAATGGGACGGCTTTCGCTCCATCTCGTGGTCGAAGCCGGAAAACCGGATCGACTCCCGAAACCAACGCCCTCTGCTCCGTTACTTCCCCGAATTGGCCTCGGCTCTCGACCAACTGCCGGCAGGCACCGTGGTCGACGGCGAGATCGTGGTGGTGGTCGACGGCATCACCGACTTCGATTCGCTCCAGCAAAGAATCCACCCCGCCGTCTCGCGGATCACCATGCTCTCTGAGCAGACGCCAGCCGAGCTCATCGCCTTCGACCTCCTCGCCGACCATGGCAGGGACCTTCGAGAGAGCCCTTTCAGCGAGCGGAGGGACCGTCTCGTGGATCTGGCCGGAAAGCTCTCCGATCCCTGGCACCTCACCCCCCAAACCGATTCCGAGGAGGTGGCACAAGGCTGGTTCGACGAATTCGAGTCCGCCGGGTGTGACGGGATCGTCGCCAAGGTCCCCGATCTCCCCTATCAGCACGGGAAGCGGGCGATGATCAAGATCAAGCACCGCAGGACGATCGATTGTGTGGTGGGTGGTTTCCGGGAGCACAAGGACGGGGGCAAGATCGGCTCACTTCTCCTCGGTCTCTATGACGAGCGAGGCGAGCTCCACTTCATCGGTCACTGCTCCGGGTTTGGCGACGTCGACCGGGTCGAGATCTTCAATCGGTTCAAAGAGCTCGTGGTCGATGACAGCTTTGGCGAAGAGGCACGGGCGCCCGGAGCCCAGAGCCGCTGGTCGGCAGGGAAATCCCTCGATTGGACTCCGGTGGAAGCCGGGGTGGTGGTCGAGGTCAGCTACGACCAACTGGAAGGCGACCGGTTCCGACACGCCACCCGTTTCCACCGCTGGCGGCCTGACAAAGACCCGCTCCAATGCACCATGGAGCAACTGGAGCGCCCCGAAGGCCTGGGCTTCTACGAGGTGGTCGATTGAGGGACCTACTCGGGGATATCTCAGGGTGGTCCCTGATTGATGAGCGGTCCGACTCAGGGTGCAATGACGACGTGCCCGTCACACCCCTTCTCCTCCCGCACGGGAAGGAAGCATGACCGCGATTCTCGAAGTAGATGACCTCACGCACGACTACGGCGAAGTCGTTGCCCTGAGCGGCCTCACGCTCGAGGTCCCACCGGGCGTGACCGGGCTGGTGGGGGCGAATGGTGCGGGCAAGACCACCATGCTCCGGCTCATGCTCGGGCTGCTCCACCCGACCTCGGGGTCGATGCAGGTTCTGGGCCATGACCCGCAACGCGAGCCGTTGGTGGTGCGATCGAGGATCGGCTACATGCCCGAGGGTGAATGTCTGCCCAAAGACCAGACCGCGGCCGATTTCGTCTCCTACGCCGCCCAGCTCGCCGGCATCCCCACACAAGAGGCCAAGCGAAGGTCGTCGGAGACCCTGTTCCTGGTCGGCCTCGAAGAAGAGCGCTTCCGCTTCCTCGGTGATTTCTCCACCGGCATGCAGCAGAGGGTCAAGCTGGCCCAGGCCATCGTCCACGATCCAGACCTTCTTCTCCTCGACGAGCCCGCATCGGGGCTCGACCCGGAAGGACGCACCCAAATGCTGGACCTGATCAAGAGGCTTTCCGATTTCGACGTCAACGTCATCGTGTCGTCGCACGTCCTGACCGACATCGAACAGACCTGTGACTGGGTGGTCATGCTCGATGCAGGGAATCTCCTCCGGTCCGGTCCCCTCCAGGGCTTCGAGAAGCTGGGCACGGTCCTGGTCGAGGTGCTCGAGCACCCTGACTCGGTGGCCGCGGCTATCAGGGAGCAGGGCTTCGACGTGGTGGTCGATGGCCTCCGCCTGGTCGTCGGTCCAGGCGATGAGAGCATCGAGCCGATTGTGGTTTCCGCGGTAGCCGGGGCCGGCGCCGGACTGGTGCGGATGATCCGTGGCTCGGCTTCGCTAGAGGACCTGTTCCTCAACCGGGAGACCGTCTAGTGACCGACCAGGTCATCTACGACCGCGGTTATCGCTCCTACGAGGGACCACGTCTGGGGCCCAAGGGGGCGAGGCGCGCCGTTTACAAGGATGGGGTGCGTCGGGTCCTGGGCCTTGGACGCAAGGCGCGCCAGAAGATCTTCCCGTGGTCGCTCATCGTCATCGCCATCGTCTCCGCAGCCGTTTTCGTCGGCATCCATTGGGCGATCGGCAACATCGAGGAAAGCATGCGTCAGGAGATCCCCACCTACGGTGGCCTCTTCGACTTCTACTCCGGCATCTCCTTGCTTTTCATCGCATTGGCTGGACCGCAGCTGCTCATCCCCGACCGCACCAGAGGAGTCCTTTCGGTGTACTTCTCCCGACCGCTCACCGTTGACGGCTACCTCACCTCCAAGGTCGGTGCGTTCGCCACCGTGGTGGCGGCCATCTACATCCTCCCCCAAGTGGTCCTGCATCTCGGTCTCGGCCTCATCGCCGAGGAGGGCTTTCTCTCCTATCTGGGCAACAACCTCGACATCTTGTGGAAGGTCCCGGTCACCACTCTCGCCTTCGTCTTGGTCCATGGGGCAGTGGTCGTCGCTCTCTCCGCGGTCATCGATCGGACCGGCATCGCCGCCGCCGCATTCCTCGGCACCCTGTTTGCCGGCGCCGCCGTCGCGGGGAGGGTGGCTGAAGCCGGCTTCCCCGGTGCGAGATACTTCGCATTACTGGCGATCGACCACCACCCGAGGATCATCAGGGACTATTTCTTCGGGGACACCGTCGAGTACGCCCCCGAGGCGGCCGGGTTCGAGGTGTGGGTGTCCGTCGTCGTGATCGTCGGGCTGGTGGCTCTGGCCGCGTGGTTCGTCCGCTTTCGTTATCGGAGGCTGGCGTGACCGACACCATCGTCGTGACCGACCTGTCCAAGTGGTTCGGTCTCAAGGTCGCCGTCAGCGAGCTCAGCATCGGCTTTCGCCCCGGGGTGACCGGTCTCCTCGGTCCCAACGGGGCCGGCAAAACCACTCTCCTCCGCGTCATGGCCGGTCTGCAAAGGCCATCGCAAGGGGAGGTGAGGATCCTGGGAGTCGACCCCCGCCAGGACACCGAGATCTACCGCAAGATCTCCCTCGTCCCCGAAGACGAGTCGGTGTACGACCGGCTGACGGGGCGGCAGTTCGTCGAGCTCGCAGCACGTCTGGCCAAGATCGACCATCCCCTCGACCGGGCCAAGACCGTCCTCGACACGGTTGGCCTCACCGACTCCGCCGACCGGGCGTTGGGCGGTTTCTCCAAAGGGATGCGGCAACGGGCCAAGGTCGCGGCGGCCCTCGTCTCCGATCCGGAGATCCTCCTCCTCGACGAGCCCCTCAACGGAGCAGATCCGGTGCAGCGGGCGCAGCTGATCGGCCTCTTCAAGCGTCTCGGAGCCGAGGGAAAGACGTTGTTGGTGTCGTCACACGTCCTCGCCGAGGTGGAGCGCGTGTCGGACCGGGTGGTCGCGATGGTCGATGGCCGTCTCGCCGCAGTCGGCGACGTGGCCACGATTCGGGCGGCGATGACCGACAAACCGCGTCGTATCTATGTCGACACCACCAACCCGCGCAAGCTGGCAGCGGCTTTGATCGCCGGATCCGATGTCCTCGGGGTCCAGGTGGACGGGGGGACGGTCCACGTCGAGACCACGGACGCCGGCGACCTTGCCCGCCGTCTGCCCGCCATCGCGATCGATCATTCGATCGCCATCAGCAAAGTGGAGCCGGTCGATGAGTCGCTGGAATCGGTGTTTCGCTACCTGGTCGAGGGTCGGTAGTGACACTGGCCCTCCATCTCTACCGACGGATCATGCGCCGGGGACGGGTCATCGGCTTGCTCGCCCTTGCCGCGATCCCGGGCCTGGTGTTCTGGCTCTCCGCATTCGACGCGCCCGAGAGCGACCTCACCATGCTCTACACGGACGTCCTGGCGTCGGTCGGATACACGTTCGCCATCGCCGCTCTCATCCTGACCACCGCCACGCTGCGCGACGAGCGCGATAGCGGCACGTTGCCTTACATCTACATGCGTCCCATCGCCAGGATCGAACATGGCGGCACAATCGATCGCGGCCGGAACGGCCGCTGCCCTTGTCATCGGAGTCGGGGGCTGGATCGCCTCAGCCGTGGCTCTCCTGGCTGTCGGGGGCGATATGCAGGCTGCGATTCCTTCGTTGTCCCTGTTCGTGGCGGCCGGGATCGGGTACGCAGCCATTTTTGTCCCGCTCGGGTACCTGGTCCCCCGCGCCCTGCTCGTCGGTCTCGGCTACATCCTCGTCGTGGAGACGATCCTCGCCTTCGCGGTGGAAGGCCTGGCCCAGATTTCGATCTGGAGAATCTCGCTCTCGATCTACGCCGGGCTCGAAGACGGTTTCGGCGAAGTGGCAACCCAGGCGATGACACCGGTAACACCGGGAGTATGGGGTGGTGTTACCAAGCTGGCCGGCGTGCTCATCATCGGACTCGTCGTGCTCACCTGGGCCCTGCGAAAACGGGACGCGCTCTAGCCCGTTTGTCTGGCGCCCCAGAATGGTGGGACGGGGGGGTATTACCGACTTGTCCCTTGACAGCTCGTTTCCCGTGCTGTATTTATCGCGTGGTTCGGTCGACCGACCGATAGCTGAATGGGGTGACATGTGGTCGAGCCAGGGACAGGGAACAAGATCCTCCGGGCGGCGAAGGAGTCGCTGCTCGAGCGCGGCTACGCGCAGCTCTCCACCCGGAGCATCGCCGAGACCGCCGCGGTGCCGCTCAGCCAGATCCACTATCACTTCGGGTCGAAGCAGGACCTGGTGCTCGCGGTGCTCGAGGATGAGAACCAACGCCTCCTCGTGCGACAGGCGGAGATGTTCCGCCGCGAGCTTCCGCTGTGGAAGCGTTGGGAGCAGGCATGTGACTACCTCGAAGAGGATCTCGACTCCGGCTACGTGCGGGTGCTGCAGGAGATGACCGCTGTCGGTTGGTCGAACGAGCAGGTGGCCGTCGCGGTACGGGAGAGCCTGAAGGGTTGGTTCGATCTGTTGGCCGAAGTAGCGAGGAGAGCATCGGAGCGGTTGGGCCGGCTGGGCCCGTTCACCCCTGCCGAGGCATCGGTACTCGCCGGAGCGCCCTTCCTCGGTGTCGAGGCGCTGATCCTGCTGGGCTTCTCCGAGGAGGAGTTGCCGATGCGGTCGGCGTTGAGGAAGGTGGGAGATCTGCTCCGGGGCATGGAGGAGGATGATGAGGGCTAGGTACCCCGACGTCGAGGGTTTCGTGGAACGCGACGGCCTCCGCATCGGATACGAGGTCTTCGGCGACGGGGAGCCGACCATCCTCCTCCTTCCCACCTGGACGATCATCCACTCCCGGTCTTGGAAGATGCAGGTTCCCTATCTCTCGAGGCGGCACCGGGTCATCACCTTCGACGGTCCGGGGAACGGGAGGTCCGACCCCAGCACCGACCCCGAGCGATACAGGGCCGAGGAATACGCCAAAGACGCGGCCGCGGTACTCGATGCATGTGGGGCCGACAGGGTCGTGCTGGTCGGGCTCTCGCTCGGGGCGCAGTACGGGGCTCGCTTTGCCTGGATGTTCCCGGAAAGAGCAGCCGGCCTGGTGATGATCGGGCCCTCCTTGGACCTGGGCATCGGTCTGCCGGAACGACAGACGGTCTTCGATCGGCTCTACGAGCCTGCAGGCGACGATCCACAGGGCTGGGAGAAGTACAACGTCTCCTACTGGCACACCGACTACACCGATTTCACCGAATTCTTCTTCGCCCAGTGTTTCTCCGAACCCCACTCCACCAAGCCCCGGGAGGATGCAGTGGGATGGGCATCGGAGACGGGCCCCGACATCCTCGAAGCCGAGGCCTCGTCCCCGGAGCCAGAGCCTGAGGACCGGGAAGCGCTGGCCGGGCTGACCTGTCCGGTCTTGGTGATCCACGGGACAAAGGACCGGATCGCCGCGCATGGGGCCGGCGTAGAGGCCGCCCGTCTCGCCGGCGGCACGCTGGCCACCCTGGTCGGCTCCGGTCACATCCCCAACGTCCGGGACCCGGTCAAGGTGAATCTCTTGCTCCGTGACTTCGTGGAGCGGGTGGCGTAGTGAGAGCCGCATACCCGCGGTTGGAGGGGGCGGTGGATCGGGATGGCGTCGAAATCCACTACGAGGTCTTCGGCGAAGGTGACGCGACCATCCTGCTTCTTCCCACCTGGACGATCATCCACTCCCGGTGCTGGAAGATGCAGGTGCCTTACCTCTCCCGTCATTACCGGGTGGTCACCTTTGACGGCCCAGGCAACGGGCGATCGGATCGCACCGTCGACCCCGACCGGTACGCCGTCGACTCCTACGTCGACGATGCGGTGGAGGTCCTCGATGTCTGTGGAATCGAACAGGCCGTGGTGGTGGGGCTGTCGAGAGGCGCCCAATACGGGCTGCGTCTCGCTGCCCTGCACCCGACCCGGGTGCGCGGTCTGGTCATGATCGGGCCGGCCTTGCCCCTCGGGCTGCCGACCGCCGGAAGGGAGCGAATCGAGGAGACGTTCTGGCAGCCTTATCCACAGCCTCCGAAGGGCTGGGACAAGTACAACCTCGCCTACTGGCACGACCACTATCGAGACTTCGTCGCGTTTTTCTTCGCTCAGGGCTTCGCTGAGGCCCACTCCACTAAGCCCATCGAGGACACGGTGGGCTGGGCGCTCGAGACCGGGCCGGAGATCCTCGAGGCCGACTCGAGGCGCCCATTGCTCGGCCTGACCGGTGAAGACGCGATAGCTGCAGTGGATTGTCCGATCCTGGTGATCCACGGCACACATGATCGAATCCAGTCGCACAGTGCCGGCGAGAAGGCAGCCCGGCTAGGCAACGGCACCTTCGTGTCCTTGGAGGGAACGGGGCATTTTTCCAACGTCCGGGACCCGGTCAAGGTCAATCTCCTCCTGCGTGACTTCATGCAACGGGTGGCGTCGTGAGGGCCGCATACCCGTGGCTGGAGGGGGCGGTGGATCGGGATGGCATCGAGGTCCATTACGAGGTCTTTGGCAGCGGGGACACCACCTTGTTGATGATCCCGCCTGCACCGATCACCCATTCCCGGATCTGGAAGGGTCTCGTCCCATATCTGGCCCGTCATTACCGAGTGGTCACTGTCGACGGGAGGGGGAACGGGGAGTCGGATCGTCCCACCGATCCAGCCGAGCACACCGGAGAAGCAAACCTTGGGGACATCGTCGGGGTCCTCGACGCCACCGGGACAACGAGTGCGGTGGTGGTGGCGCACTGTCACGCCAACTGGTGGGCCGTAACCCTGGCCCATCATCATCCCGATCGGGTGGACGCCCTCATTGCCATCGAGCCGGGGGTGCCCTATCTCGGCCGTCCTCAGCCGCATTGGGTCGCGACCGCGCCCCACTGGGAAGAGATCCTCGAGGACCCCACCGGATGGGAGCTCAACAACAGGCACGTCTACGTCACCAGGCACCGCGAGTGGATCGAGTTCTTCTTTGGCCAGCAATTGGTCGAGCCGCACTCCACCAAGCAATACGAGGACGCCGTCGCCTGGGCCCTCGAATCGACCGGGAAGGTGCTGACAGCTGGGGAGGAAGGGTTCGACGAGGGCCTGCCAGACCGGGCGACAGTCGAGGTGATGTGCCGGTCACTCCGGGTGCCCACGCTCACCATCCATGGCGACCTCGATGTCTGCCAGCACGTCGACCGGGGCAGGGAGTTCGCCCGGATCACGGGGGGTGAGTTGCTCGTCATGGAGGGCGCCGGCCATCTGACGCCCGCCCGCGAGCCGGTCAAGGTCAATCGCGCCATCAGGCGTTTCGTCGACGACAACAAGGAGCTGCCGATGCCCAGCCAAACCTGGACCCGTGGCCTCAACCGTAGGAAGAAGGCCCTCTACCTGTCCTCGCCGATAGGGCTCGGTCATGCCCGTCGAGATCTGGCCATCGCCCAGGAGTTGCGGGAGCTCGAGCCCGATCTGCAGATCGACTGGCTGGCCCAACACCCGGTAACCGAGGTGCTCGACGCAGCCAACGAGACGATCCACCCCGCCAGCGAATGGTTGGCCTCTGAATCAGGGCACATCGCCTCAGAGGCAACGGGCCATGACCTTCACTGTTTCCAGGCCCTACGACGGATGGACGAGATCCTGGTCGCCAACTTCATGGTCTTCCAGGAGGTGGTGGAGGAGGGGAGCTACGACGTGGTCATCGGCGACGAAGCATGGGACGTCGATTACTACTGGCACGAGAACCCCGAGCTGAAGCGAGGCTCCAATGTGTGGCTCACCGACTTCGTCGGTTATCTCCCGATGCCCGACGGCGGAGATCACGAGGCGTTTCTCACCGCTGACTACAACGCCGAGATGATCGAGCACATCGCCAGGTTCCCCCGGGTCCGCGACCGGGCCGTATTCGTGGGCAACCGCGACGACGTGGTCCCGGAGACCTTCGGGCCCGACCTGCCCAAGATCCCGGACTGGACGGAGGAGCACTTCGACTTCTCCGGGTACATCACCGGGTTCACCCCGCCTACGCCCGAAGAAGCCGATGAGTGGCGGTCCGAGCTCGGCTATGGCCCCGATGAGAAGGTGTGCCTCGTCGCCGTAGGCGGCTCGGGTGTGGGACGCGACCTCCTCGAGAAAGTGCTGGCCGCCTATCCGATGGCCAAGGAGCAGGTCCCCGAGCTGCGCATGGTGGCCGTCGCCGGGCCTCGCATCGACCCGGAGAGCCTGGCCCGGCCCGACGGGGTGGAGGTCCACGGGTATGTCGACAAGCTCTATCGGAACCTCTCTGTCTGCGACCTCGCCGTCGTCCAGGGAGGGCTGACAACCACCATGGAGCTGACCGCGGCCAAGCGTCCGTTCCTGTACTTCCCGCTCAAGAATCACTTCGAGCAGAACTTCCACGTCCGGCATCGTCTCGACCAGTACGGGGCGGGTCGCTACATGGAGTACGCGGCCACCGACCCCGATGCCCTGGCCGAGGCCATCACCGCAGAGATCGGCAAGCCGGCCCGATACCGCGACGTGGAGACCGACGGCGCCCGCCGCGCTGCGGAGATGATCGTCGATCTGATCTGATCGAAAGGAGCTGATGATCCCCAGACGTTGACAATTTGGTACCCACTGTCGGTCGATCGGCCGACCAATATTTCGAACCAACCAGGAGGATGAAGACGTGACAACAGCAACTATGAGGAATGGTGTCAACACCGAGGGGCTGTTCGGTGCCCTCGATGCGGTAAAAGCCCAGCCCGAGGCGGCCAAGTTTCAGTTCCGGGCGACCAATCGCTGGATCAGCGGCACTCACAGCCAGGGCACGATCCACGGGTTCTTCGGGCTCGGCGAAGAGCAGACCCACAAGCAGGCGTTCACCTATGACGCCGACCACCCCGAGCAGCTGGTGGCCAAGGACAACGGGCCCACCCCAGTCGAGTTCCTACTCCATGCCCTGGCGGCCTGCATCACTTCCGGCATCGGCAACATCGCCGCGGTGAGGGGCATCGAGCTGAAGAGCGTCGAGTCGACCGTGAGCGGTGACATCGACCTCGTGGGCCTGCTTGGGCTCGACGACTCGGTTCGCAACGGATACCAGGGAATCGAGGTGAAGCTGCGCATCGAGGGCGACGCCCCGGCCGAGCAGCTCCGCGAAGTCGTGGAGCGATCCGTGGCCAGATCGGCGGTGTTCGACGTGCTCAGCAACGGGACCCCGGTGTCCCTCCAGATCGATGCCGGCTGAGGGTGGGCACGAGGTGTGTGGCCGGAGGCCGCTCCGGCCACACACGAGTCGGGGAGGGTCCCATGAGCAATGACTACGACGTGATCGTGGTCGGTGCCCGGGTCGCCGGGGCATCGACCGCCATGCTGTTGGCGAGACAGGGGCACAGTGTGCTGCTCCTCGATCGCGCCACGATGCCCTCGGACACCGTGTCGACACACGCACTGCTGCGAAGCGGGGTTCTGCAATTGACCCGGTGGGGACTGGCCGATCGCGTCCTCGGCGCCGGGACCCCGCCGATTCGCCAGATCATGCTGGGCTTCGGCGACGAACGCGTCGACTTCGACCTCAAGGACGACTTCGGGATCGAGTCGCTGCTTGCTCCAAGGCGGATCGTCCTCGACGCGCTACTCGTCCAGGCCGCGGTGGAGGCGGGTGTCGAATTCGTCGGCGGGACCAGCGTCAAGGACCTGCTTCGTGACCGCAGCGGGAGGGTCTTGGGCGTGATCGCCGGGCGCACCGACAATTCGGCGACGTACAGGGCGCCCATGGTGATCGGGGCCGATGGTGTCCGGTCCCGGGTCGCAGGTCTGGTCGATGCCCGGGACTACCGCTCACATCCCCCAACCAACGCGGTCCACTACGCCTACTTCGCCGGCATCGACGTCCCCGGGTTCTGGTTCCAATTCACCCCCGGCATCAACGCCGGTGTGATCCCGACCAACAACGACGAGGCGTGCGTCTTCGTGGGTCGTCCCCGCAATCGCCTTCACGCCTTCACCGCGGATGCGGAAGGCGAGTTTCACCGCCTCCTCGCCGAGGCCGGGGCGGATCTGGCCAGGACTGTGGAGGCGGGGATCCGGACCGGCGGGTTTCGCGGCACCTCCGGGTTGCCCGGATTCTTCAGGCAGGCGTGGGGCCAGGGATGGGCCCTGGTCGGCGACGCCGGCTACACAAAGGACCCGATCTCCGCCCACGGGATCAGTGATGCTCTTCGCGACGCCGAGCTGTGCGCCCGCGCTGTGGACGGTGCACTCCGCGCCCCCGATCGGGCTGCTGAGCTGTTGTCTGCGTACCAGACTCTTCGGGACGACCTCTCGCTGCCGATGTTCCGGGAGTCTCGGGCGCTGGCGGGCTACGGATGGTCGGCGATGGAGGCCTCGACCCGGATGCGGGCGGTGAGCGAGTCGGTCCGCGCGGAGTGCGACGCCCTGGTCTCGCTCCCCGACTGGTCAGGGGTGAGGACGCCGGTCGGAAGGTGAAGTTGACTGTCGTTAGTCGTTTTCGCGCACCGTTCTCGGTCTGTGACCCGACATCGGTGCGCGAAAACGGGTTCTTCAGTAGTCCTCGGTCGGCCGTCGTTGCTTGGAGGGTTGGACCCGGGGTGGCTCGTCGGGCATCTTGGGATAGTGGGGTGGCCAGGGGGCGTCGCCAAGACCGTTCTCCTGATCCCGGGCCACCCACTCCATCAAGGTGTCGATCCGCCCCGCTGACTCGTCGATGCCCTCGGTGAGGTCGCCCACCGCTTCGTATCTCTCGGCAAACGACCCCAAGGGGAAGTCCTCGATGGCGACATCTCCGAGCTCGTCCCAGGTGATGGGCGTCGACACATATCCGGTCGGCCGCACCCCGTAGGCCGAGCAAACCGACTTGTCCCTTGCGTTCTGGTTGTAGTCGATGAATACGCCGTTCCGCTCTTCCTTCCACCATTTGGTGGTGACCAGGCCGTCCATCCGCCGCTCCAGCTCACGCCCGGCGGCCAGTACCGCCCGCCGGGTCTGGAAGAAGTCCCACAAGGGCTCGATGCGTATATAGACATGGATGCCCCGGCTACCCGACGTCTTCGGCCAGCCGACGAGACCCACTTCCTCGAGCAATGACTTCATGCCCGCGGCGGCTTCCTTCACCTTTTCGAAGTCGAACCCTGGGGTGGGGTCGAAGTCGAAGCGGAGCTCATCGGGATGGTCGATGTCCTCCGCCCGAACCGGCCATGGGTGAAAGTCGAGACACCCGAGTTGCACCAGCCGAACGACATCGGCTTCGGTGCGGGGGACGTTCATCATCCCGGGCCGCTGGGAGGGGAACCTGATCTGGACTGTCTCGAACGGTGTGTTCTTGGCGGCCCGCTTGTGATAGATGGGATCCTCGTCGACGGTCCCCATGAAACGCTTCAGCATCGTGGGCCGGCCGAAAACTCCCCTGATCGCCCCTTCGGAGACCATGGCGAAATGATTGGCGACATCGAGCTTGGTCCAACCCTGCTCGGGGAAGATGATCCGTCCCGGGCTGGAGATCCGTATCTCCTCACCGCCGACACTGACAGTGGTCTCGTCACTCATCGACTTCCTAGTCTTGTGGATCATCCCGGGAAGGGCGAAGGATGGATCTGGTCGAGCAGGTGAGAGAGGCGGTGATCGGGAAGGACACGGCGGTGATGACGCCGTTCGGGCTGCGCCGGGTCACCTACGCCGACTACACCGCGTCGGGGCGATCGCTGGCCATGATCGAGGATTTCATCCGCGCCCAGGTCCTCCCCCTCTACGCAAACACTCACACCGAGACCTCGGGCACCGGGCTGCAGACGACCAGGTTCAGGGAGGAGGCGAGGGAGGTCATCCGGCGAGCCGTCGGGGCCAGCCTCGACGAGCACGCCGTGATATTCGCCGGGAGCGGCTCCACGGGCGCTGTCGACCGGTTGGTGGGTCTGCTCGGCATCCGGATCCCGAAGGGGCTCAGCGAGACCTACGGGCTCGAGGATCGGGTTCCCGATGACGAGCGGCCCGTGGTCTTCGTCGGGCCCTATGAGCACCACTCGAATGAGCTCCCGTGGCGAGAGTCCATCGCCGATGTGATCGAGATCAAAGAGGATGCCGATGGCCACATCGACCTCGTCGAGCTGGAATCGAGGTTGGTCGAGCACGCCGATCGGCCCCTGCTAATCGGCTCCTTCTCCGCCGCGTCGAATGTGACCGGGATCATCTCCGACACCTCGGCCATCTCCCGCCTGCTCCATGCCCATGGGGCTCTCTCCTTCTGGGATTTCGCCGCATCCGCCCCTTACGTCGACATCGAGATGGGCTCGTCGGCCGAGGGCGATGGCATCTACAAGGATGCGATCTTCCTCTCTCCGCACAAGCTGATCGGCGGACCGGGGACGCCCGGCGTGCTTGTGGTCCGTCGGGACCTGCTCCGCAACGAGGTGCCGGTGGTGCCGGGCGGGGGCACGGTCCTGTACGTGTCACCCGACCATCACAGCTACATCAGCGACCCCGAGCATCGTGAGGAAGGAGGCACCCCGGCCATCATCGAGTCGATCCGGGCCGGACTTGCCTTCCGTCTGAAAGAGACCGTGGGGGTGCAGACCATTCGGGCTCTGGAACACGACTTCATCCGGCGTGCCATCGAGTCGTGGTCCCGCAATCCGAACATCGAGATCCTGGGCAACGCGGATGCAGAGCGTCTCTCGATCGTCAGTTTCGTGATACGCCACGGCGACCGGACCCTTCATCACAACTTCGTCGTCGCTCTGCTCAACGACCTTTTCGGGATCCAGGCCCGTGGCGGGTGCTCGTGCGCCGGGCCATACGGTCACCGCCTGCTTGGAATCGACCTCGAGACCAGCTCCCGGTTCGAGGAATTGATCGCCACTGGATGCGAAGTGATCAAGCCGGGCTGGATCCGGGTCAACTTCAACTATTTCATCGCCGAGGAGGAATTCACCTATCTGATCGCGGCCGTGCACCTGGTGGCCGACGAGGGTTGGCGCCTCCTTCCCCAGTACACCTACGAGCCAGACACGGCAGTTTGGCGGCACCGCGACGGCCTCCCCAAGCCTCCGACCTCGCTCGCGGACCTCGACTTCGCTGGCGGGAGTCTCGAGCCTCCGATGACTGCGCCAATCACCGAGCTGGGGACATACCTGGCAGAAGGGAAGCGGATCCTCGCCGAAGAGCCCGAGACGGGTGGAGCTTCACCCGATCTGGGCACCGCCGGTGAGCGTCTGCGATGGTTCCCCAATCCAGCGGAGATCGAACGATGAGCGAACCTGTCGAACAACCCGCCCCAGCCGATCTCGAAGCGTGGCACCGCACGTTCGCTCCGATGGCCTTCAACGAGGCGTGGGCACTCCTCGACGTCAGCGCGCCTACCCGGGAACAGGAAGAAGAGATGCTGGCTGCGACCTTCGCGCAGCGATATCACTGGTACGAGGTGGGGGCGCCGCGCAACCTGGCGATCTCCGATTGGCAGATCTCGAGGGTCGCCGCCGTCCTCGGATATGCCGATCTGGCCCTCCGATTCGGCGAACGCTCACTCGCCCTGTGCCTCGACAACGACCTCGACCCGTTCGTCACCGGGTTCGCCCATGAGGCCATCGCCCGAGCTGCGGCGGATGTCGACGACATCGACATGTTCACCGAGCATCTGGAAGCGGCCAAGGAGAAGCTGCTCGAGATCGAGGATCCCGAGGACCGGGATCTTCTCGAAGCCGATCTGACCGAGATGTCGGAGAGATAGCGTTTTAGGTTCTACGTCTTACGGTCCACGAGGAGGCCATGGATGACGATCGAAGTTGCGACGTGGGCGGAGAGCTATGCCCGAGCCTGGGTGGAGATGGACCCGAACGCGGCCGCCGCCCTGTTCACCGACGACGCGATCTATCGCTCATTCATCTTCGACGAGCCCCATGTCGGCCGGGACGGGATCAGGTCCTACTGGAGCGAGGTGACGGCCACCCAGGCCGAGGTTCAGGTCACAATGGGACGGCCGATCGTCGACGGGCCCCGAGCTGCGGTCGAGTTCTGGACCACCATGGAGAACTCTGGCGAGGAGGTCACCCTGGTCGGCTGTCTACTCCTGACGTTCGATGCCGATGGAAGGTGCCGGAGCCTCAACGAGTACTACGAGTTTGCCCAGGGTCTCCTCGATCCGCCCGATGCTTGGGGCGCTCTCTAGCGAGAAATGTGGTGAGCACGCCGATCGAGGGCTACGCGGTCATCGGCGACACCGAGACTGCCGCGCTCGTAGCGAGTGACGGGTCGATCGACTGGCTCTGCCTCCCCCGCTTCGACTCTGGCGCCTGTCTCGGTGCCTTGCTCGGGAGCGAGGAAAACGGTCGTTGGCGCATCAGCCCGGTCGGCGGGCCGAAGCGAGTGCATCGTCAATACCGTCCCGGGACGCTGATCCTGGAAACCGAGATGGAGGCCGAGGGCGGGAGGGTCCGCCTCATCGATCTGATGCCGGTCCGGGGTCGCGACGGTGGCAACAACGCCGACGTGGTCCGCATCGTGGAAGGTGTCTCGGGCCGGGTGAGGATGCGCATGGACCTGACCATCCGTTTCGACTATGGGCACCTCGTGCCATGGGTGACCCGATCCGGGGAGAGATTGGGGGCTGTCGGAGGCCCGGACGCCCTCACCTTGACGACGCCCGTCGAGTGCCACGGCGAGAACCTGAACACGGTGGCTGAGTTCGCGGTATCCGAGGGAGATCGGGTCCCGTTCGTGCTCACCTGGCACCCGTCCCACCGATCGGCCCCACCCGATATCGACGTCGAGGGAGCGTTGGAGGACACCGAGAAATGGTGGCGAGAGTGGACCGGCGCGAACACATACGACGGAGAATGGGAGGACGCAGTCGATCGGTCTCTCATCACCCTCAAGGCCCTCACGTATGCCCCCACTGGCGGCATAGTCGCCGCCCCAACCACATCCCTCCCCGAGCACATAGGCGGGGTGCGCAATTGGGACTATCGGTTCGTCTGGCTGCGTGATGCCACTTTCACACTGCAGACACTGCTGATGGCCGGACATCACAGCGAGGCTCTTGCCTGGAGGGACTGGCTGCTCCGTGCGGTGGCGGGAGATCCGCAGGACCTCCAGATCATGTACGGAGTGGCCGGTGAGCGCCGTATGCCCGAGCTGGAGCTGGATTGGCTCGCCGGGTACGAGAACTCTCGACCAGTTCGCACCGGCAACGCCGCCCACGAGCAGATCCAGGTCGATGTCTACGGGGAGTTGATGGACGCGATCTACATAGCTCGGCGGATGGGGATGGACCACGAGGAATCGATCTGGGACCTGCAGCAACTGCTTCTCGAGCATCTGGAAGGGAAGTGGTCCGAGCCCGACCACGGGCTCTGGGAGGTGCGGGGCGACCCGAGGCACTTCACCCATTCGCGTCTCATGGCCTGGGTCGCATTCGACCGAGCCGTCAAGTGCGTCGAGCAATGGACATTTGACGGGCCGGTCGATCGATGGCGCGAGCTGCGCCAGGACATAAGGGCGGAGATCGAGCAGCGCGGTTTCGACTCTGACCGCAACACTTTCACCCAGTCCTACGGGTCGACGGCGCTGGACGCTTCTTTACTCCTCATACCTCAGGTCGGTTTCCTCCCTCCAACCGAGCCGCGTGTCCTCGGCACGATCGAGGCGGTACGGCGCGAGCTCTCGATCGACGACAACCTGATCCGCCGTTATCACACGGATGAAACCGGCGATGGCCTTCCCGGCGGCGAGGGAGCCTTCCTCCTCTGCTCGTTCTGGATGGTGGATGCGCTCGCCATGGCCGGGAGATGTGACGAGGCGCGCCGAAGGTTCGAACATTTGCTCGGCCTCCGCAATGACGTGGGCCTGCTCTCCGAGCAGTACGACCCGGTTTCGAAGAGGATGCTGGGCAATTTTCCCCAGGCGTACAGCCATCTCGCCTTGATCGACTCCGCCTACAACCTGCAGGCTGAGGGCGCGGGCCCGGCTCGGGACCGAGCGTCCGATTCGTGAAGACGGTGACCGCGGTCCCCGGAGACCCGGGATCTCTCCGGCTCGATGTGCTCGACGACCCGGAGCACAGACCGGGTGAGCTTCTGGTCGAGATGGTTGTGGTCGGGATCTGCGGCACCGACCACGAAATCCTGGAAGGGGACATCGGCTACCCAGCACCGGGTCGTGATCGGTTGGTGTTGGGTCATGAGGCCCTGGGCAAGGTGGTGTCGGCCCCGCTGGGAAGCGACTTCGCTCGGGGTGACCTGGTGGCGCCGATCGTGCGGCGGCCCGATCCTGTCCCATGCGCCAACTGCGCCGTCGGGGAGTGGGACATGTGCCGCAACGGCCGATTCACTGAGGCCGGAATCAGGGGCCTCGACGGGTACACCGCTGAGAAGCTGTCGCTTCCGGCCGACTTCGCGGTGAAGGTGAGCTCCGACCTCGGGCACTTCGGGGTGCTGGTGGAGCCGGCCAGCATCGTGGCCAAGGCGTGGGAGCACATCGTCCATATCGGGAGTCGTTTCGAATGGTTGCCCAGTCGGGTGCTGGTGACCGGAGCTGGGCCGATCGGGCTTCTGGCCGCCCTGTTTGCAACCCGTCTCGGCGCGGAAGTCCACGTCCTCGACCGGGCGACCGACGGCCCCAAGCCGGGTCTGGTCGGTGATGTGGGGGCGATCTATCACAACGAGGATCTGGACCGGGTAGGAGGGCAGTACGACGTGGTGTTGGAATGCACCGGGGATGCCGACCTGATGATGGCGGTGCCCGCGATGACCGCCCCCAACGGGATCGTCTGTCTGGCCGGGGTCACCGATGAGGGGCATCAGGTCGTCGTGAACAGCGACCTCGCCCGGAATCTCGTCCTGGAGAATCGGACCATCTTCGGGACGGTGAACTCCAACCGCAGACACTATGAGGAAGCGGCTCGCGTGCTGGCGCAGGCTGACCAAGGCTGGTTGGGGCGCGTGGTCAATCGCCGGATCAAGCTGGACGACTGGAAGGAGGCCTACAACCGTCAGCCCGACGACGTGAAGACCGTGATCGAATTTCTCCCCCCGATTGATGCCCCGACGTAACCGGGTCGACCCCTGGGGCGATCTCCATGCCTCCCCCGAGCGTGGGCTGTTCACCGGCAACCGTGGCTGTCTGGTCGACGACAGGGGTCGTCTTGCCCGTCATCATCGTGGCCCGCTGTGGATCACCTGTCTCCTCGAGTACCAAGGATGGAGGCATCCACTCGAGCGACCCGGCACTTGGACACCCCTCTTCTTCCTCGATGATGCGGTCGCGCTGGCCGCGGGTCATCGACCCTGCGGCCTCTGCCGCCGACAGTCCTATCTCGACTACCGGAGTGCCGCAACCGGGGCCGCTGGATCGGATCAACCATTCAGTGCCGGCGATCTGAACCGGCGACTGGCCCGGGAGCGGCTCAGGCGGGGCCGTGGTGTCGACCGGGCCTCCGACCGCATCCTTTGGACCGAGCGAGTGGATCGACTTCCGACTGGCACGGTGGTCGTCGACGAGGACGAAGTCGTGAGGCTGGTGACAGAAGACCGCTTGCTTCGTTTCACCTTCGCCGGATGGACCGAGCCACGCCGGAGGCGGCGAACTGACAGCGTCGTCATCCTGACTCCGCCCACCTCGGTCACCGCCCTCGCCAACGGCTACACCCCGGTCTTGCACCCGACCGCGTCAGGATGAAGAATCGGTAGTCGTATGGAGACGCAGAAATACACCACTGTTGTGATGGCCGACTCGAGAAACCGGGTGTTGGTGCCTGTCCCATTCGATCCCGATCAAGTGTGGGGGGTCAAGCCGGAGCATCGTGTGGCGGGCACGGTGAATGGGATGGGAGTGCGGGCCTCCATCGAGCCGCTGGGCGATGGCCACGGAATCCTCCTCGGACCGGCCTGGCGCCGCGACTGCGGGATAGCGGCCGGAGATGCAGTAGAGGTGGCCCTCGCTCCTGAGGGACCACAGCGGGACGATCTCGCCCCTGACTTCGCTGCGGCCCTCGAGGCCGAGCCCGAAGCAGGAGCCTTCTTCGACTCCCTCGCCCAGTTCTATCGCAAGGCCTATCTGCGATGGATCGACTCCACCAAGCGCAGCCCCGAGCTGAGGGCGGCCCGCATCGCCGAAACGGTGGCTCTGCTGAAAGCCGGGGAGAAGGAACGGCCCTGATTTGCGGCGGCCGAAAATCCACCCGGGTGGACTGGTTGGGGTAGATACCGTCTGACCCTGCCCATGACTGCCTCTGCCCCGTCTTATCGCGCCACGCTGTCGACCTACCTCCGCCCACACCGGGGTCGTGTCGTCGTGCTCATGCTGCTCCTGTTGGGATCGATCGGCCTTCAGCTGGTCATCCCCCTCATCCTGCGCGACTTCATCGACTCTGCCATGGCGGGGTCGGCCGTCGCCGGTTTGACCACGGCCGGCATCGCCTACCTGATCGCCGGGGTCCTCAATCAGTTCCTCGACGCCGGTGCCTCCTATCTGGGCACCGACATTGGCTGGAGTGCCACCAACCGGCTCCGGGAAGAGCTGACCTCACATCTCTTCTCCCTCGACATGGGGTTCCACAACGACACCACCCCGGGGGAGATGATCGAACGGGTCGACGGGGATGTCACCGCCATCTCGGAGTTCATCTCCCGTTTCCTGGTGAGGTTGATCGCCGCCGGAGTCCTGCTCACCGGAGTTGTCATCGTCTGCTGGTTCGAATCGCCGGCGATGGGTCTGACCATCACGCTCTACGTCGTGGCCGTGCTCCTCTTCCTGATCCGTCTACGCAAGATCGCCGTCGCCGCCGCCGAAGAGGAACGGGAGACATCTGCCCGTCTCTACGGGTTCATCGAGGAACGGCTGGCCGGTGTCGACGACATTCGTTCCCTGGGGGCGGGCCGCTTCACCATGACCCGTTTCATCCCGGTGATGCGGGACTTCTACACCCGCACGACCAACGCCTGGCGCAAGCGAATCTTCGTCTGGGTCTCGGCCAACACAGCGTTCTGGGCCGGGGATGCCCTGGCCCTGATCGTCGGGGTGTGGCTCACCATTCGCGGCTCGATCACGGTGGGCACCGCCTTCCTCATCCTCCAATACGTCCAGTTGGTACGGCGCCCGATCGAGCAGATGACCCAGGAGCTCCAGGAGCTGCAGAAGGCCGCCGGCGGGATCGTCCGCATCGACCAGCTGCGCCATCTCGGCTCTTCGATCTCCGACGGTTCCGAGGACCTACCCGGCGGGCCCCTTGCGATCGAGTTCGACAACGTGTCCTTCTCCTACGAGGACCGGGGCGTCCTCGACGATGTCAGCTTCACCCTCGCCCCCGGCAAGTCGCTCGGGCTCCTGGGCCGGACCGGCGGAGGCAAGACCACGATCACCCGTCTCATCGCCCGGCTCTACGACCCCGATCGAGGGGTGGTGCGCGTGGGTGGCCACGATCTCCGGACTCTCCGCTCCGACTCACTGCGCCGGTCGGTGGGGGTGGTCACCCAGGACGTCCAGTTGTTCCAGGCAAGCGTCAGGGACAACCTCACCTTCTTCGCCGAGCGGCCGGATGAGGAAATCCTCGACGTGCTGGAGCGGGTCGGTCTCGGACCGTGGATAGGACGGCTCGGGTTGGACACCGAGCTCGGCGCCGGCGGCCAGGGCCTCTCGGCCGGGGAGCAACAGCTGCTCGCCTTCGCCCGTGTGTTCCTGCAGGACCCGGGAGTCGTGATCCTCGACGAGCCATCGTCGCGGCTCGACCCGGTCACCGAGATGCTCCTGGCCACCGCCACGGAGAGGCTCTACGCCGGCCGCACCGTTGTGATCATCGCCCACCGCCTGGAGACCGTGCGGTTGGCGGACGAGATCATGGTTGTAGACGCGGGCCGCATCGTGGAGCACGGCCCCAGACAGATGCTCGCCTCGGACCCGAGCACCCGATACGCCGCCCTCCTCGCCACCGGGCGGGGTGACATCCTGGGAGACACCCGGCCATGAGCACATTGCGTCTCGTCTGGGAGGTGATCCTTTATCGGCCCGGCAGGTGGTTCTTCTGCTTCGTCATGTGGACATTCGTCCACGGGCTCCCGCTGCTGTTCGGGATCCTGATCGGGCTCGTGTTCGAAAGACTGTCCGAAGGCAGCCCGGTCGACGAGACCGCCTGGGCACCGGCCATCGCGTTCGCGGTGCTCGCCATTGGTCGCAACGTCATCATCTGGCTCGGTGACCGGCAATGGATCAACCACTGGATCGAGCAGTCGCTCCAGCTTCGACGCAATCTGCTCCGCTGGCTGATGGAGGCGCCCGGCTCGCGGGTTATCCCGCTGGCTCCGGGCCAGGCAGTGAGCACTTTCCGCGATGACGTCGACGACGTACTGGAGTACATGGAGAACTGGGTGGACATGGGGGGCCTGGTCGTCTTCGGCGTCGGAGCCGTGGCGGTGATGGCTTCGATCGATGCCGGGCTAACGGCCATCCTTCTCATCCCGTTGGTCCTGACGATGGTCCTCACCCAGTCCTTGAGCCCGCAGATCCGTAAGCGGAGACGGGCGATGAGGGAGGCGACCGATCAGGTGACGGGCTTCATCGGCGAGACCTTTTCCGGTGTCCAGGCCATCAAGCTGGGTGCCGCCGAGCGATCCGTGCTGGACCGTCTCCATGGTCTGAACCAGACCCGACACAAGGCGGCGCTGTCCGACACCGTGCTCACCGAGATCCTCCGCGGCATCAATCGCAACATGTCGACCATCACGGTCGCCATCGTGCTGATCGTCGCCGCCGACTCGATCAGCGATGGGAGCTTCAGCATCGGCGACCTGGCGTTGTTCCTGACCTATCTGCCCCGGCTGACCGACTACATGGCCTTTGTGGGTGACATCATCGCCCAGCATCGCCGGACAGGGGTTGCCTACGAGAGAATGCGAGCCCTTGCCGTCGACGCGCCCGACGATGAGCTGCTCGACCGGGAACGCGTGTCCCTCGAAGGCGATATCCCCGAAATCGAGCTGCCCGACATCGGTATCGATCCCCTGCAGCGGCTGGAGGTGCGGGGACTCAGCCATTGGTTCCCTGATGGAGGTGAGGGTCTCGAGGGAGTCGACTTCGAGGTCGAGCGAGGCTCGTTCACCGTGGTCACCGGCAAGATCGGATCGGGCAAGAGCACCCTGGTCCGCGCCTTGCTCGGTCTGGTCCCGGCCGACGGTGACGTGCTCTGGAATGGGAAGCCGGTCGAGGACCCGGCTTCGTTCTTCGTGCCTCCCCGATCCGCCTATACCGCCCAGGTCCCCCGCCTCTTCTCCGAGTCTCTCGCCGACAACATCGCCCTCGGACAGAGGGTGGCCCGGGAGCGGCTGCGGGACGCGGTTCAGCTTGCCGTGCTCGATCCAGATCTGGAGCGTCTCGAGATGGGTGAGCAGACCATGGTCGGCGCCAGGGGAGTCAAGCTGTCCGGAGGCCAGGTGCAGCGCTCGGCAGCTGCTCGAATGCTGGCCACGGAGGCCGAATTGCTCGTCTTCGACGACCTGTCTTCGGCTCTCGACGTCCACACCGAGACGGAGTTGTGGCGCCGTCTGCTCACCCAGCGCGATGCGACGTGTCTCGTCGTCTCCCACCGCCGTGCCGCCCTGTCCAGGGCGGACCAGATCCTGCTGATGGACGGCGGGCGAATCGTCGATCGTGGCGCCCTGCCCGACCTGCTGGAGCGATCGGAGTTGATGCGCTCGCTGTGGGCCGAGGAAGGTGAGGCGGCCTAGCCGCCTTGATTGCCGGCCGACTTTGGCCGAGACCCACCCTCAGCCTGCGCTCGTGCCCGATGGTCGCGTCAACACAGTCTCGGCCAAACAGACGCCGGTCGGCCGGGGCTTCCGCCACGCCAGACCGGGCCTTACGGGCTCACCCCGCGTAGGTCCGCACGGGCAGCCCGACGACGCCGGGCACGGCGGTGAACAACGACCCGGCCAGCGGGTCGTCGTCGGGCTCCAGATTCTCCCGAGAGGTTGTGATGTAGAGGCGGTCGAGGTCCGGTCCTCCAAAGGTGCAGGCCGTCACCTGCCGTGCTTCGACATCGATGATTTCGTCCAGCTCACCCTCGGTGTTGTACCGATGCACCGCACTGCCACCGAACAGGGCAACCCAGACCCCGCCTTCGGAGTCGACCACCAGACCGTCCGGCCCTCCCCCGTCGGGGTCGAACTCGACGAAGGTCCGCCTGTCGGTCAACCCACGCTCTGTGTCGTAGTCGAACTTGGACACTTCATACGTCAAGGTGTCGATGTAGAAGGCGACCGAGTTGTCGGGGCTCCAGTCGAGCCCATTGGAGATAGTGACGCCCTCGAGCACCACGGTCACTTCGCCTTCCGGATCCAGGCGATACACCGAGCCGCCGCCCGGACGCTTGTCGTACGCCATGGTGCCGCAGTAGAAGCGCCCGTCGGGGTCACAGCCGCCCTCGTTCATCCGGACGTCGCCGCCGGTCCAGAGATCACCGAGCCGCGTGATCGTCCCGTCTGAGTCTTCGAGGGCGAAGCCCCGCTCGATGCCGAGAACAGCACCGCCGGATTGGCGCGGCCTGACGATGGCGGCGATGTCATCGACATGACGTCGTTCGATCGACCCGTCGGGACCGAGGGACAGCACGTCGCCGTCGAGCATGTCGACCCAGCGCAGACCACCCCATGTCTCCGACCACACGGGGCCCTCCCCGTGGTAGGCCACAGGGTCTGTGAGCTGCTCTGCTTTCAACTTTCGCCCTTCACACTCAGGCCAGGGCAGGTGCGCCCGGTGCAGATGTCGAATCATCGGTGAAAGCGGCGATGAGCCTCATGAATCCGATGATGATCATCCAGACACCGGCCACGATGGCGATGGCGAACAAGGTGATCCCGGGCCAGACGATCACGGCGATCCCTGCCCCGATCGACACCAGTCCCGACACCAACTCCCAGCCCCAGCCCCGACCGCGGTCGACGATGGATCCAATCGCCTCGACGAGGCCACCGACCACCCAGAACACAGAGAGGACGATCAGGAGCGCAGGGATGTTGCGCATCGGTCGGAGGAATAGCGCCGTCCCGGCGATCAGGGCCAGCACCCCGAGGATGACGGCCAGGACACGACCCTCGCCGGTCTGAAAGGCGTTGACCACCAGAAGCACACCCCAGATCAGGATGTCGATCCCGAGCAGAATGACCAGGGCCAGGATGGTCACCTCAGGCCAGACGAGGGCAAGGACCCCAACGACGATCGAGATGATGCCGAACAGGATCAGGGCCCACCTCGGCCATCCGAGCGAATGGGCAGTGTTTCGTGCGGTCAGGGATGCACCTCCGATTCAGCGACTTGTCGAACCTAGCCAACCCCGGATCGGGCATGATGCTCCGCGTAGCATCGAGCATCCTCGAGCCAAGGAGCCATCCGTGCTGGACGAGACCACCCTGCAGACCGCCCTCGAACGTCACTGGGAGTACTCGGGCAAAGACGAGGACGTATCCCACGAGATCTATCACGACGACGCAGTCCTCGAGTTTCCCCAGTCTGGTGAGCGCTTCGAGGGCGTCGAGAACTTCAGGGAATGGCGGCGCCAGTATCCGGCGCACCTCGATTTTCGGATCCGAAGCATCAGGCACGACGGTGACCTCGTGGTGGCAGAGAACCTGATCAGCTACGACGGTGCGCCCTGGATGTTCGCGGTGAACATCATGGAGTTCCGCGGTGACAGGGTGGCGCACGAGCGCATCTACATCATGGACGGCTGGGAGGCCGCAGAGTGGCGGTCACCCTGGCGATCAGAGACGCCCGCCGACCCTCCGATCACCTGACCCGGTTATCGCCCTTCTCAGGCCAGCTGCTCCTCCAGGAATGCGAGAGTCCGGCCCCATGCCTCGTCGAAGGCGGTGGGATCGAAGGTGTCACCGTCGGGTTCGGCGAACCCGTGACGCGTGCCCGGATACGCATCGACCTCCACCTCGAGGTTCTCTAGGCGCATCGTGGCCTCCATGAAGGCAGCTTCGTCATCCGACACGTACTCGTCTTCCTCGGCGAGGTGAATCAGGAAGGCGGCCTTGGACCCGGCGAAATCGATCTGCTGACTGCCGTAGAAGGAGACTCCGGCACTCACCAGGTCGGCCAGGCGCACCGATGCCCAGAGGGCGAGCGATCCACCCATGCCAAAACCCACGATTCCGATCGGGCCTTCGGTCGATTTCTCGTGGAGGAGCTTGGCCGAGGACAGGACCAACGATGCGAGACGATTGGGGTCCGCCTTGCCCAGATGATCGAGCGCCTCCTGCTCGGAGGCAGGCAGCTCGCCGAAATTGATGTCCGGGGCCAGGACTGTGTAGCCGTGATCGGCGAGGTCGTCGCAGAGACTCTTCACCGATGGCGTCAGCCCCCAGAACGAGTGGAGGACCAAGACTCCGGCACCCGGTCCCGAGTCACCAGAGATGAAGTAGGCGAGGTCCCGTACCACCTCGCGAACCTACCGGGCCTACGCTGGTAGCCGATGACCTCGGCGGTCGCCCCTCTTCGATACGGCTCTTTCCGCACGCTCTGGGTCGCGTCGATGCTGTCCGCTTTCGGGACCTTCATCCAGAGTCTCTCCTCGTCCCAGTTGATGTTCGACCTCACCGGGTCCAACACCTGGGTCGGGCTGATGGTGGCCTCGACGTCCCTGCCGCTGCTCTTCTTCGCCCTCGCCGCCGGCGCTCTGGCCGACATGTTCGACCGAACCAAGCTGATGCTGCTCGCTCAGGGAATCATGGGGGGATCGGCTCTCGCCATGGCGATCTTCACCGCAACCGACGCGATAACGCCCGGGCTCCTGCTCGGGCTCGGCTTCCTCCTCGGCACCGGAGTGGCTCTCAACCTCCCAACCTGGCAAGCGCTCCTCCCCGACATGGTGCCCCGGGGTCTGATCGCCTCGGCCGTCGCCCTCCAGTCGGCCGCGTTCAACGTGGCGCGGGCGGTGGGACCGGCGCTCGGAGGGATCATCTATGCCGCGCTGGGCGCCGCCGTCGGTTTCGGGATCAACGCCCTCACCTACGGCTTCGTCATCGCCGGTCTCCTCATGGTGAGGCACACGTTCGAGAAGAGGGTGCGGGATCCGGCGCCGCTGGGCACCGCGATCTTGCTTGGCATCCGCTATGCCAGGTTCACCCCGGTCTTCCGTCGGCTGCTGCTCCTCGTATCGCTCTTCGCCATCACGTCGTCGGTCGTGCAATCCGTGTTGCCCGGTCACAACGAGGCAATCGGGGGCACCGCCACCACCCTTGGCGTCTTGCTCGGCGCAATGGGAGTAGGCGCCCTGGTGGCGACGGTGGTGCGGCAGCGCTTCATCGACCGATTCCACCGATGGGCTCCAATGGTGACGATCGGCTTGTTCGGTCTGGTAGGGATCGGCCTCGGCCTCTCCACCAGCATCGCCACGGCCGCCTTCTTCATGTTTTTCTCCGGGGCGTTCTGGGTCCTCACGCTGACCAACCTCAACGCCACCGCCCAATTGATGGCGCCAGAGTGGATCAGGGGTCGTGCAATGTCGCTGTACAGCTTCTCGTTCCTCGGCGTGATGCCGCTGGGGTCGATCCTCTCCGGGGTACTCGCCGACGCGGTTGGAACGGGGACCGCCATCGTCATCCTGTGCTCGTCCTCGGTGTTGCTCGGCGCCCTGGTGCCGCTGTTTCACCTACCCGGTCTCGATCAGATCGAGTCGCCGGAGTTCACCCCCGACCGCCCCGGCCCCCTTCACGAGGAGGAGACGGTCGAGGGCGGGCCGGTCCTGATCCTGAACACGTGGAAGATCGATCTGGCCGACCTCGAGGAGTTCATAGCGGTGATGAACCTGGTCAGGCTCGTGCGTCTCCGCACCGGTGCCTACCGGTGGCGCTTGTTGCGCAACGTCAGCGACCCGACCCGTCTCACCGAGCTGTTCGCCACCGGATCGTGGGAAGAGCACCTGGCCCAGCATCGCCGCATCGACGATGCCTCGGCCGACATCATCGCCCGGGCAAGGTCATTCGACCGCGCCGATGGGCCAGTGACCCGACATCTGATATCGGTGGACGTCGAGGACCCACCCAATTTCGACGAATTGATCAGCACACACGAGGTGATGCATCAGACCGACGGCTCGATCCCGACCATGGCCGATCAGGACGCGGACTGAACGAACTCCATCTCTCGCTTGAACTTCTTCCAGTCGGATTTCTTCGTCGACCACACGACGTCGATAGCGATCTCGATCAGCCCGATCACCACTAGCGCCCAGACGACCCAGTCGGGAACCCCCGCAGCGATGGCGGCGCCCAGGAAGACGAAGGGCATGAGCTTGGTGACGATCGCACCTGACGCGTGCATCCACGCCCGGGACGTCGCCGGAGCTCGAAGATAGGTGGCGTAGTCGAGCTTCACCCCGGGCTGGGGCTGGACGAGCTTCCCGATAAACCAGTGGGTGAATCTCATCCCCATCAGGGTGCCCACCGCGAGATGGGTCAGACCATGGGTGGTCACGAGGATGATCCCGAAGCCGAGCAGGAAGACGAGTGCAGACCCGGTTCCCTCCAGGTAATAGGTCCATCCGACCAATACCAGCCCGATGAGGGTCGCCCCGATGATCAGCACGTTGCCGAGCCAGATCGGGACGGCAATCAGCGCCCATTGCTTGAACGCAGCTCGATCGATCCGGGCGATCCGACTGGCGTGTTGTTCGATCAGGGCCGGGTCTCGCTTGACTGCGTCGACAGCCTTCCAGAAGCCGGTTGGTCCGACCGGCAAGCCCGCCGAGACCGCCCGCTCGGCGTCGTCCAGAGTTGCCCCGACCCGTGAGCCGTCCATGGCCCTCATGTAAGTACGGTGCGAAGGTGCAACCGGTGCATCCCGTTCGGTGTTCTCCTTGCGATGGATGATCTGACCGAAGCGCTGGCCAGGGATCTCGACGGCGCTTTCCCCACATTGGTGGAAAGCGCCGGGCCGGGGCTCTATTGGGGTCTGCGACGGCTCTGTGGCGATCATCAGGAAGCTGAGGACCTGACCCAGGAGACGTTTGTTCGCGCCTACAGATCCCTCGGTGGGTTCGATCGGGCCCGATTCGAGGAGCTCCGGCTATCGCCATGGCTGTGGACCATCGCCCTCAATCTGGGGCGGAATCACCTTCGAAGCCGATCGAGGCGGCCCACGTTCGTCGAGATTCATGAGCACGCTGCAGCGGAGGACCCGGAGCCACCCGACACCGCAGCGTGGGACGTCCGATTGTCGGCGCTCCCGGTCAACCAGCGAAGGGCGGTCGTGCTCCGCCATGTCGTCGGCCTCGGGATCGGCGAGATCTCGGAGGCCACAGGGCGACCTGAGGGCACGGTCAAGGCAGACATCCATCGTGGACTGGAACGTCTGAGACAAATGATGGAGCAAGAACAATGAGCATCGAAGACCAATTGTCCGGGCTGGCCGGCGGGTTGCCCGACGGCATCAGCGAAGGAGTTGCACTCGGCACCGGGTTGGCGGATGGATACGACCTCTATCCGTCTCCTTTGGGCGAGGTGGTGGTCACATTCAACATCGAGGGGGTCTCGTCTCTCGATCTGGCCACCGAGGGTTACGAGACACGATTCTCGAGCCGCCATGGCCGCCGCCTGTTCCGGGCCGAGCCTCCTGCCGACTGGGGTCGGCACATCCCGGAGGCGATGGAGGCAGGGGCACCAGGCCGTCTCCCGGTCGACCTCAGGTCCCGAACCCAGTTCGAGACCCGGGTTCTCCACATTGCAGCCACGATCCCGAGAGGCGAGGTTCGCCCCTACGGCTGGCTCGCCCGCGAGGCGGAGAAACCCGGAGCGTCGCGGGCGGTTGGATCGACCATGGCCCGCAACCCGATCCCCCTCATAATCCCCTGTCACCGGGTGGTGCGATCCGACGGCCACCTCGGCGAGTACTCGCTGGGTGGGTCTCACAACAAGTGGGAGCTGCTCACCCATGAGGGCGTGGAGCCGGCGCGTCTCGTCGAACTGGCCGAGCACCGCGTCCGGGTCCAGGGCGATCCCGCCACGGGCGTTTACTGCCATCCCACCTGTCATGTGATCCGGGCATCCGGCGAATGGAACGTGGTCGACTTCACCTCGACCGCCGCCGCCCAGTCCGCCGGATTCCGGCCCTGCGAGGTCTGCCGGCCCGGCTAGCCGCCTCCTCCCGCCGCCGGTAGCCTCCCGGGGCCTATGACAACAAACGGGATCGAGAAACTGGCGGTCGACACCGTCAAGGCGTTGGCCATGGATGCCGTGCAGAAGGCCAACAGCGGCCACCCCGGGATGCCCATGGGCATGGCCGAGATCGCGGTGACGCTGTGGGGCCGTTTCCTCAAGGTGGACCCGACGGTCCCCGATTGGCCCGATCGGGACCGGTTCGTTCTCAGCAACGGGCACGGCTCCATGCTCCTCTATTCCATGCTCCACCTCTGCGGATTCCCGCTCACCATGGACGACTTGAAGGGATTCAGGCAGTGGGGCAGCCACACTGCCGGGCACCCGGAGATCAACCAGAAGCTCGGGATCGAGATGACCACCGGGCCATTAGGCCAGGGGTTCGCCACCGGCGTCGGGATGGCCATCGCCGAGACGCACCTACGAGCCCGACTCGGCGAGGATCTGGTCAACCACCGGACCTTTGGCTTCGTCAGCGACGGCGACCTGATGGAGGGGGTGAGTGCAGAGGCCGCATCCCTGGCCGGCCGGTTCGGGCTGGGCAAACTCATCTACCTGTACGACGACAACGATATCTCGATCGACGGCTCGACGGATATCACATTCTCCGAGGACGTGGCCAAGAGGTTCCAGGCGCAGGGCTGGCACACCCAGGAGATCGACGGGCATGACCCGGAAGCCGTCGACGAGGCATTGGAGGCGGCCATCAACCTCGAGGATCGGCCCTCGCTGGTCATCTGCCACACCCACATCGCACACGGTGCCCCCAACGCCCAGGACACGGCGGCATCACACGGCTCGCCCCTCGGTGACGAGGAGATTGCCCTGGCCAAGAAGGCCATGGGATATCCGCTCGAGCCGGCATTTCATGTCGAGCCCGACGTCTACGAGTTCTTCGAGACCGCGATGGTCTGGGGGAAGGAGGAGCGGTCGAAGTGGGCCAAGCGTTTGGAGAGCGCTGACGACGACCAGCGTGCCCTCTGGGACCGGTTGCACTCTCCGGCCCCGGTCGAACTGGAAGACCCAGGATTCACGGTCGGCGAGAAGATGGCCACACGCTCGGCATCCGGCAAGCTCTTCAAAGAGATCGCCGACAAGCTGCCGGGATTTCTCGGTGGCTCCGCCGACCTGGTCGCCTCGACCAAGACAGTCATCGACCCATCTCGTCGCTACTCGGCGGCCGACCCCGCGGCCCGGGACATCCCCTTCGGAGTCAGGGAGCACGCGATGGGGTGCATCACCAACGGGCTGGGAGTGCACGGCGGGCTGAAGCCGTACGCCGCCACCTTCTTCGTGTTCAGCGATTACATGCGGCCGGCGGTCCGCCTCTCGGCGTTGATGTCGGCTCCATCGGTCTGGGTATGGACTCACGACTCGGTCTTCCTCGGCGAGGACGGCCCGACCCATCAGCCAATCGAGCATCTCCCGTCGCTCCGGGCGATGCCAAATCTCTGGGTGATCAGACCCGCCGATGCCAACGAGACCCTCGCCGGCTGGGAGATGGCCCTCAACCGACACGACGGTCCGGTCGGTCTCCTCCTCACCCGTCAGGACGTCCCGGTGCTGGAAACCGATCCCGCCGGGATGAGGAAAGGCGGATATGTGCTCCAGGAGGGCACCGACGTGACACTCATCGCCACCGGCTCCGAGGTCCATGTCGCGGTGGAGGCGGCAGGGCTCCTCGAAGGAGATGGCATCTCGACACGGGTGGTGAGCCTCCCCTGTTGGGAGCTGTTCTTCGAGCAGGACGAGGAGTACCGAGCCGGCGTTCTCGGGTCGGCGCCCCGGGTCGCGGTCGAGGCAGCCTCCCCCTTCGGTTGGGAGCGCATCGTGGGTGAGGAGGGGTTGATCCTCGGCATCGATCACTTCGGGGAGTCGGCGCCCGACACCGTGATCGCCGAGAAACTCGGGTTCACCGGCCCGGCGGTCGCCAACCGCGTCCGGGAACACCTCTCGACCTGAAATGAGCCGCCGGGCGGACGTCGTCGTCATTGGCGCCGGGATCGCGGGTATCTCCGCCGCCTACGAGCTGACGGTCAAGCACGGGATCGGAGATGTCGTGATCGTCGACCCGCGCCCAGCCATGTCTCTGACATCGGACAAGTCGACCGAGTGTTACCGCAACTGGTGGCCCAACCTCCCCATGGTGGGGCTGATGAGCCGATCCATCGACCTCCTGGAGAAGATGGCGTCCGAGTCCGGTAATAGCTTCGCCCTGAACCGACGTGGCTACCTCTTCGTAACCGGAGACGAGGAGAACTTCCACCGGATGGTCGAGGACGCCCATCACACTTCGACACTCGGCGCCGGGCCTGTGCGTTTTCACCCGGGGCCCATCCCATACCGCGCCTCGCCGTCGGAAGGATTCATCGGGGGGCCGGAAGGCGCCGACATCCTGGTCGGAGCCGATGAGGTGCTCGATCACTTCCCGTACGTGACTCCGGAGGCAGTGGGGGCGATTCATGTGAGGAGAGCAGGTTGGTTCAGCGCCCAGCAACTCGGGGCCTGGATGCTCGACCAGAGCAAGGACCGAGGGCTGGAGATCGTGGTCGACGAGGTGACCGGCATCGGGATGGCCGCCGGGGCGATTCGGTCAGTCTCATTGGCCAGAGGGGGCGACATCTCCACAGATGTGGTCGTCGACGCCGCCGGGCCGATGGCCGGACAGGTTGCGGCTCTGGCCGGGGTCGATCTGCCCCTCTTCTCGGAGCTACACATCAAGGTCGCCTACCGGGATCACCTGGGTGTCGTCCCACGCGACGCCCCGATGTTCATCTGGAGCGACACCCAACGTCTCGACTGGAGCGTCGAGGAGCGGGAGGCTCTGGCCGAACAGGGTCGGGACGAACTGCTCGGCGAGATGCCGATCTTCTGCCACGCACGACCCGAGGGGGGCGCCGGCTCCCCATATCTCCTCGGTCTCTGGGAGTACCACGGGTTGGTACAGGAGCCATCGTGGCCGCTCCCCGAGGATCCCCTCTATCCCGAGGTCGTGGTGCGGGGGTTGACGACCATGGTCCCGGGGTTCGACGTCTACAGGGAGCGGCTTCCCCAATCAGTCGTCGACGGCGGCTACTACACCAAGACCCGAGAGAACCGCCCCCTGGTCGGCCCTGCCGGGCCCTCCGGGTTCCATCTCATTGCCGGCCTGTCCGGGTTCGGGGTCATGGTCGCCGCCGGGGCGGCCGAGCTGCTGGCCAAGCAAGTCACCGGTGCCGAGTTGCCCGCCTACTCAGATGCCTTCCTGCTCGACCGTTACGACGACGCCGACTATGTGGCATCGATCGCGGGCACGATGAGCTCGGGCCAGCTCTGAACCGAGATTCCTACTCCTCCAGCACGGAGAGGACGTTCCCGGCCGGGTCCTGGAACCAGGCGATCGGCGGGCCCTGGTCACGCATGATCCCCTTTTCGTCCTGATTCATCTGCCCATAGCGCACCATCTCGATTCCGCTCCCGGTCAGGTCGTCAACCGCACGATCGATGTCTTCGACGGGGAAGTTGAGAATGGTGAACGTGGCCGGGGTGTGGTCGGGCTTGGGATAGATGAGAACGTCCCCGCCTCCGTTGATGTGGAGACCGAGCATCCCGTTCTCCTCGGTGACGTTCAATCCCAAGGTCCCCTCGTAGAACTGGCGCGCACGCTCTAGGTCATCGACCGAGAACCCGCTGTAAGCCTTGGTGTCTTCGAACACAAACCACCTCCTGTGGTCCTTGTGAGATGAGTTTCCCCGGATGGGGGAGTCTCAATCACGTTGGATTCAGAAGCCGATTCGAGAAGGCCTGCCCTGGTCTGTGACATGGGGGGAGTCACCTCGCCCGATCTGACCACGATCGAGGCGTTGTGCCGCTTCCGGCTGGCTGTCGCCGACGAGGGATATGCGGTCGAGCTCCGCGATGCCTCGCCTGGGCTTCAGGAGTTGCTGGTTATTTGCGGGCTGGAGGGGGTCCTACCCCTCGTAGACCAGGGCCAACCCGAAGAGGGGGAACAACCGCGTGGTGTCGAGGAAGAAGTTGAGCCCGGCGATTCGACCCTGTGATATCTCGAGGACCTGAATCGCCCAGGGCACATAGCCGCCGTCGGGTCCCGGCTTGTACTGGCCAAAAGCGGGCAGCCCATTGGCCGACTCGACGGGTATGACGACCGAACCGCGACAGCCGATGCCTGTGCCCAGGAACCAGCCCCTGATATCCGCATGTCCTCGTAGCCAGAGGTCATACGGCGGCATCGACTGCACCACGTCATCGTGGAGGAGGGCGACCAATGAGTCGAGGTCGTATCTCTCGAAGGCGTCGACATACCGACTGAGCAGGGCTTGCTGCTCGTCGTCCAATGGCAAGAAGGGGTCCGATGCAGCCGGATCGATCTCTGACAATGTCGCCCGTGCCCGCTGCAAGGCGCTGTTGACCGAGGCCACCGTGGTCTCCAACAGGTCGGCGACTTCGTCGGCCTTCCAGCGGAGCACCTCGCGCAGGATCAGGACGGCCCGCTGTCGGGCAGGGAGATGCTGCAGGGCCGTCATGAGGGCGAGACGCACCGACTCCCGCGAGATCGCCACCTCCGCCGGATCGGCACTCGGGGAGAGAATGATGCTGTCAGGAACGGGTTCGATCCAGGTGATCTCGGGCAACGGCGCGGGGAGCATTGTGTCGGCAGTGGATGCAGGCCCCAGATCCATGGGTCGTGCCCGACGTTCTCTGCCCTCGAGCATGTCGAAGCAGACGTTGGTCGTTATGCGATAGAGCCAGGTCCGCAAAGAAGAACGACCCTCGAATCGTTCGCTGGCCCGCCACGCCCTGATCAAGCTCTCTTGGACCGCATCCTCAGCCTCGAACGAGGACCCCAGCATCCGGTAGGCATAGCCAGTGAGCTCGCGCCGATACTGTTCCAGGTCCTCGAGGGACGGTGTGTCGCTCCTGGCTTCGGTCGCCGTTGATTCGGTCATGTGCCCCCCCAGTATGGGACATCTACACCCCGAGTCGGACGTGGAATACGCCCCCGGCCCGATGACCTGGCTCATCTGCCGATTAATTCTGATGCTGATTGCGGTCTAGATCGAAGGGGTAGCCCCCTGAGCTGTCCACTCTCGCTATTGAGAGGAGTAACCATGCAGAACCCGTCCATCACCACCAAGGAGCTGTCGATCCCCAAGCTGCGGGAGGTTCTCGACGGTGAGGTGATCACACCTGAAGATGATTCCTTCGACGAGGCGCGAGAGGTGTACTACGGCATCGATCGCAAGCCGGCGGTGATCGTTCGCCCCACCGACACCAACGAAGTCGCCTACGTGGTTTCCATCGCCCGTGACACCGAAACGGAGCTCGCTGTCCGCAGTGGTGGCCACAGCATCGCCGGCTACGGGAGCTCCGATGGTGGGATTGTCCTCGATCTGTCGGCGATGAAGACGGTCCATGTCGACCCGAAGCAACGCACCGTTTGGGCTCAGGCTGGGTTGACCGCCGGTGAGCTGACGAGCGCCCTTGGCAACCACCGCCTCGCCGTTGGTTTTGGCGACGCGGGTTCTGTTGGCATCGGCGGAATCACGCTAGGTGGGGGGGTCGGATTTCTCTCGCGAAAGCATGGCCTGACCATCGACTCACTCCTCGCCGCCGAGGTGGTCACCGCTGACGGGAAGGTCCTTCGTGTCGATGGGGAGAACCACCCCGACCTCTTCTGGGCGATTCGCGGAGGGGGCGGTAACTTCGGTGTGGCGACCAGGTTCCAGTTCCGGCTACATGAAGTGGATCGGATCGTCGGCGGGATGCTGATCCTTCCCGCGACGACGGACACGATCGCCGGTTTCGTCGAATTGGCCTCCGCGGCTCCAGACGAGCTCTCCACAATCGCCAATGTGATGAAAGCGCCGCCAATGCCGTTTCTACCCGAGGAACTTCACGGTCAGGTGATTCTCTTCAGCCTGCTCGTCTATTCAGGCGACCCGGAGACCGGGGAACGCGTCGTTGCCCCGTTCCGCGAGCTGGCCACCCCGTTATACGACACGGTCGAGCCAGGTCGTTACGCGGGCATCTATGAGGACGAAGAGGAGGGCCCGCCTCCAGGGGTGTTCGCGGTCCGCAACCTCTTCGTCGACGACATCGATCTCGCCGCCGCCGAGACGATCGTCGAGCAGGTCAACGCCTCGACCGCCGCGATGGCGGTGACCCAGATCAGGGTCCTGGGCGGCGCCATCTCCCGGGTGCCCGACGATGCCACGGCCTACGCACATCGCCAGCGTCCGATCATGCTCAACGTGGCGTCGATGTTTCAGCAGCCGGATGAAGCCGCGGTCCATGAAGCGTGGGTCGACGGGCTGGCCACGGCTCTTGGCGACAACGGCGAGGCGTATGTCAACTTCATCGGCGACGAGGGCCAGCATCGGGTGAGGCAGGCGTATCCCGGCCAGACCTGGGAGCGGCTCCGCGAGGTCAAGCACCGATACGACCCGGCGAATCTGTTCCGACTCAATCAGAACATCCCGCCGGCGGGTGCCTGAAGGCCCGCGGTAGCTGCCGCCCGACGTTCGAGCGGACCACGGGCACACGTTGACCATCAATGGATATCCGGAGCGGGGACACCCGATCCTGGGCATAGCCGGGACCGGCAGCGACGGTCTGCCTTACACGACTCTCTCGTACGCCAACGGTCCCGGCGCGGCCTATACCCGGGCCGACCTGGCGGCCGGTGGGGAGCCATTGTCGACCTCCCTCGATTACCTGCAACCGACGCTCGTGCCGCTCGGGTCGGAGACGCATTCCGGAGAAGACGTGGGGATCTATGCGACCGGGCCACAGGCGCATCTGTTCCACGGCGTGGTGGAACAGAACTACATCGGCCAGGTCATCATCCAGGCGCTGCGGATCCGATGACGACTCGAGCGGGTCAAGGGAGCTGGCAGCCGACCAGATAGGACTGGCACAACCATCCCTGCACCTCGTCATCGAGGTCGTCCAGGGAGTTGATGCGGAGGTGGTGCACCCAGTCGGTGCGGCCGTAGAGGACGACCTTGCGGAGGCGTGGGCTATCGATGCGCTCTTTGAGCCAGAACGAAAAGCTCATCCCTCGGTCCGAGACCGCGTCCATCCCGGCGAACCGAACACGCACCATGAATTCGAGCCTTGTCTTGTTGGCCACGATGGAATAGGGGCCGCACGCCGCCACCACCTCCTGGAGCCGATTCCAGTAGGCCCAAGCCTGCGGCCCCTTTCCCTCCATGAATTGATCGACGGTGTGGGGCCCACACGAGTGCGACATGTTCCGGGTGACGAATCTCTTCCCGCACGAAGGGCAGGTCCAAAGATCGGATGTGTCGACGTCCATCTCAGCCGGCAGGTTCATGTGTTCTCGGCGTGGAGACTGATGAACTCGAGGACGCGGCTCCACGCATCGGCCGACTCCCTGGAGAACCGCTCCTGCTGCCGGTCGAAGAAGGAGTGGGGGGCGTCGGAGTACACCACCACCTCGTTCTCCACCCCGGCATTGTCCATGGCCTGCCGGAAACCCTCGACCACTTCGTTGGGGATCCCGGGGTCGTCGCCACCCATCAAGGCCAGGATGGGGCACGCGAAATCGCTCACCTCTTCCATGGGCCCCTTCGGCGGGCGCAACGGGTTTCCATAGAACCCAATGGCGCCGGCGAGGCCGTGCCCGGCGGCGGCCTGGTGCCAGGAGTTGGAACCTCCAAAGCAAAATCCGAGGGTGAAGATCGGCCGATTCGCATCCTGATCGCGCAGATGGCCCACGGCCGCCGCAGTGTCCGCGGTGACACCTTTCAGAGTGGTCCGCGGGACGTGCTCTTTGTAGGCGAATTCATCGTTCCTCTTGCCCACTCCGGCGGTCCGTCCGAAGTAGTCGAACGCCACTGCGTCATAGCCATGCTCGGCGAGGCGAAGCGCCAGCTCCACGTAGAAATGGTGCAGGCCGCGGACGTCGGGGAGGATGACCACGCCCGGGCCTTTGCTCTCGGCACTTGTGGCCGAGAACGCGGCGAATCGGTTCCCATCGACCGAGGCCAGCACGAGGTCGCTGCCTGAAGCACCACCCTCGATGGGATCGACTGGCGGTAGGGCATCACCGTTGTAACACATAGGCACGAAACTACCCGACGATGACGCAGCGAAAGCCGGAGCTCGAACTGACTTGGGACCAAGCACTCGCTTGGCGCCTGGGTCGACAGCTTCTCGATGCGCCCGGGCGCGATCCGGTGCGGGTCGCCTCGGCTCTTGGAGGCGTCCAGGCCCAGGTCGCCTCCTCGGCCCTGCAGGCAGTCGCTATCAGAAGCAAGCGTCGCCCCGACATCGAGCAGCTGTTGTGGGAGAAGCGGAGCCTGGTCAAGACGTGGGCGATGAGGGGAACGCTCCATCTCCTGCCGGCATCGGAAATCGGCTTCTGGACCGCCGCCTTGCGCCAGCGGCCGTGGAAGATCACCCCGGCTTGGGAGAAGTACCACGGGATAAGCAAGTCTCAACTCGACTCCTTGACCGGGGCCATCCCGTCGGTGATTTCCGGTGAACCGATGACACGTGAGGAGTTGACGGCCGCCGTGGTGGCCAAGACCCGTGATCGCGGTCTGGGTGAGGCACTCGCCTCCGGTTGGAGCCAGGTGCTGAAGCCGGCGGCCAACCAGGGTCTGCTGGCCCAAGGACCACCTCGTGGGCGCAATGTCACCTTCGTCGATCCGGCTGCCTGGCTCGGTGCTTCGTTCGAGGGGCCGGGTCCCGAGGAGGCGATGCGAGGTGTGGTCGAGCGGTTTCTCGATGCCAACGGTCCGGCCACGATCAGCGACTTCGCCCGATGGTTGGGAGTAGATCCCAAGACCGGACGGGAGTTGATGGAACCCCACATCGATGGGCTGGTCCCGATCGAGACGGAGGGCCATGTCGGCTGGCTAACCAAGGATGGGGCCAAGGCGGCGGCGAAGGCCAGGCGGGCCGAGGGGGCTCATCTGTTGCCCGGATTCGATCCATACACTTTGGCCCCTCTCAGTCATCGGGAGTACACCATCCCCAAAGGCAAAGTCGACGAGGTGTCCAAAGCCGCGGGCTGGATCGCACCTGTGATCCTGGAGAATGGGCGAATCGTGGGCACCTGGGAGTCGAAGTCCGGTGCGATCGCTCTCCAACCCTTCGGCAAGCTGCCCAAGAAGACGATTTCAGCGTTGCAGGATCACGTGGAGCAGCGATATCACGGTCTTCTCGGTGAATCGATCGTCGTAACGGTCCCGTGACGAGCCCGAGTCACTATTTCGGAGATGAACGATGAGTGACCCGGGCCGGCGACGGCTGGCTTGGGCCGTATGGGTGGTGACGATCCTCGCCTATGTGGTCGAGGTGGCTCTGCTGTTCGCCAATGCAGACCTTCCAGTCGCAGATCCGTTGGACGCAACGGACCCATGGCTCCAAGCCATGGAAGACCTCGCCTTCGTGGCGGTAGGAGTGCTAGGCCTGCGTCTCGTGCTCTCCCAACCGAGGAATGCGTTTTGCTGGTGGGTCCTCGTGGCCGGTCTCTCCTTTCCATTGGAGGGCCTCGCCGCCGAGTTCACTCGCTTTGGGATGGACCGCTGGGGGGCTGTCCCGATCGTGACAGTCGCGGGTTGGATGTCGCTGTGGTTGTGGATCCCGGGCTCATTCAGCATTCCATACCTGTTGCTGCTCTATCCGGATGGCCACCTGCCCTCATCTCGTTGGCGCCCGGCACTTTGGTTCACCAATGCCGCGGTGGTGACCACGTTCTTCGCTGCCGCTCTCCTGGTGGAGCCGGAGCCGATCATCGGAGTGCCACCCAACCCCCTGGGCATCCCCGCGTTGAGCGAGTTCATCAACGCGGTGTTCCAGTTCGTGGTCGTCCCGGGATTATTGATAGCGATCGTCCTCGGCCTGCTCTCGCTGGTCGCGCGCTATCGCCGGGGAGAAGGCGTCCAGCGACAGCAGGTCAAGGTCCTGCTGTGGGTCGGAGCGGTTGCGGTGATCTTCTTCTCCGTCGACACGCAGAGCTGGGGCCCGATCTGGCTCGGTTCCGTCCTCAATTTCGTGTTCAGCCTCTTTGTCGGGGCGGCGGTGACGCTGGCCATCCTTCGCTACCGGCTGTTCGAGATCGACCGTCTCATAAGCCGAACCGTCACCTATGCAGTCCTGGCCGGCGCCCTGGCCCTCGTCTATGGAGTCGGGGCGGTGTGGCTTCCCTCCCGCATCGTCGGCGAACAGACCCCCCTGTTCGTGGCCGGATCGACGCTCGCCGTCGCCGCCCTGTTCAACCCGTTGCGACGACGGGTCATGCGGTGGGTCGATCGCAGATTCAATAGGTCGTCCTATGACTTTGAGCAGATCACCGACAGATTTTCGAGCCGATTGAGGGACCAAGTCGATGCCGATCGCCTCGCCGACGATTGGGCGACCGTGGTCACCAAGACCCTGCAGCCGTCGGCGCTCGGTGTGTGGGTGCGGGGTGACGCCCGATGAAGTGGCAGCGATGGCTCGGAGTCGCGATGGGCCTGGTGTCATCGGCCATGTTCGTCTACATGTCGGTGCAGAATTCGGAAGAGCCGGTCCTCTTGGTTGACATCCTGGGCCTGCTTGCCTTCACATCGCCCGCCGTTGTCGGCGCCTACCTCGCGTGGCGAGTGCCGGGCAACCCGGTTGGTCTGATCCTGGCCGGATTCGGCCTGACTTTCACCCTGGGTGTCCTTGGCGAATCGTTGGCGGCAACGGAGAGCCCGTTGACCAGCTGGGGTGTCTGGTTCGGCACCTGGCAATGGGCAATGAGCATGGGCCTGATCCTGGTCCAACTCCCGCTCAGATTCCCTGACGGCAAGCTGCTCTCCACCCGATACCGATGGGTGACGCCGGTCATGTTTGCCGGTCTCGCCATGCTGATCTTCGGCAACGCCTTCTGGGAGTCGACGCTCGTCACGGTGGGCGACACCCAGTTCGACATCGCCCTCCCACTAGGTCTGCCTGTGTCCGGCGAGGTTTTCGACACGGTTTCCCTCTTCGGGCTGGCGCTCATGCTGGCGGCAGTCGCCGGGGCGGTGGTGAGTGCCATCATGCGGTTTCGACGATCAACAGGCATCGAGCGTCAGCAGATGAAGGTGTTCGCCGGCGCCCTCTCGATCTCCGTCGTCGGGATGGCACTCAATCTCATTCTCTATGAACTCGGCAACGAGCCGGCTGCCAACGCCTTGTTCGCGATCTGGGTCCTGGTTCTGGTCTTCTCAATCGCGGTGGCGGTGCTTCGTTACCGGCTTTACGACTTCGATCGCATCGTCAGCAGGACCGTCTCTTACGCACTCCTGGTTCTGATCCTCGGAGCCGTCTACGTGGCTGGGGCGGTCTGGCTGCCGACCCGCATCGTCGGCGAGCAATCGCCCCTGTTCGTCGCAGGGTCGACGCTGGCGGTTGCGGCGCTGTTCACCCCGATTCGACGCCGGATCATGGGCTGGGTCGACCGCCGGTTCTATCGCTCCCGATATCAGATGGAGCAGGTGATGGACGAGTTCTCCTCTCATCTCCAGGATCAGGTCGACCCGGATCGAATGGCATCGGACTGGGTGGATCTGGTGACCGACACCCTCCGGCCGACTACCGCCGGCGTGTGGGTCAGGGGCGCTTAATGGTCAGGGCTGGTCGGGTCCGGTGATGTAGGTGTGGCCGAGGGGGCTGGTCCACTGGTAGACGCCGGGTCGGATCTGTTTCAGTTTCCACCGGTGGCGGTGGTGGTCGATGTGGTTGTGACGGCAGAGTGGCCCGAGTTCTCTGATCGTGGTCCGGTGGGCTTGTGCCCAGGGGATCTCATGGTTGAGGTCACATTCTGTGGCGGGCATGCGACAGCCGGGGAAGACACAGGTCGGATTCCTGGTCTCCACGATCCGTTTCTGAGCCGTGGTGGGTCGTCCTTCTGGTGGTTACCACACCGACTGGTTGGCCGTTCTCGTCGACGGGGACGATCCGCCATTCCGCATCTGATGCTTGGTCGACGATCTGACGGGCCACATCGGCGAGGACCGGTCCAAAACCTGGTATCTCCCCTGGCTGGTCGTCGATACCGGTCAGGGTGGTCAGTATCCACCCGAATCTCGACCACCCCAGTGTCTCGAGGATCCGATCCCTGCTCTGGCTTGGTTTCCCGGTGAGCAGGTCGAGGAGGATGTCGGCTCTGATCTGATCGATCCGCCGCCGGTCACCTCTCGCCTTCAGACTTCGGGCGAGACGGTTGATCCTTCTCATCGCCCTCGTGACCTCGGCTGGGGGCAGGTTCAGACCGTGCAGATTGGCGGTCCCATCCTCACCCTGTTCGGAGAACACTCTCCGCTCCTCCAACTTCTCCTCATAACGTTCCTGGGCGGCGGCCGGGTCGATGGTGATGATCAGTCGCTGCAGATGGGCTCGCAGCTGACCGGTAGTCAACCCGGGAGCCCTTTCCAGGGCGGCATCACACACTTGCCGGGCCAGTTCTTCGGGCAGTGGTGGGTGAGATCAGAAAGGATCCGGGCCCGAGGCAGATCGATCAGACCCGGCATGCAACGCCTCCCACACTCGGGGAAGCCGTTCACAGAGCTGAAAGGCCAGATCGACCTGGATATCAGCTCCCCGTCGGGTCAGATGCAACGCCGCCTGGATCTCAGACGACGTGGCATCGTCCACCATCACCGGGTCAGGAGATGCCCCCTCCCAAAGATCATCCAACACCACGCTCATCGACACCGAAACCGCCTCGACGTCGGCATAGACCCGGGCCTGAAAATGAGACGACCATCCGCTGGTCGGCTTTGAGAACCCGCACCCGGTCATAACCAGACAACCGGTCCCGATCCACACTCGACAAGATGATGTGCAGCATCAGACCCGGAGGGATCGACTCCAAATCAGCCGGCAGCCCATCATCATCGTCAGAATCCAGTAGGTCCGCATCCAGAAGATCCAGATCAGAAGGCAGAATCTCAGTATCGAACATATGTTCGCTAACCTACAAGACCCCCACGACAGAATCCATACCCTTGTCGAGGGATTTCGCCAGCTTGCGAATCACTATTCAGATGCCGTCCCCGAGCAGTTCCGTTCTCATCAGTTGGGTCACCCATCTCTGATGTCGCTCGACTGTCCAGGTCATTTCGACAGTCAGCAGGTGGAAGAGCTCAGGGCTGGTCAGGGCGCAATACTTCTGTCCCGCCTCATCGATCGATACGCCAGGTTTGAGATCCTTGGCGATGAACCGCCGGATGCGATCTGTCTGATTGGCCAGACGCTCGGCGATCAAACGCCGCCCGAAGTCGGCGGCAAAGGGTTCGCTGTCGGACGCACCGCGAATGATGGCGTGGATCGCCTGAGTCCGGGCGAGGATTCGACAGCTGTACTCCACCATCCTGTCCAAGCGCTCGGTGGCCTGGGTGAGTCCCGACACCATGGCCCACCACTCCTCGTCGTCCGCCGCCGAGCCGTGTGGGCCGGTGATCTCCATGACCCCCTCCAGGAGGCCGCGTTTGCCGCCAAGGGACAGATAGATCGTCTCCGGCGAAACTCCGGCATCGGTGGCCACCGCCGCCACGGTGGTGCCGGTGTACCCGTGCTCCACGAACAGCCGACGGGCAGACTCGAGGACCTTGCGACGGGTCTGCTTGGCCTGATCCGCCCGCAAGGGTGAGTTGTAGGAGCGGCGCGGGCTCTTGACTTCTCGAGCCATTCCGATACAGTAGCCACCAATTCACTACAGCGCATATGGAATAGATTGCGGAGGTGAGCATGGACCACTTGTCGTTCGACGACATCGACCTGACCTATCAGGTTCGAGGATCGGGTGAGCGGGTGGCGCTCATTCATGCCAGCCCCTTCGTATCGTGGTACGAACCGCTGGTCGAGCAGTTATCGGGGTTTTCGAATCTGCGATATCGACGGCGACTCCGTCGTCCTGACGATGAGCCCTATCGCCCGCTCAGCGTCGCCGAGGATTCCCGAATCTGCATGCGTCTCATGGAGCACATCGGCTGGACCACTGCTCATCTCGTTGGACACTCATACGGAGCCCTTGTCGCCCTCCAGGCCGCCATCGACGCCCCGGAGCGAGTCGCCTCCGTTTCGTTGCTCGAGCCCGCGGCGCGTGGCATCTCCAGCTCAGAGCAGGTGAAGGCGGCGCTCACGCCGGTCATCACCGCCTACAAATCGGGTGATACGGCCGCCGCGGTCGATCTCTTCCTGAGCCATGTTGGTGGTGACAGATACCGAGAGGATCTCGACCGGGTGGTGCCAGACGCATTCAGCGAGGCTATTGCAGAGGCCGATCTCTTCTTCCAGGCCGAGATGGCGGCCGTTCAAAGCTGGTCGTTCGGGCCGGCAGACGCCGAGCGCGTGACCCAACCCGTGCTCAACGTCCTTGCCGCCAACACTGTCTCGCGGTTCGTCGAAGGAGCCGAACTGATCCAATCCTGGTTTCCCCAAGCTGAGCGCGTATCCATACCCGATGCAGGGCATCTGATGTTGGTGCAGAACCCGCAGGCGGTGGCACAGGCGTTGGCCGACTTCTTCACGCGCCACCCAATCGAGCAAACGAACCTCGCCCGCTCGGGCTAACGGGCAACACCGTCCATCTGACCGAAACGAGACGGTAACCAAAGGTTCAACCGCACCGGGAAATACCCCGGCGTCGAAATCGGTTGCCACCTATCGTGCTCAAGCAGTCATCGTCATTGCGGACCGAATCTGTCCGCATTACTGCCTAGAGTCGAGAAGGTCCACGACAACGAGGCGTGGTTCCAATCGTCCCCAAGGCCGATCCGGAATTCGTCCTCGGGACCGATGATTTTCGGCGGTGACGCCGGTCTGATTGTCAGAAGATCTCGATACAGGAAGAGGAGAAACCCATGACCAACATGATCGAGGCTTCGGGCCTGGTCAAGCGGTACAAGGAAGTCACCGCGCTGGCCGGTCTCGACCTCGTTGTCCCCGAGGGGATCGTGCTTGGCCTTCTCGGGCCAAACGGCGCCGGCAAGACGACCGCAGTGTCGATCCTGTCCACTCTGCTCGAGCCAGATGAGGGTCAGGCGATGGTCGCCGGGGCCGACGTCAGGAAGGACCCTAAAGCGGTGCGCCGGCTCATCGGTCTTTCCGGCCAGTACGCCGCCGTCGACGAGCACCTGACCGGGTTCGAGAACCTGGACATGATCGGGCGTCTCTATCACCTCGGGAAGACGAAGTCCCGTGAGCGCGCCCGCGAGCTACTCGAGATTTTCGACCTCACCGAAGCCGGCGACCGACCGGTGAAGACCTATTCGGGCGGCATGCGCCGCCGACTCGACCTGGCAGGCGCGTTGGTAGCCAAGCCACCGGTGCTCTTCCTCGACGAGCCCTCCTCAGGGCTCGACCCGAGGAGCCGGGTGGACCTGTGGGAGACGATCCGGGACCTGGTCAAGGAGGGGGCGACGCTGCTCCTGACCACCCAGTACCTGGAGGAAGCCGATCAACTCGCCGATGACATCGTTGTGATCGATCACGGGCGGGAGATCGCCCATGGCTCTGCCGACCAGCTCAAGACTCAGGTCGGTGGGGAGCGGATCGAGGTAACGGTGGCCGATGTGGTGCACGTGACACCGGCTCAGGAAGTCCTGGCCGCGTTCGCTGTTGGTGAGATCCGGATCGACCATCACAGTCGAGGGCTGACCGCGCCGATAGCGGGCGGAGCACCTGTCCTCACCCAGGCGCTACGCGAGCTCGATGCGCGCGGGATCGTGGTTCAGGACGTGGGTCTGCGTCGCCCGACACTCGACGATGTGTTCCTGACCCTGACCGGTCACGTCGCGGAGGAAGAGGTGGAGTCCAACGGCGGCAGATCGAAGAAACCCAAGGAAGAAGAGCTCGAGGAGGTCAGCCGATGAGCCAGCTGATGACCGCACTGGGTGACGGCGCCGTCGTCGCCAAGCGAAATGTGATCAAGATCAAGCGGGTCCCCGAGATCCTGGTGTTCGTCCTGCTATCACCGATCATGTTCGTGTTGCTGTTCGCCTTCGTGTTCGGTGGCGCCATCGAAGTGGCCAGCGGGGCGGCGGCCGAGGTCTATCGCGAATTCCTGATTGCCGGCATCCTGGCCCAGACCGTGATATTCGGGGCGACTTTCACTGGCGCCGGGTTGGCCGACGACATGCAGAAGGGCATCATCGACCGGTTCCGGTCGCTGCCGATGGCGAGATCGGCGGTCCTCGTAGGTCGGACATCGAGCGATGTCGTCTACAACGCCCTCTCCGTCGCGATCATGGCTCTCACCGGCCTCCTGGTCGGGTGGGGAATCCGGACATCGTTCCTCGAGGCGGCGGCGGGGTTCGCGCTCCTGCTCCTGTTCGCCTACGCCTTCTCCTGGGTGATGGCATATGTCGGGCTGCTGGTGCCGAGCGTTGAGGTCATCAATAACGCGTCGTTCATGGTGATCTTCCCACTCACCTTCGTGTCCAACGCCTTCGTCCCGCTAGAGACCTTGCCCCCGGCCCTGCAGACCTTCGCCGAGTGGAACCCGGTGTCGTCGCTGACCCAAGCGGTCCGTGAGCTGTTCGGCAACATCCCGCCCGGGGCTCCCGAGCCCACGGCTTGGCCGTTGCAGAACCCGATCACCTACACCTTGATCTGGGTCGTGATCATCATGGCCATCTTCGTCCCGCTCTCGATCCGCCAGTACAAGCGGGCCGCTCGCCGCTGAGGCTGGCGCAAGCCAAGTCCCTCCACGGGTCAACACCCGGTCACCGACCGGGTGTTGACTCTGGGTTTGAATCGACACGATCAAAACAGGAGGCGCCATGGCGGAAGAGGTTGGGTTCACCGAGAGATTCGAGAAGTTCTCTCAACGTGTCACGCATGCGGTAGGCAGACCCTGGGCATTTTTCATCGCGCTGCTCGTGATAATCGTCTGGGCGGTCAGCGGGCCACTATTCGGATTCGGGGACACCTGGCAACTAGTCATCAACACAGGAACCACCATCGTCACATTCCTGATGGTGTTCCTCATCCAGCAGACTCAGAACAAGGACGGCAAGGCGATAGAGCTCAAGCTCAATGAGCTCGTGGCGGCGACCAAGGGGGCGAGCAATCGTCTGATCGACGTGGAAGACCTCAGCGAGGACGACCTCGATGTCCTCCATGGTTATTACCGACAACTCGTGGACCTCTCGCGCCGAGATCGGGACCTCACCGAATCGCATTCGCTCGAGGAGGCGGAGCGACTCCACGGCGAAAAGGGCGCCGGGTGACGACGTCGCAGAGCACCGCCGAGGTGATCCTGGCTGCCATCACAGAGGCGGTAGCTCCGGGCAGATCCCTCAAGGACGTCCTCACCAAGCTGGCGGAGACCGCCAAACAGATCTCGGGCGCCTCCTTCGCGGCAATCGGGATCCCCGAACCGGAAGGAGACGCCTTCTCCGCCTTCATCCACGTTGGCATGAGCGACGAGCTGGTCGCCGAGATGGGCCCGCTGCCACGAACCCACGGCATGCTCGATGCGATGCTTCACGACCCGGAGCCGCTCCGTCTCCCCGACATCAAGCGGGATAGTCGCTTCCGAGGGTGGTGGCCGCGTGCCCATCCCCTGATGAGCTCATTCCTCGGCGTTCCGATCGTGAGCGACGACGAGGTCATCGGGGCCTTCTACCTGACTGACAAGGTCGGCGCGGAGGAGTTCACCGATGATGACCAGGCGGGCATCGTCCTTCTCGCCTATCACGCCGCCGCCGCCATCGAGGCGGCCGGGATGTTCGAGGACTCGAGGACACTCGCCATGTCCGAGGAGCGAGAGCGTCTGGCCCGCGAGCTGCACGACGCCTTGAACCAGTCATTGTTCAGCCTCACCCTCACGGCCAAGGCAGCGTCGAGACACCTGGCCACCGACCCCGATCGGGCGGCCCAAGAGCTGAATGAGATCGCATCCCTGTCGAGACAGGCCATGGCAGAGCTTCGGGCAGTGGTCGAAGGGCTCAGGACCCCCGATGTCGAGCGAGATGGCCTGTTGCCGGCGATTCGAAGCCTCGCCGATCTGTTGAGCCGTGTGCATCACATCGATATCGAAGTTGTCGCCGACGGTGACGCTGACCTGGAGGGGCGCGCCGAGCACGAAGTGTTCCGCATCGTCCAGGAGGCGCTCACCAACGCCGTTCGCCACTCCCGGGCCCGCAAGGTCATCGTGTCGGTGGACAACGACGCAGAGCTAGCCGTGACGATCACCGACGATGGCCAGGGCTTCGAGCCCGATACCCGCATGAACCGCGGGCGGCGCCTCGGGCTCACCTCGATGCGGGAGCGCGCTTCGGTAATCGGAGGCCGCTTGACCATCGCCTCTTCGCCCGGGGAGGGAGCCACCGTTCGCCTCGAGGTCCCGACTTGAGCCAGACGGTCAGAGTCATGATCGTGGACGACCACCCCGTCGTTCGCAAAGGTCTCCGCGCCTTTCTGGAGACACAACCGGGGATGGAGGTGGTTGGTGAAGCAGCCGATGGCAAGGAGGCCATGCGGGAGCTGGCCACCGGTGAGCCCGATCTGGTCCTGCTCGACCTGCACCTGCCCGATGCTTCCGGGGCGGAGCTCATCCCCGAGATGAGAAAGTGGAATCCCAACGTGAAGGTCCTCGTGCTGACCGGCTTCGCCGACCGGCGCGAGGTGGTGCCGGCGATCCGGGCCGGCGCCGACGGCTATCTGCTCAAGGACACCGACCCCGACCAGCTCGCTGACGCCATCAGGGAGCTGGCCAGTGGTCGGACCGTGTATGCCCAGGAAGCGGCGGCCGCATTGTCCGCGTTCGTGTCGGGCGGCGATCCCCATGAGGCCCTGACCGAGCTCACCGCCCGAGAGCGGGAGGTGCTGGCAGGCCTCGGCCAGGGTTGGTCCAACGCCCGGCTCGCCGAAGAGCTCTTCGTCTCGGAGAAGACGGTCAAGACCCATGTCTCCGCCGTCCTGAGGAAGCTCGGTCTCGACGACCGCACCCAGGCCGCCCTGTTCGCGGTCAAGAGTGGGCTGGTCGAGAGCTGATCCCATCGTTTTCGCGCGCCGATATCGATCTATACGCCGACATCGGCGCGCGAGAATGGGTTCTGGACCTCATCGGTCCGGAGACGGAGGGTGAATCGGGCCGGGGACCGATGACCGGGAACGGGGCCGGCCGTAGTTTGGGGGTATGAGCACAGCCATCGTCACCGGGGCATCTCGAGGATTCGGGTATGCACTGGCCATCGAGCTGGCGCGCACCGGTTGGAACCTCGTGATCGACAGCCGGGATGGATCCGACCTCGAGTCGGCGGCGGCCGCCATCGACGATGCCGGGACCGGCGACGTCGTGGCCATCACCGGCAATGTCACTGATCCCCAGCACGCCGCCCTTCTCGTGGACGCCGCGGTCGAGACCGGCGGCTTCTCGCTGCTGGTCAACAACGCCAGCCTGCTCGGGCCCAGCCCGCAACCGCGGATCGGCGACTATCCGCTCGAGATTTTGGAGGATGTGCTCGCGACCAATCTCCTGGCACCCCTTCGACTGATCCAGCTCTCCCTCCCCCACCTCCGCGCCGCCGGTGGGACCGTGGTGAACATCACTTCCGATGCTGCGGTCGAGGGCTACGAGGGCTGGGGAGGTTATGGGTCCTCGAAGGCGGGACTCGAACAGCTCTCCAACGTCCTGGCCGCCGAAGAGCAAGACATCACCGTCTATTGGCTCGACCCCGGTGACATGAACACCAGGATGCACCAGGAGGCTTTCCCGAATGACGACATCTCGGATCGGCCTCTGCCCGAGACGAGAGTCCCGGCGCTGCTTCGTCTCCTCGAGGAGCGCTATCCCAGTGGCCGCTATCAGGCAGAAGACCTGCTGGCCAAGGAGAGCACATGACTCTCCCGGCCACACTGAGATCGGCCGATGTCCTGGACGGTTTCGTCGTCCCACCCGAGTTGGAAGCAACCAGACCCCCTGAGACGCGTGGCATTCGACGCGACCAGGTCCGCCTCATGGTGAGCGATGGAGATGGGATCCGACACCGCGTCTTTCACGACCTGGCATCCGAGTTGAGGTCAGGTGACCTGGTGGTGGTCAACAACTCGGCGACCTTGCCGGCGTCGGTGGTCATTGATGGCGATCTCGTTGTTCATTTCTCGACAGTGCTCCCCGGCGGGCTCCACGTCGTCGAGATTCGGAGACTGGCCGGGGCGAATTCCCTCCCCTACGAGCATCCAGGCGCCGGCGCGCTACAGCTCCCGGGGGGCGGGATGATCGAGTTGCTCACGCCCTATCCGGCGGAAGCGACCAGCCGCCGGCTTTGGGTTGCCGCCGCCGATCTGGGCCGTCCCCTGGTCGACTATCTGGAGACGTGGGGTCGCCCCATTCGCTACCGGCACACCGACGGCCCCTATCCATTGGAGGCCTATCAAACGATCTTCGCCCGGGTTCCGGGCTCCGCCGAGATGCCCAGTGCCGGCAGACCCTTCACCGACCGTCTGCTCACGGCGCTGGCGGCAACCGGAGTCGCGGTGGCCCCTTTGACCCTTCACACCGGTGTCTCCTCACTCGAGGCAGGTGAGCTGCCTTACCCGGAGTGGTTCGAGATCCCGGAATCGACCGCCGCACTGGTCAATCACACTCGGGCGCACGGTGGGCGGGTCGTCGCCGTTGGCACGACGGTGGTCCGCGCCCTGGAGACGACCGTGGACTCGAGAGGCATCTCGCACCCCGGGCGTACCTGGACCGACCTCGTCATCGGCTCCAATCACGCACTCGGCGTCGTCGACGGGCTGATCACCGGTTGGCATGAGCCCGAGTCGACGCATCTCGACCTGCTGGAGGCAGTCGGCGGTCGGCGACTCCTGGCAGAGAGCTATCGAAGCGCCCTGGAGCACGGGTACCTATGGCACGAATTCGGTGACAGCCACCTGATCCTCCCCGCTTAGACCCCACCCAGAGCCCAACTCAACCCGTGCCTGGCGGATCCCGCCGTCAGACCCCCTGCCACCGCCCCGAGCGCTCCCCGCCATGCGCCCGTCAGCGCCGGGGCGGCGCCTGCACCCTCGGGCGGGAGCAGCGGGGCGATGGCGAGTGAGATGGCGTCGCTATCAGGGTCGAGTGCCGGCTCGGAGAGGATTCGGGCCACTCCGAAGCGAAGCGCCGCATCGAAGGCGACCAGAAGTGATGCCGTTACCGCCCCCCTGCCTGTGGATCCCACAGCCGCGGCCGCCCCCTCCATGCGCTCCGTCATGCGCCGCTCCATCTCGTCCCGGATCACGACGTAGAGACCCTCCTTCGACCCGAAGTGGTGATACAGCGATCCTGTGGTCACTCCCGCGTCTCGGGCTATGTCCATGACATTCACCGCATCCCTGCCCTCGGCTTCGAACCGGAGCATCGCCGCCTCGATTAGCCGGGCTGAGGCGGAGCCAGGGATGGGCACGGGGTATGGCACGCCTCCACCATAACCGATTGACGGGTTCACGTAATTGTTTTATGCTCGGTTCGATGAGACTCACATTCCTATATCACCCGGTGTCGGACTTGAAGCAATCGGTGGCCTTCTATCGAGATGTCTTGGGCTGGGATGAAGCGTGGCGCATGGGTGACGACACAGCGGCTATGCAGATCCCGGGATCAGAAGTGCTGATGATGCTGGATGCGACGACCGACGTCGAGGCCGGGCCCAGCGGCTTCTTCGAGGTCGACGATGTCGACGCGTTCTGGCAATCCCTCCCGGATTCGGTGACAAAGATCACGCCACCGCAGGACCTCGACCCGATTCGCTATGCCGCCGTAACCGACCCCGGTGGCAACCTCATCCGGCTCTTCACAGAGCTCGAGCCGAGCGGCTGAACCCGAGCAGCCTCAGCCGGCGGCGGTCTTGCTTCCGATCCGGGCAAACGGCTCGGTGGAGAACACCACTTCGATCGGCACCTCGAAATACTCGGCGATCCTGAGCGCCAGGAAGAGGCTCGGGCTGTACTCCCCCCTTTCCAGGTAGCCGATCGTCTGATAGTGGACACCCAGCGCCTCGCTGAGCTGCCTGCGGGAGACGCCCCGCTCCGCGCGGAGCATGGCGATCCGATTGTGAACTGTGTCGGTCACCTGACCCACTGAACGGCCTGCTCCCTAGCTGCCTCGACCTGGGACCCCGACTGGCGCCGCGCCATCCTGCGAACCACCACGGGAGCGATGAGACTGCCGACCACCGCCCACGCCGACAGCACCAGCACCGTCTCCATCGTTCGCCACGAGCCCCCGATCTCGAGGGCCGCGGCGGCTTCGGGCAGGAAAGCCGATCGCATCCCGAGACCGACCCAGTACATCGGGAAGATCTGCGAGACGGTTTGAACCCAGCCCCACAGGTCCTGGATAGGGAAGAAGATCCCGGAGATGCCGACCAGGACGAGCACCGGGAACATGCCCCACGTGCCCACTTTCTGCACGCTGGGAGCGAGAGATCCGATGATGATCCCGATCGGGAGAGTGGCCCAGAGGCCGAGCAGGGTGACCCATGCCACGGTCGCCCAGCCTTTCGCCCCGTTCTGCATCAGCCCGTCGAAGAGCAGGGCGGCCGGGATCAGGATGATCAGGAAGGAAGGGAGGATGCTGAGGACATTTAGGACCACGTGTCCGGTCACGTGGCCCACGACACCATGGGGGACGGCTTTGGCCCGGAGCAGTGTCCCGTCCTCGCGCTCCATGGCGAGGGCGTAGGCGGGGCCGATTATCAGGCTGAAGACGAGGAGAGCCCCCAGCATGCTGGGCAGCACGACCGTCGGATACGACAGGTTGGTCCCTTCGATCTCGGTGTTGCGATTGAACCAGAGGTAGGCCAGGACCAATACGGACATGAACACGTAGAAACCCTGGTCTTGCGGGCTCTGCAGACTCAACTTGAACTCTGTCCACCCGCGGGCGAAACCTGACCTGATCGCATTGGTGGTGGGATTCATCGGCCGACCTCCTCGAAGGCAGTCGCGCCGGGGGCGACCTCACCCGACTCGTACTGCTGAACCATGGTGATGTAAGTGTCCTCCAAGGTGGCCCGGCGAACCTCGAGGTCGGAGATGTCCTCGTATTGGCCCAACAGCTCCCGGACAAAAGCAGTCGGCTCCGGGGTCGCATGAACGAACTGCTCCCCATCTCGGGTCCAACGCACCTGAGCCTCGCGGTTCATCATCCGAGCCAGCTGGTCGGCGCTCCCGTCGGCGACGATCCGACCCGCGGCCAGGATCAGGATGCGGTCGGCCAGTTTCTCCGCCTCGTCGAGGTCATGGGTGGTGAGTAGGACCGTGGTGTCCTCGAGATCTGTGAGACGATGGATCAGGTCGTGGAAGTCACGCCGCGCCTGGGGGTCGAAACCTGCGGTCGGCTCGTCGAGAAAGAGAAGCTCGGGGCGCCCGATGATGCCCACCGCGACGTCGAGGCGCCGCCGCTCGCCTCCGGAGAGGGTGCGGATCTTCTGGTCGGCATGCTCCTCGATCCCGACCAACTTGATCAGTTGGTCGACGTCGTAGGGACGCTCTCGCAATGGAGTCGAGTAGGGCGCGTAATAGCGCCCCAGATAGTGGAGCAGCAGCCGGGGTGTCCAGCGCGGGTGGTCGCGCCAGGACTGGAGCACTACTCCGACCCGCGCCCTCCAGTCTTCGTCGGCCTGAGCGGGATCGACCCCGAGGACCGACACCTCTCCGTCGGAGCGGAGTCTGAAACCTTCCAGGATCTCGATGGTCGTGGTCTTGCCGGCGCCGTTGGGCCCGAGCAAGGTCACCACCTCGCCACGTCTGATGTCGAAATCGACCCCGTCGAGGACATCGTTGGACCCGTATCGCATACGAAGGTCGTGGACTTCGACCACAGTGTCCCCCATACGATCTGTCATTTTTTGTGACCTTCCGTACTGACTGAATTATGGAAGATAGTAGTAATGCTACGGGTCGTCAAACGACTCTCAGGAGAATTTTGTCTTCGGTCTCTCCAAGCGGACGTCGTCGATGTAGATGTCGACCTTCTCGTTGTAGAAGGAGACGAGGCCACCGATCCTCTCCGACTCGGGAAACGGATCGTCGTATCCCCAAACTATGTTCTCGTGGATCACTCCATTCACCGCTGCCGACCAGTAGCGCGCCGTGCCCTTGTAGGGGCAAGCGGTCACTCTGTCGGTGGGAGTGAGCAAATCCATCCTCACGTCCGACTTGGGCAGGTAATAGCGGGCGGGCAGACCGGTCTCGAAGAGGAACTGCCCGTTGGCGCTGTTGGCGACGGTGACGCCGTCGATCTCCACCCGAACCCGGCGAGTCGACGCCAGGATGTCGAGACGGGTGTACGGGTCCCGAGCGTGCACGAATACCTCCTCGTCTTCTTCGAACCAATGATCCATCGTCCGCCAGACGAACGCGTAGTGATCGACGCATTCGGGGATCTTCGATTCATGGAAGGAATAGCCCGCCCCCGACGACTCGCCGACCTTCACCGCATACTGGGTGGCGTCGCCCCGACTCGGGGATCGCTTCACGTCACCGGTCGGGCTGAGGAACTCGGCCCGAACATCATCGGGTGGGAAGTAGTAGGTCGGGAAGTAGGGGACTTCCCAGACCAGGAGGGGTGCTGTCGTGTCGGCGATCACCTCGCCGCCGAGCGTCACCCGGACCCGCTTCGAGCCCGGCTCGACACGGACGCGGCCGGCGTCATTCATATCCGGGCCAACCCTAGATCGCCTCGGGCCTTCCTCGATCAGGCAGGAAGAGAGACCAGATGCGTAGTCCTGGCCAGCTCCATCGACTCCCAGTACGCACCTAGACGCTCGGCAAACGCGCTCGGGCTCTCGGCATACATCCGGCGGCCGAGGATTCGGGCGGCCGTCTGGAGGTCGGAACGGCGCTGCTCGGCCAGGGCGGTCATGAGCGCCCGTTCGAGGGGGTTGGGGCAGAGATCCGGCCGATCGACCAGCGCTTGGAGCAGCTCGGCCAGATCGTGGTCCTGGCCGAGAAGCTCCGAGATCCGATCCAACGTGATGGCCATCCCGATCATCACCTCCGGCCACAACGGAGTCAGGATCTCCAGTTGGCGCTCGAGGTATCTCACCCGCTTCCGCCAGCGGTGGAAGGACTCCAAGCTGGGGGCGTTGTAGGCGGCCACCATCTCTCGTCGGCCCCGGGCATGAATGGCCTTCAGGCCCGGTGAAACCGCCCGGAACTCGTTACGGATACCGATTCCGTACACCGATCGGGCATCGGGGTCGGCGGGCCACGATTCATATCTCCCCCTGGCTCGTTCCAGGTTCGAGACGACGCGGGGGACGATCTCGGGATCCTCCATCACGCGCTCCTCGATGCGATCACGGTTCGTTGCCAATCGCTCCAGGACCTCGTCGAATGTCCCGTCCGCCAACATCGGCTCGTACATGTCCCGGATGTCCTGAGCCCCGCTGACCAGCACCGCCGAGGTGCGTGCCGCTGAGAGGAGCCGAGATGTGTCGCGCAGCCACTCGTTCTCGAAGTGATACACCCGTTCCCCGACCTCGAAGCGGACGAGCCGGAGCAGCGACCTCACCTTCTTGGTCGATTTCCGCGCGACGTGAACCGCCTCCCCGAACCTGGCATCACCGTCGTAGAAGACCGCGATTGCCTCGTCGATCGCGGCGACGCCGAGACGTTTGAGACCGGGTCCGAGAGGCTCACCGGCGTGCAACCGGAACGCAGGCAGGGCCATCGCGATGGCATCGGGAGGGGCGTCGGCAAGCCGGTCCCTGGCCTGAATCACAGTCACGGGGCCAGCGTAATGTTGGGCTGGTTGAGATCCGCGGGTCTTCTCCCTTATCGCCTAGATGATGAATTGCGTCTTCTGGTCGCCCATCCAGGCGGGCCCTTTTTCGCCCGTCGGGACAATGGCTGGTGGTCGATCGTGAAGGGAATCGTCGAGTCCGACGAGAGCGACGAACAGGCTGCGGCCCGGGAATTCGAGGAGGAGACCGGCTGGCCTGCCCCACCCCAGCCATGGATCGAATTGGGCGAGACCACGCTCAAATCGCGCAAGATCGTGGTCGCTTACGCCGTGGAGGCCGACCTGGACCCCGAGACGCTCGACTCCAACATGATCACCATCAGCGGCCGGAGCTTCCCGGAGATCGATCGGGTTGTCTGGATGAGCGTCGATCAGGCCCGGATCAAACTCAACCAGGCGCAGACGGTTTTCATCGATCGACTCATCGCAAACTTGGACGACGCCCGGAACATTGTCACCTAGAGGACGATTGAACCTGTCATGAGCGAAGAGAGACAACACATGTCGAGCAAGCCGCAGACCGAAGACGAGTGGCGGGAGAAGCTCACCCCGGAGCAGTACGAGGTGTTACGGGAGGCGGGCACCGAGCGCGCCTTCACCGGCAAGTACTGGGCCACCAAGGCCGACGGCACCTACCGGTGCGCCGGTTGTGGTGAGGAACTGTTCTCGAGCGAGACCAAGTACGACTCCCGATCGGGCTGGCCCAGCTTCTATCAGGCGCTGGAGCCGGAGAGGATCGAAGAGTCCAGTGACGTCTCTCACGGGATGGTCCGGACCGAGGTGAAGTGCGCCAATTGCGGCGGGCATCTGGGTCATTTGTTCGAAGATGGCCCCAACCCGACCGGTCTTCGCTACTGCATCAACTCGGCCGCGCTCGAGCTCGACTCCGACGAGTAGCTCATCCTGGCTCGGGCCACGTCTGACGGCACCGGTCCAGTAGATCGACCAACTCGCCCTCGTGGACGCTGGCCGGGACGTCGGCCAGCGCGATCCGCCCGGTGAGCATGTCCTCGCTTTCGTCATGACCGACATCGATACCGGGCAGCATCCGGAGCACCGTCCGATTCCACGGCTCGATCACGAAATGGAACGACTCGATCCCGGCTGCCCGCGCCGAGGCCGCGAGGGCGTCGAATAGTGTGCGTCCCAGCCCCCTGCGCTGAAACCTGTCCACGACCGTGATGGCGATCTCCGCCTCGGCCGCGCTGTCCACGATGTAGCGGCCCACGCCGGCCGGCTCGCCGTCGATGGTCGCACCCCAGGCGACATGGCTCACCTGGTTCACGTCGGTGAGATAGCGAAGCTCGGCAGCGCTCAGCCCGGAGATCCCGGAGCCGAAACGGGCAAACTTGCTCTGGGATGACATCTGCGCCAGACCCTCGATGAGAAGACCCTGATCAGCGGGCCCGATCGGTCGAATTTCGGCGATCGACCCATCGCGAAGGGTGACGGGCACAACGATTTGCTCTTGATGGTTGCTGGTCATCTGGTGGGTGCTTGCAATAGCAAGCATACCGCGAGCATTCCGGTATGCCGGTGACCCAGGTGGGCGCGGAGGTAACTTCCCCGTCTATGGCGCGGCGGCGGACGGCTACGGCCACATCCCTCTTCGGTTCGGGAAAGCGCGAGTCACATGACTCGACGTCTTTCTATGACCGGTTCACCCCACCTCTGATCTCGCCGGACGAGAGGGTCGAGACACCGTCAGCCGTCGACGTGATATGGCACGCCGACGCCCGTGAGATCACCGACGACATGATCGCGGACCGATCTGTGGCGTTGATGGTCACCTCTCCGCCCTATTTCGCCGGCAAGGAGTACGAGACGGATCTCGCCGCCGGCCACGTTCCCTCGTCTTATGTCGAGTACCTCGAGATGCTCACTGACGCCTTTGCAGTGTGTCTGCGCAAGCTGGAGCCGGGGGGACGGATGGCGATCAATGTCGCCAACCTCGGGCGTAAGCCCTATCGGTCCCTGTCAGCCGACGTGATCTCGATCCTTCAGGACGATCTCGGCATGTTGATGCGTGGCGAGATCATCTGGCAAAAGGCAAGAGGGGCAGGCGGGAGCTGCGCATGGGGCTCTTTTCGTTCCCCCCAGAACCCGGTTCTCCGTGATGTCACCGAGAGGATCATCGTCGCCTCGAAGGGCCGCTTCGACCGTGCCGTGAAGCGGGCTAAGCGCGAGTCCGAGGGCAAGCCCCACCAGCCCACAATCCTCACCGAGGAGTTCCTCGAGGCCACCCTCGATGTCTGGGAGATGCCATCGGAAAGTGCCAAGCGAATCGGTCATCCAGCCCCGTTCCCCGTGGCGCTTCCCCGGCGACTGATCGAGCTCTATACCTACGAGGGCGACCTGGTATTGGACCCGTTCATGGGGTCGGGCACCACGGCGGTGGCTGCGATGCGGACCGGCCGCCACTACGTCGGCGTCGAGACCGAAGCCGACTACATCGAATTGGCCCGGGCCCGTCTCGCCGAGGAGGGCTCGTGAGAATTCTCGCCGTGTGCGCGGGCAACATCTGCCGGTCACCGGCCGCCGAAGCGGCGATCCGTGAGGCGGCGACCGCGGCAGGAGTAGAGGTGGAGATCGATTCGGCTGGTACTGGCTCGTGGCACATCGGCCAGCCGCCCCATCCCGAGAGCGTTGCCGCCGGCCAAAGAGTCGGCCTCAGCGTCGTGGGGAGGGCACGGAAGGTGACTCCCACCGATTTCGACCGCTTCGACATCATCCTGGCCATGGACCAGGCCAACCTCCGGGACCTCCACGAGATGGCCCCATCCCTGGAAGCCCAAGCGAGAACGCGGCTATTTCGGACCTATGACCCGACGGCGTCTTCCGACGAAGTCCCCGACCCCTGGGGGGGCCCCGAGGCGGGGTACGACGAAACCATCCGGATCGTCCGGGCCGCGGCCAGCGGGCTGGTCGCCGAGATACTGGAGCACAGCAGGGCCTGACCTACCGGGCGTGGAGGATGCGATATCCCTCCATGAAGAACTCGATGGCGACCCGCGACTGGTCCTCGGCCTCGAGCAGGGTCGTGAAAGGGAGACTTGCGCCGTTGAAGTTGCGGTCGTTCCAGAAGGGATCATTCCGGTCGATCTCCGACCAGGCGGAGACGTAGAGATAGGGCTCGAGGTGGCCCTTGTCCCCCGGCGAGGCGCCGTAACTGGCCTTGGTTCCATCGGTGCCCATCTCGATCGCAGGATCGAAATGCTCGGGCCACAGCTGCACTTCGGACACATCGTCGGCAGCGTCGCCATGACCGCGGAGCTCTTCGAGGACCTCGAAACCAAAGGCAAACCACTCGCCCAGGGCGGTCGCCGGAGCCTCCTCGACCTTCAGGGGTCGATCGGGGTCCATCGGTGCCAGCGGGTCCTTGAACTCGGTGTACCAGTCGACGTCATAGCCCCCTCCGAAGAACTCGGCAGCGGCTCGAATGGTGGTGATGGCCTGGGTGGCGATCCTCTCACCCGACTCCTGGACCAGCAGACTGCCCTCGATCCTGGAGACCTGCCCGTCACCGTATTCGGGGGTTCCGAACCCACCAGGCGTGGCCCTGAGGCCCATCCGCTCCACGACGGCGTAACGGGCGGGGGCGAGAGCGAAGAAGGCCAACTGATGGAGCTGATCCCGGGCGAACTGAAAGTCGTCGGGCAGGGGTCCGACTCTCAAGCCGAGCCCCCCGTCCTGGCCGGCTTACGCCAGAAGACAGCCAGCTGACCGATTGCAACCAGGACCCCGGCGCCGATGATGGCCAGACCGACCCACCCATCCAGATTGCCGGCGATGCCCAGCGCCTCGTCCACTGAATAGCGGCCGGGGCCGAGCACGGCCAGGGCGATCCCAATGACCGACAGGGTTGCCACGTACTCCCAACCTTCGTCGGGGCGATGGAAGTTGAAGAACCCGGCAAAGCGGTGAATCGACCAGAAGGCGACGAACATCGTCGCAACGAGGCCGGCCGCCGCCACCGACGTCAACACGCCTGCGATGAGGGCGAGGCCGATGAGGATCTCATTGAGGGCTGATATCCGGGCGTTCAACTGTGGCGAGCTGAAGCCCTTGGAGGCGAACCATTTCGCCGTGCCCTCCTGAGTCCTGCCGTGGTTCACGCCGTGGGCGATGATCACAACCGCCACCCACAATCGAAACATCAATAGGGCGACATCGATTGCCGTCATCTCTCCTCCTCGCGGCGTGTCTTCTGTGTTCCCGTAGGCCCGTATATGGCGCCACGTACCTCAGGTAACCATAGGATTGCCATCCCTATGTCTACGGTTCCGCCGGCATGAAAACTTGGGCCGAAGGTTTGGCTGCTCTGGGCATCACGGTCCTGCTCGGAATAGGTCTGTGGCTGTTGAGCGGACAGCCCATCGGCGGCGGCGCCACTGACCCGACTTCACCGGTCTCGTTCGACAGCGAGGCGGCCAGTCGGGGAGAGGCACTGGCGGCGAGTACCGGATGCCTGGCATGTCACGCGATCGATGAGACCTCGGGCACGGGTCCCGGGTGGGGCGGGCTGGCCGGGTCGGAAGTGACACTGGCCGGCGGCGAGACGGTGATCGCCGACGACGCGTACCTGTTCAACTCGATCATCGATCCTGCAGCCCAGGTCGTCGCCGGTTTCGAGGCCGTGATGCCCACCACCTATGCGGACAGTCTCAGCGAGGCCGAGATCAACGATTTGGTGGAGTACATCAAGTCGCTCGGCTAACGCCGAACGACTAGATGCGTTATACGTTTTACGTAATACGTTTTACGCGGAATATGACAATGGTCGACTCAGGTTGTACCATCGCAACAGACTCAACCTGAGCAGTCTCAACCTGAATTCGGAGGATCATTAGACATGGCACGCGCAGTGGGCATCGACCTGGGCACCACCAACAGTGTGATCGCAGTGCTGGAAGGCGGCGACCCGACCATCATCCCCAACGCCGAAGGCGGGCGCACCACCCCGTCGGTCGTCTCGTTCAAGGACGGTGAGGTACTGGTTGGCGAAGTCGCCAAGCGCCAGGCCATCACCAACCCCGACCAGACGGTGCGCTCGGTGAAGCGTCACATGGGCACCGGCTGGTCGATCGAAGTCGATGACAAGAAGCTGACGGCCCAGGAGATCTCAGCCCGCATCCTGATGAAGCTGAAGCGCGATGCCGAGGCCTACCTCGGTGACAAGGTGACGGACGCCGTCATCACAGTCCCGGCCTATTTCAACGACGCCCAGCGCCAGGCGACCAAGGAGGCAGGTCAGATCGCCGGTCTGAACGTCCTCCGCATCATCAACGAGCCCACAGCGGCTGCTCTGGCTTATGGGCTGGACAAGGAGTCCGCCGACCACACCATCCTCGTCTTCGACCTGGGTGGCGGGACCTTCGACGTCTCCGTCCTCGAGATCGGTGAGGGTGTGTTCGAGGTCAAGGCGACGTCGGGCGACACCCAGCTGGGTGGTGACGACTGGGACCAGAAGGTGATCGACTGGCTGGTCGAGGGGTTCAAGAACGACCACGGTGTCGATCTGGCCAAGGACCGCATGGCTCTCCAGCGTCTGAAGGAGGCAGCCGAGAAGGCCAAGATCGAGCTGTCCTCGGTGGCCGAGACCGAGGTCAACCTCCCCTTCATCACCGCTACGTCCGAGGGCCCGCTCCACCTCCAGCGCAAGCTGACTCGCTCCGAATTCCAGAAGCTCACCGAAGAGCTGCTCGAGAAGACCAAGCGCCCCTTCGAAGCGGCGATCAAGGACTCAGGGATCGCAGTCGGCGACATCGACCACATCGTGCTGGTTGGTGGCTCGACCCGGATGCCGGCCGTCCAGGAACTGGTCAAGGAGCTCACCGGAAAGGATGCCCACCGCGGTGTGAACCCCGATGAGGTCGTCGCCGCCGGCGCCGCCATCCAGGCGGGTGTGCTCAAGGGTGATGTCAAGGACATCCTCCTACTCGACGTGACGCCACTGACCCTCGGTATCGAGACCAAGGGTGGCGTGATGACACGGATGATCGAGCGCAACACGACCATCCCAACCAAGCGGTCCGAGATATTCACCACCGCCGAGAACAATCAGCCCGAGGTCGAGATCAACGTCCTGCAGGGTGAGCGGACGATGGTTGGGGACAACAAGAGCCTCGGGAAGTTCCGTCTGACGGGCATCCCGCCGGCGCCGATGGGTGTCCCCCAGATCGAAGTCACCTTCGACATCGACGCAAACGGGATCGTCAACGTCCACGCCAAGGATCTGGCCACCGGCAAAGAGCAGAAGATGACCATCACCGGCGGCACGGCGCTGGCCCAGGATGACATCGACCGGATGGTCAAGGATGCCGAGGCCTATGCCGAGGAGGACGCCAGTCGTCGTGAGGCGGTGGAGACCCGCAACCAGGCCGACCAACTCGTCCATCAGACCGAAAAGCTGCTTCAGGAGCAGGCGGAGAACATGAACGACGAGGAGAAGTCGGGCGTGGAGACCGCCCTCGGCGCCCTGCGACTCACACTGGAGAACGAAAGCGCCGAGACCAGCGAGATCAGGTCCAAGATGGACGAGCTCATCCAGGCCAGCCAGGCCATGGCGACCCGGCTCTACGAGCAGGCGGCCCAGCAAAGCCAGGCCGCAGCGGAGGGTGGCGAGGGCGAGGCGTCAGGAGATGACGATGACGTCGTCGAAGCCGAAATCATCGAGGATGATGAGGCCTGACGACCAGCCCGAGGTGGTCGAGGCGGAGCTGATCCAGGCCAGGAGGCCCACCGACGCTGCCGCCCTCGGCATCGACCTGCCCGAGGACCCGGGCGAAGCGGTCGAGCTCTTGCTGACTCATCTCGAGGAGTCGAGAGACGAGGCGACCTCCTATCTCGACGACCTGAGGCGCGTCGCGGCGGATTTCGACAACTACCGAAAGCGGACCACTCGAGAGCAAGCCGCCACCCTCGACCGCGCCGCCGAGCGTGTCGTCCGCGAGTTGCTGCCGGTGCTCGACACCTTCGACGCGGCCCTCGGCACCGCGGCGGAGTCCGAGACGGAGCGACAGCTGCTCTCCGGGATGATCAGCACCCGTGAGCAGCTTCTCGCCGCGCTGGAGAAGGAAGGTCTCGAAGTGGTTCCGACCGTTGGCGAGCCCTTCGACCCCGAGATCCACGAGCCGGTCGGAGCCCCCGGTGGAACCAACGATCTCGTGGTGTCATCCGAGTTGCGTCGCGGTTACCGACTCCGGGACCGGGTCCTCCGGCCGGCCATGGTGATGCTGGAAGCACGAGAGTGAACAGGGACTGGGTCGACAAGGATTTCTACGAGATCCTCGGTGTCACCTCCGAGGCAACAGCCGACGAGATCAAGAAGGCCTATCGCAAACTGGCGCAGAAGAATCACCCCGACGCCAACCCGGATGACCAAGAGGCGGAGGAGAGGTTCAAGGAGATCTCTGAGGCCTACGCCACCCTGTCCAATGCCGAACAGCGCAAGGAGTACGACCAGGTGCGCCGCATGGTCGACACCGGGGGTTTCGCCGGGTACGGCAGCCCGCGTGGTGGGGGATTTGGTGGTTTCGGGGGTCAACAGGTCCGGGTCGAGGACCTGTCCGACCTGCTCGGTGGAATGGGCGGTCTCGGCGACCTCTTCGGATTCGGCTCCAGGGGCCGCACCGGGCCGGCCCGTGGTGCCGACGCCCAAGCTGATCTCTCCATCTCCTTCGACGATGCGGTGAGCGGGGTAACCACGACGTTGAGCGTGCGAGGCGTCACGACCTGCTCCCATTGCGGTGGGAACGGGGCCGAGCCGGGGACCCAGGTGACCACCTGTCCCACCTGCGGCGGCCAGGGCGTCGTCGCCCAGAATCAAGGATTCTTCTCCTTCTCCCAGCCGTGTCCTCAATGCCGGGGGGCGGGTCGCCTCGTCGAGACTCCGTGCCGGGTGTGCCGGGGCAGCGGGACCGAGACCAGGACACGTGATGTCAAGGTGCGGATCCCTCCGGGCGTGCAGGACGGGAACACCCTTCGCATCCCGGGCAAGGGCGGCCCGGGGAGAAACGGGGGGCCGGGTGGGGACCTCCTGGTCAAGGTCCACGTCCAGGCGAGTCAAACCTTTGGCAGAAAGGGCAACGACCTGACCCTCACCGTCCCCATCACCTACCCGGAAGCGGTCCTGGGCACCAAGTTGGAGGTCCCAACCCTCAATGGGGGGGTCAAGCTCAAAGTCCCGGCGGGTACTCCCTCCGGGAAGACATTCCGGGTTCGGGGCAAGGGCGTCACTCCCGACCGGGGCCGCACCGGCGACCTCCTGGTCACGGTTCAGGTCGCTGTGCCCTCCAAGGTGTCCAAGGAGGAGAAGAAGTTGCTCGAGGATCTGGCTGCGATCGAAACCGACGACGTCCGCTCCCATCTGAGAACATGAGACCGACATGACCGAGACGAGAAGGGCCGTGTTCGTCATCTCGGTGGCGGCGGAGCTGGCCGGGATGCATCCACAGACGCTGCGCATCTACGAGCGCAAGGGCCTGCTCGAGCCTGCACGCACCCCTGGGGGGACCCGGCGCTACTCGCAGGAGGACATCGAACGTCTCCAGCTCATCCAGGAGCTCACCAGCCAGGGGCTCAACCTGGAAGGAGTCAGACGAGTACTCGCCCTTCAGGAAGAGAACCGCACCCTCAAGCGGAAGGTCGACAGATTGCGCGACAAGCTCGACGATATCGAGGAGGAGATGGAGCGCAGGCTGGACGAGGTGCATCGCTCCTATCGGCACGACATCGTCCTTCGCTCCCAGCTGCGGCCGGTCATCGGCGAGGACCGCTGATGGCCGATTCCTTCTCAGGGCCGGTCCGCGTCCTCGGCGACGACGGAATCCTCCTCACCACGGGCACGGCGAGCCTTGTCACAGATGACGAGATGGGAGGATGGAAAGGCACCCTCGAGACCCTCCTCGGAACTGCGGTAGCCGGCAAGGCACTGGTCGTCGAGCTGGAGATCCCGGGCGACGGAAAAGGACGGGCCCAGCTCACCCCCAACGGTGTCAACGGCGATCGCGCCGTCTCCGAGGTGGTCAGCCTCGGCCCACCCTTCTTCTAACTCGTTTGGCGCGGAGCGCCAGAATGGTTGGTCATGGGGGCCGCCGCCGATTGTGAGGCCATTGGGGCCGGGTTCCTCGGTCAGCCGATCAATGCCCTGACCACCCTCGCTTTCGTGGTGGCGGGGGTCGTCGTCATCGTCTGGCGTCGGGAGATGCAATGGATCGGGATCGGGCTCATCGCCACCGGGATCGGGTCCCTCCTCTTCCACGGCCCGATGCCCGCGGGCAACGAGTGGGCCCACGATGTGACTCTGGCCTGGCTGGTGACGATGGTGGCCGGATGGGGAACCCGGTGGGAGAAGTTCTCCCGTCTTCCAGCCCTGGCTGTGATCGGCGTCCTCTTCGGCGTCTTCCCGGTCATCGCCGATCCGTTCGCCATCGGCATGACCGTTGTTGCAGTGATCTCGATCCTTCGCCACGATCGCTCATCGGCCACGATCGCACCCATGTTGCTTCTGGGGGCGGTCGCCGTGTTCGGTCGTCTCGGCACCACCGGTGGGCCCCTCTGTGACCCTGAGTCGCTACTCCAGCCACATGCGGTGTGGCACCTCGGGGCCGCCGCCGCAGTGGCCTGGTGGGCTCTGGCTAGGGTCGGCGATCAGCCGGAAAGGAGGTCGTCATGATCCAGGAGTTCAGGGACTTCATCAACCGGGGGAACCTCATCGATATCGCCGTCGCCTTCGTAATGGGCGTCGCCTTCGCCGCCGTGATCACGAGCCTCACCAACGACATCATCAACCCGATCGTCGCCAAGATCTTCGACGTCCAGGATCTGGCCGATTGGATCGTCTGGGACATCAGGATCGGCTCGTTCCTGGTTGCGATCGTCAACTTCCTCATAGTCGCCTTCGTGATGTTCTTCGTGGTCAAGGCCTACAACCGGATGAAGAGAGCCGACGAGGCCGACGACGAGCCATCCGAGGACATCTTGCTGCTCAGGGAGATCCGGGACGGAGTCAACTCCCGTTAGACCAATCGCACCCTTGTCTCGTTGATTTCCGGGCCATACCCGGTAGTATGCGGAACATGGTACCCGACAGTGCCAAGCAGAGCCGTAGTACCGGACAAGACCGCTCGACACAGCTCCTTCACGGGGTGCTGGACATGTGTCTCATGTCGATCATCGACGAGGAGGCGTCCTACGGATATGAGATGGTCAGCAAGCTCCGGGACCGAGGGCTCAACCTGGCCAGTGAGGGTTCCATCTATCCCCTCCTCTCCCGTCTCCAGAAGCAAGGCATGATCGAGAGCTACCTCGTGCAAAGCAGCGAAGGGCCGGCCCGAAAGTACTACCGCATGTCGAAGCCGGGCCGGGCCGCGCTCGAGCAATGGCGGCACGATTGGAACGGGTTCAGGGACTCGGTCGACGAGGTCCTCAACGGGGGTGGCCCATGACAGACGATCGAACCGTCGTCGACCGAATCGAGCGTTACTGGCTGGAGACTGGTGTGCCACGGTCGTCGGTCACAGAGATGCGAGCAGAGCTCGAGCAACACCTTGCCCTGGCCGTGCACGATGGCCGTAAGGTGAGCGACGTGGTGGGGGAAGACCCGGCCGCGTTCGCCGAGAGTTGGGCGGCGGCATACCGGGTCCGCCGTCATTCGACCGCCACCTGGAGCCAGGTGCAAACAGGTGAAGCGGAGGCGACACGCAAGACCAGGAGAGACCTGATCTTGTTCGGAGTCGGCATGGGCGCGGTGGTTGCCGCCGTTGCTGTTGCCGGACAAGGAGGTAACGACGTGGACAACGAGGTCTGGCGGTGGTTGTGGACCATCTTCGCCGTCGTCATGGGGATCGGTGAGATCTTCACCGCCGGGTTCTTCCTCCTCCCCTTCGCCATCGGCGCCGGCGCGGCCGCGATCCTGGCCTGGGCCGGCGCAGCCGTCGTTGCCCAATGGCTGGTGTTCTTCGGGGTCTCGGTCTTCGCCCTCGCCTATCTGCGTCGATTCATCACCCGGCAGGACGAGGGAGAGCAGCCCAGGATCGGCGCCAACCGCTGGGTTGGGATGGAAGGGGTCGTCATCGCCGACATCGATCCCATCAGCGGTGACGGGATGGTCAAGGTGGAGCTGCAGGAGTGGCGGGCGCTCGCACCGCAGCCGGTGCCAGCGGGCCAGAAGATCGTCGTGACAGATGTTCAGGGGACACGCCTCGTCGTGGAGCCCTTGGAGACCTGATGCCACGAGTCAGGGAGAGTTCATTGAAAGGAGAGTCATGGAAGCTGTGATCGTCCTGTTCGCCGTACTGGCGGTGGTGCTGATCCTCGTCGCCGCCGCCGGTTTCAGGGTGGTGCGCCCATTCGAGAAGGGGCTCATCGAATTCCTGGGCCGTTATCAGAGGACGGTGGACTCCGGCCTTCGCTGGGTCCTTCCGTTCGTCAAGCGGCTGACCAAGGTCGACATGCGGGAGCAGGTTGTCGACGTGCCCCCCCAGGAGGTGATCACCAAGGACAACGTGGTGGTGACCGTCGACGCGGTCATCTACTACGAGGCGACCGATCCGGTGAAGCTGCAGTACAACGTGGGCAACTTCATCCTGGCCGCCACCAAGCTCGCCCAGACCAACTTGAGGAACGTGGTCGGTGATCTCGACCTCGATGCAGCGCTCACCTCACGCGAGGTGATCAACGCCAAGCTCCGCCAGATCCTCGACGACGCAACCGACAAGTGGGGTGTGCGTGTGGTCCGCGTGGAGTTACAGCGGATCGAGCCACCGGCCGACGTCACCGATGCGATGCACCGCCAGATGAAGGCAGAACGCGATCGTCGGGCCCAGGTCACCGAGGCCGAGGGCGCCAAGGCCGCCGCCGTCTTACGGGCGGAGGGCGTCCAACAGAGCCAGATCCTCGAGGCCACCGGACAGGCCGAGGCGATCAAGCGGGTGGCCGACGCCGAGCAATACCAGTTGCTAACGGTGGCCGAAGGCGAGGGCCAGGCCATCGAGCGCGTGTTTGGCGCCATCCACAACGGCAACCCGACCCCGGATCTGATCGCGATTCGATACCTCGAGGCGCTGGAGCAGGTCGCGAACGGTCAGGCGACCAAGATCTTCCTCCCTCTAGACACGAGTGGGGTGCTGGGCAGCGTCGCCGCCATCGGGGAGATGTTCAGGGAAGGAAGCACATCGAGCAGGCCACCCGAGTCACAGGGTCAGTAGCGGCCGGTCGAGGGCGCCGGCGATCTTCGCCACCGTCTCCATCGTGTCGGCGAAGCCGTCGAGGGTCAGGCTTTGTGGGCCGTCACTGAGCGCTTCCTCGGGTCGATCGTGCACCTCTATCAGCAACCCATCGGCGCCGGCAGCGACTCCCGCCGCGGAGAGGCTCGGCACCAACGAGCGCTTTCCGGCGGCATGACTCGGGTCGACGATCACCGGTAGGTGGGATCGTTCCTTGAGGACGGGGACCGCGCTGATGTCGAGGGTGCCCCGGGTAGCGGTCTCGAATGACCGGATGCCTCGCTCGCAGAGAACGACCCGCGGGTTCCCGGCGCCGACGATGTACTCGGCGGCGAGAAGCATCTCCTCGATGGTGGACATCAGGCCCCTCTTCAGCAGCACCGGGGTGGGTTGCTCTCCGACGGCCGAGAGGAGGCGGAAGTTCTGCATGTTGCGACTTCCCACCTGGAGCATGTCGACATACCGGTTCATCGAGATGATGTCTTCCGGGGCGACCACCTCCGACACCACACCCAGACCGGTCTCGTCCCGAGCTCGGGCCAGCATCTCCAGACCCTCCTCGCCCAGCCCCTGGAAGCTGTAGGGGGAGGTCCGGGGCTTGAAGGCACCACCTCGCAGAAGCACCGCTCCTTCCTTGGCCACCGATCGGGCGATGGTGAGCAGTTGCTCCTCGGACTCCACCGAGCACGGCCCGGCAATGACCGCAACACCCTTCCCCCCGATGACGACGTCTCGCACTTTCACCGTGCTCGGTTCGGCTCGCGCCTCCCTGGCCACAAAGGGGTAGCGAGGGGCATCGAGGCTGACGGACTCGACACCGGGAAGGGCTCCGATGGATTCCGCGATGCCCGGCTCCGGGTCGCCGATGATGCTGACGATCGTGGTCGTGCCCGCCTCCCCGACGTGGACCCGGAGACCATGGCCCTCGATGAACCGGAGAATCGCCGCCTTCTCCCCCAGTGTGCAGACAGACGAGAGCGTGGCGATCATCGACGCAACTCTGCCACGAACGCCACCGGGTCCCGTCCGGCGGACATGATCTCGACCAGGGCGCTGCCCACGATCACACCGTCGCAATGTGGGGCCAATGCCCGAACCTGATCGGCCGTCCGCACCCCGAACCCGGCGAGGACAGGGGGCCTCGATGCAGACCGCACCCGATCGAGATAGGCGGTCACCTCGGGCCCGGCGCCGAGGGTGCCCCCGGTGGTGCCGGTCATTGTCACCGCGTAGGTGAATCCCTCCGAGGCCGTGCCCAGTGCTTCCAGCCGTTCCTGGCTGGTCACCGGGCTGACCAACTGCACCAGGCCGATCCCGTGCTCCCGGGAGACCTCGGCTAGGTCGGCCGATTCCTCGAGAGGCAGATCGGGAACGACGAGTGCAGACACGCCGACCCCGGCCAGTCTGGGCAGCAACGAAGCGAATCCATACGCCAACAGTGGGTTGAGATAACTCATTACGACCAGATCGGCATCGAGTCGGCCGAGACCCTCCATCGCGACGAGGATCGATTCGAGTGTGGCGCCATTTTCCAGGGCAACCCGGCTCGACTCCTGGATGGTGGCGCCATCGGCCATTGGGTCGGAGAACGGGATTCCGATCTCGACAGCGATCGACATCCGGGACAGGGCGAGCAGCGCGTCGGAGAATGCCGCCGACGACGGATAGCCACCGGTGAGGTAAGGGACGATGGCAGTCTCCTCAACAGCCAACCTCGTCTCGAGTGCTCGAGCCCCGACGAGACCGGCGCTCATCGGCTCAGTCCCCTGATGATGTCGATGTCCTTGTCGCCGCGGCCGGAAAGACCGACGAGGACCGTCGAGCCCGGATTGATGCCAAGCCACCTCCTGGCCCCGACCAGGGCATGACTCGACTCGAGGGCGGGGAGAATCCCCTCGTGCCGCCCCAACTCATAGAGTGCGGCCAGGGCTTCGTCGTCGGTTGCGCTCTCGTACGTGACCCGGCCTGTCTCCGCCAGCCAGGAGTGCTCGGGGCCTACTCCCGGATAGTCGAGCCCTGCCGAAACCGAGTGTGTCTCCTGGACCTGGCCGTCGTCGTCTTGCAGCAAGAACGAGAAGCTTCCGTGGAGAACGCCCGGAGTCCCCCGCCCGATGGTCGCGGCGTTTTGCCCCAGCTCGGGCGATGTCCCCCCCGCCTCAACCCCGATCAGCTCGATCGGGTCGTCGAGAAGTGGATGGAACAACCCGATGGCATTCGATCCGCCGCCCACACAGGCGACTGCGGCGTCTGGTAGACGCCCGGCCCGCTCCAGCATCTGCCGCCGGGCCTCGCGGCCAATCACTGATTGGAGCTCTCGAACCAGCCACGGATAGGGGTGTGGGCCCACCGCCGAGCCGAGGAGGTAATAGGTGGTCTCGGGTCGGGTCACCCAGTCCCGAAGTGCCTCATTGATGGCGGCGCGCAAAGTGGCGTCACCCGAAGTCACCGGTTCCACCCTCGCCCCCAAAATCCGCATCCGCTCGACGTTCGGCGCCTGACGCTCGATGTCCACCGAGCCCATGTAGACGGTGCAATCCAGACCGAGACGAGCACAGGCGGCCGCCGTGGCCACTCCATGCTGACCGGCGCCGGTCTCTGCAATGACCCGCTCGGCGCCCATCTCCCGAGCCAGGAGGGCCTGACCTATGGCGTTGTTGATCTTGTGCGCGCCGGTGTGGGCCAGGTCCTCGCGTTTCAACCACACCTCGCCTCCCCACGATTCGCCGAGGCGGACGGCATGGGTCAGCGCGGTCGGCCGGCCCACCCACGTGGAAAGCTCGTCCTCGTACATGTTGAGGAAGCCGGGGTCATCGAGGAGCAGTCGGGCGGTCTCCTCCAGCCTGGTCAAGGCGGGGACCAGGATCTCGGGCACGTAGCGACCCCCGAAGCGGCCGTAGCGCCCGGTCTCGTCTCGAGCGGTCGTCATGCGTTTCCTCCCCCAGGAGCGGAGCGACGTTGGGGTAGGTGGCCCGAAGCGCCGGAGGGGGCCGCGTCACCCACGCTTCGCGCCGCTTCGACGAAGGCCTTCATTCTCTTCGGATCCTTCTCACCCGGCGCCTTCTCGATGCCGGAGCTGACGTCGACACCGAATGGCCTCACCAGGGAGACCGCCTCGCCCACGTTCTCTGGGTCGAGCCCTCCGGCCAGGATCAACCGACCCGACCCGTTCAGCCCGGCGAGCCGCTCCCAGCTCGGTGCCGAACCGGTCCCGCCACGGGCAGCACTGTCGACAAGCACCATCTCCCTCGCGGCCGAGCGGACGGCGAGGCCGAAGTCTCGATCGAGCGACTCACCGTCAACCACTACCGGGAGGAGGCGGTCTGCTGAGATCCCGACCAGCGTGGACAGCTCGGACTGGAAGAGATCGGGACCCACTTCTTCGCCAGCACGCGCCAGCAGATCGGGTGTGGGGTCGTGGAAGACGGCGACTCCGAGAACCGATTCGGGCAGCCTCGCCCTCAGGCGAGCTGCCACCGACAAAGGGATCTGTCGAGGAGAAGGGGTGAGCACGAAACCGACAGCATCGGCGCCCGCCTCGACCGCAGCGTCCAGATCCGCCTCGGTCCTGATCCCGCACAGCTTCACGAAGAGACTCATGACGGCACCGTCACCGCGCGACGACCGGCCTCGACCATCTCGCTGACCAGGTACGCGGGGTCATTGGATCTCATCAGCGCCGAACCAACCAGGGCGGCGCGGTAGCCGTGAGCGGCGACCCGTTCGACGTCCGAAGAGGTTCGCATCGCGCTCTCGGCCACCGTCACGTGATTGCCGGGCATCTGGCCGGCGAGGGCGACGTGGCGTTCAGGCACGACTTCCAGTGTCTGGAGGTCCCGGCAATTGACCCCGGCGATGAGGTTCTCCCGTCCCGGCACAGCGTCACGTATCCGTGCCAGGTCGTCCGCATCAAAGGCCTCGAGAAGGGCGAAGACCCCGCTGTCGGAGACGGCGTCGAGAATTTGGGTCATGGCCGCGTCGCTCAGGATCCTGGCGATCACCAGCACTCCGTCGGCCCCCGCCTCCCGCGCTTCGTACACCTGGATCGGGTCGACCAGGAAGTCTTTGGCCAACACAGGGATCGACACGGTGGCCGCCACGGCCCGCAACATCTCGAGTGAACCGCCGAACTCGGAAGGCTCGGTGAGCACCGAGATCATCGCGGCGCCACCTGCTTGGTAGGCCACCGCCGTCTCCGCCGGGGGACGTTCCGGGAAGACGCCCTCAGAGGGTGAGCGCGGCTTGACCTCGGCAATGACATCGAACTCGGACCCGAAGCTCCCGATAGATCGCGGTGGTGGCCCGGCCAGAACCGACTCGCGACGCTCATGCAGTGATCGGCTACGAGCGGTGTCAACGGCACGTTGCCGGGATCGAGCGGCCATATTTTCGAGGAAAGAGTCCCCCCTCCCCCCTTCGGGGTACTCCCCTCTCCGGGGGGAGAAACCGCTCATCGGCCGGCCTCCGATGCGCCAAATTCCTCGAACGCCTTGGCCAGACCTAGCGCCCTCCCGTCGTCGATGGCGGCGCCTGCCATCACCACCGCCTCATCAGGCACGGTGGCGCGACCACTGACCTCCAGCGCCAGCGCTGCACCGAGCACGACCGAATCCCGGTGTGGGCCGTGCTCGCCTTCCAGGACGTCGAGCAGCCGCCTGGCGTTGTGTTCTGGCGAGCCTCCGGTCAGGTCATCCATCTCGCAACTGGCCATCCCGACGTCGGCGGGGTGGCGGACCGACTCTTTGACCGCGCCCGGTGTCACATCGAAAAGGATGAACTCACCCAGCGGCGAAGGCTCGTCCCAGCCGCCCGCTCCATGAATGACGAACGCCCGGCCGATGTCGAGACCGGACAGGGCTCCGGCCATCAGCCGGGCCGCGGAAGGGTCGAAGGCCCCAATCACCATGTTCGGAGGCGCCGCCGGGTTGGTCAGCGGCCCGAGGATGTTGAACACGGTGCGAACCGCCAGGGCTCGACGCACCGGGCCCACCGCGGCCATGGCCGGGTGGAAGTAGGGGGCGAATAGAAAGGTGAACCCGGTGGCGTCGAAGAGACGCCGAACCTGGTCCTCGTTCATGGGCATGGGCAGTCCGATTGCCTCGAGCACATCAGCGCTCCCGCTCACACTGGTCATGGAGCGGTTCCCGTGCTTCACGACCGGGACTCCGCTCGCAGCGGCGACGATGGCCGACCCGGTGGACAGATTCAGACTGCCTGACCGGTCGCCGCCGGTCCCGACCACGTCGACGGCACCGGTCACATCCACCTGGGGATCAGTGGCCAGTCCTCGCATTGCCCGGGCAAATCCACGGACCTCCTCAGGTGTCTCGCCTTTGGCCCTGAGCGCTGCCAGGATCGCGCCCGCCACGGCCGGGTCCATCTGGCCTCCGGTCAGCTCGTGGAGAAGGTCCTCGGCTTGCCGCTCGGTGAGGTCGGTGCCACGCAGGAGATCCTCGAGGATCTGGCTCATCGCACGCCGCCCAGATCGAGGAAGTTGCGCAGAAGCAGGTCGCCGTGGGGGGTGAGCACGCTTTCCGGGTGGAACTGGACGCCTTCCACCGGCAACGACCGATGACGTATGCCCATGATCACGCCGTCGGACGTGAAAGAGGTCACCACCAGGTCTGACGGGAGGTCGCCCTCCATCACGGCCAGCGAGTGATAGCGCCCGGCGTCGAAAGGGTTGGGGAGACCGGCATAGATCGAGGCGGAGTCGTGGTACACCGGCGACGACTTGCCATGTCTGAGCTCTTGGGCGTGGTCGACGGTGCCGCCCAAGGCGGCGGCGATCGCTTGATGCCCGAGGCAAACACCCAGGATCGGCACTTCGTCGAGGAAACCGGAGATCAGCTTCATCGACTCGCCGGCCGCTTCGGGTCGGCCCGGGCCGGGTGACACGACCAGATGAGTGGGCTCGAGGTCGCGCGCTTCATCCAGGCTCACGGCGTCGTTGGTCCGGACCATCACCTCGGCACCGAGTATCCGCAGCGCCTGCACCAGGTTGTAGGTGAACGAGTCGTAGTTGTCGACGAGCAGCACCCGGCTCATAGCCCACCCGCCGCGATCTCGAGCGCGCCGCGCATCGCGCCCGACTTGGACAGGACTTCCTCCCATTCGGCGGAGGGGATGCTGTCGGCGACGATGCCTGCACCCGCCTGGTAGGTGTAGCGGCCCTCGCTCATCACGATTGTCCGGATGGCGATGGCCTGGTCCATCGTCCCACCGTGCCCGAAATAGCCGACGGTCCCGGCATAGATACCCCGGGGAACCGGCTCGAGATCCCGCAACAGCTCCAGAGCCCGGATTTTCGGGGCGCCCACAACCGTGCCGGCGGGAAAGGCTGCAGCGAAGAGGTCGAAAGCATCGCTGCCCGTCTCCAAGATCCCGCTCACCCCGCTGACCAGATGGATGACATGGCTGTATCTCTCGATGGCTCGATACGGATCGACCTTGATCGAGCCGGGTACCGCAACTCTGCCCAGGTCGTTCCGGGCCAGGTCGACCAGCATCACGTGCTCGGCCGCCTCCTTGGCATCGCCGAGCAGCTCTTCCTCAGCGATACGGTCTCGTTGCTCATCGCCGTGGCGGGGCCTGGTCCCGGCGATGGGCCGCAGCTCGGCCGTGGTCCCGCGCAGCCTGACCAACGCCTCCGGTGAGGATCCGATCACCTTCGTCTCACCCAGGTCACAGAAGTACATGTATGGGGACGGGTTGAGGAGACGGAGCCCCCGATAGACGGTGAATGGGTCGAGGTCGGTCTCTCCGGTGAATCGGACCGAAGGCACGATCTGATAGACGTCGCCCTCGGCGATGTGATGACGGGCGAGTTGCACCACATCCTCATACTGCTGCTTCTCCATCGAGCCGACGGCTGGCTCGAAGCCGCCGGCACTGCCCGGTGCCGGCAGCCCACTCGAGAGCAACGAGATCACTTCCCGACGCAGTGCGAGACGATCGGAATCGGGACCGTCATGGAGCAAGGCGGCGCGTCGACTCAAATGGTCGAAGACGATGACGCTGGGTGGCCCATAGAGCTGGACCTCCGGTTGTTGGCTGGGCGGTGGGGACCAGCCGGCAAGACGATGGGCGACGTCGAAGCCGATCGCCCCGACGAGCCCCCCGTGGAACGGGATCGAGGACGAGACCGGTCCCGGCACCGGTGCGTCCACGAGGGCCTTTCGCAGCCCGTCCATCAGACCCTGCATCGACCCGTCGGTCTCGATGCCGGTGTTCCCGGCCTGGATCGACCGCCCGTCGCTACGCACATCGAGGCCGGGGCCGAATCCGATGAACGAGAACCTCCCCACCTGGTCACCCTGTTCCACGCTCTCGAGGAGGAAACGGGGGCCGAGCGGAGCGAGCTTGAGGTACACCGACGTAGGGGTGTCCAGATCGGCCGGTATGTCGAAGATGTTGTTCATGGCTCCTCCGCCGGTCCGGCGTCTGGGCCTCGAACGAGAAAACCCATCTGCCGGAGACCGGAGATGGGTTCGTATGGATCAGAGAGCGGGGACTATCCGACCGAAGCCACCTCCGGCGCGCGCCAAGCCCACCACCAGGTGCCAACGACGTGCGAGGGGTTCGTTCGGGTCATCCGGGCGGAACGGTACGCGGCGTGCGGTGCGCCGTCAACCCCCGACCCGATTCATGCCGGCCAGGGTCTGCTCCACGTCCTCGTCCGCGACCGGCGGATAGAAGACCATCGTGTAGAGGTCGCAACGCTCGCCTGGGGCCTCGAACCAGCCGGCCACCCAGGTCCCGTCAGGGTGGGGACCGACCACGCCAGGGGTCCCATCGATGGTCACGGCGCCCTTGTCGCCGGGCCATTCCACCGCCGGGAGAGCACCCCGTATCAACGCGATGGCGACCGCATCATCGCGGCCCCAGAGGGTCGCACTGCTTCCGGGCACCGAGGTCCAAACGTCGGGCTCGATCTCCTCGGCATCCAGCACCGCCGAGCCGACGCCGCCGGGGAGGAAAGCGAGCTCGTAGGGCGGTGCCGGGCACTCCAGCGGCGGCGCGGTGGTGGTGACAGCGAGACTGGTTGTCGTCGGGCCAGCGGTCGTGGTCGTCGTATCGGAGCCAGCCCCTGAGCAGGCGAGGATCAGCACCAAGAGGAGAGGGAAAGCGCGTTTCATCCGCATGGGGATGATATGGCGGCAGGGTCAGCCGGGTGTGGATCGGTGGGTCGCCTTCTCTTCGATCGGGGCCAGGTCTCGAACCGCTGGACCGTGGATGACCTTGCCCTCGACGTCGAAACGCGACCCGTGACACGGGCAATCCCAGGTCCGCTCCGCATTGTTGAACGCCACCTGACATCCGCGGTGAGTACAGATCGGCGAGACGACGTGAACCGAGCCCTCTTCGTCGCGGAACGCAGCGGCCTTGTGCCCACCGATCGACACGACCGCTCCCGCACCCGGCACCAGCTGCTCCACTCCGGGCAAATCCGACGGAAGCACTCGATCCGTGAGGAGGCTCTTGGCGAAACCGGCGCCGGCCTTGAGCAAGCCCGGTGCAGCCTGCTTGAGGGCGGCCCGTTTCGAATCGAACAGGCTCGCCAGCGGGTTGTCCCGCCCCATGGCCAGATCCACCATGATCGCGGCGGCAATGGTCCCGTTGGCCATGCCCCATTTGGCGAAACCGGTGGCCATGAAGACCCGGCCCGAGGATCCCAGGGGGCCGACATAAGGAAGGCCATCGACGCTGCGATAGTCCTGCGCCGACCACCGATAGTCGATGTCCCGAGCCCCGAAGCGATCCTCGGACCACGAGGCAAGGGCCCTGTAACGTTCTTCGGTGTCCAGGTCCTGTCCCGACGGATGGGCCTCGCCACCCACGATCGTGTAGCCGTCGCCCGTGGACCGAATGGACCGAATCGGCTGATCGACGCTGATGTACATGCCAGACGGTGGCTCACCCTGAGATCGAAAGGCGACCGCGTAGGACCTGGAGGCGGTCATTCGGGCGAAATAGGCACCGGTGTCGACGAAGGGGATGTGGGAAGCGACGACGATCACCTCGGCGGACACGGTCCCGCGATTGGTCGCCACCGCCCCCGCCGTGGCATCGATATCCGTGGCCCTGGTCTCCTCGAACACAGCGCCACCCTCAGCCAGAATCCCGCGCACGAGGCCCAGGCAGTAGTTGCGGGGATGGAACTGCGCCTGATCTTCGAGACGTGCAGCCGCGGCGATCTCAAACGGGAGATCTGATGTTGTTGTGAACGAGACGTCGAGGCCGGCCCGTCGCGCCGCCTCGACCTCGGACTCGATCTTCCCCACCCCGTCGCTGGTCTCGGCGTAGGTCAAGGCCGGGGCGATGCGCAGATCGCACTCGATGCTGTCGTCTTGGGCTCGATGACGAATCATCTCGAGCCCTTCGAGGTTGGCCGCGGCGTAGGCAGCCGACGTTTCATCACCCCATCGTTCGGACAACTCGCTGTAGATGGTGGATTGAAGGGCGGTCACTTTCGCGGTTGTCAGCCCGGTCACTCCCGAGCAAACCCGACGGGACTCGATGACCGCGACAGTCATACCTTGCTCGCTCAGAAGGCGAGCGGCGGTGAGGCCTGTGATGCCCGAGCCGATCACGACCGCCTGGACCGACATGTCTCCGCCAAGGACCGGGCGCTCAGCCCACTCCGAGGTCGCCATCCATAGCGACGGGTTGGACGTCAGGTCTCGGGGCTCCGAGTTGGCTGGATCCATGCCGGGCGGCACATACCCGGGGTGGGGAAGGGGCGAAACGCCCGGTCACTCGGCCCTTCCTCCGCGGCCGGCCGGATCGGCTAAATTCCCGTTCGCCGGGCCCTGTGTTCGATCGCCCGGCGAAGAGGGGGCACGTGCCCGGTGATCGATTCATCGAGTTGGCCACTGCCGAGGATCGAAGGGTCCTCGACATCCTGTTTCGCCACGCCAGCGAAGCCGTCACGGTTCAGGATCTGTCTGGTCGCCTGCTCTACGCCAACGACGAAGCGGCGCGAATCGTCGGCTTCAGCTCTGGGGCAGAGCTCGTATCCACACCACCCGAGGAGATCATCGGTCGGTTCGAGATGATCGACCGCACCGGGGCACCGCTCACCGTGGACAGCCTCCCCGGTAGGAAGGTGATGGCGGGTGCACCGGTCGCGGACTCGGTGATCGGATATCGCAGACCTGGCTCGTCCCAGGCTCGGTGGTCACGAGTCCGGGCCAGCCCGATCAAGAACGACGCAGGTGAAGTCGTTCTCGTGCTCAGTTTCGTCCAAGACATGACAGCACAGTTTCGCCGCGAGGAGGTCCAGGAGCTCCTCTACACGGTGTACGAAGCGCTGGGGTCTTCATTGGACAAGACCGAGAACCTTCACGAACTGGCCAGGGCTCTGGTCCCCCGGATGGGCTCTTGGTGCGCGGTACACATGCTCGAAGGCGGGAAACTGATCCCGATGGCCATGGTCCATCCCGACAATGAGAATGCCCGGAACCTGGTTCACATGAGCGATCCCGGACCGATCTCGCTCGAGGAAGACCAGATGCAGGCCAGGGTTGCCCGGACCGAGAAACCCGAGATGATTGACAAGATCTCAGACGAGATGCTGCAGGAGGCGGAAGTCCGTGCCGGCAAGGAGCTGATCGATGCCTTCAGACGTCTCGATCTGAACTCCGTCGCGTGTGTCCCGATCTCGCTCGGCCACCGCCTTATTGGCACGCTGACCTTGGCCCGGAGCTTTCCCGATCCAGAGCTCGACAAAGACGACGTCGACCTGCTCGAAGTGGTGGCCGATCGTGCTGCTGCTGCCCTAGAAAATGCGAGCCTCTATCAGCAACAGAGAGAGATAGCCGAGACCCTCCAGGCCGTCATCACGCCAAGTGCGCTTCCCGAAGTGCTCGGCCTCGATCTTGCGGCCCGCTACCGGCCGGTCTCCCTTGTCGGCCAAGTCGGTGGTGACTTCTACGACGTTTTTCCCATGGCCGACGGGCGTACCGCCATACTTTTGGGAGACATCGCCGGCAAGGGTGTAGAGGCGGCGGCGGCGGTCGGATTGGCCCGCTACACGCTCCGATCCACTATCGCCCTCGACCCCTCTCCGACCACCGTGTTCGCCAGGGTCAACGAGTCGCTCCTCGAGGAGGAGCGGATGTGCACCCTGGCCTATCTGATCCTCGAGGATCATGGCGATCGATTCAAAGTAACGGTGACCTTGGCCGGTCATCCGCCGCCGATTCTCGCCACAGCTGATCGAGCCACGAAGCGGCTCGGGACGCCCTGCCCGCCGGTGGGTGTGATGCCTGTGGTGGAACCGATCGAAGAGGAGCACTGGCTCGAACCGACTGACCTGGTCGTCCTGTACACCGACGGGTATGTGCTCTCCGGGCTCCATCCGCCTGACAGCGTGGAACTCGCCATCTCCAGGTGTGAGGCGACGGGTGCAGCCCAGCTCCTCGACGAGATGCTCGACCTGCTGGTCGCCGACCTGGCGCCGGGCGGGGCGCGCGATGACATCGCCCTCTTGGCACTCCGCGCGAACCGATCGCGTTTGACCCTCTGTCTAACGGGGTAATTCATCTCACAAAGGCTCTACTTCGGAGAGGAACATGAACGACCGACAGGTGAACGAGCTCCTCTACCAAGCTCTCGAGACGGAGCTAGGTGGAGTGAAGGTCTATCGAACCGCAATCAGATGCACTGTGAACGAAGACCTTCGCACCGAGTGGCAGGGGTACCTCTCCGAGACCGAGAATCACGTGCGCATCGTCAAAGACATCTTCTCCCAGCTGGATCTCGATGCGTCGGTCGAGACCACCGGTCGCTCCATCGTCAGGGCCAAGGGCCAGGCCCTCATCGCGGCCATGGAGACCGCCCTCGAAGGCGGGGATATGCCAAACGCGCAACTCGTGGCAGCCGAATGTGTCGTCGACGCTGAGATCAAGGACCATGCCAACTGGGAGTTGATCGGTGAAGTCGCCAAGGAATTATCTGGCGACTCGGCCCAAGTGTTGCAGGACGCCTACGAGCAGGTGGAAGAGGAGGAGGACGAGCATTTGTACCACACACAGGGTTGGGCCAGAGAGTTGTGGTTCGAGTCGCTAGGGATGCCATCGGTCCTTCCCCCGCCGGAGGAGCAGAAGAAGGTGAAGACCGCGATCGGGGCCTCTCGTGCCCAGCAGTCCCGTGAGGATTACGTCAACTGACACAGGGCGCGACCGCTTGGTACGAGCGTTTGCGCTCGGGTCCGTCCTTGTCCCGACACTAATCTTGGGTCGAGGCCCTCCCGGTCGCAGGAGTGGCAATCTCTCGGCAGTGTGCGCACTTTGACCATGCAGGACGTCCCCCAATTCCGACATCAAGGCTTGCCCTACGAATCGAGCGAATTGCTGCTGGAGCAGGTGACGGGCTTTCTCAGTCCCGCCCTCGACCGTGAGGAGCCGGTCCTGATCGCCGCCCAATCGGACACGCTCTCAGGATTCCGGGCGGCGTTCATCGGCAACCGCTCCCACATCGATTTGGCTCCTATGGAAGAGGTCGGCCGGAACCCCGGTCGACTGATCTCGGTCTGGAGCGACTTCCTCGACCGGCATGGGGCGGCGGGGAGGACCGTATGGGGAATCGGGGAGCCGATCTACGCCGGGCGCGACTCCGACGAGATCGAGGAGAGCGAGATATACGAGGGGCTGCTGAACGGGGCGTTCACCGAACCGGAGTTCACACTGTTCCTTGGCTGCCCGTTTGACACGGCGTCACTGCCGAGGAAGGTGCTCGACGATCTGACAGGCTCTCACCCTTTCATCGGCAGCGGGGCTACAGCACGAGCCAATGAGAGCTTCGAGGCCAATGGGCACGCCGAGCGATCGCTCTCGCCGGCATTGATTACTGATGATGCGTTCGCTCCTTTCACCGAGCAAGGTCTGGGTGGGATGAGGCGGGAACTCGCAGCGGATGCTCGCCGCTTTGGCGTCGAGGAAGATCGCATCCCCGACCTCGTCCTGGCCGTCAACGAGATTGCAACCAACAGCATCAAGTACACGGGTAGTGGGTCGCTGGGGGTGTGGCAAGCGGGGGGAAGGCTTGTCTGCGAGGTTCGGGATCTGGGCTTCATCGAGGACCAGCTCATCGGCCTGCGGCGGCCGAAGATCACCGAAGAGCGCGGACGCGGGATCTGGTTTGCCCACCAGGTGGCCGATCTGATCCAGCTGCGTAGCAATCCATCCGGAACGACGGTTCGCATCCTGTTCGACTGCGTATCACCAACCTGACCTCAGAGCGATTCGGAAGCGGTCTAGAGCATGTCGTCTCGAGACTGTTCGGCTCGGGAGGCACCGATGGCAGTCACCACCTTCTTTTCTTCCTCGGGCGGCGGCAGGACGGCAGGCATTCCGAGCGCCTCGATCCACAACTCCCGGGTCCAACCCATGGTGTGGTACAGATGCATGTCTTCTTGTTCCCCGACTTGCTCGTAGGCCTCGGTCAGCGCCTTCATCTGGTCGCCCGTCGCCTTTTCGGCGATACGGCCAATCAGCTCCCAGTTGGCGTGGTCCTTGGTCTCGGCATCTACCACACATTCGGCTGCAACGAGTTGGGCGCCTGCAGGGTCACCGGCCTCCTTCGCCATCTCCATCGCCTTGAGCAACGACTCTGCCTTGTGACGCACGATCGCTCGGCCCGGAGTCTCGGTCGAAGTATCTAGACCTAGCTGTTCGAAGACCTGTTCGACGACCTGGACATGCGTCTTGGTCTCAGCGCCGTACTTCTCCCACTCCTTGTGCAGATCGTCATTCACCGCGCAGCTGATCGCCATCTCGTAAACCTGGACTCCGCCAAGTTCTGTTTCCAACGCCTGGTAGAGCAACTCCTCTACTTGGGCAGCATTCATTTCGGCCTCCTCTTTCGGGGGAATTGGGGAACGCATCAATACCCGAATCCGATTCGAGGCAAACGCACCAGAACCACGCTTCACAGATATTGCGGCTTTGGGCAAGAGCCCGGCGGTCCGGCGGCCACTGGTCAACGCGGTCACTCCTGGGACGCAATCCCTCCGCGACGACGGTTCGATTTCGTCCCAGAGATGTGACCCTCAGAGCCATTTCCGCCGTTTGGCCACAAACAGCGTCACCCCGGCCACTGCGAGCATCAGACCGATCGTCACCCAGAACATCCACGGCCACTCGAAGATCTCCACTTTGAAGTTCATCCCCATGATCCCGGCCAGCGCGGCCGCCGGGAGCAAGAGAACCGAGACAATGGTGAGACGCTTCATGATGTCATTGGTTGTTTGGGCGGTGCGGGTCATGAAGATGTCGAAGGAGCCGACGATCATCTCCCGTGTGGTATCAACGGTGTCGATGGCCTGCTGAAGCCGGTCTTCCAACCGCTTGTAGTCCTCCACCGCCTCTGCTCCGATCAAGGCATCGGATCGCGGATGGCTGAGCAGGCCAAGCACCTCTCGATGGGAGCTGAGCGTGTTGCGCAACTTGCGAACCCGGGTGCGCAGCGCTTGGAGCCGATCGAGCAAGTCATTCTTGTCCGGGGACCTGGCGAGAAGCTCCTCGTCTAGTTCGTCGATCTCCGTTTGCAGGCTTTCGATGACGCCGAAGTAGCCCGAGATCTGCCAATCCAGCACCAATGAGAGGAAGGCCGGCCCGTTCAGATCCCCGATACGGGTATCGCCGTTGAGGGGCTTGTTGAACTCATCTACCAAGTCGAGTTCTCCTTTGTGCAACGTCACCACCCAGTTGGGGCCGACCAGGCAATGCAACGTCATGGGCGTCGGACGAGGCCCGACCCGCAGCGCCTTCACCGCGATTTCCAGGACGCCGTTCTGGTGGATCAGAGTCGGATCGGTGTCCTGATCGATCCTGGCGACCAGTTCCTCGATCTCCTCCTCGATCTCCAGCTTTTCCCACAGCGGGCTCAGATCCCCGGCGCATTCCAAATCGACGTCTGCCCACAGCAGGTCCTTCTTGCCGATGTCGGGCAAGGAGGATTCGATCTGGACCGGGGCATCCTCGCCATCGCCGCAGTACAACCAGACGCGGCTACCGGGCTCAACGGCATCGGCCGGCCGCGAGGCAGTACCATGTGCGGGCATGGCACGAGAAGACTTCGAGTCAGTGGAGGTCATCGAGCGGTGACTTACCCTCCCATTCCGGCACACAAACCGGATCCAAACGGGCGGGCGGGCTAGCAATGGTGGAGTTGGGCCCGGAATTCAATCTCGAAACCAGCCGGATCGGCGGACACAATGTGGTCGTCGTCAAGGGTGAGATCGATTTGGCAACAGCCCCAACCCTGGAAAAGGCGCTTGCCAAGTTCTCAAAGAAGGAAGTGTTCCTGGATCTGCGCAAGACCGAGTTCATGGACTCGGCCGGACTCAAAGTCCTGATCACTCAGAGATCTCGCCTCGAGGAGTCCGGTGGGGTCCTGCGATTGGTTGTCGGCGAGGGGCCAGTGATGCGTCTGCTCGAGCTCGCTGGCGTGCGCGAAGCTTTCTCGATCCGACCGACCATCGATTCGCCTGACGGTTAGCCGGCACGAAGCCTGACGTCGAGACCCGCACGACGACGCAGATGAAGCAAGGCAAGCTCCGCAGCCGAGGCGCGAATCTCATCCGGCTCCCCGGAGAGGACGATGTGATGGACTCGAACCGAGTTCCGGTCGGCCACTCCCACGAACAAAGTTCCGACAGGTACGTCCTCCTCGGGCTCAGGGCCGGCCTCACCGGTGGTGGCGATGCCGAGGTCCGATCCGAGGAGCTCCCGCACGGATTTCGCCATCTGCTGTGCTGCGGCTGAGGTGACAACAGGGCCAGGCTCAACGCCGAGCAGATCGGATCTTCACGTCCCTGTTGTAGGCGACCAGACCACCCTTGAACCAATCACCCGCACCCGGAGTGGCGACGATACGAGCCATGACCAGCCCTCCGGTGCACGACTCGGCTATGGCGACGCTTGGGATTGAATCAGGCATGGCAAGCCCTTTTCCCGCAGCCGCGATCGGGGAAACCGAGTCAGGTTTCCGCCGTTCGTCACGGAGTGGTAAGTGGCCTTTGAAAAATGGAGGCTCGATGCCTTCGACGCCAGAAAGGAGTGTGTCATGCAGGATTCCACTCAGATGAAGTGGGAAGGTCGCTGGGACCAGCTCAAGGGCAAGGCCCGGCAGGCCTGGGGCGATCTGACTGATGACGATCTCGATGTTGCCGAGGGCAACTACGAGGAGTTGGTTGGTCGCATCAAGGAGAAGACCGGTGAGTCTGCCGAGCAGATTCGCGAGCGTCTAGAAGACGATTCCATCGTCGACTCGCAATTCTGAGTCGACCTGATAGACAGTGCCGGAGCCACCCGATCAGGGTGGCTCCGGCCGTTTGAGGTTCGAAATGGCACGTGCCGTGGCCGACCACCAACTCGATCGACTCGAGGAGTGGGGGTTCGCACCATCTTCGGTTATTCCGGCGATGGCATCAACTATTCCGGCGATGGCATCAACGGGATCCGGGAGGTCTTCACGGGGCCGGAGACCGTTTTGAGTACGTCCCGCCCCCGTCACGAAGAGATGGCTGCTTTCATGGCCGGTGGCTTCGCCAAGTTCACCAATGAAGACATTCCCGGCGTCTGTCTTGCCACCTCAGGCCCGGGAGCGATCCATCTCCTGAACGGGCTCTATGACGCCAAGGATGGATCGCCAGCCGGTGGAGCGATAGTCGGTCAGACGAGCCGGATGTCTCTCGGTGCCACCTATCAGCCGTAAGTCGACCTACTTTCGCTGTTCAAGGGGTCACAACCCGTTGACAACAGATTGGAGACAATCATGAGAAAAATGATCACGTTGATCGCATTGGCCGGGCTATTCGCCTTGGCGGCATGCTCCGGTACGACTGGGGCCACGACGTCTGAAGCGCTCGCCGACACGACACTCGCGGGCACGTCCGGAGGGACGGACGCCGGATCCGACGCCCTCGCCGCCGTCGCCGCATTCCAGGAGGACATCCAGACGTTGTCCGATGCCATCGAGGAGTCAGACTCGGCCGAAGAGGTGAGGTCGGCCTGGGACACACTGAATGCCGAACTGACTGCCTCTGTAGAGTCGATTCGCGAGGACGGGGCAATCGCCCGGGAGGAGATAGAGGCGAGTTTGGATACGTTCGAACAGCAGTTGGACGAGATCGAGGTCAATGAGGACGTTCGCACCGCGTGGGAGGAGCTTCGGACCAACCTCGAGCAGTTGATGACTAACTGACCTTGCAGTTGATGACTAACTGACCTTCACGGCTGGGGCGCTCGCCGGTTCGACGTCCTTTCGGACTGCGAGCCAGGCGAGCGCCACCATCACCAGGCCGTAGACCAAGAGGGCCCCCATCAGCGGCGGACGGGCCGGTTGCCCACGAAAGATCACGTCCTGCAGCCCGCCGATCCCGTAGGTCCCCGGCACGAGATACGACACCCAGCGAACCGGGACCGTGAGCTGATCAAGTGGTAGGACGAAGCCGGTGAAGAAGATCGACACGAGCAGCACCACCATCGAATACTGAACGGCCTGGCTGTCGCTGTTGGCCAAGCCCGACAGGGCAAATCCGAGACCCAGCGAGGCGAAGATCACCAGAGCGACGGTGAGCGCAAAAGACCAGAGGGGACCCTGGACCTCGATCCCGAGCAGCGGCATCGTTAGGGCGAGGCCGGTGGCGAGGGCCAAGCCGAGCACGAGGAATGACAGATACTTGCCCGACATCGCCTCCCTGACGGTCAAGGGCGATACCCGGAACATCTCGGTCATCCCCAACTGGCGCTCACGAACCAGGGACAGGGCAGCGAAGGTCAAGGCGAGGTGCTGCACAAGGAGGATGAGCACTCCCGGTGCGTAGTAAGCCGCCTGGGAGGGAGGAGGCTCGGTCACGGAACTGGTCTCTACCGTGAACGGGCTGACCAATAGACCGGGATCGATGTCCGGGACGTCTGCCAGGGCGTCGGCCAGGGGGCCATCTGTCTCGCTCAACTCGGCACGTGCCTGTTCCACGATGCCGGTGAGCACCTCCTGATTGATCTGATCTACAGAGAGACGGGCGATCAGGTCGATGCTCCCCGTTATCACCGGGTCGATCTCCGAATGGAGGATGGAGAAGGTGGCTTGCTCCCCACGCCCCAGCGCCTCGAGCCCGTCCTCGGGAGCCACGAGCACGAGATCGATCTCCCCCGACATCAGGCTCTGGCGAGCCGCGTCGAGATCGTCGGTGACCTCGACCAAATCGATTCCCTCGCCAAACGCTTCGTCCAGCTCGGTGGCATCGACACCGATGGCAGACCCGGTCTGTTCGGCCACGACGACGGTTCGGAAAGGATCTGGCATCTCCTGATATCCGAGACCGAAGAGAAAGAGAATCAGGAAGGGTCCCAATACCAGCGTGGCGATCAATCGTGGCTGTCGCCACACGGAAACCAGCTCTTTGCGAAGGAAGGCGAGGCTACGGGTCAGTGATCTCATGCCATCGCTCAGCCCACCAGGGCCACCTCTTCGGGATCGACCTCATCGACATCCTTCTGAGCCGCGTTCACCAACTCCACGAACACGTCGTCGAACGGCGGTAGAAAGGCCTCCGATCGCTCCAGGTCGAGGCCCCGCTGGCTCGCCCAGTCGTCGATGGTGGAGAACACATCTCCGGCATCGTCTACGACCAGGCGAATGCTGTGATCGTCGAGCCACGACACCTTGTTGATCCCCTGGGCACGGGTGAGGGCAACCAGATCGTCACGGGCCGGGGGGGCGGCGAGGACCACATCGAACAAGTCGCCCCCAAAGGCGCGCCGGCGTAGCGCGTCCGGTGCATCCAGGGCCAGCACCCGCCCCTTGGCGAGCACGCCGACCAGATCGCAATATGCCGCCTCGCCCACGTACTGGGTGGTGACCATCAGAGTCGACCCACCCTCCGAGAGGTGTTCGAAGTGGTCCCAGAACTTCTTTCGCAGGATCGGGTCGATCCCCGCAGTCGGCTCGTCGAGGAACATCAGCTCGGGCCCGTGGATCAGGGTCGCCGCCAGCGACAATCTCCTCTTCTCACCGCCTGAGGCATCACGAAGCAGTCGATCGATGGCGTCGCCGAGGTCGAGTAGCTCGACCATCTCCTTCACCCGACGCTTCCTACGGAGGGGGACTCCGAACAGAGAGGCGGCGAAATTGAGATTCTCCCGGAGAGTGAGGTCGGGAAAGAACACCGAGTCCTGAGCCATGTAGCCGATGCGTGCCCGGGTCTCCGACGTGAAACGAGTCGGTTCCTGGCCGAGCACGGAGATCGATCCAGAGTCGGGTGCGAGCAGACCCGTCATCAAGCGCACGGTGGTCGTCTTCCCGGAGCCGCTCGGGCCGATGAGGGCGACGATCCGCCCCCTCTCCACCTGGAGATCGAGGTCGAAGACGCCGGCCTCTTCGTCGAAGCGCTTGGTCAGTTCTGCTGCATTTATGGCGGGATCGGCCGGCATGGGCGCCACCTTTTACCCACAATGGCAGCCGGTCAACCGGGACAACTGGTTGCGTTTCGCCGCGGTGGTGGGGGGGTAAGTGGTCCCGACGCAAAGGAGGCTGTCTTGGGACGAAGCGGAATCATCTGGACGATCGTCGGCGTGTTGCTGATCATCGCCCTCCTGATATACATCTTCTAGAACACCCGAGTCTTCTAGAAAAAGACAACAAACGGCGGGCCCGCAAGGGCCCGCCTCTATTTGGTCTGTGCCGGGATAAAGCTGAGCTTGCCGTCGGTCTCCAGCACGGCGTAGTCGATGTCGCCGAGATCGCCATAGCCATCCAACCGGGCTGCTTCCTTCAACTCCTCGACGGTGACCCGCTCTTTGTCCAGCCTCTCCTCCAGCGGCCGACCCGAGCGGAGGACGATCACCGGCTCACCCACCAACAGACGTCTCGCGGTCCTCGATCGCCGCTCCCATACGTCGGCGAGGAGGGTCCATCCCACGAACACGGAGACGGCAATGACGGCTCCAGTGACCGACATGTCCTCCTGAGTCACGCCCTGTTGGACGAAATCGCCAACGACCACGATCAGCAACAGGTCGAGTGGCGTCAACTCGGACAGTGATCTCTTCCCGGTCCCCCGGACCACGAGCCAGAGAAACCAGTACACGACCGTTGCCCGCAGCAATATCTCCATGCTTACCTCCTCAGGGCATGACCCACGTGGTGAAATCGACCGTGACCAGGCTCGTCCCGTCGATCTCGAGTGTCGCCGAGCCCGATCTCGCCCACTGCACCGACGGTTCGAGGCGGGCATCGAGACCGACGCGAAGGCTTGACTGATCAGACGGCACGTCAAAGGACCACCAGGTCCAGCGGTCGGTGCTGAAGGACGCCGACGGTGTCGGCTCCAGGCCGTTGAAGTCGAAGATGGACAGATACGACGTGTCCAACCTCACAGTGATCGTTTCCGGGAGGTCCGATCCGTCGATCTTCGAGATCACCACGCCGAAAGGAGTGGCCAGGCCGGGGCGACTGATCTGCGTGCGCAAGACCTCGACCGAGTAGCCCGCGCCCTCGGCGGTGACGGTCCCGGTCCGCACGCCGAGAAGGGACGTCGCCGCCAACAGCAACACAGCCGACACAAAAGTGAATGCAGCAATGTGGAGAACCCGCTCCGCCTTGGACTCGGGTGTGTCGGCGGGGATGGTGGAAGAAGCGGGCGCAGGGGTGTCTTGGATGGCAACTCCCGGGTGGTCGCCCTCAGTTACCCCCCACGCTCTATTCGCTAACCCGCTGGCCCTTGTTTGGCCGCGTCAGACGAGGGGAAATCGAAGGGCCGGCTCGTCGCCTGACAGGAGGACACAAATGGCACTGACTCATATCAATCCGGAGTCGCTCGATCAGAACCCCGTATTCAGCCAGGGCGTACTGGTGGAAGGCGGTTCCCTTCTTGTAGTGGGCGGTCAGAACGGAATCGACCAGGAAGGAAATGTCGTCGGCGACGACATAGGGACCCAGTCGGCTCAGGCACTGCGCAATGTGATTGCAGTGCTGAATGAGGTCGGCGCCGCCCAGGAGGACGTGGCTCAGCTGACCGTCTATCTCGTTGCGCCTGCGGATGCGACGGCCGCATTCGCCTCGGCACAGGAGGTGTGGGGGAATAACCCAACTGCGGTATCTGTCATCCAGGTCTCGGGTCTCGCCCGGTCCGACTGTCTCGTGGAGGTCAGCGCCCTCGCCCACGTCTCATGACGTGATCCGCGGTTTGGGGCCCCCTGCCTTGGGGAAATCAACCGGCGGTCATGATCACCATCGAATCGATGTCACTCGCCGCCGAGGCCGGGCTCAACTACGTCACCGACGAGAGCCCTGGCATTCGCAGGATCCGGCGCGGTCGCGGCTTCTCATATTCAGACCCCAAAGGGAACACGATCAACGGCTCGGTCCGAAAATGGATCGACTCCCTCGTGATACCACCGGCCTGGTCCGACGTCTGGATCTCGCCCGACAGGTCGGGCCACATCCTGGCCACCGGCTACGACAAAGCCGGCCGCAAGCAGTACATCTACCACCCGGTTTGGGAGGAAACCCGCGACGAGGTGAAATTCGAGCGAATGGGTGAGTTCGGACGACGGCTGACGCAATTGCGGAGACGCACCGACTCGGAGCTGTCGCGCAAGGGTCTCTCCCGGCTGAAGGTGACCGCCCTCGCCGTCGCCGTGATGGATCGGACCTTGATCCGGGTCGGGAACCGCAAGTACGCCGACGAGAACGATGCATACGGGCTCACGACGATCACCTGTGAGCATGTCGAAGTGGACGGGCTCCATGTCCACTTCGACTTCGCGGGCAAAGGTGGGGCCGACCACCAGCTCGTGTTCCAGGACCGGCGGTTGGCGGGTCTGATATCCCGGTGCCAGGAGCTCGGTGGCCAGACCCTCTTCGGTTATGAGACACCGGAAGGAGTCGCCGCCATCACTTCCACTGATGTGAACACATATCTCGCCGAGACGATGAGCGGGCCGTTCACCGCCAAAGACTTTCGCACCTGGGGAGCCAGCACCGCGGTGGCCGAAGAGCTCATGACCTGGCCCGAAGAGGGCGACGATGATGCCTTGATACTCCGTGCGATCGACGCCACCGCCGAGAGACTCGGCAATACTCGCGAGGTGTGCCGCAGCTCATATCTGCACCCGATCATCCCTGAGGCCTTCCAGGATGGGTCCCTAGCGGACGCTTGGGGGCGCTCCCGGAAGGGAACCTGGCTGGGCAGAGCCGAGTCCACGATCAACCGCGTCATCGCAGACGTGACTTGACCATCGATCTGGCCTTGGGCGCCCCGCTGGTTCGCCAGGTTCACGACCCGGAACGGGGCAGATGACCCGGATCGCGATGATCGCCCCGATCAGCCATCCCTACCCGCCAGTCGGGTACGGGCCCTGGGAGAGGGTGGCCCACGATCTCACCGAGCAACTCGTGGCAATGGGCCACGACGTCACATTGTTCGCCGCGGCCGGGTCGGCAACATCGGCTCGTCTGATCGAGACGATCGCTGCCCCGCTCGACTCCAGCCGGGCCGATCCACGTCTGGAAGAGGAACGTCATCTCTCCATCGCCATGGAAGCCACCCGGTCCGGGACGTTCGATGTCATCCACTCCCATCTCCACGTCCATGCATTGGTGTTCAGCCGTTTGATCTCGACGCCCATCGTCACCACCCTGCACGGGGTGGCTTGGGACGAGGCCACACATCCGTTGCTGTTGCAATATGCCGAGATGCCGTTTGTGTCGCTCAGCCAGAGCGAGCGGGCGTTCCTGCCCGAGCTCAACTATGTCGCCACCATCCCCAACGGCATCAGGACGAGTGAGATCCCGCTCGGGGATGGCGACAGCGGGTATCTCGTGTTTGCGGGCCGCATTGCTCCCGAAAAGGCGCCCGATCTCGCCATCGAGACGGCCCGTTCCGCCGGGCTCCCGCTCCGTCTGGCCGGGATCGTCGAGGATCGGCACCGTGACTTCTTCGAGACGAGGGTGTTGGCGGCCTGCTCGGGAGGTATCGAGTACCTGGGGCCTTTGGACCGCGACGACCTTTGGCGGCTCCTCGGCAGGGCGCGTGCGATGGTGATGCCGCTCCGCTGGCACGAGCCATTCGGGCTGGTCGCCGTGGAGAGTCTCGCCGCCGGCACACCGGTCATCGCTTGGCGGATGGGTGCGCTCCCCGAGATCATCGATGACGGGGTCTCCGGCTTCCTGGTGGAAGATGTCGCAGGAGCGGTTGGCGCGGTCGAGCGAGTTGGCGAACTAGACCGCGCCGTCTGCCGAACCATTGCCGAAGCCCGGTTCGCCGACACTGTCATGGCCGCCGCCTATTCGGATGTGTATCGACAACTGTCGGTTACGACATCTGTGCGAGGACCTGCTCCACAGGCACCGTCGCCACCCTGATCCCGTAGTCGGCGTACCCGTACGGCAGGATCAGATGATCGTCGTGGATCATGCTCCCGCACGAGTAGACGACGTCGGGGACGTATCCCGACGACTCATCCTCCAACGGCTCGAGAAGCGGGGAGGTGAGCCGACCCAAGACCTTGGTCGGCTCATCGAGGTCGAGCAGGACCGCGCCGAGAACGTAGCGTCGCATCGGTCCCACGCCATGGGTGATCAGGAGCCATCCCGCCTCGGTCTCGAGGGGTGAACCGCAATTTCCGGTCTGGATCGCCTCCCAGCCCTGCTCGGGGAGGAGCACTGCCTCGGCATTGCCCCAATGGCGGATGTTGTCGCTTCGCATGACGAAGGTCGTTTCCTGGTCGTGCCGGGAGACCGCGGCGAACTCGCCTCTGATCCTCCTCGGGAACAGTGCGAGTCCCTTGTGATAGGCGGTGGGCCCGCTCATGGTCGTCATCCGGAAATGATGGAAGTCCTTGGTCTTGATCATCTGGGGCAGGATTCGCATCCCGTCGTAGGCGGTGTAGGTGGCGTAGTAGGTGACCTCACCGTCGTCGTCGACGAAGCGCACGAACCTGGCGTCCTCCATCCCGTTGCTCTCGGCGGGCGCCGCGGGCGAGATCAGATGCTCGGAAACGGGCAACGCGGAGTCAAAGATCACCTCGTAACTCGACGCCGACAGCCAATGGACCATCCTGACCGTGTCGGCGAGCAGGATCGGGTCCAGATCGATGTCCTCGGGCGTCGGCATCGCGGCGTAGAGGTCGCCCGGTGTGAACTCCTCGGGCAAGACCGACAGGATTCGCTCCGATACCTCGTTGGCGAAGCCGAGCTCTGCCAGCTTGAGGGTGAAGGAGAGACGTTGGTACAGAGGCTCCTTGCGCTCTCCATTATCGGCAAAGGGAGACCGGGCATCGAAGTCAAGGGTCCCCGCCTGCCCCGCGTTTCCGGTGAAGAAGGCGACCGAGGAGATGTGCCCTTCGCCAATTGCGCGCGCACTCATCACGAAAGGCTGCGTCCCGTCGTTGGCTTCGCCGAGAGGGACGATCGACGGGTTGGTGAGCGCGGCGCCCTCGTACGCATAGGCGAGCGTGAGGTAGGCGCCGATCAGGAGACGGACGTCCGGATCGGACACCTTGTCGAGCTGTGGTGCCCGCTCACGCGCCATCCCGAAGTGTTGGAGCCAGGCGGACCTGATGTCTCGATGACGATCAGCCGAGCGGTTCAGTGTGTCGGCGAGTAGTTGACTCTGGACCTCAGGGGCCAGGTCGAGGACTCGATCGACGATCAGCTCGAGTCTTCGGCTGTCGCCCCCGAATGCGGCCGCCCCAGGCAGAAAAGGCCTGGCCACGAGGCGCCGTGGATCGGGACGCAGCGTCTGCTCGCTTCGGTCCAAGTCGATCATCTACGGCCATCATTCTCGCCGACTCCGGCCGCTTTTCTAGGGATCAGCGAGAAATGGTCACCTGATCCGGGACAAGCCTTCGAATGAACTCGGCGTAGCGAACGGCGCCTGAGGTCCACGAGAGATCGGGGCTCCTGGCTGCGGCCGATTTCGCAGCATGGTCGAAGATCTCGGGTGACTCCACCAGCATCCTCACCCCCTCGGCTAGAGCTGCGCTGTCGTGCGCGACGACGAGACCGGGCCCCGGCTCGACGAGCTCCTCCGCATGGGGGAACCGAGTGGCGACCACCGGCCGGCCGGCGGCAACGGCGTCGGTCACGACACCTGACGTCACCTGGTCGACGTTGTCGTACGGGATCACAACCACATGTGATCCTCTCACCATCTCGTACAAATCGTCGTCGGCGACGTAGCGGTCGACGAATTCGACCATGTCCTCGATGCCCAGGTCTCTCACCATGCCTTCGATACGTCGTCGATAGGCGGCGCCTTGGTTCCGGGCGACCACGGGATGAGTCCGGCCGACGATCGTGTAGTGGGGGCTGGGATCGAGGTCGCGGAGCTCGACCATCGCCTCGAGGGATCGCTCCAGGCCCTTGCCGGGCCCGAGTAGCCCCCAGGTGATGAGACGCCGGGCCGGGCCTTCGGGCGGCGGTGTGGCCGACCATCGCGAACCGTGGGGTATCACCACGACTTCGCTTCTCGGGATCGAGTGCGAAGAGACCAGGGCGGTGCGAGCAGACTCGGACAGCACCACCAGCCGGGAGGTGTCATGGAGGTATTCCATGATTCGGCGCTGGCGATCGCTTGGAGAGCTGACGACGGTGTGGGCCACAGTGATCAGGGGCCTGTCGATGGAATCGACCAACTCCAAGACCGACTCTCCGTCGTTGTCGCCAAAGATCCCATACTCGTGCTGGAGAATGACGACATCGCAACGGTCTAGATGACGGGCCGCGGCCCGGATGCTGACCGGGCTGTTCGGGTCGATCTCCATCCCAACCTGTCCGAGGGCGGAGGTTGGTGGGCGTCCGTCGATGAGACGCACCAAATCGATATCCAGGTCGGGAGCAACTTCGCCGAGTGATGAGACGAGAGCCGAAGAGAACCGGGCGATACCGCATCGGGTGGGCGGAAAGGTAGAGACAATGCCGACCCGAGGACCTTTCTGGTCCCGGGCCGGGCGGTGAACAGTGTCGAACATGATCTGTAAGTGCCGTTTCGATAGAAAGATGAAGTGGCTTCATTACCCGTTTGCGACAACCCTCAAAAACGGGTGCAGGCCAGGTTTTCGCCTCCGAGGCCAGGGGTAAAAGTGTCCATGGTCGAGCATGGTCTGACCCTCTCCAGCGAGGAGCACTCACCGAGCAAGCTGGTCGAGATCGCGATCGCCGCCGAAGAGGCGGGATTCGATTTCGTGTCTGTCTCGGATCATTTCCACCCGTGGATCAGCGAACAGGGGCACAGCCCGTTTGTTTGGTCGGTCCTCGGCGCCCTGTCGCAAGCAACATCGGAGTTGGAAGTCGGCGTGGGAGTGACCTGCCCCACCGTTCGCATGCATCCAGCCATCAGCGCCCATGCCGCGGCCTCCGCGGCATGTCTCCTGGAGGGCCGGTTCACCTGGGGAGTGGGCACCGGTGAGGCCCTCAACGAGCACGTACTCGGAGATCCATGGCCACCGGCCGACATCCGTCTCGAGATGCTGGAGGAGGCTGTAGAGATCGTCCGGGGTCTGTGGGAAGGCGAGAGCTACACCCACCGCGGGCGCCACTACACGGTGGAGGATGCACGCATCTTCGATCTTCCTGACGAGCTGCCCCCGATCGTGATATCGGCGTTTGGGGACGAGGCGGTGGAGTTGGCGGCACGCATCGGAGACGGGCTCTGGATCACCGGTCTCGAGGAAGAAGTCATCGAGAAATATCGAGACCAGGGCGGGAAGGGACCGGTGTGGAGCCAGCTCTCCCTCTGCTGGGACCCCGACAAGGGGACAGCGGTGGACAGGGCGTATCGAGTCTGGCCGAATACAGCCCTGACCGGCCAGCTGGCGCAAGACCTGCGCACGGTTGATCACATGGAGCAGGCCGCTCAGATGGTGGACCGCTCCGATATCGAAGAAGCGCTTCCCTGTGGACCAGACGCCGGACCCATCATCGAGTCGATCGAGAAAGCGGCCGGGATGGGGATCGACCACATCTATCTCCACCAGATCGGCGACCCCCTGGACGGCTTCATCGATTTCTGGCGGGATGAGATACGGCCCAAGATCGAAGGGCTCTGATGAAGCCCCCGATCTCGGGCCCCAAACCAGGCGGACCCCCCGAGGGTCCGCCTGCAACATGGCCGGTTAGCTGCGCTGCGGGATGCTCAACTGATCGTTGATCGAGGCCACGCCGGGAACACTCTTGACCAAACGGATCAACTCATCCACGTTCTCAGTGTCGACTTTCCCCTTGAGCGTGACCACTCCATTGTCCACACCGACTTCGACCTCGTTCGTCGGTCCATCCCAACGACCGATCGCCTCGCTCTTCACCTTCTGGTGGAGCGTCTCGTCGTCGAACTCGCGGTCGGGGCGGAAAGGCTCGGTCAGATCGTGGGCCAGGCCCTGTACCACGCCCTTTTGGTACTCCACTTGAGCGCGACCCTTCTCCTCAGCCTTGCGGGCCAGCGCGGAAGCTTGGTCCGACAACTTCCCCCTGCGCGATCGGCCGCGTTCCGGGTCGAGAAGGTACATGGCGGCCGCGGCCGCTGCTCCAATCCCCACAATGCGCACAAACTTGCTCATAGATCCTCCTGGGTGAGTTCCATCTGTTGATTACCCGTGCCCAAACACCGCAAAACCGAGTCAGGCCTCTGAATTGAGCACTCCACGTCAGGACTTCGGTGAAGCTCTGTGGCGACTATCCGACCTGGTCCGCGCCGACGAGCGAAGCCGCTCGTTCCGGGCCAAGGCCTATCGCCGGGCGGTTTGGTCCCTGGATGACCTGGCGCCCGATCTGTCCGACCCATCGGAGAAGGCACTGTCGATCCCAGGAATCGGGCCGGGTGTGCTTCGGCTCATCGAGGAATTCCGGGAAAGTGGGGAACTCGACCTCCTCGAGCGACTCGAGCACCTGTACCCCGCCGAGTCGGCCAAGATCAGACGTCTGCCTCGTATGACGCCGGTAATCCTTCGTGCCCTCAAAGGCGAGCTCGGGGTCGACACCACCGGCGAGTTGATCAGCGGCATCGAAGCGGGAGGCGTCGAAGCATTGAGAGGCGTCGGTCCTGCGACTGCGGAGCGATGGGCGGCGACGCTCCGACTCGCCCCTTCGACGGCATCGATCCCGTCATTTCAAGCCCAAGTGCTGGCGGACGCCATCGGCGAGCATCTTCTCCGTCATCTCGGCGGGACGGTGCAGGCAGCCGGAGCCGTTCGGCGCGGGGAAGAGTGGGTGGAGACCGTCGATCTGGTCGCCGGGATCGACGATGTCGCCGCCGGTCACGAGTTTCTCGAAGGCACTGCCGTTGCCCGGTTTGTCGGTGAGGGGCCTATGGGGGAGATCGTGCTCCAAACCCACGAAGGCGCAGCCGCCCACGTTCACCTGGTCCGGCCATCCGCGCTCGGAGGGAAGTTGCTCGAGGTGACAGGACCCGATGGGCACGCCCGTCCGCTTCTGGCCGGCATCGACTCGGAAGGGCTGACCGAATCCGAGATCTACGAGCGAAACGGTCTCCTTTGGGTTCCGCCGGCTGCGCGTGCCTTCGATCCTGAGATCGCCCAGAGCGTCGTACGGAACGGGCAAATCAATGGAGACCTCCATCTGCACACCGACCTGTCCCCCGACGGGCGAATGAGCCTCTTTGAGATCGCGGCTGAGGCAACGGAACGCGGATACGAGTACATCTTGATCAGCGACCACACGATTGGCCTGCGGTTCGGAGGGCTCGACAGCGCCGGCCTGGAACATCAGCGCGTGATCATCGAGGAGACGCGAGCCCGATTCCCCGACCTGCTGGTGCTCCAAGGAGCAGAGTTGAACATCGATCGGGAGGGCAGCCTCGACATCGACGACGAAGCACTGGGCCGGCTCGACTTTGCCGTTGCGGGGGTGCATTCGCATTTCGGCCTCGATCGAATCGAGCAGACGGCCCGGGTGTTGAAGGCTCTCGGCCACCCCGCGGTCCGGGTTCTGGCCCATCCCACCGGCCGTCGGATCGGTAACCGTCCTGCCATCGACCTCGACATCGACGCCGTCATCGCTGCCGCCGTGGAGAACCATGTGGCCCTGGAAGTCAACGGGCATCGGGATCGTCTCGACCTCTCCACGGAGCACGCCGCAGTCGCCGTCGCCGGAGGTGCGCTTCTGGCGGCCAACTCGGACGCACATCGGATCGGCGAGATGGGCAACGTCGCAAACTCGGTGGCAACCATGCAGCGAGCCGGCGTCGCTCCCTCGTCGGTGGTGAACACGATGTCCGTCGGAGCTTTCCGGGAATGGGCCGGCGTTATCGGCTGAGCCGGCCCGGGTCACGGCTCACCGGCTGATCGGCGAGAAGCCACGGGAATAAGAGGGAGGCCCAATCGCCCTCGGCCGATTGGGCCCCGCTCAAAGCCGACACCGGCGCCGCGGAGCTGGCCCGGTATCGCCATTCCTGTTTTCCCACCTCGTCGACTGCCGAAACGGGGCTCAGGCTTCGGGCCGCACCCTCACACAGCAGTACGTCTCCGACGGCTCGAGATAGGCCTTGCGCCCATCGCCAGAGCCCTCGAGCATCCCTTCCACGAGGCCAAGGTTCAGATTGCACACGGTGCGCTGGTCCTGGGTCTTCAGGAGGTGGAAGGGGCAGTTGCGGAACCGGATCTCCCCCTCCTCGATGACCGGGTCGTATCCGGTTTCGCGCAGCGCCTGATCCAGACCCTCGTCCGCTAGCTCGGCGCCGATGCGGTGGGCTGCTGCAGCGAGATCCTTTCGCTTGATCGCCCCGGTCGAGACCACGTCGAGGAGAATGCGAGCGGCGAGCCCGTACCGGCGCGGAGGCAAGGACACCTCGTGATCACGGTCTGTTCTCTTGTAGAGCTTGGCCGGGCGCCCGGCGCCGGGACCCGATCGACCGCTGCGTCGGAGAAACTCGATGTCGACAAGACCCTCCTCGGCCAGCCGGTCCAGGTGGTACGCCGCGGTCTGGCGGGGAATCCCGAGCGCGTCGGCCGCCTCGTCCCGCCCGACGGGCGCATTGGACCTCGTGACGAAGACGTAGAGCCGACGACGGGTCGGATCGCTGAGTGACCCAACCGCACCGAGATCGGCATCCAGATTGTCCATCACGTCACTCTAAAACGCGATCCGGTTGACACTAGATTCTCGAGATGTAAAACTAACTTTGACCATTCTTAGAAGGAGGTCCGGAAATGACCACAGCCACCACCACCGATGCTCCCCAGACGACGCTGGTCACAGAGTCGAAACGCGCCTATCAGATCCTCCACCTCGGATACACCGTGGCGCCGATCCTCTTCGGGCTCGACAAGTTCTTCAACCTCATGACCGACTGGGTCGAGTTCCTCCCCACTTTTGTAACCGACGCGGTGAGCGGGTCGGTGGTCATGGGCATCGTCGGCGTCATCGAGATAGCCGCCGGCATCGGTGTCTGGCTTCGGCCCAAGATCTTCGCGCCCATAGTCGCAGCCTGGCTCGGGCTGATCATCATCACGCTGATCCTGGCGGGTGGCTTCTGGGACATCGCCCTTCGCGACTTCGGCCTCATGCTGGGTGCCCTGGCCCTGTGGCGTCTGGCCCGGGCCCACGCCTGACTCACCCCATTTTCGCGCACCGATCTCGGCCTATTGACCGAGATCGGTGCGCGAGAATGAATGTTTCTAGCGCAGAGCCCGCATGAACCCGTCGCGGGAGCCGAGATAGATCGAGTCTTTCCACACCACCGGGGTGGCCTCGAGACAGGACTCACCGAGGCTCAACGACCAGTTCATGACGGGGGCACGGGGATCGGCCAGTGAGTAGGCCCGCACGTCGCCGAGGCAGGTTGCTGTGACGAGGGTGTCATCGACTATGGCCGGAGAGGACCAGGAATGGAATCCGACCTCATCCTCCCAGAGCAAAGTCCCGTCGGCGGCATCGACCGCGATCAACGAACCCTGGTGGGTGTTGACATAGACCACTCCGTTGCGCACCGCCGGTGTCGACCAGGAGCCGGCATCCGATGACCCGGCGGTGAGGTCGAGACCCCACACCCTGGGGTCGCCGTCGGAAAAGGGGTTGAGCTTGATCAGCTGACCGACGGCCAGGTTGCGTTCGATCTCCGCCGCGCTCATCTGGGAAGGCTCGTGCTCGATGGATACGTAGATCATCCCCTCGGCGTCGGCGACCATCGTGGCGTCGATGTCGCCACCCGCGTAATAGTCGAACACGATCGGGGCATTCCCATTGCGGACATCGGACACGTCCAGCCCCACGATCCGGCCGCCGGAGTTGGAGAAGTAGACCCTCTCGTCGAAGACGAGGACTGAGCTCTCGATCGAGACATTGCGGCCCGAGTTGGCGAGGAGCGCCTCGTCGTAACCGGGCTGCTGGACCAGCTTGACCGGGTCGACCACGACCTTGCCTTCGGCGTCGTAAGCCCGATTGAGCTGGATGGCGAAGAACCAGCCGTTCTCCCCGCCCTCATACATGATGTCGTCGACGATGGCCGGGTTCGAGTCCCAGTCGTCGTTCCAGATCCCATTCACCTCGTTGGCGTCCATCGACCAGAGCACGGTCGGCTCCTCCCGGTCGAGAGCCAGGATCCGCAGTTGGTTGTCTCGTGAGCCGAAGTACAGGAGCGGGAACCCGTCCGGGTCGAGGCTGACCGACCCCTTGATGATGTCGCCGGTCTGGAACTCCGGTCGAAGGTCTTGCCCGGTCGCGGCATCGACGAAATGGACGGCCGAGTCGTAGGCACCGAAGATCAGCTCCGTCACGCCATCGGGGCGCTCCCATACCGAAGGCTGCCCGGTCCAGCCCATCCCGCACCAGATCCTGGAAACACCACCCTCCGAGGACGGGCTGCACATCTGCTCGTCGGGATATCGCCAGGCCACCGTTGGATTGTCGGGCACCGGACCGGACCCGTAGAAGGTGCGGGTCGGGTTGCCTCGGAACATGGTCATGCCAACCGTCGTCCCCCACGGTCGTCCGACGGTGAACCCGGGCACCGTCCCCGGCTCCCGGTCCTGGGGAGGCGACGTGGTGGTAGTGGGCGGGGGCAGAGTCGTGGCCGGCTGGGTGGGGTCCGAGCCGGTCGCAGCTGCAGCTGTGCTGGTGGGAAAGGCAGAAAGACCGGTCACCGAGGTCGTCGACGGGTCGTCACTGCGGGTCACGAAATACACCGCCAGACCGAGGACGAATCCAGCGGCGACGATCATGATCACTCGGCCGGCTCTCTCGTTCAAGGAGTCATCCTCCTATGCCGGCGGAGCGCACTCGGCCTCACCGGTGAGCACAGGATGCCCGTGCGACTCGATGTATGCGGGGATCAAACAGGAGTCGATGGTCCCGTCCGGCGCCACCACCGCTCTGGCAACGGCGGTAGTCGCACTGGGAACGGAGTTGTGGGGCCATACGAAGTTCCCCAGCGACCAGAAGACGGCAGCCTCGCCGACCATCTCGAGCGGCTGCATCCGATGGGAGTGGTGGCCGAAGATGATGTCCGCTCCCGCCTCGATCATGGCGTGAGCCCGCTCGATGTCGTCCTGACGGGGCGTCGTGTCGAGCTCCATCCCCCAATGGACGGTGACCACCACGAGATCCGCCACTTCCTCGGCTGCGGCCACCACCTCGACCATCGAGGGTGTGTCGTCTCCGTTCCGCATCCCGGGCGTGTCAGCCGTGGCATACCAGCCGTCGTCGGGGGCGACGCCTCCAAAGCCGACGACGGCCACCTTCCAACCGTTGATGTCGAACAGCGCCGGCTGCCCGGCTTCGTCGGCATTCCGGCCGGCACCGACCGCCCCGATCCCGGCGGCGAGCAGCTGGTCACGACCGTCGACCAGCGCCTCCTTCCCGAAGTCGCCGGAATGGTTGTTTCCGAGGTTGCCGACGTCGATGCCGTTGGCTTTCATCGAGGGAAGACTCTCGGTCGGGCAGCGGAACACGAACGCCTTGTCCAGGGGAGAGCCCAGGTCGGACGGGGCGCACTCGAGATTGATCACGGTGAGATCGTCTTCGAGGAACAGACCGTTGAGTCCTGACCAGGCGTGATCCCACCCTTCTGCGGCAAGGGCCGGGATGTACTCGGGGTCGGTGGCCACGTCACCTGTGCCCTGGATCAGCAGATATCCCTTCTCCGGGACGGTGGTGGGTGTGGTCGGAGTGGTCGTGGTCGCCGGAGGCAGGGTCGTCGTGGACGGGATCGTGGTGACAGGCGGGAGGGTCGTGGTCGAGGGGTCCACAGCCGCCGCCATCGTCGTCGGTGTCGTCGCCGCACCCGTGCTCAGACTCCAAATGGTGAAGGCGACGACCCCGGTGAGGGCGCCACCGATCAAGACGATGAGAAGCTTCAGAGATCTGGGCACTTGCGGTCAAAGGCTAAGAGCCTTCCGGCCGCAACCGGGGCTTCGTGCCTTCAGAGAATCTGACTCAAGAACAGCTTGGTGCGGACTTCCTGAGGATCGGTGAAGAAATGCTCCGGGGTCCCCACCTCGACGATCTCGCCCTCGGCCATGAACACCACCCGGTTGGCCACCGCCCGGGCAAAGCCCATCTCGTGGGTGACGACGATCATGGTCATCCCACCCCGAGCCAGCTCGACCATGACGTCGAGTACCTCTTTGATCATCTCCGGGTCGAGGGCCGATGTGGGCTCGTCGAAGAGCATGACCTTGGGCTGCATCGCCAGGGCACGGGCGATGGCGACGCGCTGCTGCTGTCCTCCGGAGAGTTGACCCGGGTACTTCCGCGACTGCTCCGGGATCTTCACCCGGGTCAGCATCTGCATCGCCAGCGTCTCGGCGTCCTTCTTGGGCAGCTTCCGAACCTGGCGTGGCGCGAGCGTCACGTTGTCGAGGACGGTGAGATGTGGGAACAAGTTGAACTGCTGGAACACCATGCCCGTCTCCCGTCGCACTTCTTGGATGTTGCGCACGTCATCGGAGAGGTCGATCCCGTCGATCACGACCCTGCCACTGTCATGCTTCTCGAGACGGTTGATGCAGCGGATAAGGGTGGACTTGCCGCCACCCGACGGTCCGATCACCACCACGACCTCTTGGCGGCCGACCCGCATGTTGATGCCCTTCAATGCCTGAAATTCGCCAAAGAACTTGTCGACGTCTACCAGCTCGATGATCGCCTCGCCGGTGGCCCGGGTCGCATCGGTGTAGTCCGTCTGCGTGGTCATCGCTCCCCCACTCCCAATCTTCTCTCCAGTCTCCGCGACTCACGTGACATCGTGTAGGACCCGACCCAGAAGATCAGGGCGGCGAACCCGAGGGTCAGAACGAACAAGCCCTTCCCCAGGAAATCGGGCTGGGAGTTGACGATGAATGTCGCATCGAGCAGCTCGGTGACACCCAGAATCGCCACCAGGGTCGTGTCCTTGAACAAGCTGATGAACTGGCCGACCATGGCCGGGATAGTGGCCCGCAACGCCTGGGGAAGGACGATGAGGCGCATCGTCTTCCACGGGGCCAGCCCGATGGCTTGGGCCGCCTCGACCTGGCCGTGGGGAACGGCCTGAAAGCCGCCTCGCACCACCTCGGCGATGTAGGCCGCCTCGAACGCGGTGATGGCGATGAGCATCCGGGTCACCAGGCCCGGTCTGAGGCCGCTCGGGATGAGGAAACCAAGGGCGAAGGCGCCGGCCAGCAGCAGGGTGATCAGGGGCACACCCCTGACGAACTCGATATATCCCACGGAGATAGTCCGGATCACGGGCAGGGAGGACCGTCTGCCCATCGCCAGGAGCAGACCGAGTGGGAAGGCGAACATGATCCCGGCCACGGTGAGGAAGAGATTGAGCTGGAGACCGCCCCAACCCTCCCACCCCACGCCGCCGAATCCGGCCAGGGCGAGGTAGGCGCCCACCAGGAGCAGGAGGGCGATCAGCCAGGTCCACCGCCTCACCGCCCGGGGCAAGGCCCGCCCCAGGTAGTACGACCCGACGCCGACCGCGGTCGCCCCGATCGTGAGCAACGCCGGTGTGATGGTCGTGGTGAATGCGAGGATGATCACTACGAGGGCGATGATCGGCCAGAAGCGGAGAACGATCTGGCCGAACGTCGTTCGGATCAATGGGAGCCCGGCCTCGTCGGCCCGGTCCCGCGCCCCCGCTGCGACCGATCCAGCCACGATGCCGATCATCGCGGCGATGAGATAGGTGGATGCCCACGGGCGCCAGAGCTGATCGGCGGGGAACTCCCCGATCATGAACAACCTCAGATTGACCCGGATGATCTCGAAATCGGTCCCGACGAGCCAACGCGCCACGGCGACGACCGCGAACACGAGGATGGCGCCCAGAGCCACGCTGAGAACCGCGTTGTACCAGGTGTTGAACAGGTTCTTCCGGGCCCAGTCCATCGGCCCGCGCGCCGGCTCTACCTCGACTGTGAGCTCTTCGAACACCGGGGTCTCGATGGTCATCGAGTCACCAGCTGCATTCGGCGGTTCACGATGTTGACGACCAGGGAGATGAGCAGGGAGATGACGAGGTAGATCGCCATCAGGATGAAGATCATTTGTGGGGCAGGCTGCCCGTTGCCGATCGCCTGGAAGGTGATGCGGGTCACCTCGGCGTATCCAATGGCAATAGCGAGCGATGTGTTCTTGGTGAAGTTGAGGTACTGGCTGATGATGGGCGGGATAGCGATCCGCAAAGCCTGGGGCATGACCACATAACGGAGACGTTGGAACGGAGAAAGGGCAATGGCGTTCGCCGCCTCGGTCTGGCCCTTGGGCACGGCGAGGATGCTTCCCCTCACGATCTCCGCCACATGCGATGCGGTGTACAACACGAGCGCGGCCAGAACCGCCCAGTAAGCCGCCAGCCCCTGGTATCCGCCCTCCAGTGCTCGCCCATCGAGCACCGGGCGTGACAGACCGATTGGTCCCCCGAGCGCGAGGAAACCAAGTAGGGAGATGATCGTGAACACACCGAGTGACCAGAGGAACCGATGGTGATGCTCGCCAGTCCGCTCCGAACGCCGTGATCGCCACCACCACACCACGGCGGCGACCAGGAACGCACCGGCCATGATGAGCAGGAATGGACCGAAATCGGGTTGGGCGGTAAATCCGACCACGGCGAGGTAGCGGTTGTTGACGATCAGAAAGCCACCGAGGTTGATCGATTCCTGCAGCACGGGGAATTGGAGGACGACCGCGTAGAACACGAAGAAGATGATCAGCAGCGGCGGGATGTTGCGAAGGATCTCCACATAGAGCCCGGCTGACTTGGCCACCAGCCAGTTGGTGGAGAGACGGGCCACACCGACGAGGACGCCGATGATGGTGAGCAGCGGGATCCCCACCACCACCAGGGCCAGGGTGTTCTTCACCCCGACCAACAATGCCCGCCAGATGGTTGCGCCCGAGCTCAAACCTGAGCCCGGGATGTCGACGCCAATCGGTTGGGTCAAGAACTCGAAGCCGGTGGGGAGCCCGGCGGCGCGCAGGTTGTTGGTCAGGTTGAACCACAGGACATAGGCAACGATGGCGACTATCGCCGCCGCCGCCACCTGGGCCCCCAGGCGCAGCACCCGCACATCCCTCCACAGCGGTGGGCGAGACTGTGGCTCCTCGACCGTCGTCAAATCATCATGCGGGACTCGAGGGGTTGAGCCCCTCGCCGGTATGACGAGGGGCCAACTCCATTTCGGTCATCTGCTAGCGATAAGGCGGGGCGTAGAGCAGGCCGCCGTCGGTCCAGAGGGCGTTGTACTGCCGGGGAAGGCCCAGCGGGCTTCCCTCGCCGACATTGCGTTCGAAGATCTCGGCGTAGTTGCCGACCTGCCCCACCACCTGGGCGGCGTAGTCGGTAGGCAGACCGAGACCCGGATCGAACGGCGCCGTGCCCTCGTCCGTCTCTACGTCGAGACCGAGGAATCGCCTGATGTTGGCGTCCTCGGTATCGGCAAAGGTGTCCACGTTGGTGGAGTCGATGCCGAACTCCTCGGCCTGGATGGTGGAGAGGACGATCCAGTCGACCGCCTGGGCCCACTGTGAGTCACCGTCGAGGACGGCCGGTCCGAGTGGTTCCTTCGAGAACACCTCTTCGAGGATCACCAGTGCCGCGGGGCCACCCTGATCCTCCGGCCAGGCCGACTGGATGCCGGCTAGTTGGGACTTGTCAGAGGTCCAACCATCACATTGTCCCTCGATGAACGCCGCCTGGATCAGCGGGTTCTCCTCGAAGGTCAGCGGCGTATAGGGGATTCCGGCCATTCGGGTGGTCAGGTTCAACTCGGTCGTCGTGCCCGACAACACACAGATCGTGGTGTCGGTCATCTCATCGATGGTGGTGAAGCCGCTGTCGGCGGACACCATCATCCCCTGCCCGTCGTAATAGGTAGTGGTGAGGAAAGTGGCAGCATTGCCACCGTCACGGCTGGAAGTGAAGGTGGTGTTGCGGACCAGGACGTCGACTTCACCCGCCGCCAGAGCGGTGAATCTCTGCTCAGCGGTCAGGTCGACGAACTCGACAGCCGTGGCGTCGCCGAGGACCCCGGCGGCGATGGCCCGGCAGAAGTCGATGTCGAACCCGACGTGCTCACCGGCCTCGTCGACGAATCCAAACCCGGGGACCGCGTTGTTCACCCCACACAGCAAATTGCCGCGGGCCTGGATCTCGGCCAACTTCCCTTCGCCGGCAGGTGCCTCCTCGCCAGCTGTGGTCGTGGTCTCCTCGCCGGCAGCGCTGGTGGTTGTTTCTTCGCCCGCCGCCTCGGTCGTCTCCGGGGTCTCCCCACTCGTTGTCGTCGTGGTGTCAGCCGCCTCGGTACAGGCGGCAAGGACCAGCATCAAGGCGGCCAATGCCGCCAGCAGCTTGCTTGCTTTCATTTTCTCCTCCGTTTTGATCGCCTCACGCCGACCGAGACCGGCGAGTTGCACCGGAGCGACCCTAGCCCCGGCTCAACGCGGTGGGTCGGGTTCGGTAGCCTGAAATTCACTTCCGTGGGGGCCTCCGTGTCAGACCGCATCGTTGCCCGGATCGTTTGGGTGCTCGTCGCCCTGGCGCTCGTCGTCACCGCATTCGGGATCTGGTACGACCTGCGAAACACACTCGTCGACGAATCTCCTCTGTTCGTCGCCGACGGCATCGCCTGGGCTCTGCTTCCCGCAGTTTTCGTGCTCAGCGGCGCGCTGATCGTGTCAAGGCAGCCTCGCAACGTCATCGGACTGTTGCTGATGACCCCTGGCCTCGTCTTTCTCGCCGCCGGGGTGATCGATGTCGCCTCGGGATCGCTGGAGCAGGGTGTCAAGCCGGAAGCCATGACCCTCGGGCTGTGGCTGCGGCTCTGGTTCGACAACTGGTCCTGGGTGCTCCTCATCTTCCCCCTATTCCATCTGATGCTGGTCTTCCCGACGGGGCGGCTCCTGTCGGCGCGATGGAGATGGATCGTCGGCCTGGAGATCGCGATGATCCTCTTCATCATGTTGTCCGGGGTCTTCACCCAGGAGATGGGCCCACTCAACGTCGAAGAAGAGCTGGCCTGGACGCTGCCCAACCCGATCGGGTTTCTCCCCGAGAGCTTCTTCGGCCCCACGTTCGAGGCTATCTGGAACGCCGGTCTCCTCATCATGACGGTCTTCTCACTGTTGGCATTGGTGCTCCGATTCCGGCGCGCCTCCCCGGTGGAGCGTCAACAGCTCAATTGGCTTCTCTTCGCGGTCATCGTTTTCGCCTTGATCTACGGGATCACAGCGGTTACCTCAGGTGAGCTCGAGACCGGCGGGTTGGGCGATCTCCTCTTCGTCATCTCAGTGATGGGCATCCCGATATCGATCACCGTCGCCGTTCTCAGGTTTCACCTCTACGACCTCGACCGAATCATTCGGCGGACACTGCTCTATGCCGTGCTGACCGGCCTCCTTCTCGGCATCTTCGCCCTTTCGGTGTTCGTTCTTCAGCGTGTCATCGGTGGCTTCGTAGGCGAGGACTCTCCTCTCGGCGTCGCCGCATCAACACTTCTCATCGCCGCGCTGTTCAACCCTCTGCGCCGTCGTCTGCAAGATTTGATCGATCGCCGGCTCTACCGCAGCAAGTACGACGCCCAGCGGGTCATCGACCAGTTCGTCACCACCGCCCGCAACGAGGCGGACATGAGCTTGCTCTCGGCCGACCTGCTCGATGTGGTCGACCAAACGGTCCAGCCATCGCTTCAGGGGCTGTGGATCAAGGGGGCGGAGGACCCGGGGACATGACCGATCAGGTCGCGTCCGCCATCAATCGCAGGAACCGGCGGGCCCTCTCCGTGGTCGGATTGACCAGGACCTGATCCGGGGGACCCACCTCCACCACTCGTCCCTCGTCCATGAACAGCACCCGGTTGGCCACGTCCCGGGCAAAGGCGAGCTCATGGGACACCACGATCATGGTCATCCCCTCGGCGGCCAGCGTCCTGATCGCATCAAGCACCTCTCCGACCAACTCCGGGTCCAGGGCCGATGTCGGCTCGTCGAACAGCATCAGGGAGGGACTCATCGCCAGGGCCCGGATGATCGCGACCCGCTGCTGCTGGCCACCGGAAAGCCGGTCCGGGTACTCATCACGCTTGTCGGCCAGGTCGAAGCGGTTGAGGAGATGCTGGGCTGTGATCTGGGCTTCCTCCTTGGAGATCTTCAGCACCTTGCTCGGGGCGAGGGTGATGTTGTCCAGAACCGACAGATGAGGGAACAGGTTGAAGGACTGGAACACGATCCCGATGCGCCGACGAGCATCGTCGGCGTCGAACTCGGGGTCCGCGATGTCCACACCATCGAGAAAGATCTCGCCGTCGTCGACCGGCTCGAGGAGGTTGATACATCGGAGCAGTGTCGATTTGCCCGACCCCGAGGGCCCCACCACCGCCAAGACTTCATGGGAGGAGAGGGCGAGGCTGACGTCGGCGAGGACGGTCAGCTCACCGAACTGCTTCCAGACTCCGCGGACCTCGAGAAGGGCGGTCACAGGGATGTCCCGCCGGTCCGTTCCCGCTGACGCCGGATCAGGTAATCGGTGAACCTGGCCAGAGGGACAGTCACGATCAGGAACAGGAACGCTGCGGCCAGGTAGGCCGTGAAGTTGAAGGTCTCGGCGACGTAGATCTGAGATCGGCGGAACGCCTCCTGCACGCCGAGCAGAGCGAGCAGAGCCGAGTCCTTCTGCAACGCGACGAAGTCATTGAGCAGCGGGGGAATAACCCGTCGAACCGCCTGGGGCAACACGACCCATCGCATCGACTGGGCCGAGCTCAGCCCAAGCGAGCGAGCCGCGGCTGTCTGGCTCTCATGGACGGAGTCGATGCCGGCCCGATACACCTCGGCCACATAGGCCGAGTACGAGATCACCAGGGTGGTGATGGCCCAGAACTCCTGACTGTTCGGCACTCCCTGCAATCTGAGCGCAGGAACACCGAAACCGAGAAGGAAGAGCAGGATGATCGTCGGGATACCCCGGATCAGATCGACGTAGGCAGTCGCCGCCAGACGCAACGGCGTCAGCACCGGGGCCCGGCTGCTGCGGATCACAGCCAGGATCAGAGCCACGATGAGGATGAAGACCTCGGCGATGAGGAAGATGCGCACGTTGCGGACGAACCCGGTGAGGATGTCCGGGAAAGACGCCTTGAAATCCTCCCAACTGAAGAAGGACTCGCGGACGGTGGGCCATCCCGGCGAGTTGACCACCACCAGGGTGAGGACGCCGAACACGACCACGGTGCTCGCCGCGCCGATGAGCAACGAGCGGCGCCGCTGCCGTTTCTGATAGGCGAGACGCCGGGCCCGGCCCGGCGAGACGCCCGGGTCCCGGAGCGGCGCCTCGGCCTCGGTCATCTACCGGTGCTAGCCGGTCTCGATGATCGGGGCTTCGACCACGTCGGACAGCCACTCCTGCTGGATGGCTTCTAGATCCACGTTGGCCAGCGCCTCGTTGACGCAGTCCCGCAACGGGTTGCCCTCTTCGAAGACCATCCCGAACTGTTCGCTCTCCCCGGCGGAAGGGAACTGGGCGATCACGGTCGAGCCCTCGATCTCCACCGCCGAGACGAAGAAGGCCGTCGGGAGATCGAGCACCAGGCCATCGAGCTGACCGGCGTCGAACGCTGCCTTGGCATCGGCGTTGGTGTCATAGACCAGTGGCTCGGTCTCCGGCTGGATCACATCGGTGATGAAGTCGAGACTGGTGGTGCCGACCTGGGCGCCCAGCCGGAACGGCTTCAGCTCCTCGATGGAGGTGGCAGAGGCGATCTCCGAGTCGGAAAACCCGAGCAGCGCCTGGTTGACGTCGTAGTAGCCATCGGAGAAGTCCACCGCCTCTTCTCGCTCCTCGCTGATCGAGACCTGATTGATGTCGAAGTCGAAGTCCTTCTCGCCCGGGGCGAACGCGTTGTTGAATGGCACCACCACCCAGGCCACCTCGTCCTCGGTGAAGCCGAGCTCGGCGGCCACCGCATAGGCGACCGCGCTCTCGAACCCGGTCCCGGTCTCAGGGCCACCCTCGAAATCGAACCACGGCGGGAAGGACGGCTCATCGGTGCCGATGGTGAGCACGCCCTCTTGCACCAGGGGCAAGTCAGCCTTCTCGCAGGAAACGTCGCCCCCGCCTCCTCCCTCCTCGGCGGCACAGGCGGCCACGACCAGGGCGAGAATTGCGATGAGGGCGATGCGTCTCTTCATGTGGGAGTCCTCCGGGGGGTCACGCGAATCCCGGGAGCGTAGTGGCCACCATCATTGCGCTCGCCACAAGGCGAAACTCGATCTGGCCGATACAATCGCTCCGTCCCACAGGGGCGAGACTCAGGAGGAAGAAACTCAATGAAACAACGCATCATCTGGCTCATCGCTGCCATGGCGCTCATTGCCGCGGCTTGCGGCGGAGGCGAAGGGGGCGAAGAGACCCCGACCACAGAAGGCTCCGCTACCACAGCAGGGACCGAAGGAGATCTCCTCTCGGCCATCGAGGAAGAAGGCGTGCTGACGGTCTCGACCGATCCCGCCTACCCACCACAGTCCTCACTCAACGAGGAGACCGGAGAATACGAGGGCTTCGACATCGACGTGGCCACGGCGATCGCCGAGGCAATCGGGGTCGAGGTGGCCTGGGAAGCGCCGGCCTGGGAGACGATCATCGCGGGCAACTGGAACGATCGCTGGGACCTCAGTGTCGGCTCGATGACAATCACCCCGGAGCGGGAAGAGGTCCTTCACTTCAGTACCCCCTACTACTTCACCCCGGCGGTGATCGTTGTGGGCGCCGACGACAACTCGATCAGTGATCTCACGACCGATCTCGACGGCCAGACGATCGGGGTCTGCGGTGGGTGCACCTATGACGCCTACCTGCAGGGGAATCTGGAGATCCCGGGGGAGAGCTTCGAGTTCGTGATCGACGACGCAGAGATCATCACAACCGACACCGACACCACTGCCGTCGAGCAGCTGGTGCAGGGTCGCGTCGCCGCAGTGATGACCTCGGCAACCGTCGCCCAGGGCGCCATCGACGCAGGCCTGCCGGTCAAGATCGTGGGAGACCCGCTCTTCTACGAGCCACTGGCGGCGGCGATCGACGCCAGCGCCGAACTGAACACCGATTCATTCGTGGCCCGGGTCTCGGAGATCATCGAAGGCATGCACGAGGACGGCAGTCTGAGCGAACTATCGGACCAATGGTTCGGTCTAGATCTGACGACGAAGTCCTCTTGATCAACGACGGCGGGGGCAGGGGACACCAGTCCTATGCCCCCGCCGTCCCTTTCGAAACCGGGGGCTGATGAGAGAGCGCCTCGAGCTGTGGAGTGCGAGCATCCCGTTCAAGGTGAAGCTCGGCCTCGTGTGGGCCGTGATCGCGCTGATCCTGGTCTTTCTGTTCTCTTTGGCCGACTTCGACGTGGAGTGGATGATCGACCATCTCTGGTTCATCACCCAGGGCCTGCCCTGGACGATCATCATCTGCGGTCTGGCCATCATCCTTGCCGTCACCCTCGCGCTGTTCGGCGCGCTCGGGCGTCTCTCCAACAGTGCCGTGGCCCAAGGGGTGTCCAGCTTCTACACCTCGTTCTTCCGGGGCACACCGCTGATTGTGCAGATGTTCCTCATCTTCCTCGCTTTGCCCCAGCTGGCCCCGCCCACCCTGCCCGGGCTTCGTGATTCCCTGACCCTCACCGCCCTCCAGGCGGGGATCATCGCCCTCGGCCTCAACTATGGCGCTTACATGACGGAGATCTTCCGGGCCGGCATCCAGTCGGTGGGACACGGTCAGGTGGAGGCGGCAGAAGCGCTGGGCATGACCTATCGGCAGCGGATGAGGCGGATCGTCCTGCCTCAGGCGGTCCGGGTGATCATCCCCCCCACCGGCAATGAGTTCATCGCCATGTTGAAGGACTCCGCCCTCATCTCCCTGCTCGGTTCGGTTGTGGCCCAGATGGAGATCTTCCGACGGGCTCAGCTGGTGGGCAGAGCCGACTTCCGGCCGCTGGAGGCGTTCGTCGTCGCCGCCGGTCTCTACTGGATTCTGACCACGGTCTTCCAGTTCTTCCAGACCAGATTGGAGCGACGGCTCTCTGCCGGCTACGTGCGCACCACGATCAAGGTCACCACCCAGCCGGGCATCGAGATGGTGGAAAGCGAGCCGGCATGACCGAGCCGGTGGTCAAGGTGAGCGATCTCCGCAAGTCGTTCGGGGACCACGAGGTCCTCAAGGGCGTCGATCTCGAGGTGGCGCGAGGGGAGGTAGTGGTTGTCTTTGGTCGATCAGGGTCGGGGAAGAGCACCCTCCTCCGCTGCATCAACTTCCTCGAGGAGCCCACGTCGGGCTCGATCGAGGTCGGCGGGATCCGCGTCGAGCCCGGCCCCCGGACCCATCGTCAGCGGGAGGCGATCCGCAGCGTGCGGCTGAAGGCGGGCATGGTGTTCCAGGAGTTCAATCTCTTCCCGCATCTCACCGTACTCCAGAACATCACCGAGGCACCGGTCACGGTCAAGGGCCAGGACCGCGCCCATGCGATCGAGGTCGCCAAGGTCCTACTCACCCAGGTGGGTCTCGCCGAGAAGGGAGACGCCTACCCGATTCATCTGTCCGGTGGTCAGAAGCAACGGGTCGCCATCGCCCGAGCCCTCGCCATGGAACCCGAGGTCATGCTCTTCGACGAGCCCACGTCGGCCCTAGACCCGGAGCTGATCGCCGAAGTGCTCTCGGTGATGAAGAGCCTGGCCACGGAGACCCAGATGACGATGATCGTCATCACCCATGAGATGGGCTTCGCCCGCGAGGTGGCCACCACGATGGCCTTCGTCGACGAAGGGAACATCGTCGAGCAGGGCCCACCGACCTCCGTGATCACCAACCCCCAGCACCCCCAGACCAAGCGGTTCCTCGAGGCTGTGCTGTAACCGCGTACCTGAGGTACGTAGCGCCACATATGGCGCTGGGTGGACACAGAAAGCGGCCGTGGTGTGCATTGACGTTCTCTGTTGACCTGGCGCCACATATGGCGCCAGGAACCTCAGGTAAGCAGCGCCAGAACCCTGGAGGCGATCGCGTCGGGGTCGAGACCGACCGAGTGGGCGATGTCGGTCGGGGAACCGAAGGGGAGGAAGTGGTCGGGGATGCCGATGCAGGTGATCTCCTTGACCTGCCCTGCCTCGGCGAATGCCTCCATCACCGCCGCTCCAAACCCGCCGGCGACGACATTGTCCTCGACCGTGACGACATGGCGAGCCAGGGCGGCCCATTCCAGAATCCGGGGATCGAGCGGCTTGACCCATCGCGCGTTGACCACACCGACCGAGAACCCCTTGGTCCTGATGTCAACCGCAGCCTTCTCCGCTATCTCCACCATCCTGCCTGCCGCCACCAGGAGCACATCCGTCCCCTCGGAGAGGAGTTGCGCTTCGCCGATCGGCAGAGCCGCTACCGGGACCGCCGGCACCGACACCGCCGCCCCCTTCGGGTAGCGGATTGCGATGGGGCCGTCGTGGTCCACCGCGGTCTCGATCATTGCGCACAGCTCGGTGGCGTCAGCCGGCGCCCCCACCACCATGTTGGGGATGAGACGAAGGTAGGAGAGGTCGAACACGCCGTGATGTGACGGGCCATCGGGCCCGGTGATACCGGATCGGTCGACCAGGAAGGTCACCGGCAGGTCGTGGAGAGCGACATCGGCGATGATCTGATCGAAGGCGCGCTGGAGAAAGGCGGAGTAGACGGCCACCACCGGTCGCTTCCCTGCCATTGCCATGCCGGCGGCAAGCGTGACCGCGTGCTGCTCCGAGATCCCCGTGTCGAACACCCGGTCCGGGAAGCGCTGCCACATCTGCATCAGCCCGGCCGTGGTGACCATCGCCGGCGAAATCCCGACGAGATCGGGCCTGGTGGCAGCCGCCTCGGCGACCGCGTTCCCGGCGACGTCGGTGAGTCTGAGCTCCTCCTTGATCGCCTTGCCGGTGGCCAGATCGAAGGAGCCGACGCCATGCAGCTTCTCCAACTCGTCCTCGATGGCGGGCTGGTATCCGTTCCCCTTTTCGGTCACGACATGGATCACGACCGGTCGGTCAAAGAGCTTGGCGGCCCGGAAGGTCTCTTCGAGCAGCTCGATGTCGTGCCCATCGATCTGCCCCGTGTATTTGAGATCGAGAGCGTCGAAGACGGTGAAGGGCTCCAGGATCTGTTTCACCGCGTCCTTCAGCCGTCCGGCCAGCTCGTCGGCGGTTTCCCCGACCAGCGGGAGACCTCTCAGCATCCGACCCAGGGTTCTCTTGGTCTTCTCGTAGCGGGGATCGAAGCGGTAATGGGCCAGGCTGGCGAGGGCGGCGAGACCACCCACCGTTGGGGCGTAGGACCGGCCGTTGTCGTTGACCACGATGATCAGGCGCTTCGGCTGGGTCACTGCGATGTGGTTCAGCGCCTCGTAGGCCATCCCACCGGTGAGCGCCCCATCCCCGATGATGGCGACGGTGTATCCCGGATAGCCGGCGAGTGCATGGCCGAGGGCGTAGGAGAGAGATGTCGATGCATGACTGTTCTCGACGAAATCGTGATCGGACTCCTCCCGGCTCGGGTATCCGGACAGCCCGCCGGTGTGACGGAGACGATCGAAGTCCGCCATCCGTCCGGTGACGAGCTTGTGCACATAGGCCTGGTGCCCGACGTCCCAGATGAAGCGGTCTGTGGGCGAGTCGAACACCCGGTGCAGGGCGAGGGTCAACTCGACGACGCCGAGATTCGGAGAGAGATGCCCGCCGCTCTTGGACACCTTGTCCAGGATGAATGTGCGGATCTCCTCGGCAAGAACGTCTAGCTCGTCGTTGCTCAGCCCACGCAGGTCCGCAGGGCTCGATATTGATTCGAGAATCGACATGGTTGGAACCGGTTCAGGCTAGTTGGCGGCGGAGATTTGCCGTTCGAGGACCGGAAGACGCACGGTGAAAGTAGAGCCCGCACCGAGCTCGCTGGCCACCGAGACGCTCCCACCATGACTCTCGACAACGTGCTTGACGATGGCCAGCCCCAGACCCGTTCCACCAGTGGCCCGGGCCCGGGCGTTGTCCACCCGGTAAAAGCGCTCAAAGACGCGATCCAAGTCGCGGGTGGGGATGCCCTCACCGGTGTCGCTTATTCGAAGGACCGCGTCTTCGCCTACCACTTCCAGCTCGGCCCCGATCGATCCCCCCGAAGGGGTGTACCTGATCGCGTTGTCGAGCAGATTGCGGACTGCGATGGCCACATCACGACGGCTTCCCGCCACTTGCGCCGGGGCCACCTGGAGGTTGAGATCGATTCCCTGCTCGTCGGCCACGGTGCGCACCCGCTCCAGTTCCTCCTGGACTAGATGATCGAGGCTCAGCGGATCCAATTCGGGCTCGTCGCGTTCCAGTCTCGACAGATCGAGGAGGTCCGTGACCAGGCGATCGAGCTGGCGAGCCGAGCCTTCGATCTGGCGGGCAAAACCAAGGGAGGAGTCGTCGCCACGCTCGACAGCAAGCTGCAAGGCCTCCGAGGATGCGATGATCGCCGACACGGGGGTCTTCAGCTCATGGGAGGCGTTGGCCACGAAGTCACGTCGGACCGAGGCCGCTCGCTCGCGATCGGTCACGTCGACAACGACCAGCAGGATGCGTTTGTCATACGCGAACGGAGTAGCGATACCCCGCAGATGGCGCACCGGCTTCCCGTGCTCGGCGAGCAACGTCGTGGAGGACCCGGTCTCTCTCGCCTCGACCAGCGCGTCCTGGAAGGAGAAGGGGACCAGCCCGGACAGAGTCTCGGGGATGGCGCCGAGCAGATTCTCGGCCGACGGGTTGGCGTACACGACCGAGTCGTCCTCACCGAAGAGGATGGTTCCCTGCGGCATAGCTCCGAGAACCACTTCGAGGGTCGATGAGGCCCTCACCGTCTCCATCAGCCGGGAGCGGTTGCTGGCGTCGAGATCCGCAATGGCTGTCGCTAATTCGTCGATCTCGAGCACGCTCGACCGGGGCGGCTTGGGACCGTTGTCCGACAGCGCCTTCGTGTGTTCGGTGAGCTCGACTATCGGCCGGGACATTCGCCGCGACAGCCAGGCGGCGACGATGAGGCCGATGAGCCCGACGACGATCGAGACGAGGATGAGGGAGCTCCGGAAAGGCGTTGTCGCCGTTGCAAGGTCGGCGGCTGACCCCGATAGGCGGAGTATTGGGCCGTCGTCTGTGGGTACGGCCACGTAGATCTGGTCGAACCCGGTGGTGTCGCTGTCTCTCGTGTCCTGCCCGGTTTCTCCGGCGATGGCCGCGGCGACCTCGGGTCGATCGGCATGGTTATCCATCGTTGCCGGATCCGAGTGAGAGTCTGCCAGCACCACGCCGTCCTGGTCGATGACGGTGTACCGGTAGTCACCCGCGTCCGCCATCGTCTCGGCCCAGGTCTGGAGCTCGGCAGTCTCGACCGGCATACCCACTGCTGAAATGTGAGCAGCCGATTCCAATTGATTGAGCGCCCCCTCGGTGAACGCGTCGTCCACCGACCGGGAGAGCAACCAAACCATTAGCCCGATCAGGACCAGATAGACGACGGCAAAGTAGAGCAGGAATCGAAGAGCAATCGGGGTTCTCCCCGGCGCTCTACTGCTCATCGACGAACTTGTAGCCCAGGCCACGCACGGTCACGATCAGGCTCGGGTGTGAGGGGTCGGATTCCAGCTTCTGCCGGAGACGCTTGATGTGGACGTCCAGGGTCTTGGTGTCGCCAAAGTAGCTCGGGCCCCACACCTCATCGATCAGGGTGTGACGCGCCGCCAACCGATTTCTCCGACGCATCAAGGACTCGAGTAGCTCGAATTCCTTGGGGCGCAGGTCGACTGGCTCGCCTTCGATCCGGGTCTGATGGGCATCGATATCCAGCTCGATCGGGCCTCCGCGTAGCACCTCGTTGGACTCCGCCAGCACACCGCTCTTGGCCGCCCTCCTCAATTGCGCCCTGATCCGGGCTACCAGCTCTCGCATCGAGAACGGCTTGGTCATGTAGTCATCGGCGCCGAGCTCGAGCCCGGCCACCTTGTCCGACTCGGCGTCCTTGGCGGTGAGCATGATGATGGGGACGTCCGAGGACAGCCGGATCTGACGACACACGTCCAGGCCGGACATGCCGGGCAGCATCAGGTCGAGGAGAACCAGGTCGGGCTGGTTGACGCGGGCCGACTCCAGCCCTCCGACGCCCGAATCTGCCACGAGCACATCGAAACCCTCCACATCGAGGGCGTATCGAACCGACTCGGCAAGACCCGGCTCGTCTTCTACGACAAGGACGCGATGCCTTCGGCGCTCATCCGTCCGGGTCATCTACCGACTTGTCCAAACCCGATTCGACGAACTCGGCTCGCTTTCCGGTAATGAGGTATGCCGTCTGCTCGGCGAAATCAACCGCCTGGTCCCCGACCCGCTCCAGGGCCCGAGACGCCATCATCATTTTCGTGGCCCACTCCAACATCTCCGGGTCGGAGGCGACGGCGACGATCTCCTTGAACATGTTGGCATTGAGGCGGTCGACCGGCTGGTCCATGGCGGGTAGGAGCCGTGCCTCGTCCAGGTCTTGACGCAGATAAGCCTCGATGGAGGTCCTGATCATCGGACGCACGAGGTCGCCCATCTCCTGGATCTGATCACAGATGCGCTCCACCCGGGGCAGACCTTCATTTTGCTGGGTGACCCGGGCGATGTTCACACACTGATCGCCCATGCGCTCAAAAGTTGCGTTGAGCTGGAGAAGAACGCTCATCTTTCTCAGGTCGCCGCCGAGCGGCTGGAATCGAGCCATCAGGGTGGTCCATATCTGGTGAACCTCGAAATAGGTCTTGTCGATGTCTTCGTCGATGGCGATTACCCGCTGGGCCAACTCGAGGTTCCCCGTCGTGACAGAGTCCACGGCCATCTCGACCATGTGTTCGGCGCGGTCGACCATGCCGAGGACGGTGTGCTCCAGGGCTTCCAGTTCTTGGTGGAAATGAAGATTGGTGTCTGCTGCGCTCGTCATCCGAATCGTCCCGTGATGTAGTCCTCGGTCTGTTTCTGGACAGGAGCCGTGAAGATCTGCTCGGTCTGGCTGAATTCTACGAGGTAGCCCGTTCGCTGCCCCTCCTCGTCGACATTCACCGAGAAGAAGGCGGTCTGATCCGACACCCGGGCTGCCTGCTGCATGTTGTGGGTGACGATCACGATGGTGTAATCCTTCTTCAGGTCCAACATCAGCTCTTCGATCTTCAATGTTGCGATGGGATCGAGGGCGGAGCATGGCTCGTCCATCAGCACGACGTCCGGGCTGGTCGCGATGGCGCGTGCGATGCACAGACGTTGTTGTTGTCCGCCCGAGAGCGCCATCCCCGATTCCTTCAGCTTGTCCTTGACCTCATCCCACAGGGCGGCCTTGATCAGGGACTCCTCCACCAGATCGTCGTAATTGCCCTTGAAGCCTGCGATCCGCGGCCCGTACACGATGTTCTCATAGATGCTCTTGGGGAACGGGTTCGGCTTCTGAAAGACCATGCCGATCCGGCGTCGGACTTCGACCGGGTCCACCTTCTCCCCATAGAGATCGACCCCGTGATATTCGACCCGGCCCTCGACCCGGGCTGACTCGATCAGGTCGTTCATCCGGTTGAAGCAGCGGAGGACTGTCGATTTGCCACAGCCCGAAGGTCCGATCAGAGCGGTGATCTCGTTCTGATGGATCGTCATGTCGACATCGCGCACTGCCCGGAACGATCCGTAAAAGACGGTCAAGCCTCCGAGCTCGAATATCGGTGTCCGGTCCTCGGCCGACTCTGTTGCCGCCGCGGCATCTTGGCCGGCGGCGTGATCGGCCATGGTCACCTCGATCGCTAGGTCCGGCTTCCGAGTCGTCTCGGCTTGTGTCGTCATCGGCTCGCCTTCCTGGTCGATCATCGATATCTCCGCTCGTAGCGGTCACGAGCGATGACCGCCACGGCGTTCACCGTGAGCAACATCACCAGAAGCACGACGATCGAAGCCGCGGTGAGTGCCACGAATTCGGCCTGGGGCTGCCGGGCGAAGTTGAAAACGACGATCGGTAGAGCGGTGTAGGGCTGGTTCAGCATCAGATCGGCAAACGAGGCATCGCTGGAGACGCTGAAGAACAGCGACAACTGTGCCCCCGCGAGCAGCAAGGGCGCCGATTCCCCAAACGCACGAGCGATGGTGAGCACCGTTCCGGTGAGGATGGCCGGGATGGCGACCGGCAACACTTGATGTCTGATCGTCTCCCAACGCGTCGCCCCCACAGCCAGGGAGGCCTCTCTGAGAGCCCCGGGCACCGCCCGCAGGGCTTCCGACGTGGTGATGATCATGATCGGAAGCACGAGGACGGCGAGGGTGAGCCCGCCAGCAACCACATTCCGGCCGGCGATCCCCTCTGAGGCTCCAAAGACACCGCGCATCAGGATCTCGACGAAGAGGAAGAGACCGAGGATCCCGTACACGATCGACGGCACCCCGGCCAGGTTGCGAATGTTGGCGTTGATGAACCTGGTCACCCGATTGTCGGGTGCGTACTCCTCGAGGTAGACGGCCGCTGCCACTCCGAACGGGAAGGCGACAGCGATGACAAATCCGGTCAACGCCAGGGATCCCATGATCGCTTGCCAGATCCCGGCCGACGTAGCCGTGGGAGACAGACTGCTGGTGATGAAGCCAAAGCCCCTCGAGGCGAAGACCGGGAGGGCTGCGGCGATGGTGTCGGCGAGAAGCGTGACCAGGATGACCACCGAGGAGAGGAGGGTGAACAGCAACGCGAACCCCACGATCGCGTTGGCCGGGCTGAACCTTCTGCCCTCGATAGACCTACGGACAAGTTCGGTGGTGGTCACGGCGGCGGTGTCTACGGTCATCTCAGTACCTCTGTCGGTAGCGGCGGACCATCCGCCCGCTGATCACGTTGAGGCCGAGGGTCAGGACGAAGAGAACGAGGCCGACGAAGAACAGTGACTGGAACGCAGCCGAATCTCCGGCAACCTGATCCGAGCCGACCGCCAGGTTGGCGATGGCACCGGTCATCGTCAGCCCGCCCTCGGTTGGGTTGAAGGTCATGATGCCATTGAGACCGGCGGCCAAGGCCACAACCATCGTCTCACCAACCGCCCGGGATATGCCCAGGATCACCGCGGCGATGATGCCGGAGATGGCGGCGGGAAAGACCACCCGTAACGCGGTATGCCACTGTTTGGCGCCCAGGCCGTATGAGGCCTCCCGCAACGAGCTGGGCACTGCCCGCATTGCGTCCTCAGACACCGCGGCCACCAAGGGGATAGTGAGGATCCCAACCGCGATACCGGCGGCGAGGAAGTTGGCGCTCTGTGCTCCAGGGAAGATTCCCCTCACGACGTTGGGCGTCAGGAACTGGAGGGCGAAGAAACCTAGAACCACCGACGGGATCCCGGCCAGGATCTCCAGGGTGGGCTTCAGCACCCGGCGCACACTCGGCCTGGCGTACTCGGAGAGATAGATGGCGGAGCCGAGGCCGAAGGGAGCCGCCACCAGCATGGCGATCCCGGTGATCATCATGGTGTGCACCAATAAGGCCGATAGGTCGAAACGGCCTCGACGTGGAAACCAACCATTCCCCCAGAGCTGGTCGAGCTCGATGGAGGTGACAAAGCCCCAGGCTTTGCCGATCAGGGCGAGCACGATCGCGACAGAGATGAGGATCGAGATCGCGGCTGCCGCAAAGAACAACGCCTTGACGACGGCCTCGCGGCGTCGTCGACGGACATCGCCGGTCAGGTCGATCTGAGGGCCCCGCTGTTGTTCGACTATCGCCATTCCTGTCGGTGAGAGGATAGAGATCGGGTGTCGGGCCACCGCCCGACACCCGATCGTTCAACCTCAGCCCATCGCGCCGGTCCAGGCGGCCCGAGTGGCTTCGATGTCCTCCGCCGGCAGCTGGACATAACCGGCGTCTGCTACGGCGGCCAGACCCTCGTCCGAGAGGTAGAAGTCGACGAAGGCCGTCAACTCCGGCCGATTGGCCAGGTCAGTGGTGTTGACGTAGATGAAGAGCGGCCTAGACAGTGGATACTCGAAGCTGGCGATGGTCTCCGCCGAGGGAGCAATGCAGCCGGACTCACCACTGTCGACCTCGAGCGCCTTCAGCACGTCCTGGTTCGCCTCGTAGAAAGCGAACCCGACCCAGCCCAGCGAAGTGGGATTCTCGGTGATTCCCTGGACGATGACATTGTCATTTGCCGATGCGTTGTAGTCGGCCCTGGTGAAGTCGTTGTCCTCTCCGAGACGCTCCTCGGAGATGTCAGCGATCACCAATTCGACGAAGGTGTCATAGGTGCCTGACTCCTCACCGGGAGCGGTGATGACCAGCGGCTCCTCGGCATACGGTGCATTGGGTGCCCCCAACTCGGCGGCCAGCTCGTTGGCATCGGACCAGTTGGCGAAGCCTTCCGACTCGGGTCCCAACAAGGCGTAGAGATCGGTGAACGCCAGACAGCTCACGGCTTCGTTGTCGGGGCTGGTGAGAACTGTCAACCCGTCTGTGGCAATGTGCAGCTCGACATAGGAGATGCCGGCGCCCTCGCATGCTGCAATCTCCTCCTCGGAGATCGGGCGGGAGGCGTCGGAGATGTCCGTCTCGCCGGCACAGAAGCGGGCGAATCCGTCGCCGGTGCCAGGGCCTTCGACGGAAGTGGCGACTCCAGGGTTCGCTCCATCGAACGCCTCGCCGACTCTCGCCGTGATCGGCTCCACGGTGGACGACCCAGACACGACAATGCTGCCTGAGAGATCGCCGCCCGCTCCGCCCTCGGCTGAAGTCGCTGGCTCCTCCGTGGCCGCCGTGGTGTCCGTTGCTCCTTCGGTGGTCTCTGCGGCTGCCTCAGATGTGGTCGTGTCGCCTGATCCGTCGCCGCCGCAGGCGGCGAGGACGAGCGCAAAGGCCCCAAACAGGGCCAAGAGACGGATGGTTCGGGATTTCATCCCTTATTGCTCCTTTTTCGTGGAACGTTCCCCAATCGAGGCAGCAGGTCACCCCACCGCCCGAGGTGAACGTATGGGGCGACGTTTACCGGGCGTTTGCTCGCAGATGAACGAGGGATGAACGTTCTACGTCGTACTTTTACGTTTGCGTACCCTCCAGATGTGTCCTCCACCTCACGACACGACACCGCGAAGCTGGCCGGGGTAGATCCGGAGTACGTCGACCGCCTGCTCGACCTGGGGATCCTCGAGACCGACGATGACGGCAGCTTCCGGACGGGCAGCCCGCAACGGGTTCGCATCGTGCAGATGCTGGAGGATGCCGGCCTCCCGCTCGATGGGCTCGGCGAGGCCCTCAGCCGCGACCTGGTCTCACTCGACTTCATCGATACGACTTCCAACAATCGATGGGGTTCCCTCACCGACACGACATTCGAAGAGCTGAGCGAGCAAACCGGGGTCCCCATCGAGTTGCTCACCGCCATACGCGAGGCGATGGGATTCGCGCCACCGGAGCCCTCGGACCGCATTCAGGAGCACGAGATGGAGGTGGTGCCGCTGGTGCAACTCCAACACCAACAGGGATTTCGCGGTTCCGTGGTCGATCGCGCCTTGCGTGTCTACGGCGAGAGCATGAGGCGCGTCGCCGAGACCGAGTCCGATTGGTGGCGGAGCGAGGTACTGATGCCGATCGTCCAATCAGGGAATGACCCCGCAGAGCTATACCGGGCTTCGGCCGAGCTCTCGCCCGCCTTGGCCAAGGTCATCGACCAGGCGCTGCTCGCCATCTATCACGGTCAGCAAGCGAAGGCCTGGATCAGGAACATCCTCGAGGGATTCGAAGTGGCGCTGGCCGACTCAGGTCTGCACACGCCCGCGGAGCGCGTTCCCGCGATCTGTTTCCTCGATCTCACCGGATACACGCGTTTGACCGAGGAACGGGGAGACTTGGTCGCCGCCGATTTGGCTCAGAGATTGTCCTCGATGGTCGAGCGGCACTCGAGACGTCACGGCGGCACACCCGTCAAGTGGTTGGGTGACGGCGTGATGTTCCATTTCCCGGAGCCAGGCGACGGGGTCCTCGCCGCCCTCGAGATGGTCGAGGCGGCACCCGACCTCGGGCTGCCGTCGGCCCACGTCGGGCTTCACGCGGGACCGGTGCTCTTTCAGGAGGGCGACTACTTCGGCCGCACGGTGAACATCGCATCCCGGATCGCCGACTACGCCCGTCCCGGGGAGGTCGTGGTCAGCCGGGAAGTCGTGGATCTGTCCTCTGGGGATGCTGTCACCTATACGGAGATCGGCGCCGTCGAATTGAAGGGTGTCAGCGGCCCGCAACACCTCTTCAGCGCCCGGGGCTCGCGCTAGAGGACCGCCGATGCCCGGGCCCGGGCAAGTTCCTGCAATGCGATGTGAGCGTCGACGCCGGCGGAAGGTGGGACCCTTTCCCAGGTGCCTTCGGGGAGCAACGCCCAGGCCAGATTGTCGTCGGCGAGCAGCACGTCGAGCACCTCGTCGATCCGGAACTGGAGATCGGGATCGGTGATGGGAGCCAAGGCCTCCACCCGACGATCGAGGTTTCTCGGCATCAGGTCGGCCGAACCGATGTAGTAGTGACGTGTCCGCCCCCTCGACCCGAAGCGATAGATCCTGGAATGCTCGAGGTACCTGCCGACGATCGACCTGACCCGAATGTTCTCCGACAGCCCGTCCACACCGGGACGGAGACAACAGATCCCCCGCACGATGAGATCGATGCGGGTTCCAGAGGCCGAGGCTGCGTACAGGGATTCGATCATGGCGGCGTCCACCAGCGAATTCATCTTCAGGGTGATGTGCCCGTCGGGGCGAGACGCCTCATCTTCGATCAGCTCGGTGAGCCGGCTGCGGATCCCGGTCGGCGAGACGGCCAGTCGCTTGAACGTGGTCTGACGGGAATACCCGGTCAGATAGTTGAAGAGGTCGGAGAGGTCGGCGCCGATCTCGGGATCGGCAGTGAACATCCCGACGTCCTCATAGGTCCGGGCCGTCTTCTCGTTGTAGTTCCCGGTACCGATATGGGCATAACGCACCACTCCATCGCCCTCGCGTCGAACTACGAGGGCCAGCTTGGTGTGAGTCTTCAGCCCGGTCACGCCATAGGTGACGTGGACTCCCGAGTCCTCGAGACGCTGGGCCCACTCGATGTTCCGCTCCTCGTCGAAGCGGGCCTTCAACTCGACCAGTGCCGCCACCTGCTTGCCGTTCTCGGCAGCCTTGATCAGCGAGGCCATGATCGGGCTGTCGCTGGAAGTCCGGTACAGGGTGACCTTGATCGCCAGAACGCGCGGATCACGCGCCGCCCGCTCCAAGAACGGCTCGACCGAGGAGCCGAACGAGTCATACGGGTGATGGACCAGGAGGTCCCCCTGTTTGACGACGTGGAACATGTCGACGAGCTCGCCGGGACCGGAAGCCACACGCGCCGGGGTCACTCCGGCGAACACTTCGAACTTGAGCTCGGGCCGCTCCAGGTCGACAAGCCCCATCAGCCCAGCAAGGTCGAGGGGCCCTTCGATCCGGTAGACGTCGTCCTCGGTGGCCCCCATCTCCCTCATCAGCAGGTCGAGCACTTCGTCCGGCATGTCGGGATGGACCTCGAGCCGAACGACGCTCCCGAATCGGCGTTGGGTCAGCTCGGACTCGAGGGCCATGAGCAGGTCGCCGCCCTCATCCTCCTCGACCTCGATGTCGGCATTACGGGTCACCCGGAACACGTCCTGGCCGAGGACCTCCATGCCCGGGAAGAGCGCCGTCATATGGGCGCCGATCACCTGCTCGAGCGGGACGAATCGCTCGAGATCGGGCAACACCACGAAACGGGGCAGGATCGGTGGGACCTTGACTCGAGCGAACCTGGTCAGGCCGGTCTCGGGGTTCCTGACCACGACCGCCATGTTGAGCGAGAGGTTCGAGATGTAAGGGAACGGGTGGGAGGGATCGACCGCCAGGGGCGTGAGCACCGGGTAGACGAGCTCACGGAACTGGTGATCGAGATACTCCTTGTCTTCGGGATCGAGTGTCGAATAGTCGCTGAACACGATGCCTTCGTTGGCCAGCGCCGGGGCCACCTCGGAGAGAAACTGCTTGGAGATGGCCTCGTACTGGACCTCCACCTGGCTTCGAATCGCCGCCAGCTGCTGACTCGGTGTGATCCCGTCCGGTGGCGTGAGCCCGACTCCGTGAGCCACCTGCTCTTTCAGACCGGCGACCCTGACCTGGAAGAACTCGTCCAGGTTCGAGGCCCAGATCGCAAGGAATTTCACTTGCTCGAGCAAGGGGAAATCGGGTCTGCCGGCCAGCGACAGAACCCGCCGGTTGAACTCGAGCCAGGAGAGCTCGCGGTTCAGGAAATGGTCTGGGTTGAAGGCTTCCATCTCTTGCTCACTGTTTTAGAGCATCTGGATTACCAAATGGTTAACGGTCGAGACGAAGACCACCTAAGAGAAACTGCCGTAGGTGCCACGTCACCGTCTCGGTGTGCTGATGTGGATCTGCAGCCGAGATCACCGACTTGGCCGCCGACATGATCGTGTCCTGGATGAGTCGACCGGCCAGTTCGGCAGGCATCGGCCTGAACTCCCCGGCTTCGACTCCCTCGTAGTAGAGACCGATCATGGCCTCCGCCAGATGGGAGTGGGCGGCCCGAATCCGTTGCTGCGCCTCGAGCCCCATGCGCCCCACCTCACGGTGCAGGATCAGGCCGAATACCGGGTCGCCTGCAACGAACTCGACCGTTCGAACTGCGAGGTCGGCCAATCGCTCGCCAGCCGTTCCGGATCGGGAGCTCGTGGTGATCAGATCGTCGATCACCCCGGGCAGCTCTGCCTCGACCATGGTGGCGATCAGATCGTCCCTGTCGACGAAGTAGTCATAGAGAGTGGTGCGGCCGACTCCGGAGGCGAGGGCGATCTCACCCAGCGGGATCTCGGCGGTGCCGGCGTCGGCGATCAACGACTTCGCCGATGCCAGCAAGGAGGCGCGAGTGATGGCCTTGTGCTCATCGATCGAGGTCGCACGGATCCGGGGCATGGGGAGAGGGTATCCCCCTCGCAAGGGAACGGCGGCCGGTTGTCACGGATCGCAAAGGGGTAGGGCGTAGATTCTTCGCCAGACAGGAGGGCTCGATGGGCAACGATCAAGGGAACGCAGAGACGGTCAGGGTCAAGAAACAAGCACGACCCTGGAGTGGCTTCTTCCTGGGGCTGCTTCTCGGGCTCGCCATCGCGGTGCTCCTTCAGCAAGCCGGAGTGTGGCCTTTGGACCGCCTCCTGCTATTCGGGTCGGCTGGCGTCTTCGCCTTGATCGGGATCCTGATGACCGGCGCGGGGAGAGAGCGGGCAGGGGCCTTCTCCAGCATCGTGCCCCTCGTCCTGGCAGTTGCCCTTCTCGGATGGGGAGCCACCGGGATCGCTGAGATCAACGAGAGCGGCGAAGTCAACGGCGGCTGCGCCGTGCAAGCCGAGTCCTCGGTCGACAGCACCACGGTCACCGATACCAGCCGTCAGGACCCATTCCAGGTCGACCCCGAAGGGAGCCTCTCCTGGTCGGCCACTTCACCGGCGCCGATCACCAACCATTTATGGGAGATCTATGTGGACGTCGGCGGCTTCCCTGTCGTGATCGCGTCCAATGACGAGGCCGAGCCGAATACCGACGGCGACACCGAGAACGCCGGCGATGTCCCCGACATATCCGCCTACATCGCCGAGGTGTCGGACGTCACCGGTCTCGAGCTCGACGGTGTTTTTGAAGTCGGCGGCAGCATCGAAGGAGAGGGTGGCGCCTGTGATGGCTTCGGATTCGTCGAACTGACCGCAGACCCTCTGACGACGCTGATCTCCCAGATCGCCGCCGGCGTCGGTTTGCTGGCGTTGATAAGCCTCCTCATCCTGGCCTTCAGCCGGACCCGTGAGGCGGCCGTCATTCCCGAACAGGTCGTCGTCGACGACGAGGTAGCGCCGGAGGTAGACGAGGCGGAGCTCCCCGACGAAGTCGAAGAAGGCTTTACCGCTCCGCGGCCGGGACCGCCGCCGGAGCGGCCAAGGGCGGCGCGCACCTCCGCCCCGAAGAAGCCGAAATGGAGGACGCGCCGGAGCCTCCCGATGATCCGGGCACAGACGGCCAGCCGAAGCCCGAAGCCGGCAACGACCGGTGACCGAATCGGACGTCGTCTTGGCAAACAAGGGGAACAACGCGAAACTCGGGGTATGAGCACAGGCCCAGTGCAGCTGACTGCAGAGCTCGCGGCCGAATGGCGAGAGCGGGCCGCCTGTTCCGGCTACCGCCACACGCTGTTCTTCCCTGTCGGAGACACGGACGCCGGCACCGTCGACCGCGCCCTCGAGATCTGCATGGGCTGTGCTGTGATCGACGACTGCCTCGAGTACGCCTTGGAGACCAATCAGAGAGCAGGTATCTGGGGCGGCACGACCGAGGACGAGCGTCGATCTTTGAGACGGAAGTGGCTGGCCACCCGTCGTCGCGTCGGTGACTCGCTGAGGGCCTGAGGCTGAACGGCACGAGACGGGCCGTTCTCGGAGTGGCCCTCTTGTTCTTCGTCAACGGGATTGTGGTCGGGAGCTGGCTCCCCCGTCTGCCCGAGATCAGAGATCGGCTCGGAATCGACCTCGGCGCCCTCGGGCTGACTCTCGCTCTCGGCGGGCTCGGGTCGTTGGTCGGGTCCTCCCTGAGCGGTCTCGTCGTGGGACGCTTTGGCGCTCGCCGCACTGCTGTTGTCGCCGGGGCCGCGGTCTATCTCGTTCTCCCCCTCATCGCCGTCGCACCAGTGGCTCTGGTGCTCGCCTTCGTCCTGGCGATCATCGGTTTCATCGACGCCAACGCCGACGTCGGCATGAACGCCGTAGGCGTCCGGGTCGAGGAGGCCGTGGGTCGGTCGGTGATGACCAGGCTGCACGGCTTGTGGAGCCTCGGCACCCTGATCGGATCGGGGGTGAGTGCCCTGGCCGTCCTAGTTGGGCTCGCTCTCGGGCCTCAGCTTCTGATCATCTCGGTGATCGGTCTCGGAACCGCCCTTTATGCCGCCCGTCTGATCCCGGAAACCGCTCCCCGCCGCCGCGAGGGAGAGCGGTCAGGACGGCTGGCCGTCGGACTGATGCTGGCGGGTGGCTTCGCTGTATTCATCGAAGGCGGGCCCTTCGAATGGAGCGCCCTCTTCCTGGTCGACTACACCGGCAGCGGGGAGGCCCTTGCGGGGACAGGTGTGATCGTCTTCACGGCGGGCATGCTCGTCGGGCGCCTGGGAGGCGACCATGTCGTGGACCGATTCGGGGCGATCCGCACTCTCTACGCCGGCATCGTCGTCGCGGTGATCGCTGTTTACGTGGTGGTCGGCCCGCAGGCGATCGTCCCCTCACTCATCGGATTCGCCGTCTGGGGCATCGGCATCTCGGTGGCACTTCCCGTCCTGTACAAGCTGGCCGGCTCGCATCGGTCCTTCGGCGAAGGCTCGGGCTTGGCCGCCCTCACCGTCGGCACGCGTCTCGGATTCATGGTTGCCCCGGCTTTGATCGGCGTGGCGGCCACGGCCTGGAGCCTCCCGGTGGCCTTGGCCGTGATCGTGACCCTCGCCGCAGTCGCCTCGCTCCTCGCGGTCCGGCTCACCATCGGCAGGCCCATCCCGGTCGGGGATTCCCTTCCCGGGGAGGGGATCTCATGATTCGTGCGCAACCGATCCGGGGCAGACCGTCGCCCTTTGAGTGGCCGGACTGGGGGTTCGTTAAAGATCGGTGGACGCATGCGCCGATAGGAAGTCAACGGATCGGTCATCCTCCCATCCTGGTTGACCGACACGCGTGGCACCACCAGGGCTGGTAGCCACCAGAGAAGCCCCCGAATGGCCAGGGGGCTTCTCCATATCCCCTCCAGCCCTCCGCATGTTCACAGCATGTTCAGGATGCCGTCCCCGCCTGGCGAATTCCTTGTGGATCCTGATAATTGTCCCCGCACCTAGCAGCAGGTATCCGGGTCGTAGGATATGTGCTCAACCGACCCGGGAAATGGCATGAACAAGCAGGCCGAATACGTCATGCGGACCGTCGAGGAGCGTGGCATCAGGTTCATCAGGCTGTGGTTCACCGACGTCCAGGGGTTCCTCAAGTCGGTCTCGATCAGCCCGGCCGAGCTCGAAGTGGCTTTCGAGGAGGGGATGACCTTCGACGGGTCGGCGATCGATGGCTATGCCCGCATCCAGGAAGCCGACATGCTGGCCAGGCCCGACCCTTCCACTTTCGGCGTTCTCCCGTGGCGCACCGAGCAGCAGGTGGCCCGAATGTTCTGCGACATCGCAACCCCCGATGGCGAGCCGTTCTCAGGTGACCCACGGATAGTCCTCAAGCGAAACCTGGGGCGTGCCTCGGAGATGGGTTACACCTTCTACGCCGCGCCGGAGCTGGAGTTCTTCTATTTCAGGGACTCCGGTCCTGAGCCCGAGGTGCTCGACCATGGGGGCTATTTCGACATGACCCCACTCGACGTAGCTCAGGACTATCGGAGAGACACGATCAATGCCCTCGAGCAGATGGGCATCCCGATCGAGCATTCCCATCACGAAGTGGCGCCGAGCCAGCACGAGATCATCGCCAGATACACCGATGCGCTGACGATGGCCGACACCATCATGACCTCCCGATTGACGGTCAAGGAGGTCGCCCTCAAACACGGCATCTACGCCACGTTCATGCCGAAGCCTCTCGAAGAGCACGACGGCTCGGGCATGCATCTGCATCTGTCGCTGTTCGAGGATGACGTCAACGCCTTTCACGAGCCGGGGACACCAGGCGGTCTGTCCAAGATCGGCCAGGCCTTCATCGCCGGCATCCTTCGCCACGCCGCCGAGATGACGGCGATCACCAATCAGTGGGTCAACTCGTACAAGCGGCTGGTCGACGGATTCGACGCCCCGATCTATATCTCCTGGGCACGTAACAACCAGTCGGCACTGGTGCGGGTCCCGACCGTGAAGAAGGGAAAGCCGTCGAGTGTCCGGGTCGAGTACCGGGCCGCTGACGCAGCGTGCAACCCCTACCTGACGCTGTCGGTGATCCTCGCCGCCGGGCTCGCCGGCATCAGGGAGGGCTACGAGCTGCCGCCGGAGATCTCGGCCAACATCCATCTCATGACGCCGGCCGAGCGTGCCGCCGCCGGGGCGAAGCGGCTCCCCGAGACGTTGTCGGAGGCACTCGACCTCATGGAGGGCTCGGAGCTGATCGCAGACGCCCTCGGCGAGCATGTCTTCGACTGGTTCCTGCGGAACAAGCGCAAAGAGTGGGACCGCTTCCAGCACCACGTCTCGCGTTTCGAGCTGGAAAGCTATCTGCCGGTCCTGTGAATTCGATCTCGTGAATCTCGCAATCCACCCGCCCAATTGCTCGGAGAGCATCCTCGACGGCTTGCTCCTCGCGGGGGCGACACACGTCGAGGCACCCGAGCTGGTCCCCGAGGACCGCGTGATCAACGATGCCGACATCCTCCTCGTCGAGCTCGGCGACCAGCCGATCCGCCGATTGCGAGAAGTCAGTCGGATCGTCGAGGAGATCGGGCTCCCCATCATTCTCGTCGTCTCTCTCGACCAGCTGGCCCTCATCGAGTCCACCGGCGGCATCTCCGATTTCATCACCACCCCGGTCGACCCGCTCGAGCTCAGACTGCGGGTCCAACGACTCACCAGAGAGGAGCCGACCGACGACCTGGTGGTGTTCAAGGACCTCGAGCTGAACACACTCAACTATCAGGCCACCCTGGCCTCGAACCCGATCGACCTCACATTCATGGAGTACGAGCTGCTGCGGTTCCTGGCCGAGAACCCGATTCGTGTCTGGTCCCGCGAACAGCTCCTGTCCAAGGTCTGGGGCTACGACTATTACGGCGGCGCTCGCACCGTCGACGTCCACATCCGCCGTCTCCGCTCCAAGCTCGGCGAAGAGCGCGCTTCCTGGATCACCACCGTCCGCTCCGTGGGATACCGCTTCGGGTAGTTCGCGTGTGCAACCGGCCACCTCCTGGGTGGGCCACTGCACACGACAATCGTGGCTGGAAGATCGTGTGCAATCCACCACCTCCAGGGTGGGCCCCTGCACACGACACAAGAGGCTTGATTTGGCCTCGTCGATCCCGCACGGTGTCGTCATGGGGCCCGATCGCCGTCTCGATGAGTATGCAGCAAGGCAGTTCGGCGCTCTCTCGTTAGCTCAAGCGAGACGCGTCGGCTTCACCGACCGGATGGTGGACCATCGCTTGGGGAGTGGGACCTGGCTCCGCCTTGCCGGCGGCGTGTATGCCCTTGCATCTTCGCCGCCTAGCTGGGAGCGACGGCTTGCCGCCGCGGTTCTGAGCCGACCCGAAAGCATCGTTGCCGGCATGTCCGCGGCCCATCTGCATGAGTTCGTCGGATTCGGGCCGGGCCGACCCGTCGTCATGGTCCCTCTGAACGGAAACGCGAGGTCGCCACTGGCAAAGGTCATCCGGAGCCGATACTTCGCCGATATCAGCACGATCCGAGTCGGAGCGTTTGTCGCGACCACGCCGGCTGAGACGATCGTCAATCTCTCGTCACAGATCGGGCGCCAGCGTCTGGAGTCACTCATCGACGACTGTCTGGCGGCGAAAACGCTGGACGCCGAGACACTCATGCTCACGGTGGAGCGACGTTCGGGTCTGAAGGGCATCCCGACGATGCGTCGGCTGATCGAGGAACGGCTTCCGGACGCATATCAGCCACCGACATCGGTGTTGGAACGTCTGCTGTATGACATTCTGTCCCAACCCGGCATCCCCCAAGTCGTCAGGCAATTCCCTTTCCCGAGGGAGGTCGTGCCAGGAACCGTCGATGCCTACGTGCCCGAGTGGAGGCTGATCATCGAGGCCGACGGTCGTCGCTGGCACACCAGGAAGGGCGATTTCGAGCGCGACCGTGCCCGTGACAATCTGGCGACCTCACATGGGATCGCCGTCCTCCGGTTCACGTATCAAATGCTGAATCGGCATCCAGAAGACTGTCTAGCGACGATCCTGGACACCGGCAGAGTTCGAGCCCGCGCCTCCTGATCTCGTGTCGTGTGCGGCCATCCACCTGTGAAGTGGTGCGTTGCACACAAGACGCCCACCGACCGACCACAATTGACAGATGGGTTTTCGCACCAAGCAGGTACACGCCGGGGTGACGCCCGACCCGACGACGGGGGCGATCCTCACCCCGATCCACCAGTCAACGACGTTCGTCCAGGACTCGGTCGACGAGTACATGGGCAAGGGCTATTCCTACAGCCGGGGGGGAAACCCCACGGTCCGCGCCCTCGAGGAGAAGCTCACCGCCCTCGAGGAAGGTCATGACACCACCGCCTATGCCTCCGGGATGGCGGCCACCGTCGCCGTATTTCTCGGACTGCTACGAGCAGGCGACCACGTGGTCATCGCCGACGTGGTGTATGGGGGCACCTATCGCTTCGCCGATCAGTTCCTCACCAAGTTCGGGGTCGACGTCACCTTTGCCGATGCCTCGAATCCGAAAGCCGTCGAAGCGGCTCTGCGACCCCAGACCCGTCTTGTCGTCACCGAGAGCCCGGCGAACCCGACTCTCAAAGTGACCGACCTGGCGGCGATCTCGGAGATCACCCGAAAGTCCGGTGCGCTTCACGTCACCGACAACACCTTCCTCACCCCCTATTTCCAGAAGCCGTTCCAACTCGGCGCCAACATCGTCATCCACTCGACGACCAAGTTCCTGGATGGTCACAACGCGACCCTCGGCGGGGCGGTGGTAGTCGACGACCAGGAGCTCCAGGAGAAGATCTCCTTCGCCCGCATCTCCGCCGGCTTGGTGATGTCGCCGATGGTCGCCTGGCTCACATTGCAAGGAGTCAAGACATTGAGCGAGCGGATGGACCGACAGTCAGCCAATGCACTGGAAATCGCCGAGTGGCTCCAGGGTCACCCCAAAGTCGACTACGTCAACTACCCGGGGCTGCCGTCCCACCCGCAGTACGAGCTCTCATCTCGTCAGGCCAGCGGATTCGGCGCCATGGTGTGCTTCGAGGTGCACGGTGGGGCGGAGACAGGCAAGAAGCTGATGGACGCGGTCGAGTTGTGGAGCCTCGCCGAGAATCTGGGTGCAGTCGAATCGCTGATCACCCACCCGGTCACCATGACCCACGCCGCTGTGCCCGCTGAAGAGCGTCATGCGGCCGGGATCACCGACGGGCTGGTCCGGCTCTCGGTGGGGCTGGAGGACGTAGAAGACCTGATCGCCGACTTGGAGTCGGCCCTCGACCGCGTCTAGGCCGTCCGTGCCCTCACCAGGGTGTCACGTGCGTATTTGCGGCCGTCGTCGGTGTCGACGGGGCGATTGACCACCTCGGCCTCGACGATGACAAGGCCATCGAGCCAGCCGAGCACCTCGGACACGTCCCACAAGAGGTCCGGATCCTGGGGGCCACCCCAGCCCTCGGTGATGTTGGAAACATCGTGTCCGATCAGAAACAGCTCGCCTCCGGGGGCGAGCCAATCCCTCGCCCGCCGCACGACTGTCTCGTAATCGCCCGGGACCAGATGCAGATATGCGATCAGCACGAGGTCGTAACTCTGCTCGGTCTCCCACGTCCGAATGTCTGCGACCACGAAGTCCACAGCGTCGGACTGCGCCTTGCCCTTGCTGACTGCGACGTCGGAGAAGTCGACCGCGGTCATCTCCCAGCCGAGGGAGGCGAGCCAGATTGCATTTCGCCCCTCGCCCGCAGCGAGATCCAGACCGCGGCCCGGTGCCACGCCACCCAATCGATCCGCTACGAAGAGATTGGGAGTGACCGACCAGAGGTGGTCGTGGGCGCGATATCGCTCATCCCACTCGGCTGAATCCACTAGCCGAACTCGATGCCCTGGGCCAGAGGTAGGTCGTCACCCCAGTTGATCGTCGTGGTCTGCCGGCGCATGTATGCCTTCCAGGCGTCGGACCCGGCCTCCCGGCCCCCACCGGTCTCCTTCTCACCGCCGAATGCGCCGCCGATCTCAGCACCCGATGTCCCGATGTTGACGTTGGCGATACCGCAGTCCGAGCCACCGGCGCTGAGGAATCGCTCGGCGTTCTTGATCGACTCGGTGAAGATGGCCGACGAAAGACCCTGGGTCACACCATTCTGAATCTCGATCGCCTCGTCGAGCGTGTCGAACTCGATCACCCACAGGATCGGGGCAAAGGTCTCCTGCTGGGTGATAGACGCTTCCTTGGGCACCACGGCAATGGTGGGCTCGACGAAGAACCCGGGCCTGTCGAGGCGGTTGCCTCCGGTGACGATCCTCGCCCCCTGCTCCCGTGCGATATCGAGGGCAGCCATCATTTGCTCGACGGCGCGTTCCCCGACCAACGGACCCATGAGGGTCCCGCTTTCCAGCGGGTCACCGATGCTCACCTGCTTATAGGCCTCGGTGAGACGGCTCACCAGCTTGTCGGAGACCGCGCGGTGGACGAGGAGACGACGGAGACTGGTGCATCTCTGCCCGGCTGTGCCAACCGCGGAGAACAGGGTGGCCCGGACCGCGAGCTCGAGATCGGCGTCATCCATCACGATCACCGCGTTGTTGCCGCCGAGCTCGAGGATCGTTCGGCCCATGCGCTCGGCGACGGCAGGGCCGACGATGCGCCCCATGTTGCACGACCCGGTGGCGGAGATGAGTGGCAGCCGGGTGTCCTGATTCATCCGGTTGCCGACTGTGGCACCGTCACCGACGACGAGGTTGAACACGCCCTCGAATCCACTGCCTTCCATCACCTGGTGAGCGATGCGGGTGACGGCAATAGCGGTCAGCGGGGTCCGCTCCGAGGGCTTCCAAACCACCGTGTCGCCGCATACGGCGGCCAGGGCGGAGTTCCACGACCACACCGCGACCGGGAAGTTGAAGGCCGAGATCACACCGACAGGACCGAGGGGGTGCCAATGCTCGTACATGCGGTGGTTGGGCCGCTCCGAAGCCATGGTGTTCCCGTAGAGCTGCCGGGAGAGGCCCACCGCGAAGTCACAGATGTCGACCATCTCCTGCACCTCGCCGACCCCCTCGGGGTAGATCTTCCCCACCTCGAGGGTGACCAGGGCGCCAAGCGGCTCGATGTGCTCTCGCAAGGCGTCACCGAGACGTCGCACATACTCCCCACGCTGGGGAGCAGGCAGGAGGCGCCAACGATCGAACGTCTCGACCGACTGGGCGACCACCCGGTCGTAATCCTCGACCGAGCCCATGCCAACGGTGGCCAGTGGCTCACCGGTGGTGGGGTTGACCACTTCGATCTTCTCGCCGCCGGGTTCCAGCCACTCGCCGGCGAACACACCGCTGTTGTCGTCGCTGAGACCGAGGGCCCCGAATATCTCTTGCTTGTTCATCTCGCTGCCACCACCTCGATCTCTACGAGAAAGCCTCCCGGAAGAGCACCCGCCTGGACGGCGGAGCGGGCCGGGGGCTCGGTGCCGAAATAGGAGCCGTATACGTCGTTGACCTTCGGGTAGTCGGCCATGTCGGCCATGAAGATCGTGGTCTTGGCGATGTCCTCGTAGTTGAGGCCGAGGTCACCGAGGATCAAGCCGATGTTGTCCATCACCTGCCGGGCTTGCACCTCGACGTCGTCCGGCCGGCGCTCACCCGTGGCCGGGTCCAAGGCGACCTGCCCGCTCAGGAACACCAGCCCGGCGGCCTCGGTGGCGAAGGAGTACGGGCCCATCGCCTTGGGCGCGGACGGGGTCGATAGGACTTTCTTGGGCAAGACGAGAGCTCCTGGTTGGTACCAGGCTGAGGGTACCCCTGGGGGCGACCCAACCCTCAAGTGGGGTCAGGAGAAGGAGTTGCCGCACCCGCAGGTGCGGGTGACATTGGGGTTGTTGATGGAGAACCCCGCTCCCATCAGACCGTCCTTGTAGTCGAGAGTCGAGCCCTTGACCATCTCGGCGCTCTGCGGATCGACTACGACCCTGACGTCGCCGAACTCCTCGACGATGTCGATGTCATCGATCTGGCTGTCGAAGAACATCTCATAGGAGAACCCGCTGCAACCGCCGGGGCGGACTGCCATGCGAAGAGCGAGACCGGGCTCGCCTTCGGCGGCGATCAACTCGCCGATCTTGGTTACTGCGAAGTCGGTCACCTCGACCGTCTTCTCGGGCTTGTTCGACTTGATGCTGAGGATCTGTGTCATCTCTTCTAACTCTGGTCCTGAACCTGGTGGCCTGTGTGATCCATATTAACCGTCCCCGGCCCCTGGACCATTCCCCCTATATCGGTAGTGGAAATTACCATTGAGAGTGCAATGGTCACCCGTGACGACGTCATCAAGACACTCGAAGGTGTCCGCGACCCGGAGTTGGGCGGAAACATCGTCGAGTTGGGAATGGTCACCGATGTCGGAATCGCCGACACCTCGGTAGAGGTCGGCATCGCCCTCACCGTGGCCGAATGCCCGTTGCGCCACCAAATCGAGAACGACACCCGACGTCGGGTGCAGGCCATGCCCGGGGTGGATCACGTCGAAGTGCGGACCACCGCGATGACCAAGAAACAGCGCGCCGGCCTGATGTCGGTCGCCCGTGCCCAGGCCAGGGCAGGCGCCGAGCCGACCCAGGTCTCTCCGACGACGAGAGTCATCGCCATCGGATCGGGAAAGGGCGGCGTCGGCAAGTCATCGATCTCGGTGAACGTCGCTGTGGCGATGGCACAGGCGGGGTTTCGTGTTGGTCTTCTCGACGCTGACATCTGGGGCTTCTCGACGCCGCGCATGCTTGGGGTCGAGGATCGTCTCGAGGCGGATGAGGACAGCAAGCTGATCGTGCCGGTCGAGGCTCGGGGCGTGAAGTTGGTTTCGACCGGGCTGATAATCGAGACCGAGGAAACGGCGCTCATGTGGCGCGGGCTCATGCTGTCAAAGGCGCTGGAGCAATTCCTGAAGCAGGTGGCATGGGGCGAACTCGACTACCTGATCATCGACCTTCCACCAGGTACCGGCGACATCCAGATGGCGCTGACCCGCATGCTCCCACAAGCTGAGATGGTGGTAGTCACCACCCCGCAACGGGCGGCCCAGAAGGTGGCAGTCCGCGTAGCCGACATGGCACGGCGCTCACACATGCCGGTTGTCGGTGTCATCGAGAACATGGCCGGTCTGGCCTGCAGCTGTGGCCGTGTCCACGAAGTGTTCGGTGAGGGCGGAGGACGTGAGTTGGCCGACGATCTTGGTGTGCCCCTCATCGCCTCGATTCCACTCGATCCCGAAGTCGTCCCCGGCGGCGACCAGGGTCAGCCCGTGGTTACGACCGGCACCGGCTCACCCGCGGGTATCGCCATGCGTGATGCAGCCGCCCGGCTCGTCGAGCTGGTCCCCCCGGCCGATCTCGAGACCTGCACGGGACGAATCGCCAAGATGCTCACCGAGCTGGAGGGAATGCCGGCCTGACGGGAACCCCCTCCGGCCCACCTCCCCCAACGTCGCTCCGCTCCTGGGGGAGGAAATTCAACCCTTGGTTCCGCCTCCCAGCAAACCCCCGAGAAGATCGCCGATCGCATCCGACGAGCCACCGGAACCACCACTGCCACCGAGCAACCCGCCGAGCAAGTCACCGATGCCGCCGGCTGAGCCCGCGGCTCCCCCGCCGCCAGCGGCGCTCCCGAGGAGATCCTCGAGGCCACCCGTCGATCCACCCGAAGGCATCGGTCCCGATGCCTGGCCCGGTGCGGCCTGGCCTTGACCCTGTCCGAGGAACTTGCCCGCCAGCATGCTGAGGACGATGGGGGCCAAGATGGGTAGCAGCTTCTGCATAATTCCCGAGCCGCCGGAATCACCGCCCAACTTGTTGATCACTTGCTCGCTGTTGTCGCCGAATATGTTGCCGACGATCTTCTCCCCATCGGCGGTGTCGACCTGGCCGAGGTCGAGACCCTCGAATGGGCTCCCGGCGTGCTGGCCGAGGGCCTTCTCGAGCGAGGCGGCGCCTCCCGGGTCCTGAGCGTTGGCCTCCATCCCGCCCAGCAAGGCGGGCACGGCTTGCCGCACGGCTTGCTCGGCGGTCGCCTCGTCCACACCGAGTTGTTGGGCGAGCTGATCGAGTGGGATCTGCGAGAGGATCTCATCCGCAGTGTCCATGGGAACTCCTTCCGCGTCCGCCCAGGATGGCGGCCGCGCCCCGACCCTACGCGGTCATGACCGGGATGCGATCAGGGCGTCACCGGCTGACCGGTCATCAGCTTGTAGGCGTACGCCGTTGCGATGATCGTCACCGGGATGGCGACGATGAGGCCGATTCCGCAGAGGAGGGCGCCGATGATGAAGGCCAGGATCGATGCGAAGAAGAGCCCGACAACTGAGCCGAGATTCTTGTTCACCAGGGCGAAACTCGCCTTGATCGCGTCGAATGCGGGGAGTCCCTTGTCGAGGATGAACTGAAAGGTGAACTGCGAGAAGAAGATCAGAATCAACCCGGGGACGATGCACAGGATGAGGCCGATCGCGGTGCCGATGGCGAGCAGGATCGACGCCAGCACTATCTGGCCGAGGTGCTCGGTCGATAGGAATGTGCTCAACTCGATTCTCTGACCTTCGGTGATCTTCAGGGCCCCACGAATCACCGCAGCCTGGATGAGAAGACTCACCAGAGCGCTGAGCAAGGAGAAGAACAGATAGCCGACCCCGAAGAACATGCCGATGCCGACGTCGTCGGGATCTGTGATCTCCCCGAATCCACCGCCAAGAAGGGTGGCGATGAAGTTCACAGCCCCGCCAACCACGATAAAGATCAGCATCGCGATCAGGATCGGGCCTAAATACTCCTGGAACTTCTTCCACCCATAGTTGAACGCATCGCCGACCTGGAACGCGGCGCCGCCAGGCACCAGCGGTGGGGGAGGTGGCGGCGGGGTGGGCGGAACGGCCGGTTGACTCGGGGGTACCGGCGGGATCGGCTCGATGGTCCCTCCGGAATCCGGTGGGATGGGTGGCTCGGTGGTCATCGGTCTCTCCCCTGTCTGGTGGCCGAGAGAGTAACGAGTGACGGTGCACCGCGACGGCCAGGATCGCATCTGTCTAGATGACTAGTCCCAACGGGTCTGAATCCGAACTGTCCTTTAACGACCACTCTCCGTGTCCGAAGATGACCACCAGAACGTGCCTCGGTGCGTGGGGGCTAGGGGCAGCAGGGAGGCTGATCGGAAGAGGACCCGAAAGGGTCCTCTTTCGGCATTTCAGGACCGATCAGCAAAGATCCCGCACCAGGGGATAGGGATTGACCGGCCCACCTCCACCTGGGTGGTACTCGAAGTGGAGATGTGGCAGGAACTCGGGCGCATTGCCCGATGAGCCGTTGTAGCCGATCACCTCACCCTCGGACACACTCTGCCCATTGCTCACGTCGGCGAAGCTCTCGAGATGGGCGTAGAAGAACGTGTCGCCACCGTCGGAGCGGAACCAGATGGCGAGGCCACTGAGGTTGCCGTCGGTCAGTCTTTGGATCGTGCCCGAATAGATGGCGACGATCGGCGTGTTCCTCGCCGCGATCATGTCCACCCCCTGATGAGCGCGACCCCCTGACCGGGAGTCGCCCCAGGAGTCGGAGAACGACACGGCGCCGGCCACCGGACACGCTCCCCCGCTCGATGCCGGCGGTGGTGGCGGTTCCGCTGGTGCTGTCGTGTCGGGCGTCTCCTCGGTCGGCGTGGTCGTCTCCGTCGGTTCGTCTGAGTCGTCTTCGGTGTTGTCCGTCGAGCCCGGCGCTGTCGTCGTGGTCGCGTTGCGCGCAGCCTCCTCAGCCGCTCTCCGACGCGCCTCTTCCTCCGCAGCACGACGGGCAGCCTCTTCGGCTGCCTGCCGTTCCACCAGGCCGTCATAGACCGCCTGCGCTTCCACCAACTGGCCTTGGAGGTTCCCGGCCTTCTCCTCCAGCTCGCCGGTCAGGATCTCCTGCTCGGCCGAGGCCTCTTCGAGACGCCCGGTCTGGCGATCGAGCTCGACTCGGAACGAGCGCAGCTGATTGATCACGTCGGCATCGTTACCGGTCACATTCCGCAGGTACTCGACGCCGGCCCCGTAACTCTCGTCACTCGAGGAGAACAGGATCTGCATCGACGTGGCGGTGGACGAGCCCATGTACATCTCGACCGCCACCTCTTCCAGCTTCTTCTCCGTATCGACGATCTTGACTCTCGCCAGCTCGATCGATGCGTTGAGGTCGGTGATCTCCCTGTCGAGCGCAAACTGGCGGGACCAGGCGTCCTGGACCTCGTCTCCCAACGCCTGCGCCTCCGCCATGATCTCGTTGACCTCGCTTCGGGCGCGGTCGATGTCCTCGTCGGTTACTTGGGCAGTGGCGGGAAGGGCCACAGCCAAGACGAGCAGGGCGAGCAGGGACCTGGCTAAGCGTGTCACGTGGGTTTGGTGGGCAGTGCGACGAGTTCGCGCCCGGAAGAGGCTATCCGCCCTTCCTCGAACAGCAACATCAGGTGCGCCTCGACCGAACGAGCGGCGAGAGGGTGCAGTGCACGATCGACGTCGCGGTACACCACCTCGACGATCTCATCGGTGGAGCCGGCGCCGGCCCGAATTGCGTCCAATATCTCCTCATGTCGCTGACGGCGATGGGCCAGGTACCAATCGATCACCTCGTCGGGATGGTCCATCTCATCGCCATGACCTGGATTCAGTCTGTTCAGCCCTGTCCCACGGAGTTTTTCCAGCGAGGCCAGATAGCTGCCCATGTCTTCCACCATCACCGAGGATCCCCCCATTATGTGATCGCCGGTGAAGAGAACGTCGGACAAACGGAAACACAGGTGGTCATCGGCGTGGCCCGGGGTGTGAATCACCTCGAGCCGGATCGCGCCGACGTCGACGGTGGAGTCTTCGCCAAGACGCAGATCGGGGTCGAATTCAGGGCCGGGTGCGTACCCGTAGGCGGGCACACCCAGCTCCCGGGCCAGGGGGTTGGCCAGCGGGGCATGGTCGGAATGGGTGTGCGTCACCAGGATCCCGAGCGGTGCGAGCCCCGCCGTCTTTTCCAGGATGCGGTCCCTATGGGCGTCGTCCACCGGACCGGGGTCGATCACAACGCATTCGCCGGCATCGTCGACGAGCCACGTATTGGTTCCTGGCCCCGTGAACGGTCCAGGATTGTTGGCGAGGATGCGCTGGATTCGCATCACCCGTCAGCCGGGAGGTGGATGGGCACGAAGCTGCCGTCCTCCATGCGCCTTGGCTCGACGAGGGAGCGTCCATCCGCGCCGTGTGCGGCAGCAACCGCGTCGTCGGCCGTGGGTCTTCGTTCCAGCCAGCGGAGATGGGCGACGGTGGGGAGGAACATCTCCAATGTCCCATCGGCATACATGCCGAGGGCAACTCCGGGTGCGACCCACATGTGCTCGACCAGCTCTTCGACATCGAGGCGGACGGCCGGCGTGTCATCGGCGCCGGCCAGATAGAACCGAGTGTCGTACCGGGTCGGGGCCTCCTCGGGTGTGACCCAACGAGAAACGAGAGTGAGGGCCGAAGCGTCCAACCGGGTTCCTTCGGCCCACAGAGTCGAGAGCAATTCTTCGCCACGCCTGTCCGGGGCAGAGACCACTCCATCGATGCTCAGAGCAAGCCCGGTTTCCTCGGCCAGCTCTCTGAGGGCGGCCACCCGGAACTCCTGGTCGGGGTGATTGCCAGACACCACCTCGTTGGCCAGCACGGAAGAATCAACCGGATCGACCGCCCCGCCGGGGAAGACGGTCAGGCCACCAAAGAAACCCCGTGGCCGGCGGCGCACCAGCAGCACCTCGATCCCGGCCTCCGAATCCCTGATCAACATCACTGTTGCCGCCGGGCGGGCTTCGACCAGAGGCGCCTCCATCCCGGCATCCTACGGATAGGGACCGACCTGGCAGACTTGCCGGGTGGCTGTGGACAATCCCTATCGCGACCTTCCGCCGGTCGACCAACTCGTCAATTGGCTCGGAGAGACCGCGCTCCCAAGACCGCTGGTCGTGGAATGCGCCCGGTCGGCACTCGACCTCGCGCGAGATGAGATCGGCCGTGGCGGCAAGGCCGACGCGAACCTCATCGCGGCCGACCTCGTGGCAGGCCTGGAACGATCGGCAAGCCACAAGGTGATCAACGCCAGCGGGGTGCTCCTCCACACCAATCTCGGCCGAGCCCCTCTGTCGCCACCGGCCGCCGAAGCGGCCCTGGCGGCCGCCGCCTCCTACACGAATCTCGAGATCGATCTCGACGATGGGGGCCGGAGCACTCGCGGCTCCTACGTCCGTGCTCTGTTGCAGGCACTCACTGGCGCCGAGGACGCTCTGGTGGTCAACAACAACGCGGCGGCGGTCCTGCTCGCCCTGGCCGCCACCGCCCCGGGTCGGGCAGTGCCAGTGGCCAGGGGGGAGCTGATTGAGATCGGCGGATCTTTCCGGCTTCCATTGGTGATGGAATCGGGGGGCGCACGTCTCGTCGAGGTCGGGACCACCAACCGGACTCGGCTCGACGACTACGCCACTGCGCTCCAGATCCATGATTGCGGCGCAGTGTTGAAGGTGCATCCTTCCAACTACCGGGTGGATGGATTCGTCGCCGATGTGCCGGTTGGGGATCTGGCAGATCTGGCGCACAGCCAAGACGTCGCGCTGATCCATGATCTCGGCTCAGGTTTGCTCGATGCCGATACACCGTGGCTCGGCGCCAAGCCTGTCTGGCTGTCTGGAGAGCCCGGAGCCCGCCAGTCGATCGAGGCTGGAGCCGATCTGGTCACATTCAGCGGCGACAAGCTGGTCGGTGGACCACAGGCCGGCATCATCGTTGGCTCCGCCGAGGCTGTAGACCGCCTTCGCCGGAATTCGCTGGCCCGGGCCTTGCGGATCGACGCCATGACCGATGCTGCCCTGGCGGCGACCCTCGAGGCCTACGCGAATGGCGATGCGAGTGAGATCCCGATCTGGCATATGGCGACGCTGACAGAGTCTGAGCTCGCAGCGAGAGTTGACGACCTCTCCTCTCGGGTCGGTGGAGTGAGCCGGCCGGGAGAATCCGTCGTTGGGGCGGGCAGCGTGCCAGGCGTGGGCATTCCGACACCTCAAATCGTGCTCGAGGGCGAGGACCATCTCCATGGCCGGCTCCTCGCCGCCCCCAAGCCGGTGCTGACCCGGAGGATGGACAAGGATCTGGTCCTCGACCTCAGAGCCGTGGCCGAAGAAGACGACGACGTGATCGCTGACATGGTGGCCGGTTGCCGCTGATCGGGACCGCCGGCCATGTCGACCACGGCAAGTCGACCCTGGTCGAGGCGCTCACCGGTCGTGACCCCGATCGATGGGCTGAGGAGAAGGAACGCGGGCTGACCATCGACCTCGGGTTCGCATGGATGACTCTCCAGCCGGCGGGCGAGGTCTCGTTCGTCGACGTGCCCGGGCACGAGCGCTTCCTGAAGAACATGCTCGCCGGGATCGAGGCCATCGACGTCGCTCTGTTCGTCGTTGCCTCCGACGAGGGCTGGATGCCGCAGTCGGAGGAGCATCTGGCGGTGCTCGATCTGCTCGGCATCGATTCGGGCGTCGTCGCCCTGACCAAGATCGACGTCGTCGAACCCGACGTCGTCGCGCTAGTCGAGATCGAGATCGCGCAGAGACTGAGCGGCACCGGGCTGCAAGATGCGCCAATCGTCCCGGTATCGGCTCGCACAGGCGAGGGAATGGATCGCTTGCGGGAGGAACTAGCGGCGCGGGTGGCCGATGTGAAGCATCGCGGAGACCGGCCCAGGTTGTGGATCGACCGCTCGTTCTCGGTGCGAGGGGCAGGCACAGTGGTCACGGGCACTCTCATCGAGGGCCCAATGAGGGTCGGCGACGAGCTCGAGTTGCTTCCGCTGCGCAAGCGCGCCCGCGTTCGGGGGATGCAGAGTCACGAGAGCCGTATCGAGATGGCGGAGCCGGGGCGACGGCTTGCACTGAATATGACCGGGATTGATCGGGAGGAAGCCTCTCGAGGAACCATGCTCGGCCTGCCCGGGCAATGGGAGCTGTCGTCCCGTTTCACCGCCGTGGTGACAGCGGCCCGATACGTCGACGACCTCTCCACGAGAGGCGCCTTCCAGGTCCATCTCGGAAGCGGTGCCCACGCCGCGAGGGTCAAACGGCTCGAGGACGGGTACGCCCTGATCGAGCTTTCCGCGGCCGTGCCCATCAGGACAGGTGATCGCTTCATCCTGAGAGAGTCGGGTCGTCGTCAGGTTGTGGCGGGCGGCACGGTGATCGATCCCGCTCCGGGTCGACCAGCCCCGGCGATGAAGGCGGCACGGCTCATCGATCCCTTTGGCAGCGGGGACGGTATCGCCACCGCGCTTCTCCGCGTGAGGGGAATAGACGACGTCGAGCGTCTCGCCGCCCACAGCGGTGGGGGGCAGCCCCAAGGATCAGTCCTGGTCGGCGGCATTGCCCTGACCCAGGAGCGATTCGATGCTCTTCGGTCCCGGGCGGAGGGCGTTGTCACCGAGTATCAAGAACGGCACCAGCTTCGGCCAGGGATGCCGCTGGCGACACTCGCAGCCACTCTCGGCGTCTCCAATGAGTTGGCTGAGCGTCTGGTCGAAGACAGCGAGGAGTTGGGGCGCAGCGGCCCCGACGTCTCAACCCAACAGCTTCGCCCAAGCCTGGACCCGGATTCACAACTGAGATGGGAGAAGGCTCGTGTCAGATTGGGCGAGAGCCTGTCGGTGCCTGACGCCGATGAGCTAGGTCTGGGCAGTGAGCTGACCCATTTGATGATCAGGGAGGCCGGGCTGATCCGTGTCTCCGACGACCTCGTGTATCTGCCCGAGCAGATCGAGGAGATAAAGCGGATGCTGGGGGAGATGACCGCGCCATTCACCGTGGCCCAATTCCGCGACCACACCGGTCTGTCTCGGAAGTACGTCGTGCCCATCCTCGAGTGGGCAGATAGAGAAGGGCTCACCATCCGGCGAGGCGATTTGCGCCACCTTCGGTGAGCCCTGACTCATGTGGCGGTGGTCATGAGACCAGCGGCACGCTCCGTCTCTCTATTTCGGTGAGACCTCCCCAGATTCCGAACGGTTCCCGGATCTGGAGGGCATGTGAGGTGCAGGGGCCCCGCACCGGACATACTCCGCAGATCGCTTTGGCCTTCATCTCTCTGCGCTCCCGCTCGTCTTTGCGCTCGAACGTCGAAGGCGGAAAGAAGAGGTAGGCATGACTCCCTCTGCAGAGGGCGTCGAGCTGCCAATCGTCCATGCCCGACAAACGGACTCCTCCCTGTCTAGCGACAACCGGCGCGAACCTACTCACAGGGACGCCCGGCGGCAAGGAAGAAAATGGGGATTTCAAGAATCTCTTTTCGCGGAGTCGGTGGCCGGTTCCACCTCGAGGAACATCCCGTCGACGCCGGAAACGAAGATCTCGGACCCCGCGGTCAGCCCTGCCTCACGGTGAGCTGTCGCCCGCCACCGTGCGCCATTGACCTCTACGACCCCATCCGGGTCGAACCCGCCGACCGCGATTCCCCTTTCTCCGATCAGACCGTCGCGTCCGATCGTCCTGGTCGAGAACCTCGCTCGCTGCACGGTGGGCATGGCCAACATGAAGAAGAAGAGGGCCGCCAACACCGAGGGAAGGACCAGATACCAACGCGGGTCGATCTGACCCGAGCCTTCGACGTAGAAGGACCCGGCCACCTGAAGCATCACCGCACCGGTGATGGTGAGGACGAGGACTCCGCCCTTTTGATAGGCCGCGGTGAGCAGCGCCCAGCCGAGCACAGCGAGCGCCAACGCCCACCATCTCACCGGGAGGGTGACGATTCCCCAGCCGGCGAGGAGGAGAGATATCGCCGCCACACCGGCGGCGACTCCAGGACCGATGGCGAAGAACTCGAAGGAGGCAATGGTGAGACCGACCACCAGGAAAAAGAAGGCTGCTTCAGGCGTCGCGGCAAGCCGCCAGAAGCGGGTGGCCAGCCCGGGTTGACGGAAGGTGACCGGCTTTAGGGTGACTCCGTCCTCGAACGGCACCACGGTCTCCACCGTCACCGGCCCCGAAGCCGTGTCGAAAGTGACGCCGTCCAGATCTTGGAGGTATTGGCGAATCGATGGCCACAGCACCAACCCGGACTCCTCGGCAGTCATCGGTTGACCGGCGGTTGTCACTTCACCGGCGATGGCTGGTGCCAGATTCATCTCGGAGCCGGCGGAGATCGCGGCGTGCTGGAGGTCGAGGACGATCTGCCCGATCCCCCCGTTGGCCTCCGCCGGAGCCGGACCTACCCATGCCGCGACTGGCATCGGCGGTCTGTCCAGAACCTGTTCCAACGCGGTAAGAGCCGCGGCGTCGAGTACGGCCGGGGAATTGACCTGGAGGACGGCCAGGACCTGACCATCGGCCGCCGCATCCTCGATCGAGGTGCGCATGAATTCGAGGGCGGAGGCGTCGAGCGGGCCGCTGACATCGATGACGTCGATGCCGGGCTCTCCCTCAGCGTCGCCCGAACAGGCCGCGACGAGTAGCAAGAGCCCGGCGAGGAGCAAGGTGCGACGCACGTTTTGGGAGGTTAGGAGAGGTGCCGTGGCAAGAAGCCGGTGTCGGGCACACCACTAACGTCCGACCTATGCCGCTGGCCCTCGTGATCGCCGATGCCGAATGGGTGGTCAACGACATCCTCGCCTCACTCCCCTGGGGTGACTGGGAGGTCGAGGTGCTCGATGACCCGGTTCAATCCGGGGCCAAGGTCGTCGAGACCGACCCAGACGTGGTCATGGTCGACCTGCAGGTGAGGAACATGGGAGGCATGGCCGTCGTCCGGGAGATCAAGGCCTCGCTGGAAGGTCAAGACCTCCCCCGTCTCGTCATCCTCCTGGATCGGGAGGTCGACGGTTTCCTCGCCAAACGAGCCGGCGCCGATGCGTGGGTGGTCAAGCCGTTCTCCACCCATGAACTGCGCGTCGCCCTCGGCGCCACCACGGCCGTCTGAGTCAATTCCTGATTGACAGATCGTCGACATCAGTCGGCTCCAGAGCCCGAATCACTTGGCGAGTACCTGCTCCTCGACGAACATCCTGATCTCCTCGGCCATCCTGGCTCCCGAGGCCAGCCCGGGGTCGTTGTGATCGAGACCCTCCATCTCCACCAGCCGCTTGGGTTGGTTCGCCGCCTCGAAGACGCTCAGACTGAGCCGGGGTGGAACGATGGAGTCAGCAGTGCCGAGGATCACGAGAAGCGGCACATCCAAACCTGCAATTGCCTCCTCGACGGGGTACCGATCCCGGAGCAGGATCGTCGGGACGATTCGATAGTGGGTGCGGGCCATATCGGAAAGAGAAGTGAACGGGGAGCGCAGTACGAGAGCGTCGGGTGTCCTTTCCATCGCCAGCGTCGCCGCCACTGCCGCACCGAGGGACTCGCCCAGATAGACCACGGGGAGGTCCGTATCGAAAGCCACATCAGCCACAGCCCTGGCATCCTCGAGCAGACCCTCTTCGCTGGGCGATCCCGCGGTGTCGCCATATCCCCGATAGTCGAAGAGCACGACTTCCATCCCTTCCGCGGCCAGATATTCGGCAAGAGAGAGACGATGGCTCTTGTTGCCGGCGTTGCCGTTGAATACCACCAACCGAGCCACCGCATCTCCGTCCGCCGGAATCAGCCACAGGTCGTGAACGATTCCATCCGACGTCTCGACCGTGCTCACCGAGACGTCTGCCGGTGGTGAGCTCGGGTTCGAGTCGGGCAGATAGATCAGCTGCCGCTGGAACAGCCACAGTGCAGCCATCAGGAGGACCCAGATGCCGGCGACCCCAGCCAACGCCCTGATCATGGTTCGACTCTGCACACCGTCACCAAGCATCGCGACCTAATCGCCCCGTTGCATCGCGGTGGGGCTGCGAACCTGAGAGCATGGATGCCCCGGAGCTGAGTGCAGTCAGGGCGGCCCTGGCGGAGGGCGCCGAGGTGAGCACGTGCGTGCTCGTCGAAGGCACCAGCGACAAGACCGCGCTGGAGACGCTGGCGGCGCGGCGTGGTCGGGACCTGGACGTCGAAGGAGTCTCCATCGTCCCGATGGGAGGGGCGACGACCATCGGGCACTTCCTCGACCTGCTCGGGCCTCACGGCCACGACTTCAGACTCGCCGGGCTCTGTGATGCCGGCGAGGAAGGCGACTTCAGACGCGAGCTGGAACGTGCCGGTATGGGCATCGACCTGGATCGCGCCGGCATGGACACGTTGGGGTTCTTCGTCTGCGTCACCGACCTCGAGGACGAGCTGATCCGCGCATTGGGGCCGGATGCAGTGATAGCGATCATCGAAGCACAGGGTGAGCTCGGGTCCCTCCGCATCCTGCAGCGACAGCCGTACCACCGTGACCGCACCATCGAACAGGTCCTGTGGCGATTCATGGGAACCCGATCGGGACGCAAGGCCGCCTATGCGCGCCTGCTTGTCGAGGCATTGGATCTGGATCGTGTGCCACCACCGCTGGACGGTGTCCTGGAGTACGTGAAGCCCTAGAGGATCCTGTTGATCTCGAGTATCAGGTGACTCAACCCGGCCAGGGCAGCCGCTGCCGCCAGCCCCGACCCGAGTCGGCGTTGGACGAGGGACGGTTCGGTCCTCCCCCGGACCCGCTCAACCCACCACCAGATCGTCACCAATGCAGTGCCGGCAACGAACACCCCGGTCCAGATCGGCGGGTAGGCGCGTTCGTCGAAGCCCGGCATGAACTGAAGGAAGAGCCCGAGCGGGGCGAAGGTCAGGCCGACCGCGGTGACGACGCCATAGGCCACGACTGTCCCGGTTCTGTCTCCAGTCGGGAGCCTCTTGTCGAGAAACCGGTCGAGGGTGAACACGGCCGCGCCAAACCCGAACACGAGCGCCAACAGCAAAGCCAGATCGAGGGCTGGCCCTTCGAGGATGTCGAAGTCTCTGTTGTCCGACGCAACGAGTTGGAAGCCACCGATGCACACCGCGCCAAGCCCAACTGCTGCCCAGTTGCGAGGAATCCACGGTCGCATCACCACCCATATCGGCGCCGCAATCAGCCCGCCGGCGACACCTCCAAACAACAACAGCCCCACCGTTCCGTCGGCTGTGAACAGACCGACCACGTTGCCGTTCTCGGTGAAGCGCCCGATCGCCTCGGGGTGGAGCAGGCGGCTGAGAAACATGACGAGTCGCCCGCCAATTCCCAAGACCACGATCCCAGAGATAACGCTGGCGATTCCTCCGACGGAGATGTCACGGAGGATTTCGAATATCGCACGCCATAACCCGCTGCGCGTCGATTCGCGTGCTCGGGCATCGGTGGGGACGGCGTCCGACATGGCCCCTCAAGCTATCCGGCCGGAACCGGGCGAGAGGCGGAGTCGGCTCTGGAGCCGATGGCCGAGCTTGGCGTCTCCCTCGACCTGCGGGTGGTGCCGAATGTGCGTTCCTGCACCAGAATGAGTGTGATCCGTTGGAAGAAGTGGTCTCCCGCGACACCGAGGGGTGAACATGGCAGAGACATCGGAACATAGAGACAAGGTCCAGCGCAGTTTGGAGGACATCCATAGGTCGCTGGTGGCGGTATCGATGAAGCTGGCACAGCTTCAACTCGACGATGAAATCGACACCGAGTTGGGTGAAGCCCTGGAGGAACAGATGACGGCCCTGGCACCTCTCACCGACCGCCTCGAGAGTCTCGAATCCGAATATCAGATGGAGACCAACCGCCTGAGCAACGAGGGAGAGCTCCAGGGTTGAGCGTTTTCAGAGCAGCCGGTCGAAAATTTGGACGCGGGATAGACACGGGATGAAACGACCGAGGTGCTGGCCCTAGGCCTGTCTACAAGCCTCTGACCAGCACCTTTGTGGTCGGGACGGCGGGATTCGAACCCACGACCTCAGCGTCCCGAACGCTGCGCGCTACCAAGCTGCGCCACGTCCCGATTGATGGTCGAATGGTAGGCGAGGCCCCGAACCAAGCACATTCCACTTGACCAAGAACCTCTTCCTTCCCGGCAAACCCGGGATACTCTTATCCCGCTGCCGCAGACATCTCAGGGGAGGATGATGACCGCCTACGACGCACGGCTCCGGCTCGACGGAACCGACGAAGCACCGATCAGCGTGCTGATCGATCTCAGCGATGACCGACTCACGATGATGGCCGGGGAGATCGAAGTCGGCGACTGGTCACGGAACGAGATCCGTGTCTCTGCGATGCCCGATGGTTTCCACGTGCGGGCCGAGGGTGAGGAGATCATTCTCGACGTGACCGACGACGCCCGCTTCGCCCTCGATCTCGGATTGCGCAACGCACCGCCGCTGTTGCGACGTCGCATGTCTGCACTTCTCCGGAACGACGGACCGACCGAGCAAGCGCCCCTGGTCTAGAGCAGCTCGGCGATCTGAACCGCGTTGAGGGCAGCGCCCTTGCGCAGGTTGTCGCCGACTACCCACAGGTTGATGCCGCCGGTGTGACCCACGGTGGGGCGGATCCGACCGACCAGCACCTCATCGATCCCGGCCGAGTCGAGCGGGGTCGGCACTCTGTCATCCCAGACCTGGACTCCGGGCGCTGACTCCAGGATCTCCGTCGCCTCGTCCGCCTCGATGGGTCGCTCGAAGCGGAGTGAGGCAACAACACCATGGCCGACCAGCACGGGCACGCGGACACACGTTGGCTCCACGTGGAGGCCGGGGAGGTCGAGGATCTTCCTCGACTCGTTGACCAGCTTCCACTCCTCGTCGGTGTACCCCTGCTCGGTCACCGACCCGGCCAGCGGAAGGACATTGAATCCGATCGGTCTGGCGTATAGCGACGGCCGCGGATCCTCCCAGCCACCGGTCATCAGGGCATCGAGGTCGGGGCGAAGAAAATCAGTCTGCTCGACCAACTCGACAACGCCCTGCTGCCCGGAGCCGGACACCGACTGGTAGGAGGTGGCCACCATGCTTCGAAGTCCAGCGGCCCGGTGGAGCGGGCCTGCCGCCATCATCAGGGTCATCGTGGTGCAATTGGGATTGGCAATGATCCCGCGATGAGCCCCGACCGCGGCGTCGTTGACGCCGGCAACGATGAGGGGGACGCTCGGGTCCATCCTGAAGGCCGACGAGTTGTCGATCACCACTGCCCCGGCGTCCGCGAACCGAGGTGCGTGAGCACGGGACCGATCGCCACCTGCGGAGAACAGGGCAATGTCGATGCCGGACGGGTCTGCCAAGGCGAGATCCTCGATCTCGACTTCCCCCCATCTGGTGTCGAGGACGGATCCGGCCGACCGCTCGGACGCCAGCAGACGCAACGACCCCAGGGCGAAGTCCCTCGACTCGAGTATTGCTCTCATGGTGCGGCCGACGGCGCCCGTCGCCCCAACCACCGCGACTACCCGGTCACTCACGCCCCAACCTCCTCGTATACGGCAGGGGGGTCGAAGGCGTCGTGAAGCGCCTGCACCGCCGCCTCGACCTCATCTGCCCTGACCACGCAGGAGATGCGGATGGTGGAGGTCGAGATCATCTCGATGTTGATACCAGCCGAGGCCAGGGTCTCGAAGACCTTCGCCGCGACACCTGGATGCGATTTCATGCCCGCGCCGACGAGCGACACCTTGGCGATTTCGGCATCGACGTCGACTGACTCCGCGTCGATCTCACCCGCAACCTGCTTGGCGATCCGCTCGGCGTCGACCAGGTTGGCCCTCGGAACGGTGAAGCTGATGTCGGTGCTGCCGTCGTGTGAGACGTTCTGCACGATCATGTCGATATTGACCCCTGCAGCGGCAAGGGATCCAAAGAGCGCCGCGGCAACACCTGGCCGGTCGGGTACCCGGTTCACCGTCACCTTCGCCTCGGATCGGTCGTGGGCGATGCCGCTCACGATGGCCTGCTCCATCGGTGACTCGCGCACCCAGGTCCCTTCGCCGTCGTGGAACGAGGACCTGACATGAATCGGCACGTCGAAGCGGCGCCCGAATTCGACTGCTCTCGACATGAGGACGCCGGCTCCCCCAGCGGAAAGCTCGAGCATCTCGTCGAACGGGATCTCCTGGAGCTTCATCGCATCCGGCACCATCCGGGGGTCCGCGGTGAAGACCCCGTCGACATCGGTATATATCTCGACACTGTCTGCCCCAAGAGCCGCGGCCAGGGCGACCGCAGTTGCATCGGACCCGCCACGTCCCAGGGTGGTTATCTCTTTCGACTCGGGATCGACTCCCTGGAATCCGGCAACGATCACCACGCGGCCCTGGTCCAGGCTGTCCCGGACCCTGGTCCCCTGGATATCGAGAATTTTGGCCGAGCCGTGGGAGGAATCGGTGAGGATGCCCGCCTGAGAACCGGTGTAGCTGACAGCGGGAATGCCCCGTGAGTTGAGGCTTATCGAGAGCAACGCCATGGAGATGCGCTCCCCGGCACTCAGCAGCATGTCCATCTCCCGGGGCGACGGGTCATCGCTGACCTCGGAGGCCAGAGCCACCAATTGGTCCGTGGTCTCGCCCATGGCGGAGACGACCACGACCACATCGTGGCCCTCCTTCCGAGTCGACTCGACACGGTCGGCCACAGCCCTGATACGGGCCGCGTCCGCCAGCGAAGTCCCACCGAACTTCTGAACGACCAGGGACATCACCACAGTTTGGAACGTTTCCCCGCCAAACACGAACACCGACCTCGGGATTGCGCCGGGCCCGTGCCTAGAGTCCCTCCGCCATGACCGACAGACGCAGGCGTCAGAAGGAGCAACGCGCCGCCAAGCGAGAGGCCGAGAAGAAACAGGAGGCCCGCAAGGAGCTGGGGCGCCGGCTCGGTACCGCGTTGGTGTTCGGAGTGGTGGTGGTCGGGATCGTCGTCGCCGGCGCCTATTTCGGCAACGACGAGGGTGAGCTACCGGGCGGTTACGAGGGGTTCCGAGATCAACCGACGGCATGCGGCGCCGAGCAGCCCGAGGCGGAGCCAGTCCTCTCCTTCCCCGCACCCGAGCCACAGACGGACATCACGCCCGAGTCCACGGTCACGGTTCACCTCGAGACCTCCTGTGGTGAGATCGTGATGGAGCTCGATCCGGCCGGCTACCCGGTGACAGCCAACTCCTTTGTCTTCTTGGCTCGAGAGGGATTCTTCGACGGGCAGGTGTTCCATCGTGTTGTACAAGATTTCAGGGTTTTCTCCGGCGATCCCGAAGCCAATGGAAATGGAGGTCCGGGTTACCGGATCGCCGACGAGTTCCCCGCCGACGACTTCGTGCTGGCCCCGGGCATGGTGATGATGTACAACGTGGGCCGGGGAACCACAGGGAGCCAGTTCTTCATTCTCACCGGTGACGCGGCCTCGACCCTCAATCCTCAGTTCAATTTCCTCGGCCAGGTCACTTCGGGAGAGGACACGCTGGAGGCGATCGCCGCCGTGGAGACAGCGGTCCGACCGGGATCGACGGAGCAGAGCCTCCCGCTGGAGACCGTCTACATCGAGCGAGCCACGGTGGAAGTAACCGGCCCTTGACGCCCGAGCGGGCCATCATCCTGCTCTGAGAATCAGATGGCCGTCGACCTCCACACCCATTCCACGGCCTCCGACGGGTCGGAGACGCCTTCCGCCCTCGTCGACAAGGCAGTCGACCTGGGTCTGAGCGCCTTTGCCCTCACCGATCACGACACACTCGAAGGGATCGAGGAGGCGCGCGCTTCGGCCGAAAGGGCCGGGATCGAGCTCATCCCGGGCACCGAACTATCCCTCGATCACGAAGGGGGGATGCATCTGGTCGTGCTCTGGTTGGAGCCAGGCTCGGGGCCGCTCCAGGACCGCCTCGCCGGGCTCCAATTCGGACGCGAGGGGCGCAACGCCGCCATCGTCGGGTTGCTCGACGGTCTCGGCATGCCGATGTCCCTCGATGAGGTGATCGAGCAGTCCGGCGGCGGCACTGTGGGGCGGCCACACATCGCGGCGGTGATGATGCGAAAGGGCTACGTCGAATCGATCAGCGAGGCCTTCGACCTGTGGCTTGGGGCCGGCAAGCCCGCCTACGCCGCCAGGCCACGTCTGTCTCCCGAAGAGGCGATCGGCCTCGCCCGCGATTCGGGCGGCGTGCCGGTTCTGGCCCACCCCCACACTCTCGGAATCAATCGTTCCCACGAGATGGCCGACCTCCTCATCCGGCTCCGCTCGGCCGGCCTGATCGGTCTTGAGGCCCTGTGTGCCGCCTACCAACGTCACGAGCGTGAGGGCTACACCGATCTTGCTCATCGCTTCGGGCTCATCGCATCGGGAGGCAGCGACTACCACGGGACCTACAAGCCGTATCTCGAGCTCGGGACCGGATACGGGGACCTCGCTGTTCCCGACGGGGTTCTAGACGAGCTTCGGGCAGCGGCGGCATGAGCCGACCACTCAAGATGGGCGCGGCGGCGGCCGTGGTATCGGCGAGCATTCTCATCTCCCGCCTCCTCGGCCTGGGCCGGGAGGCTTTGCTCGCCACCCTGATCGGTGTGAACACGGAGGGTGATCTCTACCGCGACGCCTTTCTCATCCCCGATTTCCTCAACTACCTCCTGGCGGGGGCCTACCTCACAATCACCCTGATCCCCATCCTGAGCCGCCACCTGGAGCGCGAGGACCCCGATGGGGCGAGCCGGGCGTTCACCTCCGTCTTCCGATTCGTGGGATGGGCCATCCTCGGCCTCACCGCCGTGATGTGGATCGCCGCGGAGCCGATGGTCTCCCTGGTCTTCCCCAGGGTTCCTGACCCCGAGCGACTGGTCTCCCTGACCAGGCTGGTGCTTCCGGCCCAGGTGTTCCTGGTGATGGGCGCCCTGCTCATGGCGGTCCAATACACCCACCGTCGATTCCTCATCCCTGCCCTGGCCCCGATCATCTACAACGTCGGGATAATCGCCGGCGGTCTGATCGGGGCCGCGATCGGCGAGCCGACACCGGAGGCGTTTCTCTGGGGTGCGGTCATCGGCTCGGCGGTAGGTAACTTCGGGCTGCAATGGCTGGGGGCCCGCTCCACCGGCACATGGCTCACCCGCGTGCGGCGCGGCGAGTCGTCTGTCAAGGAGTATCTGATACTGGCCCTGCCGCTGATGCTGGGCCAGTCGATCGCCGTCCTCGACGAGCAGTTCGTCAGGCTCTTCGGCCAGATCGACGTCGGCGCCACCGCCGCCCTGAGCTTCGCCCGCCAGCTCAACATGGTGCCGATCGGGGTGATAGCCCAGGCGGCCGGGGTTGCTGCCTTCCCCTTCCTCGCCCGTCTTGCTGCCGGCGGCGACCTGGAAGGGCTCACTCGCACCACCGGTCGGGCGGCCCGCAACACCGTGTTCGTGGCCGCCGCCGCCACCGCCGCACTGGTCGTCCTGGCCCGTCCCCTAGTCCGTCTCCTCTACCAGCACGGCGAGTTCACAGCGGCCGACAGCGAGTTGGTGGCGAGCCTCTTAGTGCTCTATGCCTTCTCCATCCCGGCCTGGGGCCTCCACCAGATCCTCTCCCGCCACTTCTATGCAAAACGCATGATGTGGCGGGTGGTCCTCATCGGCACGGTGGGGACCCTGGTGGCCATCCCGGTGTGGCTCGGTCTCTACTCGACCATGGGTGTGGAGGGATTCGCCCTCGCTTCGACCCTGGTGATGACCGCCTACGCCCTGGCCCTCCTGGTCGCATGGGGCATCGATGTCGGATGGGCGCCGGTGCGGGCCCTTGTGCCTTCGCTGCTCAGAGGCCTGGTCGCGGCCGGCTTGGCTGTGCTGCTGGCATACCCCCTGGTCAGGGCCATATTCGACAATGGAGAACTCTCTATCTGGGAAGGGCTGGCCGCGGCCGTTGTCGGTGGCCTGACGACGATCGCTGTCTTTCTAGGAGTCGCCTACCTGCTCCGGGCCCCCGAGCTGCGGGACCTCATGCGACGGGGCTGATCCCGTGTCGTGTGTAACTGTCCACTCTGGGCGTGGGTCATTGCACGCGGGATTCAGTGTTTCAATCGTGTGTGCAGCCGCCCACCCAGTCGGTGGCCGGGTGCACACGGGATTCAGCGGGGGCGGAGGATGTCCCGGGGCATATTTGGCTCCTCGGGTCGGTCAGCCAGCATCCAGGCCGGGACGGGGCGGGATCCGTCTTTGGGCGCCTGCCTGGCGGCGCTCTCCTCTTCGGTGATCCGGTCGAGGACGACGGCGATCAAAGCGGCCTCGAACTCCCCGGCGCCACCTCTGATCTCGATATCTCTGATCATCCCGGTAATTCCACGAGCTCGATCAAGGTACCAGCGAGGTCCGCCGGATGAACGAAGGCGATGCGGGTTCCCCGGCCACCGGGGCGGGCGGCCTCGTCGACCAGCCTGGCTCCCTCCTCACGCAGGTGCTCGAGAGCGATGTCGATCGATGCAACTGCGAAGGCGATGTGGTGCAGGCCCTCACCCCTGCTCTCGAGGAAGCGCCCGACCGGGGTGTCGCCGCCGAGAGGCTGCAACAACTGGACGAAGGAGCCTCCCACCGGGATCATTGCCTCCTCGACACCCTGCGCCTCCACCACCTCCCGGTACAAGGGCTCCACCCGATAGCGGCTGCGATAGTCGTCGAGGGATGCTTCTAGGTCGTGCACCGCGACGGCAACGTGGTCGAGATTGATCAGCTTCACCGGGAGGAGGCTAAACCGCGAACTCAGGGCGCTGGACTTCGCTGAGCGGTCCCTGCAACCGTGGGTTCGAAGATGCCGCCGCCGGTAGCATCTGCTCCCAGTGAGCAACCCAGTCATCATCGGCTCTGCCCGAACCCCGATCGGCAAATATGGCGGTTCCCTCGCTCCCCTCCGTGCCGTCGAGCTCGGGGGTGCGGCCATAGCCGGGGCGATGGCGCGGAGCGGGGTCGATCCGGGATCGGTGGACGAGGTGCTGTTCGGCCATGTGCTCCAGGCGGGCGAGGGACAGATCACTGCCCGTCAGGCAGCCGTGCGGGGCGGCCTGCCGATGACCGTCCCGTCGGTGACGATCAACAAGGTTTGTCTCTCCGGGATGTCGGCAATCGGGCTGGCCGAGCGGGGTATCCGGGCCGGCGACACGAAGTTCGTCGTGGCCGGGGGCATGGAGAGCATGTCCAACGCCCCCCATGTGGTCCGGGATCTGAGATGGGGAGTGCGCGTCGGCAACGCAGAGATGGTCGACGTCATGCAGCACGACGGGCTGTTCTGTGCTTTCGACCAGTGCACGATGGGTGAGTCCTCCGATCGCAAGAACGAGCGTCTCGGCATCGGCAGGGAGGAGCAAGACGCATGGGCCGCTCGGAGCCATCAGCGTGCGGAGGACGCCACCAGCAACGGAACCATGGCCGGAGAAGTCGTGCCGGTGACCGTTCCCCAGGCCAAAGGTGAGCCCATGCTCGTGGACCGCGATGAGGGGATCAGACAAGGGTCGACGCCGGAATCGATGGCCGCGCTCCGTCCCGCCTTCGCCTCCGGCGGGACGATCACCGCCGGGAACGCGTCCCAGATCTCGGACGGAGCGGCCGCAGTGGTCGTGGCCGACCGCGACGCCGCCGAGGCCTCTGGAGCACCGATACTCGCCGAGATCCTCGCCTACGGGCAGATCGGTGGTGGCGACGCGACGCTCCACGAGCGACCGGCGGAGGCCCTGCTGGTCGCCCTGAAGCGGGCGGGCCTGGATGTCGACGACCTCGATCTGGTGGAGATCAATGAAGCGTTCGCCGCCGTCGCCCTTTGGTCTGCGCGCATGCTCGACATCCCCGATACCAAGGTCAACGTCAATGGTGGCGCCGTCGCTCTCGGCCACCCACTGGGTGCAACGGGGGCCAGACTGGTCGTCACGCTCATCAATGCCCTCCAAACACGGGGTGGGGGTATCGGGGCGGCCACACTCTGCGGTGGCGGCGGCCAGGGCGACGCGATCATCGTCAAGGTGGGTTGATGCCAGAGCCCGTAGAACGAAACCTGGGTCTCGACGTGGTGAGAGTGACAGAGACTGCTGCAATGGGGGCGGCGCGCTGGCTGGGACGGGGGAACAAGGAGGCCGCCGACCAGGCCGCGGTCGACGGGATGCGTCTCCACCTGTCCACACTCGACATCGACGGGCTGGTCGTGATCGGTGAGGGAGAGAAGGACTCGGCGCCGATGCTCTACAACGGCGAGCGGGTGGGCACCGGCAAGGGCATGGTGGTCGACGTGGCAGTGGACCCGGTCGACGGGACCACTCTCACCGCATCGGGGATGCCCGGTGCGATCGCCGTGATCGCCCTCGCCGAGGGCCGGGGCACCATGTACGCACCCGGGCCCCTGGTCTATATGGACAAGATCGCCGTCGGTCCCGAGGCCGCCGGTGTCGTCGAGCTGGAAGCTCCCGTCGAGCACAACCTGCGACAAGTGGCCAAGGCCAAGCGGAAAGAAGTCAACGATCTCCGGGTCCTGATCCTCGACCGGGAGCGCAACCAGCATTACATCGACGGCGTCAGACAAGCCGGCGCCCGGATCTCTCTGATCAGGGACGGCGACGTGGCCGGGGCAATCGCCACCGCCCAAGACGACACTGCTGCCGACGTGCTGCTCGGGATCGGAGGGTCCCCGGAGGCTGTGATCGCCGCAGCCGCGCTCAAGTGCATGGGAGCCGAGATCCAGTGCAAGCTCTGGCCTCGTAACGATGACGAGAAGCGTCTCGCCGTGGAGGAAGGCCTCGACCTCGACGAGGTGATGGGCACCAACCAACTCGTCTCCTCCGACAACGTCTTCTTCTCGGCTACCGGCGTCACCGGCGGCGAGTATCTGCGCGCCGTCGAGTTCAGACGTGAGGACCATGTCGTCACCCATTCGGTGATCATGCGGTCCAAGACCGGCTCGATCCGGTACATGGAGGCGACGCACAACATCGCAAGGCTCCGCGAGATCTCGGCCCGGACCCTCGACTAGGGGACCAGCGAAGCCAGATCGAGGACGATCCCGACCACGAGCAGGGCCACGATCACCGCGATGAAGGTGGTGTAGGCCCAGCGGGCTCGGTGATCGGCGATCCAGAAGCGCCGAACGCCGGAGATGCCCATGACAATCGCCACCGCGGAGAGGGCGATCGTGACCGGGGCGCTCGCCGCATCGGATATCCCGATCACCGGAGCCAGGATCGGGATGAGCAGATAGGTGATGATGCAGCGGATCCCGGAGACCACGATGGCGGCGGTCGTCGAGCGCCGAGCCCCAAGGATGGCGTTCTTGTCGACGATGTCACCGACGCGGAGCCACCGGCGCATGAATCGGTCTGCGGTAGTTCGCTCCCCTTCTACGACCGGGATCGGAGCGCTCACAACTCCATCCGGCCCACGAGAGCGCGACCAAGGGTCAACTCGTCGGCGTAATCGAGGTCACCACCCACCGGGAGCCCCGATGCCAGCCGTGTCACTTTGACTCCGAGCGGCTTGAGCTCGCGGGCCAGATACATCGCAGTGGCGTCACCCTCGATGGTGGGATTGGTGGCCACGATCAACTCCTCGATCGACTCGCGTTCGATGCGCTCTCTCAGCTCACCAATCCTCAACTGCCCCGGGCCGACACCATTGATAGGTGACAGCGAGCCACCGAGCACGTGGTAGAGACCCCGGAACTCCTGGGTGCGCTCGACGACCACGATGTCCTGGGGACGCTCCACCACACAGACCAGAGCGCTGTCACGCCGCGTGTCGCGGCAGATCACGCACTGCTCGCCGGCCGCGACGTTGAAGCAACGATCGCACAGCGTCACCTGGTCTCTCATGTCGTTGATCGCGGTGGCCAAGCGCCGGGCGTCGGCCTCCTCGACAGCGAGCAGATGAAAGGCGAGACGCTGCGCCGTCTTCTGCCCGATACCGGGGAGACGGGCCATCTCATCGATGAGACGCTGTACCGGGCCTTCGAACATCAACCGAGCAGGCCGCCGAGGCCCAGCCCGCCGGTGAGCCCTCCCAGCTCCTCGGAAGCCGCATTCGACGCGGCTTCGAAAGCCTGGCGAACCGCGGCCAGAACCAGGTCCTGAAGCATCTCGACGTCGTCGGGGTCGACCACCTCTGCAGAGATGGTCAAGTCCACCAGCTCCTGAGACCCGGTGACCGTGGCCACCACCATCCCGCCGCCGGCCGAGCCCTCGAAGGTCCTTCCCGCGAGATCCTTCTGGGCCGCCGCGAGCTGCTCCTGCATCTTTTGTGCCTGCGCCATGATCTGACGCATGTCGGGTTGACGGTTCATCGCCACGAACGGTAGTGGGCTATTCGTCCACTACCTCGGCGCCGAGCTCGGAGGCCAGGAGCGACGTCGGGTCGGTCGACCCTTCAGGCCGCTCCTCGAGCTGGGTCATGTCGATCGTCTGCGGGTCGGTGCCGTCGGCGACGCTCTCTCTGAGCCCGAATCTGACCCGGACCGTCCCACCGAGCAGGTCGCCGGCCCGGGTGGCAACGATGGCTGCGACCGCATCGTCTTCCTGCAGCGACTGGAGATGAAACCCGTGAGGCACCTCGAGGACGATGACATTGCCTTCGACCGCGGCGGGTACGGCCTCTCTGAAGAAGGCCCAGCGTCTGGCCCCCAATACGTCGCGCAAAGATCCAAAGAGACCGGGCCAAACCTTCTGCAGCTGCTCGAAGCGAGACATCGACGGCGGGGGCCAGTCTTCCGCCGAAGTGGGATCCGGCGTAGCCGGTTCCGGTGTCTTCTCCACCTCACCGTTGCCGCTCTTCACCGGGGCCGAAGGCGCCACGATCGGCGTCTCCACGACCGGAGGTGGGGAAGCTGCTGTTGCCGCAGGCTCGGGGGTCGGGGCAGCTGCGCCGGGCGCCGGAACCGGATCGGGCTTGCCCAGACGACGCTCGATGCGCTCCACCCGTGACAGCACGGCCTCGGCGTCACTCGAGGTCTCCGGACGAGTGAGCTTGATCAGGGCCAACTCCGTCATCAGCCGCTCCTCGCGCCCCTCGCGCAGTCGGACCAGGGCGTCACCGAGGAGATCGACCGCCCGCAACACGTCGGTGGCCGACACGAGCTGGGCTGCCTTGCGCCACGACTCATAGACATCGGCGGGCTCGTCGGAGATCTCCGCCAAATTGGGCGCGTAATGGGCGAGGAAGGCGCCCCTGAAGAAGGCGACCGACTCGGCGACGAACCTCCGCAGGTCGACACCGTCGGCAGCGAGCTCGGCCACCAGCTCGAGTGCGGCTTTGGCGTCCTGCTCGGCGACTGCTTCGACCAGACGCATGAACGCCTCGGAATCAGCCAGGCCCAGGGCCCGTCTCACCCCACCGACGTCCACCGATCCCGCCCCGAGAGCTGCGACCTGCTCCAACAACGACAGGGAGTCGCGCACCGACCCGCCCGCGTGGCGCGAGATGGCGATCAGGGCCGCCGGGTCGGTCTTGTAGCCCTCGCGATCGGCGATGAGGCTGAGGTGACCGGCCAGCTCCTCGATCGGGACCGGGTGGAAGTCGAAGCGTTGGCTGCGGGAGCGGATCGTGTCGAGCAGCTTGTAAGGCTCTGTGGTGGCCAGGACGAAGTGGACGTGCTCGGGCGGCTCCTCGAGAGTCTTCAGCAACGCATTGCCTGCGGCCTTGGACAGCATGTGGGCCTCGTCGAGGACGAACACCCTCTTCGACGTCGCCGAAGAGGCCACGGTCGTCACACTCACCTTGATGTCCCGGATGTCATCGACCGAGTTGTGCGAAGCAGCATCCAACTCGAGGACGTCGAGGGACGAGCCCTCGGTGATGGCGACACAGCTCGGGCACACGTTGCATGGGGCGCCGTCCGGTCCCCGATTGACGCAATTGAGCGCCTTGGCCAGGATCCGCGCCGTGGTCGTCTTGCCGGTGCCACGCGGCCCGGTGAAGAGATAGGCATGCGCCACGCGCCCGTCGGCGATCTCCCTCGCCAGGGTTGTGGTGACATGACCCTGGCCGATGACATCGTCGAAGGTCTGCGGCCGGTACTTGCGATATAGGGCCTGGTACTCCACCGCCACCTACGGTAACCGCGGCGTGGGACATGGGACAGGGGGTTGCCTGACCTCTTCCGCTTCGGTTATCACAATCATCGGTCGATACTTCCTCTGTGACCCAACCCTTGATCGACGACGCCTCGACCGACATTGCAGACGCGCTTCCGGCCGTTTGGGCCAAAGGGCTCGTTCGCCGTTTCGGTAAGACGGTCGCGGTCGATCATGTCGACCTTTCGATCAAGCCGGGCGAGTTCTACGGGCTCCTCGGTCAGAACGGCGCGGGGAAGACAACGACCATCAAGACCATCGTCGGGCTGCTTCGACCAGACGAGGGCACAGTCGGCATTGGCCAGTTCAATACCTGGAAGCAACCGACCGAGGTCAAGTCCCGGATCGGGGTGCTGCCTGAGGAGTTCAATCTCTACGAGCGCCTGACTGGTGCCGAGCTACTCGACTTCACGGCGGCGATGCATGGCCTGGACCGCGAGGAGGCAGCCAGGCGTCGCAACGAGCTGCTCGATCTCCTCGACCTGATCGACGCCGGCACGAAGATGGTGGGCGACTACTCCCGAGGGATGCGGAAGAAGATCGCCCTCGGCGCGGCCATCATCCATCGGCCCCCGGTGCTGTTCCTCGATGAGCCCTTCGAAGGCGTCGACGCCGTCTCGGCCCGGCTCATCCGTCGTCTCCTCCAACAGGCAGCACAGGGAGGGACCACCATCGTCTTCTCCTCCCATGAGATGCATCTGGTCGAGAAGCTGTGCACCAGGATCGGGATCATGGTGGCGGGAAAGCTCACCATCGAAGAGACGCCCGATGGGTTGTGCCGTCGGATGGGTGTCGACAATGTCGAAGACGCCTTCATCGCCGCGGTGGGCGGGCGGACACCGGATTCGTCGTGGTATTCAAACTCGTAGAGCTCAAGGCTCGTCTCACCTGGAACGGATTTCGTCACGATCGACAGAGGCGAATCGGTCTTCCTGTGGCGACGATCCTGCTCGGCTGGCTCGGGCTCTGGCTGGCCCAAGCCCACTATCAGAACATCGTCCTGCTCCAGCAATCCGACCCGGCAGCCCTCCCCCACTATTTGGCCTGGACGGCGCTGATCGCGTTCATCGTGTGGGTGACCCTTCCCGTCATCATCTTCCCGCTCGATGAGAACCTCGACCCACAGCAGCTGGCCACGCTTCCCCTCACCCCAAATCAGTTGGTCACCGGGCTGGCGGCCTCCAGCCTCGTCGCCCCATCGACCATCGTTCCACTGGCCCTTCTCGCCGCCAACGCAATAGCCATCGGCGGGGTGTGGTGGATGGCCATCCCGGCCTCCCTGGTCTACCTCGCGCTGCTGGCGGTCGGGGGCCAGTTGTTCTCGGCTGCCGTCTCTGCCGTGCTCCGAACCCGCCGCGGACGGGACATCGCCACGTTCATGATCCTCGGTCTAGCCGCCGGCTCCTTCTTCGCCTATCGGGTCGTGAGCGACACCGTGGCAGAACTAGGTCTGGCCGGGGCGGTGACCGCGACGCCCATCACGGGGTGGTGGGCCCTACTCCCGCCCGTGGCGGCTCAGAAGGCAATCGTCGATGTGGCCACTGGCAGTGTCGGGTCCGGCATCCTCGCTCTCGCCGCGGCGTCCGCCGGTCTCATCGTCCTCGCCGTGACCTGGCGTCGGCTGCTCGGATGGCTGTTGTCGACACCGGTGCAGCAGAGCAAGCCGGCCGCGCGTGCTCGTCGTGGTGGCATGACGATCGGGCCCTGGGGCGTGATCCCGACCATGGCCCGCAAGGAGCTGCGCTTCTACATACGGGATCCCCGACAGCGACTGGTGTGGACCGGCACCGTCATCTTCGTCGGCCTCGCCATCGGCGGAGCAGTCATGAACGCCACCGGGTTCTTCGACCTGAGAGATCGGGCCTGGGCCCCGCTGATCGCCCCGGTCCTCGTCCTCTTCGTCGGCTTGCCCATCGCCCTCAACTTGTTCGGATGGGAGCGCAACGCCGCCAGCTATCTATTCGTCCTGCCGCCCAAGCCCCACCAAATCCTTCTCGGGAAGAACCTGGCGGTGGCAGGCGGCCTGGCCGTGGAGACCACCATTCTCACGCTTGGGCTCGCCTTCTTCACCGGCCAGTGGACCTGGGTCTGGCTGGTGGTCCCGCTGACCGTGGCGGCCATCGGTTGCCAGCTCGCCGTGGGCAATCTCGTCTCCGTTCTGACCCCGCTACGTCTGCCGCGGGAAGGGACGGACGTCTTCGCCCAGTCGACCGAACAGGGCTGCCTCGCCATCGTGAGCCAGACAGTCTCCTTCTTCGCGATCGGGCTTCTTCTGATCCCCCCGGCCGCTTTGGTGGTGCTGACGGTCGACTTCGGTCAGGTCCTTGCCCCTTGGGTGGCTGTCATAGCCGCCATCGCCTGGGGCCTGATCCTCTACGGGATCTCCCTGTTCGTATCCAGCCGTCTCCTTCGCCGAAGGATGCCGGAGGTCCTCACCTGGGTCCAGGTGGTCTGACCGTTCTTTGCAAAGCGAAGGACCGACCCCGGGGTCGGTCCTTCGCATCAGCTCAATCGGTGGTGGCCTCTCGTCAGGGACCCCAGATCCCGGCGATGGGCAGGTCGTTGGAATCTCCGAACGGGAACGACACGTCCCCCTGGTGTTTACTGGCTGGTGTCGAGCTCCGTCGAATGAAGAAAGACCTTCCCTCCATTTAGGCCCAGTGCCGGCTCCGGTATTCATCCGGAAGGCACCAACTCCTGTGGCCGCTAGTCCCGTGTTGAACGCTGGCTCACCTGTGTTGTCGAAGATGACCTGGAGATTTTCTGGATTGCCAGGAAAGACCGGGATCGACCTCCGGCAGTTCCAGCCGGCACCACCACCAATCCGCAAACAGGTCACATCGCACTAACGGCGAACTTGCGTTCCTCTCATCGTCCTCTTGGCATGATGCTGACCCTTGACGCGGGAGATGCCGGCTGGGGCCGGCATCTCCTCGTCAGTTTTCGATCAGGTCGAGTTCAGGGACCCCAAATCCCGGCGACTGGCATCTCCGTACCAGTTCCGAACGGGAAGGACACGTCGCCGACACCCTGGGTATTGGCGTCACGCAGGAAGAACGTGGCGTTCGAAGGCCGGAACACACCAGGTGTCTGGACCCCGTCCACGACCACCCAGTCACCGGCAACGAACCGGTCATCAGGATTCCCGTAGAAGAACTCGGCGTCAGCGACACCGGTCGTGTTGGTCTGACGGAAATAGACGATCCCCGTCGACTCCCGATGCAGCCCGATGGTGTCGATCCCATCGCCGTTGAAATCACCGACGAACGGCTTGTCGCCGGGATCTCCGAAGATGAAGCTGAAGTCGGCCGGGCCCAAGCCACCATTGTTGGCTCCGAGCTCGTTGATCACATAGAACGTGGTGTTGCTGGGCCGGTAAATGCCCACCGTGTCACAGCCGTCGTTGTCGAAGTCTCCGGCCATCGGGATATCACCCGGATTTCCGAAGAAGAACCGGATGTCGGCGATTCCCTGCGTGTTCGAATTGCGTAGGTAGACGAACCCATCCGACTGCCGGTAGAGACCCGGCGTGTCGATTCCGTCACAGTCCCAGTCCCCGACGAAGGGAACATCACCAGGGTCCCCGTAATAGAAGGTGGTGACACCACCCGCCGCCCCACGCAAGCTCCAAACGCCGGTCGCCGGGTCGACCAGCCCGACCAGATCCTCTCCTGGCTGCGCTGGCGGCACAGTTGGGTCCGGGGTCTCGACGGTGGTGAACCGAGCGGCCACGGTGAAACCGGGCTCCGCGCCAGGGTCTACGCCCCCTGTTTGAGCCCTGAAACCAAGGGTGCTGATGGGAGGGGCGGGAGTGTTGGCGAACACTACGTTGGTGTCTGCGTCCGTGCCCGTCACCGGCGGAACCGCGGTCGGGACCAGACCCACATTCAACGAGTCGTAAGGACCGGTCGTCCCACCAACCGGCGGATTGCCGTAGGTGGTTGTGTTGAAGGCGATGCTGAAGATGATCTCGTCAGGGACCGTCACCCCGGCGAGGTCGAAGTCGATTGTGAAGGCGAAGCCGTTGAAACACAGGCCACCGGGCCCCTGCCATCCACCCGGGACAGGCGTTGGGGCAGTTTCGCAAGCCGGATTGGCCGAAGGACGGTAGGGGACCGCCACGACCTGGGTGACCGACGTGATGAGGGCTCCGACCCCGGTCGGAGCTGTGGTATCGACCTCGTAGAGGTTCAACGTTATGGGGTGTTCGAAGGTCTCTCCAGGAGTGGTAAGGCAATTTCCTCCGGCTCCCGCGGCGCCTGATTCGCATGCCCAGCTCGACATCACCACGTTTGCGGTGCCTAGCTCGCGTGGCCCTGCGCCGAAGACGATGTGGTCGCCGAATTCTGTGGTCTGAGTGGCTTGGAAGGCACGGCTGGGGAGGTTGCCTGGCAGCTGGGTGGGTTGTGAGTCATAGATGACGGTGCCCGGGGCAGCCAGGGCGATAGGTACGGCAAGGGCCACCATGGCCAAGGCGACCAATAGTGCAGATATGCGCGCTCGGCGTCGAGGGCGGGTAAGGATCATGGCGCTCTCCAATCGTCAATCGGAGGCCGACGTTGAACCTAGCACAAGGCTTCTGGAAGTGGGAACGGGGAAACCGTGACCCCGCGTGCACAGGCCACCTGGAGGTGGTTGAGTGCTCATGACATGCTGCGACGAACCCGAGAGGACCGGGAGCGGCTGGAGCACGATTTGCTCGCTCCCGAGGCGACCAAGGCGTCCGAGTCGGTGGGTCGGGACGAAGACGAGGAGCCGGACGAATTTCGCACCGCATTCGAGCGGGACCGGGACCGCATCGTCCATACCAAGGCCTTCCGCCGTCTCAAGCACAAGACACAGGTGTTCCTCAACCCCGACGGTGACCATTTCGTGACCCGGATGACCCACACCATCCAGGTGAACCAGGTCGGGCGGGCCATGGCCCGCGCCCTCGGCCTCAACGAGGATCTCACCGAGGCGATCTGTCTCGGCCATGACGTCGGCCATTCGCCATTCGGGCACACCGGGGAGGACGCGCTGAGCCCGGTGATAGGGGAAACCTGGCTCCACTCGGTCCACGGAGTGCGCACGTTGACGCTCATCGAGCCCCAGAATCTCACCGGCGAGGTGCTGGACGGAATCCGTGCCCATTCCTGGCGGATCGACCCGCCGCCATCGACACCGGAGGGGATGTTGTGCCGGTTCGCCGACCGGATCGCCTATCTCACCCACGATGTCGCCGATGCGCTACGGGCCAATGTCATCGAGTACCACCAGATCCCCACCCGGGCCCTGACCACGCTCGGAGCGACCTCGAGAGAGTGGATCGGGTCCCTCGCCACTTCAGTCATCGAGGCCAGCTCCGAGTCGGGCCAGGTCGAGATGGGCGCTCATCATCTCGAGGTGATGGGCGAGCTGCGCGAGTTCATGTTCGCCCGGGTCTATCTGACGCCCGAGAGCGAGATGCAGAAGCAGAAGGCGATAACGGTGATCCAGGACCTCGTCGGCTATTTCGCCGACCATCCTGCCGAGGTGCCCGATTCAGCGACGGTTCCGGGCGCCGGTGAGCTGGACCGGGCGGTGGACTATGTGGCCGGCATGACCGATCGCTTCGCCCTTCACACCCACGACCGGCTTTTCCGGCCCACCCTGCTCGACTGACCGCTTGGCCCCCATGTAGCCAGGCTCAGACCTGACCTGTCTCAGGCACGGCCCATCACCACCCATAACACCGGCATTCCCCCTGCTCCTCTCCCGAACGGCTCCACGATCGGGCTGCTCATTCCCCTTTGACGGCGGGTGGGTGGGGTGGGTTCCGCCGAGATCAGGCCCTGAGCGGGTCGCGAAGACGCAGGAAGCGCCGCCGCCTGCGTGGCTTCGCCTCTTTGTTCGCCTTGTTGGCCAGTCTGACCTCACGCACCAACCTGGCGTGCTCGGCCTCCCGCATGCGTTCTGCCATCACCGCATGGACATGATCGTTTTGCAAGTAAGTCATCGTGTTTCCCTTCATCGATGCCCCTAATGGCACATTGCGAAGGTACGACAAGCCCCCTCTGATGGAATCGGTGAGAGTTACCTAGATGTAAGGCGCGGGCTGCCTATATGGGCAGAACCGTCACCTATCGAGCAGTCCGGCCTCTCGCGCCACCGACGCTGCGTCGGACCGACTGTTGGCGCCCAGCTTGCCCAGGATGGCCGAAACGTGATGATCGACGGTTCGGTTCGAGACGAAGAGCCGGTCGGCGATCTCGGCATTGGTCATGCCGTCGGACAGATGGCGTAACACCTCCAGCTGCCGAGCAGTCAGACCGAAGGGGTTGTCCCGGGTGGCCCTGGTTGGTCCCCTCGGGACACGGTTCACCCCCGCCTCGGCCAACTCCGAGCGCAGACGGGCTGCCACCGGAATCGCACCGAGTTCCTCGAAGATCCCCAGCGCCTCGATCCGGGCATCGGTGTCTCCGAGACTAAGGGCCACGGCCCGGTCGTAGGGAATGCCCCGCTCCTTCCAGAAGGCGGCCGCCCCCTGCCAGTCCCCCTCCCCAGCGAGGCGATAGGGCTCAGGGGCGATTTCAGGGATGCGGTCGATCTCGCCGATCAATTGGAGCCAGAAGGAGAGCTCTCCCGCCATCCAGGGAGAGTCACGTTCGATGCAATCGGCGAGAATCTCACGCATTTGGGGGAAGATCGACTGATCGAGCTTGCCTCCGATCCAGACGTACTCGGCCAGTGAAATCGCTGCCGGTGTGGTCCTCTGGACCTCGTTGGCCTGAAGGGAGCGTTCCCAACCATCCATCAGATGGGTCTTGGCATCGGGCTCGCCTCGGCGGGCCTGTAGTCGACCAAGCAGAGTGCTGGCGACGATGTTCGCCGTGCCCAGCTCGGCGAGGGTGTCGAGCACGAAGCAGACCTTCGCTTCGGCTTCTGCCCAGTTCCCCCTCATCTCGTCTATCAGGGCCAGCTCCCCGGTCACATAGGCGTCGAATGAAGCGATTTCCCGATCAATCGAGAGCTCGTGGGCCCTACCCGCCCACAACTCGGCGGTCGGGAGGTCGCGGTAGTAGATCGCGCCCCAGCTGATGTTCACCGCGGCCCGGATCTGGTCGTGGCTGGAATGGATATCGGCTGACATGGCGTAGCTCTCTTCCAGCTCCTCCATGCCTTCCGGATACCGAGCGATGATCTTGGCCGTCCCTATGTTGTTGAGGGCATGTGCCCGGGCCTGGCTCGGCCCCTCACCGGCCACGGCCAAGGCTTTCTCCCCGTACCAGCGCGTGCGCTTCTCGTCGCCGGCCAACATCGCCAGCTGTGAGATCGCTGAGTATGCGGTCGCCAGGGGGAGCGCACCGACCGACTCCAGGACCGACGCCGCCTCGTTGGCCATCTCGGTGGCAAGAGCGCGACGATTCCGCACCCAGGCGATCCGGCTCCCGATCAGCAAGGAGTTCCCCAGCTTCTCCGGATCGCCGAGTCTTCGCCGAATTCCTATCCCGATCTCGATGATCTCCTCGGCCCACGCGATCTCACTGCCCAGGTATTCCTCGAAGGCCCAGAGGTCGTAGTGGTCGGCGCACATCTCAGGGTCCAGCTGGTCGAGATACGGCTCGAGGGCTCGCAGGTGGCTGATCGCCTCGTTGTGGCTCTCCATCGCCGCGGCTCGCCGGGCGGCGAGTGGGGCAAGACGCACCAGAGCTTCGACATCTCCACCGACCCGGGCGTGGTGGGCGGCACGTGATACGTCGTAGCCGAGGTCTTCCACCGCCCGAAGCACTTCGAGATTTATCTCGCGTCTCTTGATCTGGGGAAGGTCGGTCTCGACCGAGCGACGGGCGAGCTCGTGGCGGAAGGTGAGTGCATTCTCCTTGAGCGCTATTACCCCCGCCGCCTCCGCCTCACTGGCAGCCTCCTCCGAGGGACCGAGGACAGAGCCCACGAGCTCGAGCTCAGCACGGCCCGGCACCACTGAGACCAGATCGACAAGTGCCCGAGAAGCCGGAGAGAGACGGGAGACTCTCCCCATCACGGCGTCACGCACCGAGCCCGGAACCGATTCGTGCTCGGCGCCGAGGACCTCGGTCAGGAAGAAGGGGTTGCCCCCTGTCAGCTCCCACAACCCGTCGGTAGCCCCACCTGTCTCAGATGCCAGCTCGGACACCGCCGCCGGGGAAAGAGGGCTCAGCGTGATCCGCTCCAGGACCGAAGCAGCAATGTCGGACAGGGCCACACGCAAAGGTCGGTCGCCTGGCACCTGCCCATCTCGATAGGTGAGCACCAGCAAGCCGTGGCTCCGGCTGATTCGCCGACCGAGGTACTTGATCAGGTCGAGCGTTGCCTCGTCGGCCCAGTGGATGTCCTCGATGACGACCACAGTGGGCCGCAGCGACCGGGACATGAGCTCGAGGACGAGGGCGAACACCTCGTAGCGATCCTGACCACGCAGAGATTCGCCCAATGAAGGCTCGTCCAGCGCCATATCCCAGATCGGACCCAGGGGCCGGGCGGTGAGGAGGTCGTCGCAGCCACCCCATAGGACGTGGGCGTCCTCTACGTGGGAATCGGTGAAGGCACGGACGGCCGATGTCTTGCCGATTCCGGCCTCCCCGCGCACCAGCACGGCCCGCCCCTCGCCGTCTCGGGCAGCGGCGAGCAGCTTCTCCAGACGCTGGAGGACGTCGTCGCGTTCCAACAGTTGCATGGTCGGACGATGGTAATGGGGGGCCGGTTTAGCTCCTATGGGGGACCACCCCTATCCTCCCGGCTGTGCTCGCCCTGAAAGACCTGCACAAGCGTTACGACGAGGTCGTCGCCCTCGCCGGGTGCACTTTGGAGGTCGACAGAGGCCGAATGCTCGGGTTTCTCGGTCCCAACGGCGCCGGAAAGACCACTGCCATGCGCACCATCTTCGGGTTGGTCACGCCCGACTCCGGTGAGGTCACATGGGATGGCAGGCCCATAGGGATCGAGCAGAAACGCCGATTCGGCTACATGCCAGAGCAGCGGGGCCTCTATCCCAAGATGAGGTCGCATGACCAACTCGCGTACTTGGGACGGCTTCGGGGGATGGAGGCCAAGGAGGCCTCCGATTCGGCGGATCGGTGGTTGGAACGTCTCGGGCTGGCCGACCGTCGCATGGACCGGGTCGAGGTGCTCTCCCATGGCAACCAGCAGCGCGTCCAGTTGGCAGCGGCACTGGTCCACGACCCCGAGCTCCTGGTGATGGACGAGCCATTCAGCGGCCTCGACCCCATCGCCACCGAGACCATGGCCGACATCCTTCGGGAGGAGGCGGAACGCGGCAAGGCGGTGGTGTTTTCCTCACATCAGCTCGACCTGGTCGAGGACATCTGCGAGGAGGTTGCGATCATCAACGCCGGGCAGATCGTGGTCGAGGGAGACGTGCGCGAGCTGAAAGATGCGGCGCCGATCCGACACCTCGAGGTCGAGCTCGATGGGGAGATCGGGGATCTGTTCGATGGTCTCGACGGCGTCCGCCAGATCCGATCGGATGATCACATCCACACCGCCATAATCGACTCCGGCACCGACGTCCGGGGCTTCCTATCACGGGCTCAGGAGATCGGGCAGCTACGTCATTTCGCCTATACGACACCGTCTCTGTCCGACCTGTTCCGAGAGGCGGTCAAGTGAGCTCGATGCGCACCGTGTGGCGGATCGCTATGCGTGAGATCCGCGAGCACGGAAGATCGAAGTCGTTCTTGATCACGACAGCGGTGACTTTCCTCCTGGTGGCGGCTCTCGTCGTGGTCCCGGGGCTCATCGGCGGGGGTCCCGAAGAATCCACGGTGGGCAGCGTCGGCGAGGGCAACGAGCCGATCGTGACCGCAGCCGAGCAGCTCGGCAATGCCTCCGACGAGCCCGATGCCGAGCCCTCGGTCTCGATCGAGCTGCAGGAATTCGAGGATCGGGAGACGGCCGAGGTCGCCCTCGACGAGGGTGAGATCGACGCCATCCTGATCGACGGGTCGGAGGTGGTCGTCGAAAGTGTTGGAGGTTTTGGCGAGTCCAGTCTGCTCAGCCTCCTCCAGCAGGGTGCAGCTTCGGTCGAGCTCGAGGCCGTTGTCGCCGAAGGCGGCCAGGCTGCGGCCGACGTGATCGAAGTCATGACGTCGGACCCGTTGGAGACCACGACCCTCACGGGTCCCGAGGCCGGTGACGACACCCGGGGAGCGGTGGCGTACGCCGGGCTCCTCCTCCTCTACATCGCCGTTCTGCTCTACGGGAACTGGATGCTCGCCGGCGTGACCGAGGAGAAGTCCAATCGCGTCGTCGAAGTTCTCTTGTCGAGCGTCAAGCCGTGGCAGATCCTGGCCGGGAAGATCATCGGGATCGGCGCGCTCGGGATCAGTCAGTTCGCCGGGACCATCCTCGTGGCCTTCCTGGCCGTCAATCTCACCGGTGCCATCGAGTTGCCCAGTCTCGATATCGTCGCCGTGGCCAGCCTCATTCTGTGGTTCATCCTCGGGTTCCTCCTCTTCGCCGTGATGTACGGGGCGGCAGGATCCCTCGTCAGCCGCATGGAGGATGCCCAGAACGTCGCATTCCCGATGTCGATGATCGCCGTCGCCGGGTTCTTCGTGTCGATCGCGGCGCTGGGAGACCCCGATGGGACAGTCGCCGTTGTCGGCACCTTCATCCCCTTCACTGCTCCCTTCGTAGTCCCGGTCAGGGCAGCCCTCGGCGCAATCCCGGCGTGGCAGTACATCGCCTCCGTCGTGATCACGATCGCCACCATCGTCGGTCTGGTGTTGGTGGCAGGCCGGATCTACGCCGGAGGGCTGCTCAGGTTCGGGAGCCGGGTCAAGCTCAGGGAGGCCTGGCGCTCGGCCGAAACCTAGAGTCGACGTTTCGATGGCCTACGACGAGGCACTGGCGTCCCGAGTCCGGGAGTCGTTGAGCGACAACCCCGAAATCACTGAGCGCAAGATGTTCGGCGGGGTTGCCTTCATGCTCTCCGGCAACATGGCCGTTGGGGTGAGCAAGGACGACCTGATGGTCCGGATCGATCCGGACGACCAGGACGAGGCATTGGCGCAGCCTGGGATACGCGTCTTCGACATGACCGGTCGCCCGATGAAAGGCTGGATCCTCGTGTCCCCCGACGCCACCGAAGATGACGCCGGTCTGCGGAAATGGGTGGAGACCGGGCTCGACTTCGCCGGATCTCTCCCACCCAAATAGGCTCACAGAGTGGGTTACGAGCACATCGAGATCGAGCGGGACGGACACGTCGCCACCCTCTGGATCAACCGGCCCGAGAAGCTGAATGCGATGTCGGCGGACATCTGGCGGGACATCCCGGCAGCGATGGCTGAGATCGATGCCGACGACTCGGCGCGGGTGGTCATCCTGGCGGGTCGTGGCCCGGCGTTCACAGTCGGCATCGACATCGAGCTCCTCGCCTCGTTGCAACCGGGGGCAGGATCACGGGCCGAGACCAGCATGAATCTCTATCGCACCATCAAGGAGTTACAGCGCACCGCCAGCTGCTTCTCCCAATCACCCAAACCAGTGATCGCAGCAGTCCATGGCTTTTGCCTGGGAGGCGGCATGGACCTGATCACCGCTTGCGACATTCGCGTCGCCTCCGAAGACGCGGTCTTCTCGATCCGTGAGACGCGGATGGGACTGGTGGCCGATGTCGGGTCGTTGCAACGGCTCCCGGGCATCGTCGGGCCGGGACACACCGCCGAGCTCGCCTACACGGGCAAGGACATCGATGCCGCCCGGGCCTTGGCGATCGGCCTGGTCAACGATGTCCTCCCTTCGGCAGATGCCGCCCTTCGGGCCGCCAGGCAGGTTGCTGTCGAGATCGCCGAGAACTCGCCTCTCGTCGTCCGGGGCATCAAGCAAGCCCTCGCCGGCAACGAGGGACAAACGGTCGAACAGGCTCTGGACAAAGCGGCTCAATGGAACGCCGCCTATTTGATCTCGGACGACCTCACCGAGGCGATCACGGCCTTCGTCGAGAAAAGGAAGCCAGACTTCACAGGCACCTGATCGGAACCATCCGGCGATAACTTTGCGTTGATCTGGTTCGACGAAAGGAACGATGTGAGGTCACGATCTGGTCTGGCCGCCCTCGCGGTCTCGATGCTCATACTCGCCGCCTGTGGCGACGACGCCGCTTCGACGACCACCACCACGACAGTGGTCGAGACCACGACGTCATCGCTCGCGACCACCACCACATCGACCTCGCCTACGACTAGTACCACAGCCGCGACGACCACAAGCGTTCCTGCGACCACGACCACCGTCGGCAGTTCAGACCTCCCCGGCGAACCCATCGACTTCGGCCCGGCGGCAGGCGACACCCTGGCCGTGATCGGAGTCGCCCACGACGATGTGCTCAACCTGAGGGCAGCCCCGGGCGCCGATCAGGACATCGTCGGAGAGATCCCACCCACCTATGACGCTCTGACCGCCCTGGGCCAGACCCGTCAATTGCCCGGGTCGTTCTGGATCGGAGTCGACTACGAGGGTACGGAGGGCTGGGTGAACCTCCGCTTCATCGGCTATCTCGGCGACACCACCGACGCCACTCAGATGGTCATCGACCACTTCGGTGAGGTCCCCGGCGCAGAGACGATGCTCGATCTCGGGTTCATCGTGGCCGAGAGCTTCGCCTCGGAGGAGCCTGTCTCCGAGATCGTCCTGGTTGTGGCGCCGACGGTCGGAGATCTCGGTGAGATCACCTACGACGTGATCGGTCTCGGTGACGACGCGGTGAGAGGCGTGAGGGTCCACGTCTTCGGCGACCCCATCGTCGAGGCGTTCACCCTCAACGCCGTCGAGGTCACGACCTTGTGCGGCCGTGGCGTCGACGCCGGGGCGTGCGTCTGAACCTGAGGGCGGCGGGACTTTCGGCGCTGCCTTCTGGTCTTATGACCCTCGTGCACTTCTTCACAAGGACCGAGGATGACCTCATATCGGGGGCCCGATTCGGTCCCTGACCATCTAGTGACGAATCCAAAGGGACATCGATTTCGGGTGCATGCTCTCCCCCGCCACGAATTGGAGCTCGCGGCCAAGTTGGTCCAGATCGACCTCGGTGTTGAGACGTTGCGCAAAAGCTTCGATGGTGCGGGAGAGGTCGTATCGGGAGCGGTTGAACCTGCGATCGACGATCGACTGGACCCGCCGGCGGAGCGGGTTGAAGAGCGCGGCGACGGCCAGGGTCGAGGCGGCCACGACCAGACTGCCGCCTTGGGAAGGGAGCAGTCCCCCGAGCACGAAGACCAGCCCGGCGAACGCGCTTCCCAGGAGGACAGTCACGACTGCATATGAAACCGTCCGGGAGATGATCCGATCGATGTCGTAGAGGCGGTATCGGAGGATTGCCATCCCGATCGAGATCGGCACCACGGTCAGTGAGAGCGCTATCACCAGGTTCCCGGTGTCGTCGCTCAACTCGGTCGAACCATTGACCATGTCCCAAACGACAGTTCCCGCCACACCGATCGCCAATACGACGACGCTCAGGGCCACCCACTTCAGCTGTTGTCTCTCCTCGGCCACAGCCTGGCGATACCTGACGATCAGCGAGGCCACCGACGCCAGGATCGCTACCAGCGTCACGTAGAACCCTCCTTCGAACACGCGGAGCATCGGGCTCGTCTCTTCCAGGGCAAGCGGGTTCTCGATGGGGAGCCCCTCGAAAGCCCCCGGGCCGAAAAGGACCGCCGCGAACATGAGAGCGATGCCGACCGCCGCCATCCAGCCCACCAGCCTCCAGCGCGGCGAGGGAAGGTGACCGGTCGGGAACAGCAGCAAAAGGAAGGTCGCCGACACCCCGAGGCCCAACTGGAACATGAGATCGCCCAGCCAGACCGCTATCGGGCCAACGGGCAAGGAGCCCGCCTGGGCGACGGCTACCTCGACGTAAGTGACCAGGAAGGAGCCGGTGGCGAAGCCAAACGCGGCGACACGGAGTAGCCAGCCGATCGTGTTCCCGGGACGACGTAGACCGATCAGGGTCCCAACGGCGCCGGTGACCAGGACGAACAGCACGGTGGCGTAGGCGGTGGCCTCTGACCCCGGGCCCCCACCGATGAGAGACGACAGGAGAATGGCGCCGACTATCTCGAGGATGATCACGACGAAGGTCGCGACCACAGGCCATGAATGCGATCGTTTCATGTGCCAGCCGGCTGTCGCGGGATGGCGGTCTTCTGTCTCTGACTACGTGGCCCAATGGCGAGGAGGATCAGGACCATCGGTAGGACGATATTGGTGATCACGACTCCTGCTACCAGGCCGTCCACCCTTCCGGTACCGAGCATGGCCCACGTGACGGGCTCGGCGAGCATCCCGACGACGAACCCGGCGCCGAGCACCGATACGGCCATCAAACCAAAGCGAGCCGGTCGACCCTTCATGTGCAGCATGACGTTTGCCGCTACCAGAGCTATCAGCAGGACGAGAGGTGCGGACAAGGCCGTGCCCAGACCGACGAAGAAGCCGGGCAGCGGGTCCATGCCGAGATCCCATCCGAACGGACGCCCGGCCATGCCGTCACGCACCGCCACCCAGGTGCCCCATGCCGCAGTACCGAGATAGAGCCCCGACACCCCGGTGATCGCCAACCGCCGGCCGTCGGCGTTCACACTCCCGCTGCTACCGATCTTGACGTAGGAGAGTGCGCAGCGCCGAGTTCTTGTAGATGTTGGAGAACTGGCTCCACTGTCGCTTCTTGTCGACGAGCTGCACGCTCGTCTCGACGACAGGTGTCACGACCCCGAAATGTGCTGCCACCTGGGTCAGGGTGTGCTTCCAGATCTTGTCCTCCAGCCTCGACGTGTAGAGCTTGAAGCTGGCTTCATACAGCGGGTCGTTTGCCCGGACCAGTAGATGAATCCGAGTCACGGTCACGCCGTCCTCGGCCTCATGGGCGCTGAAGGTGATGATGGCCGCCCAGGGATGGCCTTCGGGAGTCATGTAGGACCAGGACCGATCGTCGGCATAGATGACCCGGACGCCGGTGGTGATCTTGGCCGGCCCCTTTCCCCCGCCGATCACTGCAATCTCCCCCGGCGCGATGCCGCCGGCCGGGGCGTAGAACTTGTTGTCCGGGTGCCAGAACTCTCCGAAGTTGGCCTTCCAGGTGGAAATGACCTCTTCGGGTGTCGGGCCTGGGATGCGCACCTCATAGGTCTTCTGCCAAAGCTGTCCAAAGCCCTGCAGCGGCCCGGTGGGTTTGCGACCCTCGACGTTGCCCTTGCGGGCACCCTCGGCGACCTCCCCCACGTGGAAAGCGTCCACCGGCTGTGCCCAATTCTCAGTGTCCCTCGGCTCGGTCAACTCGGTCCTTTCTCCGATTACGGCCACTAGACCACAACGGCGTTCCGCCATCGTTACGGGCGACTTCGTCCCAGAACGAGTAGATGGTGACTATGTCGTAACGCCCCTGGGGCAGAATCATGGGCACATGGTCGAATATGACGCAGTCGTTGTCGGCTCCGGCCCCAACGGGCTCTCCGCTGCCGCGGAGCTGTCAAGACGCGGGCGACGGGTCCTTGTCGTGGAGCAGGCCGACGAAATTGGAGGGGGGACCCGAACAGAGGAGCTGACTCTGCCCGGGTTCGCCCATGACATCTGCTCGGCGATACATCCCCTGGGAGTTGCCTCGCCCTTTTTCCGCGACCTCGGGCTCGAGGTGGAGTGGGTCCATCCGACCGTCCCGCTCGCCCACCCACTGGGCGATGGGAGGGCCGGAGTCGTTTTCCGGGACGTTGACGCCACTGCCGATCGCTTCGGTCCAGACGCCCGCCACTACACGCGCATTTTCGGTCCACTGGTCGAGGCGGCCGATGCAGTGATGGAGGATTTCCTGGGACCGATGACTCTCGTGCCCGACAACCCGGGGAGCTTCGTCAAGCTGGCCACCCGGGGCGCCCTTCCGGCTTCGATCATCGCCTCCGGGTTCTCCTCGGAGGAGGCTCGCGGTGTTCTCGCCGGGCTCGCCGCCCATGCCATCGCCCCCTTCAGCTCCCCTCTCACCGGCGGGGTGGCGTTGCTCTTCGGGGTCGCCGCCCACGCATATGGCTGGCCGATGGCCCGTGGTGGATCGCAACGAATCGCCGAGGCGCTGGCCAAGATCATCCTCGACGGGGGCGGCAGCATCGAGACCGGCCGCATGATCGGCTCGATCGACGAGCTTCCCACCAACAACGCGGTGGTGCTGGACGTGATGCCCCGGGCCGCGGTTCGAATCGGCGGCAACCGGGTCAGCCCTCGCGAACGACGCCGGCTGACGGGTTTGAAGGTCGGGCCGGCAGTGTTCAAGGTCGACTGGGCCCTGGACGGCCCAATCCCGTGGGCCGACGAATGGAGCGCACAGGCGGGAACCGTCCATGTCGGCGGGACCTGGGAACAGGTCGCCGAAGCAGAGGATCAAGTCCACGCGGGGAATCACCCCGAGCGGCCCTTGGTCCTGGTGGCCCAGCAATCGCGGTTCGATCCCACCCGGGCGCCAGAGGGAAAACACACCGCCTGGGGCTACTGCCACGTCCCTTCGGGGTCGGATGTCGACATGACCGAGGCGATCGAGTCGCAGATGGAGCGTTTCGCCCCTGGCTTCAGAGACCTGATCCTCGAGCGGCACACGATGAACGCCGGCCAGTTCGAAGCGCATAACCCCAACTACATCCGGGGTGACATTGCCGGTGGCGGGTTCGGCGTGAAGAAGGTCTTCCAACTCGGGGCGACTGCCCCTTACCGGATCGGCGACGGTCTCTTCCTGTGCTCCTCGGCTACCCCACCCGGGGCAGGAGTCCACGGCATGTGTGGCTATTACGCCGCGCGGGCCGTGCTCAAGGGCTAGACGACGGCAGTCGCCTCGTCCTCGCCTCGCACCCACATGCCAATGGCGTCGGGCTGCATGGTCGACGAGACCACACCCACCCAGCCGTTCATCACCTCTTCTGGATCGACTCGATCCCGGAGAGACACTGCGAATCCATCCATGACCCGTTGGGAGTCATATCGCTGGCGGTTGAATCGGCGGTCCACCCAATCCTGGACCCGCCGCCGCAACGGATTGAACAAGGCAGCCACCACCAATGTCGAGCCCGCCACAGCCAGATCCGACGACTCCTCGGGTAGTAGCGAGGACATCAAGGCCACGACACCGAGGAACGCTCCCGCCAACACTCCGACCACCAGCGCGTACGACACGGTTCGAGACACGATGCGGTCGATCTCGTAGAGCCGGTAGCGGAGGACGGCCACGCCAAAAGAGAGCGGAAACAGGATCATCATCAGATAGACAGGGCTCCATGCTGCGTCCCCTGGATCTCCTGCGCCGACTCCGATCGAGATGAAGATGTACATAAACGTGAAGACCACGGAAATGGTCAACAGCACGAATGCGAATACCACCCAGGTGAGCTGGGCCCGCTCCGCCCCACCCGCACTCCGTCTCTTGATCACCAGCGACACGGCCCCGCCGAGCAGGATGGCGACGATGGCGAGAAGCGCGACCCAGCCCACCCATTCGGGGAGAAAGCCGATCGGGTTGAGCGTCTGCGTCGACGATTCGGCACCGCCCAGGGTCTCGGTTAGGGCCGTGGAAACCAGGAGGATGGGAAGCACCCAAACGGCGGCACGTCCTGCCCTGGCCCATAGACCGCTGCCCGCGGGCAGATGCCCGGAGGGAAAAGTAAGAGTCAGGATCGCGAACAGCACAAACACCAGAGCCCAACCCCAGCTCGACACCCAAGCCGCGAACAACGGGGAGACGCCCGGCAGGCCAATGAGCGCGTCGGCCCACAACACTGCCAGCCCGATCAGGATCAGCAGCCAGCCAGTGAGGTGGCCGTCGCGACGGCTGACGATCAGACCGCCGATCGCGGCATAGATCAGAAATCCGAAGGCCGCAAAGGTGGCGTCCGCGGGCCGATCTCCAAGGGTCAACTGAACGACGGAGAGCCCGAGCCCAGCCATGACGAGGAGGCCAAGCAGGGTCCATCGGGCCAAACGATTGGGTCGAGCCGATGTCTCCGCCGACTCTGTCACAGGTTCCACTCCGGCCATTCTGTTCGGGAATCGTTACGAAAACGGTACAGAGTCGTGATCAGTGACGAACACTCACGCCCGACGCCGAACGCGAGGCGATTCGGACCAGATATGGGCCGGAGAACCTGAGGTTCGCCGAATCAGACCGCGGCGAGCGCCGACGATTCGTCGTCGAAGATCTCGATCGCCTCGTCGAGACGCGTGAGCGAGAAGATCTGGGTGTAGTGATCCGTGAGGCCGTAGGCCATGAGACGGTGTCCACTGCGCTGGGCGCGGATCAACGTGGTGACCAGGAGGCCGATCCCACCACTGTTCATGTACTCCAGGCCTTCGAAGTTGAGCACGACGGCGTCCACGTTGCCCTGCGAGGCTTCCTCGTGGGCGGCCGATATCTCCTTCTCGGTGAACCCGGTGATCTCCCCGGTGATATCGATCACGTTGACCGTCGGAGCCGCCTCCCTCACGGTCATCGTCACATTGGCTGTTGGCATTTCTCTCCCTCTCCTCACCCGGCCGCAGCTGCGGCCGTCTCATCGTCATAGATAGTCATGAAATCGGACAGACGGGTGATATTGAACACCTCCCGATAATGCTCCGTCAGACCGAAAGCACCGACCTCACGATCCTCCGCTCGGGCCATGGCCAGGACCCCCACGATGACCGCGATCCCGGTGGAGTTGATGTAGTCCACCGCCCGGAAGTCCATCAGAACCCTTCCCGGACTGGCGGCTGCTTCTTCGTAGGCCGTCTCCAGGCCCTGCTTGGCTGCCCGGTTCACGGTCCCGCTCATGACCACCACCGAACCCTCGTCGGTCCTGGTCACCGTTGCCTCGAACACGCTCTCCATCAGGAGGCTCCTTCCCTGTTCATCACGAGCTCAATCGTGTGGGCTGTCCCGTCGCTCGTCGATCGGACCTCGTCGACCATCTTCTCGATCAGGAACAGACCCCATCCGCGAGGGGTTTGCTCCCCGGCGAGCTTCGCCTCGAGGTCGGGCACCGTGGCTTCCGGGATCGACCGATCGCCGCCCTGATCACTGACCAGGACACTGACCGAATCCTCGTTGGCACAAACCTGCACGTCTACGTCGAGCTCAGCGCGGTTCTGGTTGCCGTGCTCGATGGCGTTCATCACGGTCTCGCCCACGGCGGTCTTGAGACGCTCCAGCCGCGCCGGTTCGAGACCGAGCTCGTCGACTGCCGCGGTCACCTTGGCGATGGCAATGCGCTCATTTCCCTCTTCGCTCGGTATGGCGAACTTGGCCAGGACCTGACGCCGTTCCTCGAATGTCTCTGCAGAAGCCTGAGCCGAGGAGGTTCGCTTCACGACCACGAGCGTGATGTCGTCTTCCTGCTCTGCGCCCTCACCGGTAAAGGCCTCCAGCTCGCTGACAACGGCGTTGAGGACGTCGTCGTTTATCGGCCTCCGGGCGACGCGGTCCATGAGCCGGCCAAACCCGTACATCTCACCTTCGGCGTTGTGCGCCTCGGTGATGCCGTCACTCGTCAGGACCATCACCTCGCCAGCTGACATGACGTACTTCGTCTCGTCGTAGTCCATCCCCGGCATGAGCCCGAGAGGCATGCCGGTAGCCCTCAACTCGATAACACCGCCGTCGTGTCGCACATAGGGAAGGTTGTGACCGGCGTTGGCGAACACGATCTCCCCGGCGTCGGTATCGATGATTGCGTAGAGACAGGTCACGAACATGGCAGGCGGGATCTCCGGCACCAGGCCATCGTTCACATCGGCCAGGACCGCCGATGGAGAAGTGTGACGCTGGGCTGCAGCCCGCAACATCGATCGACATGTGGCCATCACCAGGGCAGCCGGCACGCCTTTGTCGGTGACGTCGCCAATGACCACACCGAGGCGCCCATCCTCGAGGGCGATGAAGTCGTAGAAGTCGCCGCCAACCGCCCGCGCCGGCCGGTAGAAGGCGTCGACCTGCCAGCCGGCAATAGCCGGCAATTCCTTGGGGAGAAGGGTCTGCTGGATCAGGGCCGCAACTTGAAGCTCCTGGTGGATCCGCTCCCGCTCCTTGGCCTCGGCCTGCTGCTCACGAACGAGTTGCGCCACTTTCATCGCCGGCGCCACCTGCGAGGCGAGGCTGCCGAGAAGTCTGCGATCGTCGGTCGAATAGGGCTGATCGGAGAGCCGGGGGCCGAGGTAGAGGCTCCCCAGAAGCTCCCCCTGACCGATCAGGGGCACGATCAACTCCACACCGGCTTCCCGGAGCGCGTCGACCGTCTCTGATTCCAGCTCGAGGTCACGAAGGACGACCGGCCCACCTGTGGACAAGAGGACGGTCTCCAAGGGATCCCCAACGGGGATCGGAATCGCCTCTATGAGGCGTGTCTTCGACTCCGGGATCTGTGTTTCGTCCGTTTCCGGAGTCTCTTCTTCGGCCCTGCGCCGTCTCATCAGCTGAACCATGGTCCCATTTCTATCTCTCCATCGTCCCGAAATCGTTACGAATCCACACCGCAGCCGAGACCGGCTGCATCGTTTCCGAAACAACCCCCACCCAGCCCGTCACAACCGTGTCCGGATCGAGGTCCTGGCGGAGCGATCCCGAGAAACGCTCCATCACCTGTTGCGCGTCGTAGCGCGATCGATTGAATCGTCTCTCCACCCACGCCTGAACCCGTCTTCGCAGAGGATTGAAGAGGGCGGCAACGGCAAGGGTAGAAGCGGCCACGGACAACGAGGAGTCCGACGGAAGGAAATTGGTCATCGCGGTCAGTGCCAACAGATAGACCCCGGCCAGGACGCCGATCACCACGACGTAGGAGACGGTCCGCGACAGGATCCGATCGATGTCATAGAGGCGATATCGCAAGACAGCGAAGAGGATGGAGATCGGTATCGCCGCCACGGCCACGGCAACGACCCACCAGGCCGCGTCGTTGGAATCGTCCGTCATCGCTCCGACCAGATAGGCCGCGGCGAGGAGACTGGTTGCTGCGAGCAGCCATTTGATCTGCTGACGCTCCACCGACCCGGCCTTCCGGTAACGAGCGACGACCGACAATGTCGCCGGGATGACCGAGACGAACCCAAGGATGAACCCGGCGTCGATGCGTGGATACCACGCGGTCAGACTGAGCAGCTCGTCGTCAACGAGTATCTCCAAGGGGAGCCCCCAGTTGAGGACCGCACCGATCATGGTCGACACTGTCCCGATCAACGGTCCGAGGCCTATTACACGCCACCAGCCGACCGGCTTTCCGGTGGGGAAGCAGAGAATCAGAAGCGAAACACCGATGGGTAACAAGGCGCCGGTCCACGACCCGAGCCACCCGAAGAAATATGCCAAGGGCAGGGACTCGCTCGATTCGAGGGAGAGGGCTGCGTATCCCCTCCCGAACAGGTAGAGGACCCAGGACGAGCCGGCAATAAGGGAAAGGAAGCCGATCGAGTTGGAAGGCACCTTCACCGTAAGAATCGCCCCAACGACGACCGAACAAACCGAGGCGAGCAGAACCCCGATCATCGGGTCGATCTCGCCCGCAAATGTCAGCCAGGAAACTGCGGCGACCACCATGAGCACTGCCCAAGTGACGATCGTGGCCCTTCGGATCGTGTCCATCATCGTTCCCGCACCCATACCCCGGCCGCAGCGGGCTGCATCGTCTGTGAGACGACTCCGACCCAACCCTCGATGACACGAACCGGGTCCACCTGATCGCGCAATGTCCCGGAAAAGCCGTCCATGACCTTCTGAGCGTCGTAACGAGAACGGTTGAATCGACGATCGACCCAACTCTGGACCCGTTTCCGAAGTGGATTGAACAACGCGGCCACGGCCAGCGTGGAGGCAGCGATCGCCAGATCGCTATCTGTCTGGAGCAGAGATCCGGCGGCCGTCACGACACCGATGAAGACGGCGGCCAGAAGACCTACAACGAGCAGGTAGCTGACGGTACGGGAGACGAGTCGATCGATCTCGTAAAGGCGGTATCGGGTGATCGCAATGGCGATGGACACCGGGACACCGATGGTGAAGATCATGGTTATCAGTGTGGTGAGCGTCTGGGAAAGCGCGGTATCCCCGAATGCGACGCTGACGACGATCAGCGAGACCACGCCCAGTACCACGACCAGGATCGGTCCGGCGATCTGACGACGAACCAATGGGGAGCCCTTGATCAACCGGTAGACCAGAGGCAGAAGGCCGAGGACCAGGATCACGGCGATGAAGCTGCCCGCCACCACACTGAAGACAATGATCGCGGCGGCGTGAGCCCAGGGCCACCATGACCGGCTGTACCGCCCGTCGGGAAAAAGCGTCAATGACGAGAACAGAGCGAGCAAACCGGCATCGAAGACGACCTCAGACGGCGTGACCAGACCGGGTATGTCGAGGGTCTCGGCGATCTCCTGGAGGGCGACTCCAGCTCCCACCAGCAGCGGGCCGACGATGAACAGCCAACCCACCGCATTCGCCGGGATCCGCTGAGCCAGGAACACCCCGACGATCGGGAAGGCCAAGAAGGAGAAGGCCCAGAGCTTGTCGAGAGGGCCCGTAACCTCATCCGAGCCACGGTCGAACCAAAATGCCATCCCCCAGGCCACGATGGCCACGATCAAGAGCGCCCACGGCAGGATCGCGACGAATCGGGCCCTCATTATGACTCCCGCACCCATACCCCGGCCGCTGCAGGCTGCATGGTCTCGGCGACCACACCAACCCAGCCGTCCACCACTTCCTCGCTGTCTACCCGGTCACGCAGTGATCCCGCAAACCGATCCATGACCATCTGGGCGTCAAATCGGGATCGGTTGAACCGGTGGTCCACCCCACGCTGCACTCGCTTGCGGAGAGGATTGAACAGCGCAGCCACGGCCAGGGTCGAAGCGGCGATCACGAGATCATCGGAGGTGTCGAGCAGTGTGCTCGTGGCTGTCACCACACCGAAGAAGACAGCGGCCAACAAACCCACAACGAGTACATAGCTCACGGTTCGGGAGACGATTCGATCGATGTCGTAGAGCCGATACCGAAGCACCGCGATACCTATGGCGGCGGGAATGGCCCCCCCGGCTACCAGCCAGACCAAAGGAACAACGCCGTCTTCGGGTATCAGCCCGAGGCTGCCGGCGCCCACGATGAGGAGGAACACCATCGACCCCAAGAACAGCCACCGGTACTGGAGTCGCTCCACGCCGGCGCTGCGCCGCCACCTGACGACCATCAACACCACAGCCATCAGCAAGAAGGCCACCAGAATTATGAACCCACCGTCCCCAGTCAGTACCGAAGCGACATCTCCGAGGCCAGCGACTGCCAGAGGGCTGGGCAGCCCTGTGTCTTCCATCTGAGCCGGGTCAACAGCAAAGGCGATAGAGGTAAGGGCGCCAAACGCGACGAGGACCCAGCCTGTCGTTCGCTCGCTCTTGGTCGGATAGGCCCCCGAAGGAAAGACCAGTAGCAACCACACGATCACAAGCCAAGGGAGCACCCCGAAGATGCTGTCTCCCAACTCGAACCAGGCGGCCGCCGCGTCACTCGAAACTGAGACACTGGGCGTAAGCAAGGCGAACCCCACTCCCCACAGGAGACCGATGAGCAGGGCGGCAGTGCCTACCGCGTTTCCGGGTCGCTTGAGCACTATCAAATACCCGACGGGCGCCCAGAGAATCCACGCGATCGGCCATAGCTTGTCGCCTTCGGCCAGTGCAGGCCCGAGGGCCCCGGCGAGTATGCCGCCGGTGGCCACAATCAAGGCCAAGGTAAGCGACATCTTCCTCACGACGGCTCCCTGACCCAGACCGACACCGACGCCGGCTGCATGGTCTTGGCGACCACCCCGACCCAGCCTTCCACCACTTCCTCGCTATCGACCTGATCACGCAGTGATCCCGCAAACCGATCCATGACCCTCTGCGCGTCATACCGGGATCGATTGAACCGGTGGTCCACCCCACGCTGCACTCGCTTGCGGAGAGGATTGAACAACGCAGCCACCGCCAACGTCGAAGCGGCGATCACGAGATCATCGGAGGTGTCGAGCAGTGTGCTCGTGGCTGTCACCACACCGAAGAACACAGCGGCCAACAGACCCACTACGAGTACATAGCTCACTGTTCGGGACAGGATTCGATCGACCTCGTACAGCCGATACCTGGTAACGGCGACTCCGATCGACACCGGGACCAGGACGAACCCGGCAGGCAGGAAGACGTTGGCCACGATCGAATACTGAAACCCACCGAATTCGGCGAGGACACCGATCAGGAAGACGATGAAGGCAAGGACCAGCCACTTCATCTGAAGCCTCTCCACGCCCCTGGACCGAATCCAACGGACGACGAGAGAACCGATCGCCCCCACGATCCCGACGAGGATCAAGAGCAGCCCGAGGATATTGGCGCACGTGGCGACTGAGACACACGAGTCGACGTCGGCCGATCCCGCCCCCTGCAGAGCCAACATCGCCCATCCGCCGACGAGACCGATCACGCCAACTGTCGCCACGATCGAGACCCAGCGCCAGCGCGGGGTCAGGGCCCGGCCGGTGGGGAACCAGAGGGGCACGAAGACGCCAAGACCAGGAAGGACGAGAGCGAAGAGGGCGATGCCCCCAACGATTTCGATGAGACTGCCGGGCTCGGATCCATCGGCGGCGTTCATGAGACCGTCGCCCAGAGCCACGAACAGCATGACCCACGAGAGACGGTTCTCCGGCACCTTCAATACGAGCAGAACACCCGTGGCGAGAAGGGAAAGGGTGCCGAACGCGAACGCCAGGCTCTCACCGTCGATGCCAGCTCGAATCGCACCGGTCAACATGGCACCCAGCACCACGACGGTGACCGACGCCACGGTCACGACGCGCCAGCCTCTGCTCATCTCAGGCACCATCCCTGACCCAGACCGAGGCGGTGGCTGGATGCATCGTCTCGGACACCACGTCGATCCAGCCCTTCACCACAGCCGGTCCATCTACTTCGTTGCGCAACGACCCGGAGAACTCGTGCATGACCTTCTCGGCGTCGTAGCGCGATCGGTTGAAACGCCTATCGACCCGGCCCAACACCAAGCGTCTGATCGGGTTGAACAATGCAGCGGCTCCCAGCGTGGAGGCGGCCACCGCCAGCTGAGACTGGTCGGGTAAGAGCGTGGTCAGCCAGGTGACTGCGCCCAGATAGCCGGCCGCCAACACGGCGACCACCAGGACATAGCCCACGGTGCGGGAGATCACTCGATCGATCTCGTAGAGACCGTGGCGAGTTACGGCGATGCCTATGGCGGCTGCAGTTCCATTCCCCCAAAGGGCGAAGGCGACCACCACTGGATCGAAGCCCTCGACCCCGACAATGAGCTCTTCGACAAGTCCTGAAGCCAAGAACATCACCGGGAAGGCTGCGACAGCCAAGACGAACCACCGGAACTGCAGCCGCTCAACCCCCGACGAGCGCCGGAACCGGATGACCAAATCGACGACAGCGACGAGGGCAATCACGGCAAGGGCCGAGCCCAGCCATTCGGTTGCCGGGTCGAGGAGATCTCGGGTCCCGGGGATACCGAGCGGGTTGTCCGGAGGGGTGTCTCCCTGCACCGGGCCGGGGCGGAGAGCAAAGGCCAGGGCGTCCGCCAGAGTCACGAAGAGGAACGCTCGGAGGATCCACCGGCCTAAGCGGCTTGGATCGCCCGACGGGTACAGCACGACCAGCGTCATCACCAGAGCCACTACGGGGAGGAATCCCCAAGTCGCCACCCATGCCGCAGGCTCGCCCAACGGCCATGCGCCGGGCTCGGTGACCAGTGCGAATCTCGCATACTCAGATGCGAGAAGATCGATCCCGACACCGAAGGTGATGCCGCACATGAGCCAGCCGATGCGATTAGCGGGGCGACTCGAAACCACCAGGGCGCCGACCAGACCGAAGCCGACCCACGTCGAGAGCCAGATCGCTCCTTCGAGTGCGGACTCCTGTGCCTGCGTGGTCGAGATCGGCGGGTTCATCTCGGTCAAGACCGCCGCCAGCACGATCATCGCCACTCCCGTCAGCCACATCACCCATGCAATCCATCGGCTAGTGCGAGAGCTCAAGACCTGCCTCGCACCCAGACACCCGCCAACACAGGCTCCATCGTCTTCGAGACGACGCCGACCCAACCATCCGCCAGATCGCCTTCGTCGACACGGTCCTGTAGAGATTCGGCGAACCGGTCCATGACACGTTCGGCGTCGTATTTCGAGCGGTTGAAGCGACGGTCCACCCAACCTTGAAGCCGCTTGCGCAAGGGGTTGAACAGTGCGGCGACAGCGAGTGTGGACCCGGCCACTGCCAGCTGGCTCTCAGCTGGCGACACCCACGTGAGAACAGTCACGACCCCGACGAACACGAGGCCAAGCACACCCACCACCAGGATGTATCCGACGGTCCGGGAGATGAGCCGGTCGATCTCGAAGAGCCGGTACCTGACGACCGCGACACCAATGCAGATCGGGATGGCCGATCCTCCTACCAACCAGAACAGCTCGAATACGGAGTCTTCTGGCAAGACCTGACCGGCGGCGGAGATGACCACGAACAGAGATGCACCCAGGAGCAGCCACCGGTACTGCTGCCGTTCGATACCGGCGCTCCTTCGGCTCCGACGGATGAGGCTGACGATTGCCGCTGCAGTGAGGCCCACGACGAAGAAGAACCCCGTATCACTGGTGATGAAATTCAAGACCGAGCTCAGCTCTACCCCGAGAGGGTTGTCCAGTCCTGTGTCCGTGAGTGGCACCGGGCTCAACACGAAGCCGATCACCGCCAAAGACCCGACCACGATGAGCGCCCGCCCCACGAATTTCTCCAAAGGCCCGGCATACTCACCGGTCGGGAAGGTCGTCAGGAGCCAAACGACGATTAGCCAGGGCACGACGCCCAATATTGTGTAAACGAGCTCGATCCAGGCGGCTGCTTCGAGCGGCACGCGGAGCACGATCGACTGGAGCCCGAAGGAAACTCCCCACACCAACCCGATGGCGACACAGGCCATCCCGATCGTGTTCCCCGGCCGTCGTATCAGGATGATCCATCCCACGACCGACCATGCCGCCCAGGACGCCGGCCACAGTTGATCACTGGATTCAGCCAAGGGCCCAAAGAACATTCCCAAGACCAGGCCGCCTAGCGACAACAGGAGGACTGCGGTGAGGAGGATCCTTCTCATGCTCCCTCCCTCAGCCACACCCCCGCCGACGCCGGATGCATCGTCTTAGAAACAACATCCACCCAGCCGCTGACCAGCTGTCGCCCGTCGACTCGATCTCGCAACGAGCCGGCGAATTCATCGATCACCCGCTGCGCGTTGTAACGCGACCGATTGAAGCGGCGGTCGACGAACCCTTGGACGCGTTTCCGCAGAGGATTGAACAATGCGGCGACGGCCAAGGTGGCGGCGGCGACGGCCAGGGGAGACTCCGTGTCGAGCAAGGACGTGAGCCCGGTCAGGCCCAACACATATGTCGCCCCGAGCAACACGACCACGATGAGGTAGGAGACGGTCCGGGAGAAGATTCGATCTATGTCATAGAGGCGATACCGGAGTACCGCCAGCGAGATCGACAAAGGTAGGCCGACGACGGCGACACCGAGCAGAAGATTGTCGAGCCAGATGGGCATGACCTGTTCCGGGATCAACATCCAGGCGACGAAGAAGATCAAATCGATGGCCAGCCACTTCAGCTGTTGGCGCTCTACTCCCGTGGCCTTTAAGAGACGCACCACCAGGGAGGCGGCTGCCAAGACGAGAAAGACGACCATGATCGCGAGAATCGGCGTGGAGATCGCCCCGTACTCCGGATTGGGCACTCCCGGGATGCCGATCGGGTTGTCGACCCAGACATCGCACTGGTTGTCGGACCCTTCGACGCAGAGACGTTCCGCGAAGAGGCCCGTGATTCCAACAAAGCCCACGAAGAGACTCCCCAGCCACTGCACCCACCGCCAGCGCGGCGACGGCACCGCGCCCGTGGGGAACCACAAGACGAGGAAGCCGACCGAGATGAACCAGCTGGTCCACATCCAGTAACTGATAGATCCGCCCAACGCCCAGCCCTGTCCGGCGAGCCCCACCGCCACCCCGCTCACTACGAGCAACATGCCGTTTGCGGTCAGTACCCATCCCACTCGATGACCGGGCACCCGGCTCATCACCAGCGAGCCCATGAACACGAATGCCAGGGCGGCGGCGAGGAGTATGTAGGTAGAGCCGTCCTCTTCGCCCTGACCGATCCCGGGGCCAAAGAAGGCGAACACGGCGAGCACGCCGAGGGCGATCCCCATGTTGATGGGAATCCATGGGATGGACCTGCCTGCTCTCACGCCCCGTCCCTCAGCCAGACGCCGGCCGAGACCGGCCGCATCGTCTCCGACACGACCTTAACCCAGCCACCGACAACCGAGTCGGGATCGACCTCATCGCGCAGTGACCCGGTGAACCCGGCCATGACGCGCTCGGCGTCGTACTTGGTCCGGTTGAAGCGGTGGTCGACGAAGGCCTGAACCCGTCTTCGCAATGGGTTGAACAACGCCGCTGCTGCCAGGGTGGCGGCAGCAACGGCTAGTGGTGACTCCGAATCGAGGAGGGAGGTCAGCCCGGTCAGCCCGATTGCGTAGACCGAGGCGAGGACAGCGATGACGATGGCATAAGACACTGTGCGGGAGATGATCCGATTGATCTCATAGAGGCGGTAGCGGAGGATGGCGAGCGTGGCGGCGATCGGAATGGCGAGGATCGACAACGAGATCCAAGCGTCGACCAGGAATGGTGGCTCGACAGTGCCAAGTGCCTCGAGGACTATCTCGGTACCAAGGGCCGCCACGAAGGAGGCGCATGCAAAGAGGAACCACTTCAATTGGAGCCGCTCGATGGTCCCGGCCTTCCGGTACCGCATGAAGAGCGACAGGACCGCTCCGCCCATGAACACCGGGTACAAGGCGAAGAGGGGTCCACCCAGCCAGCCGAACTCTGGGTTGGGCACTCCGGGGATGCCAATCGGGTTGGCGGCCCAAACCGCACAGCCACTCGAATCGGAGGTATCGATACAGAGCTGCTCGGTGAAGATGTAGGTGAAAAAGGTCACTGCCAAGAGTCCGAATCCGACCCACTGCAGCCACAACCAGCGTCTGCTCGGGACCTGCCCCGTGGGGAACCACAAGACCAGTGTTCCGATCAGAACGATCCATCCGAGCCAGAGGGCACCACCAATGGCCTCGAAGGCCAGCGAGCCCTGTTCGGCGAGGTTGGCGGCGATCGCGGCACCGAGGAACATGAGCCCGATCCCGGCGAAGACCCATCCAACCCGGTTCCCATCGGCCTTCCATAGGACAAGTGGGCCGAGAAAGAGGAAAAGACCCATGGTCGCAAAGTTGAACAGCGTGTCGCTATCGAACGTTGAGTCGCTTCCCAGCAGCATGACCACAAAGAGGATCAAGCTGACTATCGCCAAGACGAGCGCGGCCGTCTGGCCGGCTCTCGCGGTTGCTACCTCACCTTCCCTCATCAGGGCATAGATTGGTCGTGAAGCGTTACGTAAGTGAAACGCGCCTATTTCACGGAACAGGCCTCACCGTTCCGGGTGAAGACAAACTTCTCATAGCCGTAACGGTGAACTACCTTTTCGGCACCGCTCGACCCAGGTTCTCCTTCCATGCTCGATATCAAGTTGCTTGGCCAACCCGACGTCTCCATATCCGGACGCCCAGTCGTGGTCGACACTCGCAAGGCGATCGCACTTCTCGCCTATCTGGTCGTGGAGAAGTCCGCCAGCAGGGACACGTTGTCTGGTCTGTTCTGGGCCGAGGCTTCTCAAGAGCGGGCCCGGGCGACGCTGCGACGAACGTTGTCGGCCCTGAAAGGGGCAACCGGGACCGACCTCATCCAGGCTGATCGAAATCTCGTGACGCTGGTGGGCGAGGTCAGCTCGGACCTCGACATCCTGGATCGAGAACTGGAAGCGACTCGCGATCACGGTCACGACCCCCGCGATGTGTGCGATCGATGCATCCCACATCTGCGCCGGGCTACGGACCTCTATCGAGGCGATTTCCTCGAAGGCTTCTCGGTGAAGGCATCGCCGGAATTCGACGACTGGGTGAGGAACGTCGCCGAGTCCACCCGGATTCGAATCGGTGAGGCATTCAACCGGTTGGGGACCGCGCTTGCGGCATCCGGGGAGTACCCCGCCGCCATCAACGCGGTAGCCCAATGGATCGAGCTCGACCCGTTGCACGAGCCGGCGCACCGCTTCCTGATGCTGCTCCACGCCTGGGCCGGTGACCGTCCCGGCGCCATCGAGGCATATCGAAACTGTGTGACCATCCTCGATCAGGAACTCGGTGTGGCGCCTCTGGAGGAGACGACCGAGCTCTATGAGGCAATCCTCGACGAAGACCTCCCGCCTGCGCCGGGAGCGCCCCGAAAGGTCAGGGCGGAGATCCAGTCCCGGCGTCAAACACAGCCCGACCTGATCGATCGGGAGGCTGAGTTGGACCAGCTGCAGGAGGCACTTCGCAGCACATCCAGCGGAGGCGGGCTCGTCTTCGCCATGACCGGTGCGCCGTGGATGGGAAAGACCCGTCTGCTCGAGGAGCTGGCCTCGATCGCATCCGCGGATCGGGAAGTCCTCATCGGCCGCGCCTTCCGCATGGAGCAGACCCTGCCCTATGGCGTCGCTGCCCAGGTTCTGGGCGGTGCAAGCGGGCTTATCGAAGCCCTACGCGACGAGATCCCCGACTGGGCCTTGAACGAGCTCGGGAGACTGTCGCCCGGATTCGCTCCGGCCGCTGCCGATGCGACTCACGATCGATTCGGCGAGCTACGACTTCTCGAGGGGGTCCAGACGGTGATATCGATCCTGGCCCGGGAACGACCGATCCTCATCATCCTGGACGACGCACAGTGGGTGGACACGTCGTCGGCCGCCCTTTTCTCATATCTGGCTCGTCGCATGTCGGAGATGCCCGTGGTCATGGTGGTGGTGGCCAGGGCCGAGGACGATCTCCTCCCAGCCGTCGCCGAAATGATGGGCGCGGCGGATCGTTCGGCCGCCATACGCCCGCTCACCGTCCAGCACCTGCTGCCGCTGGTAGGCGGTGACGAGAACGCAGCGAGACGTCTCCGGGAGAAGACAGGAGGCGTCCCCCTCCTCGTCAACGAGGCCGTCTCCGCCGACGTGGACTCTCTGCCCGCTACGCCAGGAATGGCGCGATACATGGAGGCGCGCCTCTTGGAGATCGATGATCTGGGCCGGCAGATCCTCACCGCGGCGGCCGCGCTCAACGGCATCTGCGACGCGACGCTCCTCAGGGAGACGAGCGGCCGCAGTGAGGAGGAGGTGGTGGAGGCCGTCGAGGAGCTCGTCGCGGCCGGCCTGCTCAGGGAGATCCCGGAATCGGAAGGCCTCAGCTTCACCCTCGATGCGCTCGAACGCGTCACCTACGAATCGACTTCCATGGTGAGGCGTCGTCTCCTTCACCGTCGTGCCGCCCGAGCCCTCGCCGATAGGGGGTACGCCCGATCCGATGCCCGCCTTGCCGCGGCCGTCGCCGGGCAATATCGAGCGGCGGGTGATCCCGAAGCGGCGGCCTGGTATCACCTCGCCGGGGATCTGGCCCAGTCGATGTTCGCCAACGACTCCGCTGTCCAGTTCTACGAGACCGCTCTGGCGCTCGATGACCCAGACATCGCCGGCGCCCGTCTCGCCCTGGGCGAGCTCGCGATGGCCGCCGGCGACTATGACCGGGCCCGACGCGAGCTGACACTCGCCGCCTCGCACGCAGACGCGGACACGATCGGTGTCATCGAGCATCGAACCGGCGAGGTCGAGCGTCTGCTCGGCCGTTTCGAGGACGCCGAAGAGCATTTCCAGCGATCGATCGAGAACCATCCGGCCCCGGCGGCCGTGCTCGCCGACTGGGCGCTCCTGGCGTACCGAACCGGAGATAAGACGAAGGCAACAACCCTCGCCCGACGTGCCAGAGACGCCGCCGAGCAGGAGGACGACCCGGCGCAGATGTCCCGGGTCCGAAACATCCTCGCCGTGGTCACGCCAGATCACGCTGAGGCCTTGGGGCATGTCGAGGAGGCGATGCGTCTCGCCGGTGACGACGATCTCCTCCGCATGGCCGCCTTGAACAACAAGGCGCTGTTGTTATCCGACAACGGGGACACCGGTCGTTCGATCGACCTCGTCGAGGAAGCAATCGCCATCGCGGAGCGAACCGGGCATCGTCATCGAGAGGCAGCGCTCTGGAACCACATGGCCGATCTCCATCACCGTGCCGGCCGTGAGAACGATGCGCGTCAGTCCCTCACCACCGCCGTCTCCCTCTTCGCCGACATTGACTCCGGGGACCTGGAGCCGGAGTTGTGGCTCCTCTCCCGTTGGTGACCTCGTAACGCTGCCGTACCGTGGCCCTGGCAGCCTCGAGTCGCACGAGCAAGGAGAGAGTCATGGGGAGAGCAACCCCCCGAAGGTCCTGGATCTTGATGGTGCCGGTCTTAGTCGTGGCCGGCTGTAGCGGAGGCCCATCCGCCGACGTATCTGCCTTCTGTGATTCAGTTGTGAACGTGGAGGCACTGCTGTCGAGCGAACCCGATGACCCGGCCGCCTGGGCAGAGGAGACCACTACCGCCCTCACCGCCCTCCAGGAGGACGCACCCGACGAAGTCTCGGGAGCCGTTGGGACCATCACCGATGCCCTGATCCCCGCCATCGAGTCCGGGGACGAGGAGCAGTTCTTCGCCGCATTCGACAGCGAGGAAGTCGTCGGGGCCTCACAGGTGGTCGACTCCTACATGGTCGACGAGTGCGGATGGGAGGTGACCCCCGTTACTGCCAGAGAGTACGAGTTCGACGGTGATCTCGATGGGCTCCAGGCAGGCATGAACGGCCTCGGGTTCGAGAACGGTGGGACCGAGTTGCACGAAATGGTCCTGTTCCGCATCAACGACGACGCCACCGAGAGCATCGACGAGCTTCTCGCCCTCCCCGAGGAGGAGGCAGAGGGGAAGGTGACAGAAGCCGGAGGCGCCTTCGGATTCCCGGGCGACGCCGACACATTGTTCGTCGATCTCAACCCCGGTCGCTACGCCATCGTCTGCTTCGTCCCGGTCGGCGCCACTCCCGACAACATAGAGGCTCTCGAGTCCGGGGAGTTCGACGACGCACCGCCACATTTCACCCAAGGAATGTTCCGGGAGTTCACCGTCGAGAGTTGAAAGACCACATTCATGATGCGGGGCGTCACGGATCCGTGACGCTCCGCATTCGGTTCGATCGACCCAGACCAGCTGGCTCAAGAGAAGGGCAGGCATTGCCGAAATATCCGGCACGATGACAGTTTCCACCATCACAACACTCGACGAGTGGGCGGCGCATCCATTGGGCAAAGCGGCCCGGATCGCCCTCGTCGTCCTCGGTCTCGCATCGTCGGTACTGGTTCTCATGGTGGCCACGCTGCAGACCCAGGCGGCCTGGCTGCTCGTACTTCTCGGTGTGGCACTTGCCGCCACCACGGTGCGAGCCGCATCGAAGCCGAGCATGATCCGACTCGCCACTCTGGGAGCGGTGATGGTCTCGGTCCTCTACGTGGGACAGACGTTCTAGAGCTTTTAGCGAAGGGCCACAAAGGCCCCGGCGCCCTGCGCACACGGCCACCGGCTAACGGTGGCCGTTGTGTTTTGACACACTCATGGGGGTAAACCCCTATTGGTTTTTCCACATGCTCAGCCATGATTGGTGGTGCGGGGACTTAAAGGGCAATTACTCCGTCCCTGGAAGCGACAATGGGGACCATCGGGGGACTGCGGAAGCAGTCCCCCTTTGATTGCGAAAAGAACGCCATCCAACTCTCACCACTCCCAAAGACCAACCCGAGTCCCACCCCGCTAGTTTCCGGGGACGTGAGCAGCTTCACCAAGCGGGGCAGCGCCGTTCTCGAGGCAACTCTGCGACGGATGGTCGTCGTCTTCCGCTTCCTCGGTCTGATCTGGATGCTGATCCTGGTCGCGGTGACCGTGTTGGCCGATCCGCCGCCGGAGATGTGGATCGTTTGGGCTTCGGTCGGTCTCGCCATCTTCTGGACTTTCCTCACCTGGCTCGTCGCCAGGACCCAGCCCGAGTTCATGGCCGGGTGGTGGTGGTTCGCGTTGGACGCGGTGGCCATGCTCGCCATCGGGGCGGCATCGGTGGCGTCGGGGGCCGACGAACTGTTCCATGGAGGGCTTCCGCTGTCGCTGGTGTTCACTGGAGCTCTGCTGGGCGGGCTCCCGGGCTCCCTCATCGCTGCGCTCTTGCTCGGAGTCGAGCAGTTCCTCGTGCATGTGATCGCCGACCTGGGGGCAGTGCGGGCTGCCGGCAGTGTCATCTTCTTCGTGGTCGGGGCCATCGTGGGCTGGACCTTTGACAAACTCCGCGACTACGACCTCGCTCGCCAGGCGGCACAGGACGAGCTCGCCGCGGAACAGGCCGCGGTGGTCCTCCACGAAGAGCGCGCCGCCCTGGCCGACCGTCTCCACGACTCGGTGCTCCAGACTCTTCACGCCATCCGGATGGGAGCCGATGACCCGGGCCAATCTCGCTATCTGGCTCGGCGTCAGGAGCGGGAGCTGCGGCGAAACATCGAGGAGTGGCGCTCCGAGTACAGGGACAGCTTCCGGGCCGGTCTGCTCGCCGTCAGGGATGAGGTGGAAGACACACACCGGGTGGAGATCGAGGCCGTCATCCGGGACGATGCGCCGCTCGACCCCAACCTGTCTGCCGCCATCGAGGCCGCCCGCGAGGCCATGGCCAACGCGGCGAAGCACTCTGGCTCACGCAACATCACCCTCTATTCCGAGTTCGCCAACGGGGAGGCCCACATCCACGTCCGTGACAGTGGCTCCGGGTTCGCCGACGATGCCCAGCGAAACCGGGTGCATGAGCGTCTTGCCCGCCGAGTCGAGAACGTCGGCGGACTCGTCGAGATCGACACCGTCCCTGAGTCCGGGACCGAAGTCAAGATCACGGTCGAGAAATGACCGACCGCCTGAGATTGATCATCGTCGACGACCACGATGTCGTCCGGGCCGGGATGCGAGCCATTCTCGACCCCTCGTTCGACATCGTCGGTGAGGCCGACAACGTGGACAGTGCGATCGAGTTGATCAAGGAGCGGCTCCCTGACCTCGTCGTGCTCGACGTCAAGCTGCCCGGGGGCGGCGGGGCTGCAGTGATCCCGGCGGTGCGGAGGGACTTCCCTGACATCCGCTTCATGGCCCTCACCGTGTCGACGTCCAAGGAGGATGTGGCCCGGCTCCTCGACGCCGGAGTCGACGGCTACATCACGAAAACGACTCTGGGGGCGGATCTTCCCGATCTGGTTCGCCAGACGTACGTTGGCGCCCGGCCGGTGTCACCCGATGTCGCCGCCTATCTCCTCGACATCGACGAGGACATAACCGGGGAGACGCCGATCTCGCGCCTCACCCCGAGGGAGCGCGAGGTGGTCAACCTCATCGCCCGCGGCTACACCTATCGAGAGAGCGCCGAACGCCTCGGGATCACGGTGAAGACCCTGGAGAACCACATGGCGCATATCTTCGACAAGCTGAGCGTCGCCAGCCGTCACGAGCTCACCGCACTGGCCTATGAGGAGGGCTACGTCCGGCCCGACGACGAGAGGTGAGGATGGGGGAAATTCCCTATTACCGCCTTAAGAGATCGGATGTAGAAATACGGTGGGTGGGCAAGAGGACCTTCCTCCCGGAGCCACATCCCGGAGGGGGGAGGACTAGAGAAGGCTTCTCTGAAGCCAGCAAGCCCCCGTCGCAAGACGGGGGCTTTTGCATTCAGAACTGGACGGCGGCAGCCGCCCAGTGAAATCCGGCCCCGAAAGCCGTGAGCACGACCAGGTCGCCTTTCTTCACCCTGCCCGATTCCACACACTCCCAGAGAGCGAACGGGACGGTGGCCGAGCCCGTGTTCCCGTACTCGTGGACGTTCACGAACACCTTGTCCTCGGGGACGTCGAGCTTCTTGCGAACGGCGTCGATGATCCGCAGATTTGCCTGATGCGGGATGACCAATGACACGTCACCGATTGTCTTGTCGATGCGGGCGAGCACCTCGGCCACGGCCTGGGTCATACGGGCGACGGCCTCGGTGAACACCCGTCGGCCGTCCATCACCAACCGGTTGTACTCGCCCGACTCCAGGGTCTGGCGATTGAACGGATTCCGGGTCCCGCCTGCGGCCAGAGTCAGGATCCCTGCCGCTGACCCATCGGTGCCGGACACCACGTCGAGCACCTGGCCCCGCCCCGGATCTGGGCCGAGGACCACCGCCCCCGCGGCGTCACCGAACAGCACGGCGGTCGAGCGGTCGCTCCAGTCCAACATGCGAGTGATCAACTCGACCCCGACCACCAACATCGTCCTCGGGCTGAAAGCGATCCTGGCCCGGGCGACGTCGAGTGCCTGTACGAAGCCGGCGCACCCCGATCCCCCCAGGTCGTAGGTCGGCACGTTTCGACACCCGAGGAGATCCTGGAGAAGGGCCGCGGTGTCGGGTGTGTACATCTCAGGCGTGTCGGTGGCGACGATGATCTCATCGATGTCGTCCGGGGTCAGCCCGGCATCCTTGATCGCCATGCCGGCGGCGTGGCCGGCCAGGGTCAGGGTCGACTCCTCGGGGGCCGCGATCCGCCGTCGTTTGATGCCGGTTCGCTGTGTGATCCACTCATCGGTGGTGTCGACCAACGTGGCCCATTCGTCGTTGGTCATCACCCGCGCCGGGACATATCCCCCAAACCCCACCATGTAGGTCATCGGCGGAGATTACGCCCGGTACTTGCCCATGACCTCGACCAGCAGGTCGAGGGGAAGGGCGGGGGCGACGTGACCGGCATGCCCGGTCATGGTCTCGGCGGCGCACAGCGCATTGACGATGGCCTCCTCGGTCGCATCGGCGGCGGCGTGGAACACAGGATCCATCGAGTCGAGGGGAAGGGTGCGCACTTCGAGTGGCGACTCACGGTCCCCACCGAGATGGTTCGCTGTCGAGAAAGCGATGAAGATGTCGCCGCTCGATTCGTGACCGTATCCGCCGACCCGGGCCAGGCCGACCGTGGCCCGTTGTGCCAGACGCCGGCATTGAACCGGCAGGAGCGGTGCATCGGTCGCGATCACGATGATGATCGACCCCCCGTCGTGAGGTTCTGTGATGGTCGAGCCATCCACCGGCGGCTCGCTCCACGCCGAGGGGACCACATCGACGCCTATCTCGCGGCCGACAGGGACGCCGTCGACGCGCAGGTCCGATCTCTCGCCGTAATTGGCCTGGACCAGCACACCGACGGTGAAGGGCTCACCGGCGGCAGTGCCGACACGCGATGAGGTGCCTATCCCGCCCTTGAACTCGTGGCAGATCATCCCTGTGCCGCCACCAACGGCACCCTCAGCCACCGGTCCGGGGGCTGCGGCCGTCAACGCAGCAGCGGCGTGGACTGCTGTGAGCGGGAACGACCCGGGCGTGCTCAGCCATCCATCCCACGTCTCCCCAACCACCGGCAGGTGAAAGCCGGCGACCACTCCAAGTCTGTGCGTCTCCGCTACCAGGAAGTCGCGCACCAGACCGACCTGAGACGTGCTGGTGATGCCGATCGGTGAGCCGAGCATCCCCGATTCCGCCACCCAGATCAGACCGGTCATCTCGCCGTCCCCGTTGAGCACATGACTGCCTGCGTAGACGTAGTCGGTCCAAACGTCGGCCCGGGGCACGACCATGGTGATACCGGTCCGGACCACCTCGGGCTCGTCACGGATCAGAGTCGAGTGACCGACGAGCACCCCGGGTACGTCCGTGATCGCATTCTCGGGGCCGGTCATCATGGTCCCGATCGCAAAGCCGAGTTGACGCAGCCGGGTCCGGGTCGAGGCGCTCGCTGACACCGCCGGGACGCTAACCGGGGGCGTAACGTGCCGCGGTCCATGAGTGTGTCGTCATCGGTCTTCACCAGGGGCGTTCTGCCTCGTCCTACACGCCGTCGCGGCGAGCGGGGCATGGATCACCGACGCCGACGGCAACAAGTATCTGGATGCCGCAGGGGGGGCTATCGCCTCTGTCATCGGCCACGGTGATCCCACCGTCGCTGAGGCGATGGCGGCCCAGGTCAGCTCGGTCGATTGGGTGCACGCTTCGGCCTTCACCACCGATCCAGTGGAGCGTTACGCCGAGGCCGTGGCCGGACTGGTACCGATGGATGGAGCGAGAGTCTTCCCGGTCTCGGGGGGATCGGAGGCGATGGAGAGCGCCCTCAAGATGGCCCGGGCCTATCACCTCGCCCGGAGTGAGCCGGAGAGATCTGTGGTCATCGCCCGCCAGTCCTCGTATCACGGGAACACGAGGGGAGCCCTCGACGTGTCGGGACGGGAACCCTTGCGAAGACCTTACGAGCCCTGGCTGGGACAAACCGTGCGGGTCCCGGCCGTCAGCGAGTACCGCTGCCCCAATCCAGCCCATCCCGACGCCTGCGCCCGATTTCATGCCGACCGTCTGGACGAGGTCATCGAGGAGACAGGCCCGGAGCACGTGGCAGTCTTCGTCGCGGAGCCGATCGGTGGCGCCACCAGCGGAGCAGCCGTCCCACCCGATGGGTACTGGGAGGCGATCGACGAGGTCTGCCGGCGCCACGGCGTCCTCATCCTCGCCGACGAAGTCATGACCGGATTCGGGCGAACCGGAGAGTGGTTCGCCTCGGATCACTTCGGTTTTCGCCCCGATCTCCTCATCGCGGCCAAAGGAGCATCCTCCGGGCTACTGGCCGCTCGGTCTGGCGATCGCATCGGGTCCGGTCCATGACGCCATCGAAGACGCCGGGGGATTGGTCCACGGCTTCACCTGGTCGCATCATCCCGTCGGGGCGGCCGTGGGTCTGGCCGTCCTCCACCGGATCAAGGAGTTGCGTCTGATCGACCGGGCCCGAACCCAAGGCGAGAGGCTCCTTTCGGGGCTCAGGACCGCCCTCGAAGGGAATCCCCTGGTCGGCGACGTGCGGGGTATCGGCCTCCTCATCTGTGTCGAACTCGTCGAGGATCGGGACACCAAGACGCCGTTCCCTCGGTCGGCCCGGATGACGGAGAGGATTCTCGAGCGGGCGATGGAGATCGGTCTTCTCCTCTACCCCTCGACTGGCAACGTCGATGGGTCGAACGGTGATTATCTGCTGATTGGCCCGCCGCTGACCATCCTCGACGACGAGGTCGACCTGATCGTGGATCGGGTAACTCGAGCGATGGCCATGCGCCGATGAGCCTCGCCGCTGTGTGGTCGAACGGGTTTCTGGCCCATGACGCCAAGTGGCTGGTCTGGGCCGGCATGCGGCTCGATGGCGACGAGGAGGCCGATCGGGCCGAGATCTTGCGTGCCGAGCTGGAGACGGCGGGTGTGGAGATGCTGCCCGTCGAGGAGCACGGTCGTGGACCGATCGAAGCCATCCACCAACCCGGGATGCTCGACTATCTGGAGAATGCATACCAGGGCTGGATTGACGCCGGATACACAAAGGAGCCGGGCTCGGACCGGGTCGTGCCCTACGCCTTCCCGCACCCCGCAGCCTTTGGTGCCTACCGGTCCCGGGTCCCGAAGAGCAGGGCGGCGATGGCGGGCGTCTACTGCATGGACACGGCCACGACCATCGGCCCCGGCACTTACCGCGGGGCGCGGGCCGCGGTGGACGGTGCCCTGACCGCCGCACGGCTGGTCCGTGACGGTGCTCCGGCGGTCTACGCCCCGGTCCGGCCTCCCGGTCACCACGCGGGCACGTCGTACTTTGGCGGGTCGTGCTACCTGAACAATGTGGCCATCGCAGGCCATTGGCTGAGCGATCAGGCGACAGCGGCGGTGGCGATCATCGACATCGATGCCCACCACGGCAACGGGACCCAGGAGATCTTCTACGGGCGAGACGACGTCCATTACCACTCGATCCACGTCGACCCGGGTGAGGGTTGGTTTCCGCATTGGTGTGGCTTCACCGAGGAGACGGGTGAGGGTGCCGGAGAAGGGGCGAATCTGAACATCCCCTTGGCACCGGGCACCGGCGACACGGAGTATCTCGTCGCCCTCGACCAGGTCTGCGACAGGGTCGCCAGGCTCGAGCCGGAGTTCTTGCTGATCTCCCTGGGGGTGGACTCCGGCGCATCGGACCCAGAGAGCCCGTTGCAGGTCAGCAACGATGGTTTCCGGGAGATCGGGAGGCGGCTCGCCTCACTGTCGATGCCCACTGTCCTCATCCAGGAGGGGGGTTACAACCTCAGGGCTCTCGGCCCCGATGTCATGGCGGTGCTGGAGGCCTTCCGCTGACACCCGAGTCGGGGCTATCTTCTCCCAACCGGTCGTTCGGAGGTTCCTTCGGTGAGCAAGCCCCTTTGGCTCGGCAAAGATGTCGTGGGCGGCGTCCCCAGCCAGCCGCGCCCCGATCGCCGGCCGCCCGACTACTGGCGTCTCGAAGATGTGTTCGCTACGGCCAGACCCCATCATCCCGCTCTCAGCCCTGACGGAACGCGGATCTCATTCGTACTCGACGTCGAGGGGACCACTGACATCTGGGCGATCGATGTTGACGGCGGAGCGCTGACCCGGATCACGACGAACCGAGGCCTGGTCGCCTTTTGGGCGGACAGCAGCCCGGTGTGGTCACCCGATGGCGTCTTGATCGCCTACGACAGCGATGGCTCCGTGCGCATCGTCCCTGCTACGGGAGGGCCGTCTCGCCGTCTTCTCGCCGGCTCGACCGGTGCCTGGCTCGACGATGATCGACTGGCTGTCATCGTGGAGCGTGAGGGCTGTTCGCGGTTGGCCATCCTCGACATCGACGACCCGTGGCCCGCTCCCCTCGGGCCCGGCAACGGGGATGTGGGAAGGGCCCAGGTGGCGCCGGACGGCCGAATCCTCCTCTCCTTCTACCCAAAGGATGACTTCAGCCGGAGCGACATCGTCATCATCGAGCCCGACGGTTCCTGGGAGACGTTGGTCGGTCACCCCGATCGACGGGCAGGAAACCACGTCGTGTATGGAAACCGAGTGGCCTACACCTTGGAGGATGGGGAACGGTCCAACGTGTTCCTCACCGACATGGACGGGGGCGATCACAGCACGCTGGCTGCCGGCGAACGAGACTTCTCCTCCCTGGTCTGGAGCGACGACGGGCAAAGCCTTCTCGCCACTACCACGGCAAGCGGGAGGAGCGATCTGGTCCGAGTCGGCCTCGATGGAGTGGTCGACCTGATTGCAGAAGGCGGCACTTGGGACTGGCCGCTGCCGACCTCCCAGGGTGTCGTCGCCATCCATGAGGCATACGACTCACCGGCCTCGATCACGCTTGTTGCAACCGATGGCCCCCGCTCGATCCTCTATGACGGCGCACCGGCCGCGGTTCGCTCTGCGCCTCATTCCAAGCTGGAGAGGATCACTTTCAACTCGTCGGACGGGTTGGAGATCGAGGGGTTCCTCTTCCGACCGGCGGACACCTCGAGCCCGGTGCCGGCGGTGGTCTATCCACACGGAGGGCCCACCGACCGCTACGGCGACGAGTGGGACGGCCACGCCCAGTACTTCGTCGACAAGGGATACGCCTGGCTGGCGATCAATTTCCGCGGTTCGACGACATATGGCCTCACCTTCGAACGGGCCAACCATGGGAACTGGGGCGTGGGCGACGTCGAGGACTGCCTCGCGGCCGCCGGCCATCTGTCAGGCCTGGGCTGGGTCGACCCCAATCGCATCGCCATCTTCGGATCCAGTTATGGCGCCTACCTGGCCTCCGCTTCGTTGGTGCACCCGGAGAACCCGTTTGCGTGCGGCGTTTCGAAGTACGGCGACATCGACATCCTGACCTCCTGGGCCCAGGGCGACCGCGAAGGGCGAGAGGACATGGAGCGGATGATGGGCCACCCTGCCCAGAATCGTCGGGTGTTTCATGCCGGATCCCCTATCCATCAGATCGCCCGCATCAGCCGCCCACTCCTCATTGCCCACGGGGAGCACGACGCCCGAGTGAGCCCCAAGCAGTCCGAGGAGTTGGTCGAGGCCCTGGAGCAGGTCGGCGCTACCTACGAGTACTTCACCTACCCGACCGAAGGGCATGGCCTGCTTCGCCGCGAGCCCCAGCTCCATTTCTATCGCCGGCTCGAGCAATTTCTCGACTGGTATCTGATGTAGGCGAGCCGGGGTCAATCCATGAACCGGCCATTGCGCGACTATGAGGTGCTCAGCTTCGACTGTTACGGCACCCTGATCGATTGGGAATCTGGGATCTGGACAGCTCTCCAACCGATGCTGCTGGCAAACAACATGCCGCTCAGCAGACCCGATGTCCTGGCCGAGTTCGGTCGGATCGAGGCTGCACAGGAAGCCGGGACCCCATCTCTCCTCTACTCCGATCTGCTCGCCGTCGTCCACAAGGACCTGGCGACGAGCCTCGAGCTCGAAACCACTGACGAAATGGATCGCGCCTTTGGCGCCTCCGTGCCCGACTGGCCCGCATTTGCCGATTCCGCCGTGGCTCTCGCCTTCCTGTCGGGGCCATACCGATTGGTGATCCTCTCCAACGTCGACCGGACCAGTTTCGCCGGCTCGAACGAGAGGCTCGATGTGACGTTCGATGCCATTTACACGGCCGAGGACATCGGTTCTTACAAGCCGGATCCCGAGAACTTCGATTATCTACTTCGCCATCTCGAGGACGACTTCGGCGTCCTCGCTGACTCGGTGCTCCATGTGGCGCAAAGTCTCTACCACGACCATGCCCCGGCCAAGGCCGCCGGTCTGGACACGGTCTGGATCGACCGGCAACGTCTGTCGGCGGGGGGCGAGTGGGGGGCGACCACCCCGATCGAGGATCCACCCGAGCCCGACCACGTGTTCTTCTCGATGGCCGACATGGCACGCGCCGTCGAGGAAACCTGACTGCGTGAGATACGACGTCGTGATCGTGGGTGGAGGAGCCATGGGGTCGTCGACCGCCCACCACCTGATGAAGGGTGATCCCTCACTGTCGGTGGTGGTCGTCGAACGAGACAGCACCTACGCCCGAGCTTCCACCACCCTCTCGGACGGCAACGTCCGCATCCAGTTCAACCTGGAAGAGAACATCAGGATGTCCCAGTATGCACTGGACGTCCTGCGCACCTTCGACGATGACATGGCGACAGCGAGCTTCCGACCTGACGTGGGAGCCAGACACCAGGGAAACCTGTTCCTCGCAAACGAGGAGGGCAAGTCCGATGCCCTCCAGGGAATAGAGACGCAGAGAAACCTCGGATGCGAGGTGGCCTGGCTCTCGAGCGAAGAGATCTCGCTCCGTTTCCCCGGTCTGCGGCTGGAGGGGATCGTGGGTGGCAGTTTCGCCCAGGTGGATGGTTCGGTCGATCCGAGCGCAGTGCTGCGCGGCTTTCGGAACAAGGCGGCCGAATTGGGGGCGCAGTACGTCGACGACGAGGTGGTCGAGCTACTCAGCATCGAGGGCGCCATGGAGGGCGCCCGACTCCGATCCGGGGCAGATCTGACCAGCCCGATAGTGGTCGACTGCGCCGGCGCTTGGTCGGCTGACCTGGCCCGCCCCTTGGGGGTCGAGCTTCCCGTCATCCCGGTGATGCGGACCGTCTATGTGGTCTCGACGACGGTCCCGACCACCGGCATGCCCAGTCTGTTCCTCCCTTCCGGGGTATATGCGATCCCGGAGAGCGACCACACATGGCTCATCGCCTGGTCGCTGCCCGGAAGACCCGATCGGCTTCGACTTCACCCCGGCGGGACAGCAGAGATTCACCGATGTCATCTGGCCGGAGCTGCACGCTCACCTCCCGATGTTCGACAGTCTGAAGGTGGAGACGGCGTGGGCCGGTCTCTACGACGTGAACACCATGGATGGGAACGCCATCCTCGGTGAGTGGCCGACGATCCGCGGCCTCTACCTGGCCACCGGGTTCTCGGGCCACGGATTTCAGCAAAGCCCGGCGGTGGGTCGTTACCTGGCCGAGCTGATCCTGGGCCGGCGCCCAACGCTCGACTTGTCGCGGTTCGGGGGTCAGAGAGTGCTCGACAACCAGCCTCTCTACGAGCACGCAGGCCGACTCATCTGAATAGGCCGTGACAGATTCGTCGTGAGGGTGTATGTTCGAATCAGTTCGGTTGGACACGTAGGCCAGAAATGGTCGGATCACGAGACCGGCTGAGCGCCTCACCACGTGAGGTTGCTCCCGGGAAGCCCTGTGGGCGGAAACGTCTGCGGGGCTTCTCTCACGTCCGGCCCGTCTGCCAGACGTCGCGAACCGCGTCTTGACAGCCAGCGTATAGAGCGCGACGGTGACATGATCTGACCCGAGGTGTGTGGTGACACGTCTGCTCGCTGTGGCGCACCAGACGGCTGAAGCCGATGAATTCCTCGCTGCGGTCCGATCCGCGGCGCAGAGCGATCACGCCGAGGTGGTTCTCCTCGTCCCGGCCACCCCCGTCAAGCACCTGACCAGTTGGACTCAGGGCGAGTCACGGGCCATCGCTCGTGAGAAGGCGGACTCCGCCCGCCGTCGGCTGGAGGAGACCGGGGTGGACGTTGTCGAGGCCAGAGTTGGCGACCCCGACCCTTATCAGGCGATCCTCGATTCGCTGAACCTCGATGACTTCGATCAGATCATCGTCTCCACATTTCCTGCCGGGATCTCGCGATGGCTCGGCGCAGACCTCATCAACCGGTTGGGCCGCTCCGTCTCCGTGCCGGTCACCCACGTCGTCGCTCACTAGCTTTTCGGCTACCCAACACGGTGGTAGGAGATTGAAAGCTCTGGTCAACAAGGGCGACGGTGGGATCACGGTCGAGCTCGCCGAGGTACCCGAGCCGTCACCACGCCCTAACGAAGCCCTGGTCGAAGTCCGGGCAGCTGCGGTGAACCGGGGTGAGCTACGGCTCCTCAGAGCCAGACCCCAAGGTTGGCAGCCCGGTCAGGACGTGGCGGGTGTGGTCGTTCAGCACAGCGTCCGACGGGTCGGGTCCGCCGGTCGGAACCCGGGTCGTGGGCTGGCCTGAGCAGGCGGGTTGGGCAGAGAAGGTGGCGGTCCCCACCAGCCATCTGGCGCATATCGCCGACCATGTCACCTTTACTGAGGCAGCGACCCTCCCCATCGCCGGCATGACCGCGCTGCGCGCCCTTCGGCTCGGTGGTGACCTGGCGAGGAAACGGGTGCTGGTGACCGGAGCCGCCGGCGGTGTGGGCCGGTTCGCGGTCGAGCTTGCGGCCGAAGGCGAGGCAACGGTCACGGGGGTGGTTGCAGATGAGGCACGGGCGATAGGCCTGGAAGAGATCGGGGCAAGCGGGATCACCTTTGATCTCGACGATCTCGAGGGCCCGTTCGATCTGATCCTCGACGCGGCCGGAGGCGCTTCCCTGCAGGCGGCGATCCGTCTGATTGCGCCTGGAGGCGACATCGTGATCTACGGGAATTCCTCCGACACCCCGGCACAGATCTCGTTCAGCGACTTCCGCGGCCACGCCCTGGCCCGAATCACCGCCTTCTTCGTCTACGAGAGTGGGGCTCCGCCAACGTTCGGTGAGGATCTCCAAACACTGGCCAACATGGTGGCCGAAGGTCGTCTCCATCCGCAGATCGGGCTCGAGCTGCCATGGTCGGAGGCCAACTCCGCCTTCGAGGCATTGGCCAACCGTCGAGTGAACGGGAAGGCCGTTCTGCTGATCGAGTGACGGGTCGCCGGTTCTGTCACCCCGGGCACTTACGATCGGATCATGAGCGATTTGCCAGTCGATGTGGTGAGGAGCAAGCGCCGAATGCGGACCGCCCAGGCATACATCAAAGAGGGCCGTCTCAAGGTGTTGGTCCCGTTCGGCCTCGCTGCCGACGAAGAGGCGGTACTGGTCGATGGCCTGGTGGCTCGGGTAAGCAGGAAGGCGGCGTCGACCGAGGTCGATCTGGTGCGGCGCGTCAGGGGAACTCGCTCGGAAGTATGGATTGTCGGAGCCGATGAGCATCGAATGGTCGGATCGACAGATGACGAGATGGGGCTCCTGCACGCCGGCCGAAGGACGGATCCGTATATCCAATCGACTGGCGTCGATGCCGGCGTGGGTCCTCGACTCGGTGCTCATCCATGAGATGGCCCACCTCGATGAGCCCAATCACGGTCCCAAGTTCAGGGCCCTGGTCGGCCGGTACAAGCTGTCAGAGCGAGCGAGGGGATATCTGATGGCGATGAGCGAAGGGCAGAGAAGGTGAGGTTCCCCAAAGACGTCATTTGAGACGCTCGGTCAAGTGGATTGTGACCTCGTCACCGTTCTCTTTTCCGATGACCTCACGAACGTCGGCCTTTACCGGGAGTTTGTGCGTGCCGTCGCCCATCGCCATGAATGAGGTCTGGAACTCGACGCCGTCGATTGTCCCTCGCACCCTGACCAGACCGCGTGTCCCGAAGTACTCGACGGAGTCGGGCATCACGACGAAAGTCCAGCCGCCCTCGGCCGGGCTCTTCTGCAGCGACGCAGTGAAGGTCTTGTCGATCGGGCCCTTCACGGCGATCACTGCCATACCCCGACGATTATCGCGATGACGACCAGTTTCAGCAGCCAGTCGCCGGCGTGGATCGATGCCAGCTTCACCGGCACCTTCTCGTGGTACACGGAGCCGATGAGGATGATGAGAGGAAAGCCGACCCAGAGGACGAAACCGAGCAGGGCGGCCTGTACCCAATCGTCCACCCCGATCTGATCGACCAACCAGGCCAGAACGACGGCGACCACGAGATTCCGTGCCAGCTCGACGATGGCGTCCTTCGCTGACGGTGACCCGGAATCGGCATAGGCGGGGTGCAACTCGGCGAGCTGACTGCCGAAGACCCCGTACCAAACTGCGCTGAGGATGAACGCGGCCACAGCAGCGACGCCGATTGCCAGAAAATTGAGTTCCATGCCGTTCTCCCTCGGTCTGGGCGCTGTCAGGAAACAGACCTCAGGGATGGGCGAAACTCATCGGGGGAAATCGTGCAGCGCGCCCGGGGCGACTCGAACACCCAACCTCCTGATCCGTGGCCTGGGGACCGCTGTTCTTGGGGCGGTGACCGTCGATGGTGAGTTCGTCGGCCAGTTCGCCTCAGGGCTCATCTTCTGCGACGCAATACCAGTCCCGAACCGGTTGGGTTTCGGTCGGCCTGGTGGATCGAATGGTCGGACCTCGCCAGCCTCGAAACGCCGGTCGTGCTCAACTATGGCGAAGACGCGTCGTCTCCCTATCCCCCCCGGGCGTTCTAACGAAATAAGCGCATTCTCAGGTGAACCGCTTGACGAAGTCGAGGGCCGTCTCAGCGACTTCGCGCCAGCCGTGGTCGATCGTGAGTGAATGGCCCCGGTCGGGGATCTGCACGATCTCCGTCACGCCGGGGTTGCGCTTCTGACGCTTGTAGGAGGCGTTGGCGATAGCCGGCGGCACTGTGTGGTCCTTCTCGCCTTCGATGATTAGCAGAGGGCCGCGGTCGGGGTTCTCGATGTCCACTTTCGACTCGGTCCACGGATTGAGATTGGCGTTGCCCATCTGGGCGAGGGAAACCCCCGAGCCTGCGACGTGGAACGTGTCGTAGAGCTCCTTGGCTTCTTCCTCCTCGAGGTTGTTCGCCCAGGCGTACACGAACTGGTCGTACGTGAGCGTGAGGGCACGGCCGCGGTTCAACGGGTTGATCAAGAAGGGGCCAGCCGACTTGAGCGCCTCGGGCGGCAGAGGAAGAACGCCACGAAAAACCCCAGGGTCAATCGCGACGGTGACCGCTGAGAGGCCCTGACCAGCGAGCATCTGCGCTAGAAGGCCTCCGGTCGAGTGACCCATTACGACCGGCTTCTTATCCAATGCATTGATGACGTCCGCTGTGTGGTCAGCGACCTCCTTCAAGGTCTTCTTAGCAAGGACGTCTGGATGCTCTCGGGCCTCATCGACCGTTGCCGGATCGTCTGGCCAGTCCGGCGTCAACGGCGAATATCCGGCCTGCTTGAAGAAGTCTGCCCAGTTGGCCCAGCTACTCGGCAGCAGCCAAAGACCATGGATGAAGACGACCGGGGTGTTGCCAGAGGCGTTGGCCGCCTCGATCTCCCGGCTCTCCCGCTCGGAAATGAGCTTGACGTCAAGATCAGCCACAATGCCTCCTCTGCGCTAGTGGTTGACCGCCTCGGAAGCTGCGAACCGCTCGAACCTACATCCAAGGATGAAAGGCGCCGACAGTTCGCGAAAAGATTATCAACCATGCGAGATGCGACTCACGCAGACCCAGTTGGACGTCCTGGCCTTGACGCAACCGTTTCTGCCATCGGGCCGTTGTCGCACCACTTTGCTGCCGGGCCGACAGACTCAGGTTGCGGCCCTAGGACACATGTTCGATCACCGATAGCGTCTAGACCTGCCTACTACAGGGGAGACCCAAGCGCGCCCGGGGCGACTCGAACACCCAACCTCCTGATCCGTAGATCTCCAAGCGGCGCCCACGGGCGTCCATATCCGTCCATAGGTGGCTCAGCAATAGGCTTCCGATTCCACCAATGCCCACACACGACCGCCGCGGTCCACAACGAATGGCTCCCAACTTGGCTCCCAGCCAGAGCGCTGCCAGCGATGTGGCAGCTGAGCTACCGGCTTCCGCGGCGACCCACATATAGCGCGGAACGTCTGGCTTGGGGGCGCAGAATATCGGATCCAGGACGCTTGATTAGGGCGACTTGAAGTTTGGCCTGCGCCGCGTTATGCGCTGGTTTCGTGTGGGCGAGAACCCGCAGCATTTCCCTGAGAAGCGCCTGGCATTTGGATGGAATGGGGTCTAGGACGTTCACATCGGGTTGGCCCGTGCTCCTCCAACCTGGATGATCTCGAAATTGGCTGTCATGGAATCGGGCGGTTGCGGGGTGTATTCATCACATAGGATCGGATCGGTTGGATGGAGTCACCAATTCCACCTTGGGGGAAACGCAGCGGTCGCTCTGTCCTATCACTGGGGGATGGCGATGGGGGCGAGGATCGAATCGACGACCGGTCCGGGGATCGCGCACTCCTCAGACCTTCAAACCCTGAGGCGCTCTTCCGGCAGTCGTATCGATCGATCGTCCAGTCATTGGCGCTGGTAGGCGGGGATTTGGCTGCCGCCGAGGATGCGACTCAGGAGGCGTTTGCGGAGGCTTGTGTGCGCTGGAATCGCATCTCCCGCTATGACAACCCGGGAGCGTGGGTACGGCGAGTTGCGATCAACAAGCTCCGCAGTGCTCACCGCTCTCGTGTCCGTGGAGCGGCGGCGATCGAGCGGATGGCATCCGAGATCGAGACGCCTTTACTGCCCAGTGAGGCGGAACACGATCTCAACGGTGCGTTGCGGCGGCTGCCTTATAAACAGCGTCTCTCCACCGTGCTGTTCTATGTGGAGGGTCTCAGCACTGTTGAAGTGGCCGAGTCGATGGGGATATCGCAGGGCTCGGTCAGCCAACACCTGAACAGGGCGCGGACAGCCCTTCGTTCTCATCTGGAGGCGACACCATGACCATCGACGAACGCATCTCGTCCGAACTCCGCCGCCATCTCCCTCAAGTGGACGAGCACGGGGCCTGGGATCGGATTCAGACAGCGGCGACTGTAAAGCGGCGGCGGAGGGCGATCACGCTCTTGACGGTGACGGTGGCGGCTCTCGGGGTGTTCGTCGGCCCTCTCGTTGTGAGCGACGATGCCCCTACTGCGGCCGAAGTCTCGCCCGTCCAAATGGAGATCGTGCGACAGGCCGTGTCCGTTGCGAACTCCCGGGATGAGATGAGCTTGCGCAGCCTTTTCACCGAAGACGCCCTGTTCAGTCCAGTCGAGCAGTGGGAGACGATCAGTGTGACCGAGTCCGACGTACTCGGGGCATGGATGGACAATCTCGAGGCCTGGGGTTTCGAAGGCGACGTGGCGCAGTGCCGATCCACCGACGCAGGGGTGGAATGCGTTCTTCGGGCGCGCTGGCATACCCTGTCTGCGGAGGCGGTCGAGGAATGGAGCTTCGTCTTCGACGGTGACCTGATCCAGACATTGACGATCAACCGGGGCGACCTGGATCCAGGGGATCGGATCCTGCCACTCGGTCTGGCGGAGCTCGACGCCTGGGAGGACTGGCTCGAAAGGTCCGACCCGGCCACCGCCCATCGGCTGATTCCTGACATCGAGACTTCGAGGCTCTTCGCCAACTTCCTTCGATACGACCCCACCCTCGCCGACGAGATCGGGGAGTCGATCCAGACGTATCTGAGCCAAAGATCCTCGCCGACGCCGACAGTGGTGGCTCCGGGCTTGGAGTATTCAACATTGCAGGGGGAGGAGATAACTGTCACTCCCGACCTCATCCAGCTTGGTGGCGGTCTGGTCGCTCCATCAGTTACTCGCTCAGAGACCATCACCTATGTCCTTGCTGGCCGTGTCCAGGGCCAGCAGGACATCCTCTTCGCTCCGGAGGCTGGGCTGTTTGCCGCCTTCGACGATACCGGCGCAGAGCTATGGCGGACCGAACTGGATGGAACCCCGTTGGAGGTGGTGGTCGTCGCCGGGGATTTATGGGTCTCACATGGAGCCGGGACGGTGTCACGGATCGACTCCTCCGATGGGCGAGTACTCGACCAAGTGACAATTGGGGACATGGGTGGTCGTGCGGTCGGGGCGTTCGGATCGGTGTGGGTAGAGACAGGGGACCCTGCGCGACTGGTCCGGGTCTATCCCAGTCTGTCGACCACAAGCGTCGAGGTTCCACTATTCCGAGGCGAATGCGACGGTGACTGCCCCCATGGTCCCACGGAAGGGGCCGGCGCCATTTGGGTTCCTCTGAAGAATCGCGGAGTGGCTGCTATCGACCCCGACACCAACCAGGTCACCGTCATCCCAGCTGACGTTATCGGCCACGAGGTGGTAAGCGTTGCCGTCGACGAGAATGTGGTCTACGTCGCGTCCGTCGCCCAGGTGACCTCCATTGGCGATGGAGAAGTGCGGGCCACCGTCTCCACCGGTCGGATCCGATACCTCGGGCGGGTGGAGGGAGTCTTCGGTGCACTGGAGACCACGGGACGCTTCGATGTTCTCAGGGCGACCGATCCCATGGTGGTCGAGGTGCGGGAGACCTCCGGCCTGGGACTCTCGGGGATGGCCGAGATCGATGGGGAGGCTTGGGCGGCAACGGGGTTCTACACCAGTCGCCGGGTCGAGTTCCTCCCGGTCTCGGAAGGGGATAGGGGATGAACCGGGCGACGCCCTATCCCCTTAGTGCATCGAGGCGTCGATCACATCTCACCTGGCTGGCCATCGCGCTTGTGTTCGCCGCATGCGCACCGGATCAGGCCTTGCCACCTTCGACCACGCCGTCGACTGCACCGGCGCCGTCGACGACACCCGGGAGTCCTTCGACCAGTGTTACGTCCGTAGCCTCCTCCGGGTTTTCGACCGAGGTGTTCGCTGGCCTTCGTGAGGAACCCCTATCCGACGAATCGGCGAGTGAGCTCCACGAGGTGCTGCACGACGCGGCCGGCGCCGCTGGGATGACGGCGACGCTGATGACGCCGGAAGGAAGCTGGAGTGGCGCGGCCGGCACCGCCGACGGAGTTCGAGCGATGAGCCCAGCCAACCAGTTCGCCATCGGCAGTATCACAAAGTCGCTTGTCGCGGCCCAGGTGATGCAGCTGGTCGAGACAGGGGAGCTGCGTCTCGATGAGCCCGCCGCCGGTCGCCTTGCGCCCAGCCTTGATTTCGACACCAACGGCGCGACCGTCGGCCACCTGCTCGGGATGCGCAGCGGGATTCCCGACTATGTCGACGCGCTCTGGGGCAGCGTATCAACCGACAAGCTGCGCGCCTGGACAGCGGACGAGGTGCTGGCACTCGTCGGATCTCAGCGCACCCCAGCCGGAGAAATGTATCGCTATTCGAGTTCCGACTATGTTCTGCTCGGCTTGATCGTCGAACAGGTTCGCGGTCGCCCGCTCAGTGAAGTGCTGCGCGATGGCGTGCTCAGCGGCGACGGTTACGAGCGCCTGATCTACCAGCCCGACGAACGGCCGACCACACCGATGGCCTTGCCGTCCGGAGCCCCGCCCGACACGCTTGAGGAGGGCGGCGGCTATCTCCCGTCCCTCGCCGCCACGACCGCCGCCGGTCCCGCGGGAGGTATGGCGTCGGACTCAGCGACCCTGACCCGATGGTGGAGCCAATTGTGCGGTGGTCAGGTCGTCTCGGATTCGTCGCTCGACGAGATGACGAACTTCGACGACGGAGACGGCTACGGGCTGGGGCTCTTCGATCAGACGGCTGTCCACGGCTCACCGGCCGTTGGCAACGGTGGCATCCAGGTCGGATTTACCGCATACGCTGCCTGCCTTCTCGAGCCAGGCTACGTAGTCGTGGTACTGTCGAATGACGCCTCACTCGATGCGATCATCGAGGTCGCCGATGCGCTCGTCGCAGCCGCCGGTGCGCGATGAGTGCGGTCACCCCGCAGAAAGCTGCTTCACCACGGAAGAAGCTGCGGTTCTCCAGGGGTGCAGAGTCTGGCGCTGCCATATCAACGTGTTGAACGATCCGGCTCGCACGGCCACAGGAGAGTCCACCGCACCAGTGCAATCGAATTGCTGCAACCGACAGGGATCAACGGTTCTGGGCCAGTAACGAGCGTTCCAGGAAGTGCGCCCTATCGGCACATATGGCTCGTGTCAGTTGCCAGGGTGATCGCCCGACAAGGGTCCAATCGGGCGAATGGCTCCCAAAGGTCGCCCCGCTCGAACCCTTGAACGAGCACGGGACATGTAAAATCCCCTGCTACTACAAGGGTTTTCGGCAGCGCGCCCGGGGCGACTCGAACACCCAACCTCCTGATCCGTAGATCTCCAAGCCGTGTCCCTGGGCGTCCACCGTCGTCCGTAGGGGCCGGAACGGGCGGGCTTTCGAGTCCACCCACGCCCACTGCCGTGCGTGGCAGTCCGCAGAGAATGGCTCCCAACTTGGCTCCTGAACTCGGTTGCGGTATCTAGATATCGCGATATCACGAGGGCATGACCAAGCAAACCACTGTCCGCTTGCCCAAAGCCCTCGCCGACGACGCCGAAGCGGTCGCACGGGTAAAGGGCACCAGTGTCAATGCTCTGATCGTCGAGGCCCTCAAGGCCGAGATCGAACGGGTTCGACAGGACGATGACTTCACCAGCCGCGCCAAGCGCCTCCTCGAACGCGACCGAGAGCTGTTGGAACGTCTCGCCGGGTGATCAGATATCTCACGCTGACCGAGTACTTCTGGCTGGCCGAACAAGTCACAGGCATTGACGCCGAGACGCTCATGAAGACATCGAGTTCTACCCCGACATCTACGACAAGGCCGCCGTCCTGGTCTGTCGGCTGGCGTGGAACCATCCCCTAACCGACGGCAACAAGCGGGCGGCGTGGGCTGCGCTGGTCATGTTCATCGACCTCAACCAGGGCAGGTGGGACCCTGACCCACCGGACGTCGACGAGTCCGAGGCAGCCATGGTCGGCATCGCCAGCGGCGACGTAGGCGAGGCCTGGGCCGCGGCGTGGCTGAGAGAACGCGTCCGGTTCGACGAACCAGCCTGAGCCGTCAAGGCGATACCGCCCCCAGGCTCACAAACGTCAGAAGGTAGGGGAGCCGCCTCGGTCGAAAGCCCTTACCCCAGACGGCTTTCCCTTGCGCGCCCGGGGCGACTCGAACACCCAGCCTCCTGATCCGTGGATCTCCAAGCAGCGTCCACAGACGACCATGACCGTCCAGGGAGCCTGGAGGGACAGATTCCCGAGTCCGGTGCCGTCCACACCACTTCGGCGTGGTCCGCAGGGAATGGCTCCCAGCCTTGGCTCCCACATAAAGCGCGAGGAGTAGTCATCCCTGGAGTGGCGGGTCCGGTGCATGGCGCCGCACTGACTTATGGGCAACGGGTTACGAACGGCAGGCAACACCACCTTCATGACTGGAATCCACATCGCCGCATGCCCAATTGTGCGGCGATACCCTGCCCAAGGCATCCAAGGCGGTCGCATGGGACGCCGGAACTTGATTCGCCTTCCTCGAGCCCGAACACCGATAGGAGGACCAACGTGGAACGGACACCACCGATTGACGCCCGGGCGTTCAACGCCTTCGAAGTCGAAGGATGGGAAGGGCGCGTCGACGCCTACGACCGCTTCTTCACACCCATCACCGGGCGTCTCTTCGACCCGCTGCTTGATGCGGTGCGAGTGGAGCCGGGCACCCGCCTGCTCGATGTCGCCACCGGCCCCGGGCATCTGCCGGCCCGGGCCGCCGAAAGAGGCGCAGTTCCGGTTGGTGTTGACGTCGCCAACGCCATGGTCACTCGGGCACGGGAGCTGTATCCGACGTTGGAGTTTCACCGCGGGGATGCGGAAGCGCTGCCGTTCGCAGACGCCGAGTTTGACGCGGTCACCGCCAACTTCCTGCTACCCCATCTGGCGCGGCCCGAGCGGGCCATGGCTGAACTGGTCAGGGTGCTCGCTCCCGGCGGCCGGCTTGCCATGGCGACATGGGATGTGCCTTCCAGGGCGCGGCTGTTCGGGTTCTTCCTAGAGGCTTTCAACGAGGTCGGTGCCGCCCCACCGTCAGACCTACCGGCAGGACCCGACGTCTTTCGTTTCGCCGACGATGCCGCCTTCACCGAGCTGCTCACGACAGCAGGCCTGCGAGATGTGGAGGTGTCCCCGATCGGCTTCGACCACGACGGCGCTACGTCCGACGAGTACTGGCAAGCTCTCCGAGAGGGGACGGTCCGCATGTCATCGCTGCTATATGGCCAGTCTGAGGAGACCCGTCAGCAAATCCGTGCTGCCCTGGAACGGAAGCTCGACGAGCACCGCACCCCAACCGACACGATCACACTCCCGGTGGCGGTCAAGCTCGCCACCGGGAGAAAGATAAGTTGACGAAATCAACATTGTCGGGCTGTGAGCGAGGCGATACGCAGGCGGATTCACCGTCGTGCCCGCCCTCCGTCGCGACGAGAATCCTCCGCCAAGCGTTACGAAAGTCAGAAGGTAGATCCCCCCTCTCGTACGGAGGCCCTCGAGGGCAAACGGCCTCGCCTCACCCACAACGGCGTCACTCCGATGGAAATGGCTCCCGAGGATCGTTCCAACGGCAGACCGCCAGCCCGAGCAACGTGCCCCCACTGAACGAAACCCCCGCCTGAGCAGGGGTTTCGCCTTGCGCGCCC
>CAWENM010000001.1:0-14508 GCA_963810465.1 uncultured Acidobacteriota bacterium | reverse complement strand
AGCAACCGGCGCATGAAGCGATCTGCCGCGGTTCGCTCCGGATCGAGTTGGCCAGTGGCGCTAATGAGCCTCTCCCACCGTGACCCCGACGGGCATGGCCAGATCGTGGAGGACCGACTCCGCTGCACGATGTCCGGAGTCGATGCACTCATTCAGACCGATGCCGTGGAAGGCGGCGCCCGCCAATGCAAGCCCGCGTCTCGCCTCCAATGCTCGTTGCGCGGCTTCGACCCGGTCGAGATGGCCCATCGTGTATTGGTGGAGCCCCTCCGGGAAGACCCTCACCCACGTCTTCACCGGGGCGGCGTCGATTCCGACCATGACGCTCAACTCATCCCCGACCATCCTGGTCACACTGTCATTGTCGGCCTGGGCGAATTCCCTGCCATGCTTTCGGTCCACGAAAGCTCTGAGCAGCACGAATTCAGGGCGCGGGACGCGGTTGTCCCATTTCTGTGAGAGGAACGAGACGCCGCCGATCTTGCGGCCCTGGACCGACGGCACCACGAAGCCGGATCCAGCCAGCGGCGGCAGGTCGTCCGCCTCATAGGCCAGTGTCACCGAGGTGGATGCCACCTGGTGGATGCCCGCCAGAGACGTCGCTGCCTCCGGGACGAGCTCTGCGAGGAGCCCTGAGCTGATGGGGGCTGGGGTGGCAAGGACAACGCCATCGGCAACGAGGGAAGATCCGTCGTCGAGGCTCACCCGATATCCCCGGGAGCCGCCGACCTCGATGCCGATTGCCCCGATCCCGGTCCTGGTTTCCACCCCTCTCGAATCCGCGGCGAGGGCCGTGACCAACTGACCCATTCCCCCTGCGAAGCTGGCGAAATGGCTCAGACCGTGGGCAGGGGCGGGACGAGAGGCGGCCGCTCGTGCCGCCAGGATCAGACTTCGATGCTCCCGCTCCATGTCGAGTAAGCCGTGGAAAGCTGGCGCGGAGACTCATCGTGTCCGGCTCGGCCGCATGGATGCCGGCGATGAGAGGCTCGGCAATGCGGTCGAGCATCTCACGACCGAGACGCCGGGTCACAAACGACTCGAGACTCTCGTCCTCCGCCCCGTCGGATCGGGGGAGGACCAGGTCGGCCATGGCGCGGGCCCGACCTGCCCAGGACAGAAGTGGGGAACCGAGGAGTGAGCGAATTCGTGACGGCACGATAAGGAGAAGGCCACCGGGGAGGGGAAGCAGATCCCCGTCCCACCAGACATAGGACCCGCGGTGCTCGGGACGACTGGAAACGACTTGCCCCTCGATGCCGAGATCGCGGGCAAGCGAGAGGACCGAGCCTTTGCCCGCTACGAAACTGTCGGCGCCGCCTTCGATGACGAAGCCATCGTCGTGATCGGTCGTCACCAGGCCTCCGAGACGGCTCGACCTCTCCAGGAGGGTCACCCCCGCCCCGGCCGAGGCGAGACGCCGCGCAGCGACCATTCCCGTGATGCCTCCCCCGATCACCACCACGTCGGTCCTCACCGTCATCTGCTCTGACTCATGCCCTCGACAATGTCGGCGAACGCCCGGATCAGACCGGGGTGCTCATTCAGACAGGCACAGCGATGAAACTCGAGGCCAAGGCTGATGGCGCGCGCCTTGTGCTCGATGTCGTTGTCATAGAGAGTTTCGACATGGTCGGCGATGAATCCGATCGGGTCGACCAGAACGGAGGTCACACCCGAGTCGGCGAGTCCCTCCATCACCTCCTCCACCGAGGGCCCCAGCCATGGCTCGCGGGCAGCAGCGCTCACGCTCTGATACGCCACATGCCACTTGTCGAGGCCGACCTTCAGCGCCACCGCCTCCGCCGTCTCAGCCAATTGATCGGCGTAGGGGTCGCCCTGCTCGACCATCCGCCGGGGAAGGCTGTGTGCCGCAAAGATCACCTGCGTGCCCCTGGGGGCGCGGGCCAAGGCGTCGCCGAGCATGTCGGCCAGGGCGGCGACATATGCGGGGTGAGCATTCCAGTCGGGGCCAAAGAGCAGACCTCGAGACCGCCCTTCGAAGGCCCGGCTCACTGCGGCCTCGTAGGCGTCGGTGGAAACCTCACACCGATACGGAGCGAGGCTCAACACATACACGTCGTCGGATCCACTCTCACCGATGCGATCCGCCGTCTCGTCGATGGTGGGGGTGGCGTGGAGCATGCCGACGTGGACCTCGGCGTCGAGCCCGCGTCGGCCCAACTCCTCGCCGAGGAGCTTCGCCTGACGGCGCGTGGTGCCCGGCAGTGGCGAACCGCCCCCGATCGTCCGGTAGCGCTCCAACGCAGCCGGGATCACATGCTCGGGCGGGACCCGGCCCAAGACGCTCTCGACGAACGCGGGCACCTGGTCGAGACTCTCCGGCCCACCAAACCCGGCCAGAAGCACCGTCATCCTGCCGTCACTCACCAAGCCACCTCCCCACGTCGTCCGGCTCGAGCCTGCGACCCACGTAGAACGGGCCGAAGTCCGCAAATCGGGCACTCACCTCGTCGAATCGCATCTCATAGACCAGCTTCTTGAACTGAAGTGGGTCGTCCGAGAACAGGGTCACCCCCCACTCCCAATCGTCGAGACCCATCGACCCGCTGACGATCTGGCTCACCTTGCCCGCATACTTTCGACCGGTCCGCCCGTGGTCCCTCATCAGCTCGGCCCGTTCCGGGGCGTCGAGCCGATACCAGTTGTCGTCACCGGATCGCCTCTTGCTCATCGGGTAGAAGCAGATGTAGGCGTCGTGCTCGGGGATCTCGGGATAGAGACGGGCCTGGATATAGGGGCTGTCCTCGACGTTCCCGGCTGTGCCCTCGGGAGCGGCATGCCGGCTGACCTCGATGACCGAGAGATACGAATACCCCCGGCTGGTGCAGGAGCCGAGCATGGTCTGATCGAATCTCCTCTCCAGGTCGTGGAGGGAGGCGACATCGGGACGAAGATGGAGCATGAGCAAGTCCGCCTTGTGTCCGACGATGCTGTAGGTGGTGCTTCGACCGGCATCGGAATCGGCTACCTCTTCTGCGCCTCCGATCAGATCCGTGGCCTCGGTAATCGCCTTCTCCCGTTCCTGCGGTGACAAGCTCTCCCAAGCGCGCCGGTCGAGGGATCGCAGGTCATGGAGCGCGAACCAGCCTTCGAGGATCTCGGGGGCGCTCATCCGGCGGCAATCCTCTCTCGCAATAGATTCTCTGAGTCCTGACCGATGACGGTCTCCACCATGGCCGCGACGTTCTCGATGGGAGTGTCTGGGAGGACACCATGCCCGAGGTTGAAGATGTGGCCGGGTCGACCGGCGACGCTTTTCAGGATCTCGACGGTCGCGGAACCAACGGCGGCCGGATCGGAACGCAGGAGGGCGGGGTCGAGATTGCCCTGAATGACCTGCTCAGGGCCCAACCTGCGCCACGCCTCGTCGAGAGGGAGACGCCAGTCGACCCCATAGCCGGCGGCCCCTATCTCGGGAAGCGCCTCCAACAGATGGGCGGCCCCGGGCGCGAAATAGATGGCCGGCACGTCGAGTCCCGCCAATGCAACTCTGGCGGCGGGGACCGCGTACTTTCGAAACTGCGCCGGGGTGAGAAGCCCGGCCCAGGTGTCGAAGAGTTGGACCACATTCGCCCCGGCTTCGACCTGGGCCGTGAGATAGGTGGACATGGCCCTGGCCAGCACCATCAGAGCCTCGGTCGGGTCCGCGGCGTGAAAGGCGAGACGGAAGTCGGGAAAGTGTTGGGACCCGCCGCCTTCGATCAGATATGCGAGCAAGGTGACGGGCCCACCCGCAAAACCGATCGTCGCCACCTCAGTGTCGAGCTCGGCTCGGACCAGCCCAATCGTCTCGGCGACATGACCGACCTGGTCAACATGGAGCTCCCCCAACGCGGCTATCTGCCCGATCGTGTGCGGGACCAGCTTCGGCCCGGGATCGAACTCGATCTGCACGCCCATGGCGGCCAGTGGGGTCATGATGTCGGCGAACACGATGGCGGCGTCGAGTGGGAACCGTCGGAGCGGCTGGAGCGTGATCTCGACAGCGATTGCCGGAGTCCTCACTGCGACTTCGAAAGAGTGGCGGCTGCGCAAATCCCGGTACTCGGGCAAATAGCGCCCGGCCTGACGCATCATCCAGACCGGTGGTCGGTCAAGAGACTCGCGCCGCAGGGCGGCGAGAAGTCTCATGTGCCTGCCTCGACGATCGCTTCGGCCAGGGCGTCGATGGCCAGATCGAGAGTCCCGTCGAGATGAGACTCCATGAGGAACCAGGTCTCGAACGGCGACGGCGGGAGCAGCACACCACGGTCCCAAGCCGCATGAAAGAAGCGAGCGAACAGGTCCTGGTCCAGGGAATCGAGGTCGTCCCAGCACGACACTGTCTCGAGGCCGAGGAACACGCCGACCATGCCTCCGATGTGATTGACCAACCCCGGTGATCCCGTGGCCGACATCGCTTCCCCGAGACGATTCGCGATCGTCTCTCCCGCCCGCTCGAAGTCGTCATACAGACCCGGGTTTGACACCAGGTGTTGCAACGTGGCCAGCCCGGCTGCGGTGGCGAGCGGATTGCCCGCCAGAGTGCCCGCCTGATAGACAGGCCCATCGGGAGCGATCATTCGCATCAGGTCCTCTCGACCCCCGAACGCCGCTCCTGCCGTTCCCCCGGCCATGACCTTTCCCAGCGCGGTGAGGTCCGGCATCACGTCGAAGCGCTTCTGGGCCCCGCCGAGCGCGACGCGGAACCCGGTCATCACCTCGTCGAAGATCAGCAACGCCCCATGGGCGTCGCACAACCTGCGTAAGCCGGAGAGAAACCCTGGTGCCGGGAGGACGCAGCCCATGTTTCCGGCCACGGGCTCCACGATCACTGCGGCGACATCGTTCCCGGAGAGAAGCGCGGATACCGAATCGAGGTCGTTGTATCGGGCGATGAGGGTGTCGGAGACGGTGCCCGGCGGCACGCCGGGGCTGGAGGGCTCACCAAACGTGGCCATGCCCGATCCGGCTCGGACCAGGAAGGGATCGCTGTGCCCGTGGTAGCAGCCCTCGAACTTGACCAGTGCCTGTCGGCCAGTGGCGGCACGGGCAAGTCGGACGACGGAGGCGGTTGCCTCGGTCCCGGAATTGACCATCCGCACGACGTCGATCGAAGGCACGAGCTCACAGACCAACTCGGCCAGTTCGATCTCGGCCGTAGTGGAGACGCCGAACGAGGTGCCCCGGGTGAGAGCCGCTCCGACGGCATCGATGACCTCGGGATGGGCGTGGCCCAGGATCTGGGCCCCCCAGGAGGCGATGAAGTCGATCGGCTCGTCGCCTTCCACCGTCCTCAGCCTGGCCCCGCTGCCCGACGCGACAAATACAGGATCACCGCCCACGGCCCGAAATGCCCTGACCGGGGAGTTGACCCCGCCCGGCATCACCACCGTGGCGCGGCGTTGCCACCGACTCGCGACATCGACTGCGGGAGTTGCGATGCTCATCCGCCCTCGACCAGGTCGGAGGCTTCGATGGCGAAATAGGTGAGGATGATCCCGGCCCCGGCACGGGCGATGCCGGTGAGCGATTCCATCATCACCCGCTCACGGTCGATCCACCCCCGAGCCGCCGCCGCCTCGATCATGGCGAATTCTCCGGATACCTGATAGGCGGCCACAGGGACCTCGACCTTCCGGGCAACCGCATTCACGACATCGAGATAGGGCCCCGCGGGTTTGACCATCACCATGTCCGCCCCCTCGGCGAGATCGAGCCGGACCTCACGGATCGCCTCGCGGGCGTTCGCCGGATCCATCTGATGGGAGCGGCGATCGCCGAAAGCCGGAGTGGACCCGGCGGCGTCCCGGAAAGGCCCGTAGTAGCCAGAGGCGTACTTGACCGCGTACGAGCAGATCACGGTGTCCGTGTGCCCGGCATCGTCGAGGGCGGACCTGATGGCTCCGACCCGTCCATCCATCATGTCGGAGGGAGCGACGATGTCCGCCCCCGCCTCGGCATAGGCCAGTGCCGCTCGAGATAGAAGCGGTAGAGCCGCGTCGTTGTCGACGATGTCTCCCTGCAGCGGGCCGCAATGACCGTGTGTGGTGTATTCGCAGAGACAGACATCGGCCCAGCGCACGAGCTCAGGAGCAGCCCCGGCCACGGTCTCGAGCGCCTGCGGGACCGGTCCGGAAGGGTCCCAGGCGGAAGAGCCGACATCGTCCTTCTCGTCGGGCACCCCGAAGAACATGATCCCTCCGACACCCGCCGCCTCGGCCTCCTTGGCGACATTGGCCACCTGGTCGACCGACAGCTGGGAGTGACCCGGCATCGATTCGATCGGCTTCACCACGTCGACACCAGGAACGACGAATACCGGCAGCACGAGTTGCGATGGATGAAGACGCGTCTCGGCCACCGTGCGGCGAAGAGCGCCTCGCATCCGCAGACGCCTGGGTCGGACAAGGGGAGAGGTGCTCATGCGGTCTTCTCCAGGTGATCGGCAAGGGCCAGGGCCAGGGCTTTGTGTGAAGGACGCGTGGCGACAGTGTCCGGCGGGCGAATTCGGGCCACCGCGGCACCTGTCGTCTGACCGATGACACCTACGACCACGTCATCGAGATCCCGGGTCATGAGCCAACCCTGAACGGCCGACGGGGAGGCGAAGGACACCGCTTCGACCGGGGTCAGTGCCGGCGCTACAGGAACGGTGCGATAGACGACGTACTCCTCGACATGAGTGGTGAGTTGTCGGAGTCTCTGCGATGCGGCCAGATCCGATCCGCCCGCGTGTGGGAACACCACTCGCGACCGTTGGAGTCGATCCGCAACCGTTTCGATGAGCCCCATCAAGCCCGACCGGCCCGCTGCCACAACTCGGCCGCCAGATCCTGTGACCGCGGCAGCAGTGGATTCGCCCACCGCGACAACCTCCACCTCGGGCATCCTCTCCTCTGGCCAGAGAAGTCTCACCGTTCGCGGAGAAGTGACCAGCAGGAGGTCGGCATCGGCCGCAGCCTCCCTGGCATCGGTCAAGGCATCATCGCCAGCAGGTTCGACGCGCAGACACGGGATCGGCACCGGCTCGAGACCGCGAAGGGCGTATGCCGATGCCACCGAATCGAACCGATCGGTGGTGATGGCCACACGGGTCACAACCCCAACTCCTTCCGCGCTTCGCTCACGACCTCCTCCGGGCTCGCGCCATGAACGACTGCATGACGGGCGCCCCTGTCGTCGGCCACGAACGCTTCGAATCGGATCTGCCCTGACTCACTGGTGGCGAGGGCGCCGAGGGATGACCGACAACCCGCCCCCGTCTCAGCCAACAGGGTCCGCTCGGTCATGAGAAGTGATCGGAGCGCAGGGTCGTCGATCGTCGCCGCCAACTCTGCAGCGGCGCTCCCGGAGAGGGCCTCCACGGCCAGGGCTCCCTGACCCGGGGCGGGGACCATTACCCCGGGATCGAGACGCTGCTCGATCGCGGCTGTCCGGCCCAGGCGGGCCAGCCCTGCCTCGGCCAGGATCGCGGCGTCGACCTCGCCGTCGATGACCTTGCGGAGACGGGTCTCGACATTGCCCCGAAGCTCCGCTGTTCTCAGGTCTGAGCGCAGCCCGGTCAGCTGCGCACTCCGACGAGGGCTTCCTGTCCCGACGACTGCGCCGTCGGGAAGGTCGTTCAATGCGGACCCAACCATCACGTCCAGTGGGCTCGCACGCTCAGGAAAGGCAGCCAGGACGAGGTCGTCGGGCCCGATCACGGGTAGATCTTTGAGGGAATGAACGGCCAGGTCGGCCCGATCATCACGGACCGCTGTCTGGACGGCGCGGACGAAGGCGCCGACCTCGGTGAGCTGCGCGATTGGCCCAACCGGGTCCCGATCCCCGGCCGTCTCCACCTCGACCAGCGACACCGTCGTGCCCGGATGGCTGGCTCGAATCATTTCGGCGATCCGCTGCGTCTGGGCAAGTGCCAGTGCCGAGCGCCGGGTCGCGATCCGCACCTCATTCATCGGTCACCCCGAAGGCTTCGGCAAGCACCCGCAAGGCTTCGCTGTCGTTCTCCGACAAGCCCGCATAAGAGATGGGCCGATGGAGGACCCGGCGGACCACCGTGTGGGCCAATTGGTGCATGACAGCTTCCGGGTCGGCTGCATCAGGGAGCCGACCCGCGAATCGACGCACCTCCTCATCCACGGCATGCTCGGCATCGTCGACGATGGCAGCGATCACCATGCCGACTCGATCGGATGCGTTGAGGCGTGCCCACGCCGAGGCCGCCTCTTTGGCGACGAGCTCTTCCAGATCGGGTCGAAGCTGGCTCTGGATCGAGGAGGCGATGTCATCGATCCCCATGTGGACGATGGCCGGATCACTGCGATGCCGGTCGAACCCGGGGGGCATGCCAAGGTCGATGAGAAGAAGTGGCTCGGTCCTCTTGGCCAGGGCGGCGCTGATCTCGCTCTCCGGGAACAGCGGCACTCGCCCGGGCACGGTGGAGACCAAGACCGGGATTTCCTCGAGAGCCCGGACGGTCTGGTCCCACGGCTTGGTCTCTTGCCCAGCGACCGAGTCGGGGCGTCTGGAGAACACTGTCACCGAATCGGGCGGCAACAGCCTCGCGGTCGCCCGGGCCATCGCACCCGCCCCGAGGATGGCTACACGTTGTCTGCTCCTCGCGGTCGCGGCGGCAGCGGATGCCATCGACACCACTTCGCTGCCGAGATGCCGTCGCACACCGCGCCCGATGCCTACTGCTGCCTCGAGCGACCTGACCAGATCCCCATTTCCGGTCGCCTCATCTCTGAAGACCGCAACCCCCTGTCGAAACTGGCTGAAAACCTCCGTCTCGCCGAGGGCAGGCGACTCGAGGCCGGCAGCCAGACGGCACAGATGGAGGAACATGTCATCGTCGGTGCGAAGGACGCCGCGGCTGGTGATCGAATCGTCCCCATAGATGGTGGTGAGCACATCAGAAGAGTCATGCGGCGGACCGGCCCACACGATCTCGACTCTCAGGCACGTTGAAAGCAGGAATGCCTCACGGCCCGCCGCACGGAGCCGTCGATGCAATCCGCGCAGGGACCCGCCCTCGAAAGACAGAACAGCCCGGTCGCCTGATGGCACCACGGGATGTGCGAAAGAAAGGCCGGTCAGGCGCGGCACGTCCTCGTCGCCCTGCCAATCGTCGCCATTGCCCGGGAAAATAGGGCCGTGGCAGCTCGACAGCGAGTCGGCAAATAGCCGACACCTGGTCGGATCAGCTCCTACAACTCCATCCGGCCCGCCAGGGCACGACCGAGGGTCAGCTCGTCGGCGTAATCGAGGTCACCACCCACCGGGAGCCCCGATGCCAGCCGTGTCACTTTGACTCCGAGCGGCTTGAGCTCGCGGGCCAGATACATCGCAGTGGCGTCACCCTCGATGGTGGGATTGGTGGCCACGATCAACTCCTCGATCGACTCGCGTTCGATGCGCTCTCTCAGCTCACCAATCCTCAACTGCCCCGGGCCGACACCATTGATAGGTGACAGCGAGCCACCGAGCACGTGGTAGAGACCCCGGAACTCCTGGGTGCGCTCGACGACAATGATGTCCTGGGGACGCTCCACCACACAGATCAGAGCGCTGTCACGTCGGGTGTCGCGGCAGATCACGCACTGCTCGCCGGCCGCGACGTTGAAGCAACGATCGCACAGCGTCACCTGGTCTCTCATGTCGTTGATCGCGGTGGCCAAGCGCCGGGCGTCGGCCTCCTCGACAGCGAGCAGATGAAAGGCGAGACGCTGCGCCGTCTTCTGCCCGATACCGGGGAGACGGGCCATCTCATCGATGAGACGCTGTACCGGGCCTTCGAACATCAACCGAGCAGGCCGCCGAGGCCCAGCCCGCCGGTGAGCCCTCCCAGCTCCTCGGAAGCCGCATTCGACGCGGCTTCGAAAGCCTGGCGAACCGCGGCCAGAACCAGGTCCTGAAGCATCTCGACGTCGTCGGGGTCGACCACCTCTGCAGAGATGGTCAAGTCCACCAGCTCCTGAGACCCGGTGACCGTGGCCACCACCATCCCGCCGCCGGCCGAGCCCTCGAAGGTCCTTCCCGCGAGATCCTTCTGGGCCGCCGCGAGCTGCTCCTGCATCTTTTGTGCCTGCGCCATGATCTGACGCATGTCGGGTTGACGGTTCATCGCCACGAACGGTAGTGGGCTATTCGTCCACTACCTCGGCGCCGAGCTCGGAGGCCAGGAGCGACGTCGGGTCGGTCGACCCTTCAGGCCGCTCCTCGAGCTGGGTCATGTCGATCGTCTGCGGGTCCGTGCCGTCGGCGACGCTCTCTCTGAGCCCGAACCTGACCCGGACTGTCCCACCAAGCAGGTCGCCGGCCCGGGTGGCAACGATGGCTGCGACCGCATCGTCTTCCTGCAGCGACTGGAGATGAAACCCGTGAGGCACCTCGAGGACGATGACATTCCCTTCGACCGCGGCGGGGACGGCCTCTCTGAAGAAGGCCCAGCGTCTGGCCCCCAATACGTCGCGCAAAGATCCAAAGAGACCGGGCCAAACCTTCTGCAGCTGTTCGAAGGAGACATCGATGGCGGGGGCCATTTCTCCCCCCGAAGGGGGAAGTAGCGGCGCAGCCGGCACCGGCGTCTTCTCCACCTCACCGTTGCCGCTCTTCACCGGGGCCGAAGGCGCTGCGACCGGCGTCTCCACGACCGGAGGTGGGGTAGCTGCTGTTGCCGAAGGCTCTGGGGTCGGGGCAGCTGCGCCGGGTGCGGGAACCGGGTCGGGCTTGCCCAGACGACGCTCGATGCGCTCCACCCGTGACAGCACGGCCTCGGCGTCACTCGAGGTCTCCGGACGAGTGAGCTTGATCAGGGCTAGCTCCGTCATCAGCCGCTCCTCGCGCCCCTCACGCAGTCTGACCAGGGCATCACCGAGGAGATCGACCGCCCGCAAGACATCGGTGGACGACACCAGCTGGGCTGCCTTGCGCCACGACTCATAGACATCGGCGGGCTCGTCGGAGATCTCCGCCAAATTGGGCGCGTAATGGGCGAGGAAGGCGCCCCTGAAGAAAGCAACAGACTCGGCGACGAACCTCCTCAGGTCGACACCGTCGGCAGCGAGCTCTGCCACCAGCTCGAGTGCGGCTTTAGCGTCCTGCTCGGCGACCGCTTCGACCAGACGCATGAACGCCTCGGAATCAGCCAGGCCCAGGGCCCGTCTCACCCCACCGACGTCCACCGATCCCGCCCCGAGAGCTGCGACCTGCTCCAACAACGAAAGAGAGTCGCGCACCGACCCGCCCGCGTGGCGCGAGATGGCGATCAGGGCCGCCGGGTCGGTCTTGTAGCCCTCGCGATCGGCGATGAGGCTGAGGTGACCGGCCAGCTCCTCGATCGGGACCGGGTGGAAGTCGAAGCGTTGGCTGCGGGAGCGGATCGTGTCGAGCAGCTTGTAAGGCTCTGTGGTGGCCAGGACGAAGTGGACGTGCTCGGGCGGCTCCTCGAGAGTCTTCAGCAACGCATTGCCTGCGGCCTTGGACAGCATGTGGGCCTCGTCGAGGACGAACACCCTCTTCGACGTCGCCGAAGAGGCCACGGTCGTCACACTCACCTTGATGTCCCGGATGTCATCTACCGAGTTGTGCGAAGCAGCATCCAACTCGAGGACGTCGAGGGACGAGCCCTCGGTGATGGCGACACAGCTCGGGCACACGTTGCATGGGGCGCCGTCCGGTCCCCGATTGACGCAATTGAGCGCCTTGGCCAGGATCCGCGCGGTGGTCGTCTTGCCGGTGCCACGCGGCCCGGTGAAGAGATAGGCATGCGCCACGCGCCCGTCGGCGATCTCCCTCGCCAGGGTTGTGGTGACATGACCCTGGCCGATGACATCGTCGAAGGTCTGCGGCCGGTACTTGCGATATAGGGCCTGGTACTCCACCGCCACCTACGGTAACCGCGGCGTGGGACATGGGACAGGGGGTTGCCTGACCTCTTCCGCTTCGGTTATCACAATCATCGGTCGATACTTCCTCTGTGACCCAACCCTTGATCGACGACGCCTCGACCGACATTGCAGACGCGCTTCCGGCCGTTTGGGCCAAAGGGCTCGTTCGCCGTTTCGGTAAGACGGTCGCGGTCGATCATGTCGACCTTTCGATCAAGCCGGGCGAGTTCTACGGGCTCCTCGGTCAGAACGGCGCGGGGAAGACAACGACCATCAAGACCATCGTCGGGCTGCTTCGACCAGACGAGGGCACAGTCGGCATTGGCCAGTTCAATACCTGGAAGCAACCGACCGAGGTCAAGTCCCGGATCGGCGTGCTGCCTGAGGAGTTCAATCTCTACGAGCGCCTGACTGGTGCCGAGCTACTCGACTTCACGGCGGCGATGCATGGCCTGGACCGCGAGGAGGCAGCCAGGCGTCGCAACGAGCTGCTCGATCTCCTCGACCTGATCGACGCCGGCACGAAGATGGTGGGCGACTACTCCCGAGGGATGCGGAAGAAGATCGCCCTCGGCGCGGCCATCATCCATCGGCCCCCGGTGCTGTTCCTCGATGAGCCCTTCGAAGGCGTCGACGCCGTCTCGGCCCGGCTCATCCGTCGTCTGCTCCAACAGGCAGCACAGGGAGGGACCACCATCGTCTTCTCCTCCCATGAGATGCATCTGGTCGAGAAGCTGTGCACCAGGATCGGGATCATGGTGGCGGGAAAGCTCACCATCGAAGAGACGCCCGATGGGTTGTGCCGTCGGATGGGTGTCGACAATGTCGAAGACGCCTTCATCGCCGCGGTGGGCGGGCGGACACCGGATTCGTCGTGGTATTCAAACTCGTAGAGCTCAAGGCTCGTCTCACCTGGAACGGATTTCGCCACGATCGACAGAGGCGAATCGGTCTTCCTGTGGCGACGATCCTGCTCGGCTGGCTCGGGCTCTGGCTGGCCCAAGCCCACTATCAGAACATCGTCCTGCTCCAGCAATCCGACCCGGCAGCCCTCCCCCACTATTTGGCCTGGACGGCGCTGATCGCGTTCATCGTGTGGGTGACCCTTCCCGTCATCATCTTCCCGCTCGATGAGAACCTCGACCCACAGCAGCTGGCCACGCTTCCCCTCACCCCAAATCAGTTGGTCACCGGGCTGGCGGCCTCCAGCCTCGTCGCCCCATCGACCATCGTTCCACTGGCCCTTCTCGCCGCCAACGCAATAGCCATCGGCGGGGTGTGGTGGATGGCCATCCCGGCCTCCCTGGTCTACCTCGCGCTGCTGGCGGTCGGGGGCCAGTTGTTCTCGGCTGCCGTCTCTGCCGTGCTCCGAACCCGCCGCGGACGGGACATCGCCACGTTCATGATCCTCGGTCTAGCCGCCGGCTCCTTCTTCGCCTATCGGGTCGTGAGCGACACCGTGGCAGAACTAGGTCTGGCCGGGGCGGTGACCGCGACGCCCATCACGGGGTGGTGGGCCCTACTCCCGCCCGTGGCGGCTCAGAAGGCAATCGTCGATGTGGCCACTGGCAGTGTCGGGTCCGGCATCCTCGCTCTCGCCGCGGCGTCCGCCGGTCTCATCGTCCTCGCCGTGACCTGGCGTCGGCTGCTCGGATGGCTGTTGTCGACACCGGTCCAGCAGAGCAAGCCGGCAGCACGTGCTCGTCGTGGTGGCATGACGATCGGGCCCTGGGGCGTGATCCCGACCATGGCCCGCAAGGAGCTGCGCTTCTACATACGGGATCCCCGACAGCGACTGGTGTGGACCGGCACCGTCATCTTCGTCGGCCTCGCCATCGGCGGAGCAGTCATGAACGCCACCGGGTTCTTCGACCTGAGAGATCGGGCCTGGGCCCCGCTGATCGCCCCGGTCCTCGTCCTCTTCGTCGGCTTGCCCATCGCCCTCAACTTGTTCGGATGGGAGCGCAACGCCGCCAGCTATCTATTCGTCCTGCCGCCCAAGCCCCACCAAATCCTTCTCGGGAAGAACCTGGCGGTGGCAGGCGGCCTGGCCGTGGAGACCACCATTCTCACGCTTGGGCTCGCCTTCTTCACCGGCCAGTGGACCTGGGTCTGGCTGGTGGTCCCGCTGACCGTGGCTGCCATCGGTTGCCAGCTCGCCGTGGGCAATCTCGTCTCCGTTCTGACCCCGCTACGTCTGCCGCGGGAAGGGACGGACGTCTTCGCCCAGTCGACCGAACAGGGCTGCCTCGCCATCGTGAGCCAGACAGTCTCCTTCTTCGCGATCGGGCTTCTTCTGATCCCCCCGGCCGCTTTGGTGGTGCTGACGGTCGACTTCGGTCAGGTCCTTGCCCCTTGGGTGGCTGTCATAGCCGCCATCGCCTGGGGCCTGATCCTCTACGGGATCTCCCTATTCGTGTCCAGCCGTCTCCTACGCCGACGGATGCCCGAAGTGCTCACCTGGGTCCAGGTGGTCTGAGCGTTCTTTGCAAAGCGAAGGACCGACCCCGGGGTCGGTCCTTCGCATCAGCTCAATCGATGGTGGCTCGTCGTCAGGGACCCCAGATCCCGGCGATGGGCAGGTCGTTGGAATCTCCGAACGGGAACGACA